>MTOU01000009.1 GCA_002011745.1 Nitrospirae bacterium JdFR-85
CTGCACTTATGTTGTTGCCCTGGCTGTAACTACCACCGGCATGAAGACAGCTTCCTGAGCCACTGAAGTCAGAGCAACTGAAGTCGTTGTTGAAGACATTTACCGGATTGTTAGAGTAGCCTACATAGGCATACAGGTCATCACCATCATTGGCACTGTTTGCCCAGAAGATGTTGTTGTAGATGTTAGCACCGTCTCCATTAAGGTCAAGAAGGAGATAGACACCACCGCCATAGTAACCGCTGTTTGTGTAGAAGGTGTTGTTCGTGATGGTGGCGGTAATATACACAGGGTCAACATGGATACCGCCTCCTCGCCCTCCATAATTGGCAGAGTTGTTTTCAAAGATGTTGTTTATTATCTCAATACTACCACTCCCTTGAACATCCACTCCTCCACCATTATAAGAACTGTTCTCTTTAAAAATGTTGTTCATTATCCTGACTGTTCCAGACACCCAGCCCAGCTCAATTCCACCTCCACCGTGCTCAGAAACATTGTTACTAAAGATATTGTTATCAATCACTGCAATGTCGTCATTATTATACAACCAGACACGAAGTGCTCCACCAAAACTCCAATCATTAAGGTCAGCAATGTTGTTGGAAAAGGTGTTACCACTAATTGTGGCAGTAGTATGTTCAGGGTCAACTGAAGCACCACCTCCCTGAGCATATGCATCCTGTGTAGAGAAGGTAGAATTGTTCAGGAAGGTATTATCTTCCACATTGAGTGCACCACCCGAAGAATACACATGCATACCTCCGCCTATGTTGGCAGAGTTGCCATCAAAGGTGTTACCACGGATATCTATGCTACCTCCAAACCCTGCAACATACAATCCTCCTCCCAGGGTCTTGACCTCACCATTTTTAGCAAGATTATTAAGGAACTGACAATTCTCAATCAGTATGTTAGCATGACCTGCCCTCAGATAGAGACCGCCTCCCCATCCAGCATTATTTCCATTCTGGAAAACGAGCCCTCTAACCCTTATCTCTCTGGTATCACCCCCATCTTCGTCTATATCATTGTTAATGAGCATTATCTGGGTACTATTGTTTCCGTCAAGCACAGGTGGATTGGAAGGATTAACAGGCTCAATAATGAGGGAACCATCACCATCCACCACTTCATAGGTGAGGGGGGATGTAAGGGAGTATGTACCACTGTTGACGAAGATTATGGAGTCCGCCCCATCTGCTTCAGCACTGGAAAGGGCTGTTTGAAAGGCACAGGGTGTGGCTTCTGTGCATCCAAAACCAGAACCATCAGGAGAAACATAATACCTGTATACCCGGGCCTCGTCAGCCCCCATGTCCACCAGTGCCACACCGTCGTCATCACCGTCCACCATCCTGGGGTCACCCTCAAAGTCCTCTGATGGTAGCTCCGGGGCATGGTTGTTCCCTGTATCTATGCAGGGTGAGCCCAGACTGAGGTGAAAGTCACTGCTTGCAGGGTCGGCAAACAGAGGGTCTGCACTGATGTTGTTACCCTCTATATAATGCGTGATATCATCTATCACAAGACAGCTACTGGAGCCATCAAAGTCACTGCAACTGAAGTCGTTGTTAAAGACCCTTATCTGGGGGGATGAGAATACATCATAATACAAATCGCTGGCTGTGGAAGCACTGTTTGCCCAGAAGATGTTGTTGTAAATATCTACCCTGTCTTCATAGGTGGCAGCCATTATATACACTCCACCACCAGTAGGGGCATCGTTATTGTAGAAGGTGTTGTTTGTAATGGTGATGGCAACATGACCAAACCGTAAATATACACCGCCTCCACTCCAGGCTGCAGTGTTGTTTTCAAAGATGTTATTTACGATTTTTAGAAAACCCGGTAACTGCTGTGCAATGGCATAAACTCCGCCTCCCTGTTTTGATGAGGTATTGCCCCTGAAGATATTTCCCCGGATTTCTATTCCGCCTCCAGCTACTGCAAAAGCATAAAGACCTCCTCCATATTGGCTACTATTATTGTTGATGAACTGGCAGTGCTCAACCAGTATGTCTGCTGCAGTTGTTTGAATCATAACTCCATTCTTACCCCTCTGAAACACCAATCTTCTTAGAGTTATTCCCTGTCCGCCGTCTCCAATACTGTCTTTATCATTGTTAATGTACATTATCTGGACATTATCTCCTCCATCAAGCACTGGTGGATTTGAAGGGTCCTTTGCCTCAATCGTAAGGGTGCCGTCTCCGCCCGATACCTGGTAGGTGAGGGTTGAGGTGATGTTGTAGGTACCGCTTCCCACGTAGATGATTGAGTCCTCTCCGTCTGTTGCTGCCTTGTCAAGGGCGGTCTGAAAACTGCAAGGGGTTACGGGATTGCAATCACCCGTGCCTCCAGGCTTGACAAAGTATGTCATAGGACCCGCCTGCCCCAAAACAGCCCCAGAAGAAGCCCCTGCTTCAAGGGATACAGATGTCTCAATCTCGGCAAAAGAGGAAGAAAGTAAAAAGAATAGCAGAAATACAAAAAGACCTATCAACCAGAATATCCTTCTCATCCTGACCTCCTAACTCAGATTGTTTTGCTAAGTTAAAAAGTCAAGACATTTTGGTAACATGGATTGTTATGTTTATAATGGTTTATAACCTTCTAATCAAAAATCCTGCCAGAGGGAAAATTGTTTAAAAACAAAGGGGTTAGTTTTCTGAGGAAGAGGAAGACTGTACCAGCATGGTACAGTGTGTACCTAAAAGGGACAGACAATCTGAGATTTGGATTAAATCACCTTAGGACTTTTGTACTCTGCTCTTAGCTGTCCACAGGCTGCAAGGATATCGCTGCCTCTGCTCTTTCTGATCAGGGCAGTAAGCCCTCCTCTCAGAAGGACGTTCTGAAACCGTAGGGTCTCTTCGTCATCGGGCTTCTCGAATTCTGCTCTCTGATAAGGATTAAAAGGAATGAGGTTCACTTTCGAGGGAATACCTCTCAGGAGTTTTACAAGCCTCTCTGCATCCTCAGTAGTATCGTTAACTCCCTTCAGAAGTACATACTCAAAGGTGATCCTTTTTCTTGGCTCAAGGGGAAACTCTCTGCATGCCTTGAGCAGCTCTGAGATAGGATATTTTTTATTTATAGGCATAATCTGGTCTCTTATCTTGTCCGTAGTAGCATTAAGTGATATAGCAAGATTAACCAGTGGTGCAACCTGAGGCAGTCTTCTTATACCAGGCACTATACCAGCAGTTGAGAGGGTTATCCGTCTTCTTGAGAACCTCATATACTCGGTAATTCTCCTTATTGCCTCTGCCACCTCATCAAGATTTAAAAGGGGCTCTCCCATACCCATAAGAACAAGGTTTGTTATCTTTCTCGGTCCAATTATCCTCTGGACAGAGATAAACTGGTCCACGATCTCGTGAGCCTTCAGGTTTCTTCGAAACCCTATCTTTCCTGTAAGGCAGAATCTGCAACCCAGAGGACATCCCACCTGGGAAGATATACATAGTGTAAGCCTTTGTTCGTCGGGAATGAGAACACTCTCTATCCTCTCACCATCTTCAAGCTGAAAGAGAAACTTCTCTGTACCGTCTGTTGAGTAGGCCCTTCTACATAAAAGCAGATTGCTTATGTATGCCTCTTTGCTGAGGTCCTCTCTTAACTGGCGAGACAGCTCTGTGATATCCCTTATATCTTCTACCTTTTTTTCGTAAATCCAGTGTAGAAGTTGTTTGGCTCTAAATCGGGGCAGTCCTCTGCTTTCTATAAAATTCACAAGTTCTTCGCTGCTCAGGCTCTTGAGGTCAACCATAGGAGATGCAGTCTAAGTGCCCATTTCCCAGCTATGAAGGTACTTCTCCTGTTGTTTTGTCAGAGTGTCAATCTTTATCCCCATTGCAGAGAGTTTCAAAGAAGCAATTCTCCGGTCTATCTCTTCAGGCACTCTGTAAACCCGCTTTTCCAGTTTCCCCCTATTTTGGGCTAAGTAGACCGCACATAGTGCCTGATTGGCAAAGCTCATATCCATTACTGCCGAGGGATGGCCCTCTGCAGCAGCAAGGTTAACAAGTCTTCCCTCGCCAAGAAGATATATCTTTCTTCCATCCTCAAGGGTGTATTCATCCACAAACTCCCTTAATCTTCTTACCTTCTTCGAGATAGACCTTAATCCATCAATATCTATCTCCACATTGAAATGACCAGAATTACAGACTATTGCACCATCCTTCATCACCTTAAAACAGGCCTTGTTAATCACATTTATATCACCAGTAACAGTTACAAAGATGTCTCCTATGCGGGAAGCCTCCTTTATTGGCATCACCTCGTATCCATCCATTGTAGCCTCAAGTGCCCTCAATGGATCCACTTCTGTCACCACAACCCTTGCTCCCATACCCTTCGCCCTCATGGCAACACCTTTACCACACCATCCATATCCAGACACAACCACCACAGAGCCAGCAATAAGCCTGTTCGTTGCCCTCATGATTCCGTCTATGGTGCTCTGTCCCGTGCCATAACGGTTATCAAATAGGTACTTTGTATAGGCATCATTAACCGCAATTATCGGATACATCAGAACTCCTCTTTCAGCCATAGCCCTCAGTCTGATAACGCCTGTGGTGGTCTCCTCAGTACCACCCACCACCTCATCAATCCCTTTTCCGGTCTTGTGTAGTGTGGAGACCAGGTCTGCACCATCGTCCATTGTTATATTGGGTCTTATGGACAGAACAGCCTCAATATGTCTGTAGTACCTTCTGTTGTCTTCACCTTTAATAGCAAAAACCGGTATCTTTGTATACTTGACCAGTGAGGCTGCCACATCATCCTGGGTGCTCAGTGGATTGGAAGCACAAAGGGCAACCTCTGCACCTGCAGCCTTAAGGGTCTCCATGAGACAGGCAGTCTCTGTAGTAACATGTAGACAAGCAGCAATTCTTACTCCTTTAAGTGGCTTTTCTTTTTTAAACTCCTCTTTTATTATCCTTAAGACAGGCATCTGCATCTCTGCCCATTCTATTCTGAGTCTGCCTTTCTTTGCAAGAGATATATCTTTTATGTCTGACTTAATAATCATTGTTCCTCCTATTAAATTTATAATCCTGCCTGGGCTCTGAGTATCTCAGCCATGTCTGTTTTCTCCCATGTGAAATCATCATCTTCTCTGCCGAAATGACCATATACCGCTGTCTTTTTGTATATAGGTCTTCTCAAATTGAGCTTCTCAATAATCGCCTTTGGAGTAAGCTCAAAGTTCTCTCTTATAAGCTCAACTATCCTGTCTGTGGGGATCTTTTCTGTACCAAAGCAGTCCACCAGTATAGACACAGGCTCAGGCACTCCAATGGCATAGGCTATCTGGACTTCCACCCTGGATGCTATACCAGCGGCTACAATGTTTTTGGCTATATACCTCGCCATATAAGCACCTGAACGGTCCACCTTGGTAGGATCTTTACCAGAGAAACATCCTCCCCCATGTCTTGCTACCCCTCCATAGGTGTCTACAATTATCTTTCTTCCAGTAAGACCTGTATCACCCATTGGACCACCAATAACAAACCTGCCTGTAGGATTTATGTGATATATAATATTCTCTTCATCAAGGAGTTCAGCAGGCACAACAGGTTTAATAACCTTCTCAATTATATCCTCTCTTATCTCTTTTAATGTCACATCTGGATTATGCTGTGCAGAAACCACTATGGAGTCTACTCTGAAGGGTCTTCCATCTCTGTACTCAATTGTTACCTGTGTTTTACCATCTGGCCTGAGATAACCTATAATATCTTTCTTTCTCACCTCAGCAAGTCTCATTGCCAGCTTATGGGCAAGCATTATCGGCAATGGCATTAACTCAGGAGTCTCATCACAGGCAAAACCAAACATCAATCCCTGATCTCCTGCCCCCCCGACATCAACACCCATTGCTATATCACTGGACTGGCGATCTATGGCAGTGATTACTGCACAGGTCTCATAGTCAAAACCATACTTTGCTCTTGTATAACCAACATCTCTTATTGTTTCTCTCACAAGGTCAGGAATGGGGACATAACAGCTGGTTGTTATCTCCCCTGATACAAAGGCAAGACCTGTAGTCACCAGTGTCTCACAGGCTACTCTCCCGTAAGGGTCTTCTTTAAGGATAGCATCAAGTATTGCATCGGATATCTGGTCTGCCACTTTATCAGGATGTCCTTCTGTAACGGACTCTGAGGTAAAGAAGTAGTTCTTTCTTATCATAACTCACCTCCCTGTATAGAAATCCCTACAAATCTGAGGCCTCTATTATTCTTGCCTTTATCCCCAGTCAGAGCTTTTGGTAAAGACATTGTAAATTTCTATGATAACATAACTAAATCAGATAAACCTACTCTCGTTTATACCCAAAGCTCATGATTAATTTGATTCAGGCAAGGGACAGCGAGAGCCTATGGCTGAGGTAAAAATCTAAGAATAGTGCGCTGGCTCTTTAAATCTTTTCCCAGTATGGGCATTTTTTTGTAGCTTCTTCTTTACCAGTTTCACAAATTGTCCACAGTTCGGGTTTTATCTTTTTCTCTCTCATGTGTTTATGGACATACCTGCAAAATGTGGGTCTCACACCTTTAAGAATATCTTCAATTATACTTTTTATCTCTCTATCCACAGGATAGGATTCTCCAAACACGGTTTTGTGAATGCGATCCAGATCCAGGTATAAGGAACTCAAAGTTACACTAACACGGGTTACATATTGGTCATAATAGAGACTTCTTTCGTAGTCCTGTATGACATAGAGCATCTGTTTTCTTTTACGCATAGACCTAACAATCCCAAGGTTAACAATATATCCTGCTGCTCCTAAAGCCAGAGTTAATGCCCACAACATAACACCTGATATTCCAAATGCTTCAGCCAAAGTAACTCCACCAGCACCACCTATTGTTATAGCTGGAAGAGACCTTATAAAATGGTCAAACTTCTTTCCAAATTCAAGATTCTCCCGTACTGAATCCAAATAGGCCTCTCTCAATTTCTCATTCTCTTTAAAGTTGAGTTCTCGGCCCTTGTGAATTATATCTAAGGTGCGTAAAGTAGCATACATGGCAGCTACAGCACTACTCACATACTCTCTTTCTCTTTCGTCTTTATCTGCCCGTTCCTGTATGCTTTTTAATATTGCTTCGGTTAATGTGGCTGTTATTTTGGATTCTTCATTATCTGAGAACTTACCTGTAAGCGCCCACACCATTCTGATAGCAGTTACAGGCGGTAACAAAGTGCTCATATTAGCATTGATCTGAGACAACTTACCTCTACTCTCTTTAATAAACTTTTGAGGAAATAAAGTTGAAAACCTTTAGAATCAACCCCAAACTCCCTCCTCTGAAAAGTTACTATAACTTACAACAAAGCATAGAAACCAACTCACTTAAAATATTAAACAAGCTAATTAGAATTGTCAAGTACTCAGCATTCCCCTGTCCAGAGTTCTGTATTGTACTGCTTCAGAGACATGGTGAGCCTCGATATGTTCTGACTCCTCAAGATCTGCTATTGTGCGAGATACCTTAAGTATCCTTGAGTATGCCCTTGCACTAAGACCGAGATTCTGCATTGCTGACTCAAGCAGCCTCTTCGCCTCCTTTGTTAGTACACAATATTTTTTTATATGTCTTGTCTTCATCTGACCGTTACAGTAAATACTGTCCTTTTGGAATCTCTCAATCTGTATCCGTCTCGCCCTCTCAACCCTCTGCCTTATCTTCTCAGAGGACTCTCCTGAGCACTCTGAAGATAGTTCTCTGTAGTTGACTGCAGGCACCTCAATATGGATATCAATACGGTCGAGAAGGGGGCCTGATACCCTTCTTCTGTACCGGTGGATCTGTCCAGGAGTACAGGTACACTGATGACGTTCATCACCTATGTAGCCGCATGGACAGGGATTCATAGCAGCAACAAGCATAAAGGAGGCAGGAAAGGTAACAGATGCTGTGGCTCTTGATACAGTGACTTCACCATTTTCCATTGGCTGTCTCAATACCTCTAATACATGTCTTTTAAACTCTGGCAACTCATCCAGAAAGAGCACTCCATTATGGGCAAGAGAGACTTCTCCTGGTTTTGGATACTGTCCTCCCCCAATCAGTGCCACATCCGAAATGGTATGGTGAGGAGCCCTAAAGGGTCTTGTGGCAAGTAGTGCCTGCCCTGCCTGAAGAGTGCCTGCAACACTATGTATTCTCGTTGTCTCCAGAGCCTCTTCAAAGGTCATTCCAGGCAGTATTGTTGGTAACCTCCTCGCAAGCATGGTCTTTCCTGCACCGGGAGGGCCTATCATCAGTATATTATGGCCACCTGATGCAGCAACCTCCATCGCCCTTTTGGCATGTTCCTGTCCCTTTATCTCAGAAAAGTCTTCATCATATAATGATGCTCTCTTAAGTACAGCATCTATATCTATACAAAAAGGCTGAACCTCCTTCTCACCTCTTAGAAATGCTACTACATCAAGAAGATGCTCCATTCCATATACAGACACCTCCTGTACAACTGCAGCCTCAGAGGCATTGTCTTTCGGCAACAAGAGCCCCCTGATCGAGAGTCTCTTTGCAGCAATAGCCATTGAAAGGGCCCCTTTAACTGGTTTTAGTCTTCCATCAAGAGACAGTTCACCTGTGATAATAAATTTTTTCATAACATCAGAAGGAACAACACCCTCTGAAGCAAGAATCCCAAGAGCAATCGGTAGATCAAAGGATGAACCTTCCTTCTTCAGATCAGCAGGAGCAAGATTTACTGTTATCTGTTTGAGTGGAAAAACATACCCGGAGTTCTTAAGTGCTGCTTTTACCCTGTCTCTACTTTCTTTCACAGCTGTATCAGGTAATCCAACCATGGAGAAATGGGGAAGTCCTCTGGAGGTTATATCAACCTCCACTTCAACAGGATGTGCATCAATACCAATGAGGGTTGTGCTGAAGACCTTTGAAAGCATCTCTCCCTCCTGGTCTTCATATGTTCAGATTAGCACGGTAAAGTATACAAAAATCAGAACAATTTATAAAATCCCTTATTTCATGGTAATCTATATATACCTAAAAATTCTGGAAGGGAGGGTATGATGTACCATATTCCTAAGAAATCCATAGGATTGATACTCCTTTTAATCTTTCTCTTCGTCTTTGCATGTGAAAAGAAACCTTCAGAGGAGACCAAGAAACAGGCTGCAGAGACAGAGGAGAAGACCGAAGAAAGAGAGAATCTAACAGAATCTGCTGAAATAGAGACCACATCAATAAAGATCAAGATTACACCTGAAGTAATATATAAAGGGATGAGAATAACTGCGCAGTTAGTCCAAACAAAGGGTGAAGTAGTTTATGAATGGTATGTAAATGGTAATCTCGCAAAAAGCGGGAAAGAACCCTTCTTTGATACCCATTCCCTATCAAAAGGAGATATAGTTATTGTGAGGGCAATCACTCCGAAAGGTGAATATGAGTCAGAGCCTGTGGTAGTAGAAAATGCACCACCTGTCATAAAGGCTGCATCCTTAATAACAGAGTCCTCTGAGAAGGGAGATATCCTTTCTGTTAAAGTAGATGTAGAAGACCCTGATGGTGATGAGGTTTCACTGGAGTATGAATGGGCTGTAAATGGCAAGAGCATTGATAATTACTCAGATACTCTCAGAATGGAACTCAAAAGGGGAGACAAGGTGACTGTAACAATTACCCCCTCA
Organism: Nitrospirae bacterium JdFR-85; assembly: GCA_002011745.1. Taxonomy (GTDB): domain Bacteria; phylum Nitrospirota; class Thermodesulfovibrionia; order Thermodesulfovibrionales; family JdFR-85; genus JdFR-85. Next base: position 9,704 of record MTOU01000009.1, read on the forward strand.
GATGGTGAAGACATAGGGAGTTCTGTCAAAAGAACCATTACTATTGTTAATGCTCCACCTATAGTACAACAGGAGGTTCAACTCAATATCATAAATGATACTCTCACAGGACAGATTACTGCCTCTGATCCAGATGGTGACAGCCTCACATTTGTTGTCCAGAAAGGGCCTGAAGGGCTGAAGGTCGACAAAGATGGTAGGATCTATTGGAAACTCTCTGAAAACACAGAAGGTGTTTTCCCTGTAGAAGTAAAGGTGAGTGATGGGCATGGGGGAGAGACACTATTCAGGTTTAATATAACCATCACCACAGAAACAACGCAACAGCCTCCAAAAAGTAACCTATGAAAACTCTAAAATAGATTGATTATAATATTTAAAATGGAGGGGTGGCCGAGTGGTTGAAGGCGGCGGTCTTGAAAACCGCTGTGGGTTTTACGCCCACCGTGGGTTCGAATCCCACCCCCTCCGCCATCCAAATAAATACAGAGGAGGTTCTATGATTCAGAGGATAAAGGACAGAAAAGGCTTTACTCTCATTGAACTCCTTGTGGTGATGGTGATTCTGGGAATGCTTGCTGCCCTCGTAGGTCCAAAGTTATTTCCAAAACTCGGCAAAGGAAAACAATCTACTGCAAAGGCACAGATTGCCCTGCTGGAAGAAGCCCTTGATCAGTTCAGACTTGATGTAGGCAGATATCCTACAACATCTGAGGGATTACGGGCACTTATTGAGGACCCTGGAGTCAAAGGCTGGGACGGCCCTTATCTGAAGAAGAAGATCATACCAAAGGACCCCTGGGGCAATGAATACCAGTACCGGTCTCCCGGCTCACACGGTGAATATGACCTGTTCTCTTATGGTAGGGATGGAGCGCCAGGGGGTGAAGGTGAAGACAAAGACATTACCAGCTGGGGAGAATAGGGGGTTCACCCTTTTAGAACTGCTAATTGTTCTGCTTATAATATCAATAGCTGGAGCTCTTACTCTGTTGTCTATTGACATTGCCCACAAAAAGACAATCCTGAGGGATGCAGCAAGAAAGACTTTCCTGTATCTTAGACATGCCAGAGAAGTTTCTATTACCAATAGAACTCCTGTGGTCTTTGAAATAGATAAAGAAGGCAAAGGATATGTATTAAAGAAAAAAACAGGCACTCTGATCAGAACATACATACTACCTCAGGGGCTCTGGATAGAGGGTGAGGATATTGAATTTAGACCTTTTGGAGATAGCACAGGAGGAAGGATTCTCCTTAAAGACAGAGATGAAAGGATTTATGAGATCAGGGTTGACTCCATCACAGGTAAGGTCAGCCTCCAAAAGATACAATAGAGGTTTTAGCCTCCTTGAAGTTATTGTTGCCTTAGCAATACTTGGGATCGCTGTCGTCACTATATTTCAGTTTTTCTCTACTGGGCTAAGAGGGGTCAGAAAGGCGGAGGAATATACTCAGGCACTGATAATTGCAGAAAGCCTTATTGAAGAGGCATACAGCACCGAAGACCCTGAAGATGCAGAAACAGAATTCGAATTCGAAGGTTTTACTGCTACTCGAGATATTGAAAGAATACTCCACGATGAAAAAAACAGATACAGCGTTTACCAAATAACTGTAAGGGTAACCTGGGGGGATTCAGGTTCTCTTACCATAAAAACCACGAGGACTATAGATGCAACAGAAAAATAACAGAGGTTTTACCCTTTTGGAACTCTTGATTGCCCTCTCAACAACAGCACTGCTTCTGCTGATCATTGCTTCAGCAATGATGATGGGATATAGGTCTGAGGAGAAAGCAACAGAAAGGACAGAGCTATCACAGATGGAGAGGATACTGGCAGAAAGACTGAAATGGCTACTAAAGGGAATCTATCCCTACACAAGGGTAACCCATACAGGACCAAGACTCTACTTTGCTGGCAGTTCTGACTCTATCAGTTTTGTAACAACAAGCACATTAAGAGACAGTGACAGTCTCCTTGAGCAGTCAGGGATGAAATGGGTCAGGCTTTATCTGGATTCAGATGAACTAAAGGCAACGGAGAACTTCTTCTTCCTCAAGGATGTAGAAGAAAGAGGCGGTATCTCTGAGCGAACACTATTTAAAGGTATAACTGAGATTGAATTTCAATATCTGGACACCACTGAGTCTGAGAAAGGTACCTGGTATGATTCTTGGTCTTCTGAGGAAAAGGATTATCTTCCCTCTGCTATTAAGGTTAAGATTAAGATAGAGTACAGGGAAGAAGAAGTGCAGCTACCACCTATCATTGTGAAAGTCATGCCCAGAAGGAAAGCTATTTAACCCTTGTGCCCACAGGTATATCCTTTTCTGGAGATATGACCACAATATTTTCTCCATCACCTGCTGCAAGTAGCATCCCTTGAGAGTCAACTCCCATAAGTTTTGCTGGCTTGAGATTAGTCACCACAACAACACTCTTGCCTACCAATTCTTCTGGAGTGTATGCTGTTCCAATACCTGCCACAATCTGTCTCTTCTCACCCACATCTACCACAAGCCTGATAAGCTTTTTTGAGCCTTTAATCCTCTCTGCATCAATCACCTTCGCAACCTTCAGTTCAACCCTTGCAAACTCCTCTATACCTATAAGTTTCTGGGATGTTTCGAGTGTCTTTTCTTTATCCTGTATAGGCGGGTCTTGTTTCTTCTCTGTCTGTGTAATTCTTGGGAACAGAGGTTCAGGCTTTGTCAGTTTTATCCCATGCCTCAAATGGCCCCATTTTGCAAGCTCATCTAATCTACCCTCCAGGACTCTGTATCCAAGAGCAGAGTATATCTTCTCACCCGTCTCAGGCATAAAGGGAAATATATAAAGACCTATAAACCTAAGCCCTTCAAGACAAGTATAAAGCACTGTTGAGAGCCTTCCCCTCGATTGAGGCTCCTTTGCGAGCCTCCATGGCTGATTTGTATCAATGTATTTATTCAGATAATCAATAAGTCTCCAGATCTCATCAAGTGCCTTCTGGAAGGCCAGCTTTGAGAGGTGTTCTTTGAGCTTGCCAAGGATCTGCTCTGCAAGTGCTTTTGCCTCCTCCTCAGTTTCTGCTGGTTCTGGCACCACTGCATCCATATACCTGTGTAGCATGCTCATGGTACGGTTCAGCAGATTACCAAGGTCATTGGCGAGATCACTGTTTATCCTGCCAATAATGGCCTTCTCAGAGAAGTCACCATCAAGCCCAAAGGGGACCTCTCTAAAAAGGAAATATCTAAAGGCATCAACACCATATCTGTTTATAACATCCTCTGGGTCAACCACATTGCCAAGAGATTTAGACATCTTCCTGCCTTCAACTGTCCACCATCCATGGGCAAAGATATTTCCAGGCAGAGGCATCTCAAGTGCCATAAGCATTGTTGACCAGTAGACTGCATGAGTGGTAAGGATATCCTTTCCTACTATATGGTGCTCTGCAGGCCACCATTGGAGTGTCTCTTTCTCAGGGGCAAGATACTTGGTAGCTGAATAATAGTTCACCAGTGCATCAAACCATACATAGGTAACATAATCTTCATCAAAAGGCAGCGGTATGCCCCATGAGAGCCTCTTCTTAGGTCGTGATATACATAGGTCACCAAGGGGTCTTGACCTCAGAAATCCGAGAACCTCGTTCCTCCTTGTCTCTGGCAGTATATAGTCTGGGTGCTCCTCAATATGTTTTATAAGTTTATCCTGATACTTTGACATGAGGAAGAAGTAGTTTTCTTCTTCTATCTGTTCTACAGGTCTACCACATTCTGGACATCTGCCCTCAACCAGTTCCTTCTCCGTCCAGAACCTCTCATCAGGTGTACAGTACCAACCCTGATAGGGTCTCTTCACTATCTCGCCCTTGTCATAGAGCCTCTGAAGAATCTCCTGCACCACCCTTTTATGTTCTGTATCAGTGGTTCTGATAAAGGCATCATTTGATATGTTCAACTTCTGCCAGAGTGCTTTAAAATTCAATACCATCTTGTCTGCATGCTCTTTTGGTGAAAGACCTCTTTCTTCTGCTGCCTTCTGCACCTTCTGACCATGTTCATCTGTGCCAGTAAGAAAAAACACCTTTCTGCCAAGGAGTCTGTTAAATCTGGCAACAATATCAGCAGCCACAGTTGTATAGGCATGGCCTATGTGTGGTACATCATTCACATAGTAGATAGGAGTGGTTACATAAAACTTTTCCATAGCCTCTTTTATCTCCTCCTTTTATGTTTTTTCCTCTTCCTTCTCCTTCTACGTTCAGCCCTGCTCTTTTTAAATACCTTTTTCTCATGCTTTGGTCTCATCTCTCTCTTTTCAGAAGACAGAGCCTTCTGCTCTGCTTCCTGCTCTTTTACCACAGGGGGAACAGACGGAGATTGAGACTCAACAGGAACAGTATACTCCTCTGTAGTAACAGTTTCCTCTTTCTCAACCCTATCTATCTCAACCGCCTCTTCTTCCTCATGGGTATTACTGTCCACTGCCTCCTCAACAGAGGCCCTTACAATAGAGGAGACGGTCTCAGAGGGACACTCCTCACACAGTATGGTCTCCTCTGTCTCAACGGGGATTTCATCCTCACCCTCTATGGTCCCTTCATACTCATAACTTAGACAGCACATGAGTCTGCCACAGAGACCTGTTAGCTTTGTGGTATTCAATACAAGTTCCTGCTCCTTTGCCATTCTTACTGATATGGGGACAAAGTTATCAAGAAAGCAATTGCAACATAGAACCCTTCCACATACCCCCACTCCACCCAGCATCTTTGCTTCATCTCGGACACCTATCTGCCTCATTTCTATCCTTGTCCTGAATTTTGCTGCAAGGTCTTTTACAAGCTCTCTGAAATCAATTCTGCCTTCTGCAGTAAAATAAAAAATTATCCTTCTTATGTCAAGGGTAACCTCAGTAGCCACCAGCTTCATGGGCATCCCTCTGGCCTCGATCCTCTCAAGGCAGAAATTGAATGCCTCCTCCTCCAGTCTTCTATTCTTCTCCATCGCCTGAAGGTCTTCTTCCGTTGCTTTTCTAAGCACCTTTTTAAGCTCTCTCCCCTCCTCAACCTCATCTGTATCCACTTCCTTTATCACAGTACCCACAGTAAGGCCAAACATACTTTCTACAACCACCTTATCACCTATGGATAGAGAGGGATCATCTGTCTCATAGAGAAACAGTTTGCCAGAGGGTCTGTATCTAACAGCCACAATCTTTGTCTTCTTCTCCTCTACCTTCATCTCAACATCACCCTTAGATGGGTATTTACAAAATTCTGCACTATTGAGGTATTTAAATTAAAAACAGACATATCCCTCAACATACAGACCTTATTATATAGGTCTATTATATCTTCGATCCTGGGCCTCTTTTTGAGACTTCTCAAAAGGGACTTTATTTCAGGATTAACAAGAAGTCTCCTGTCTTCTGAAACTGTGAACACCAGAAGGTCTCTTAGAAAGACACTGAAGAGGTTTAACCACCTCAGCATCTGCTGTCTGTCTGACCATCTGTCCAGCAATTCAACCTCTTCTAATCTTGAGACTATCCTCTTCAGATCTTCCCTTAGGGAGTCTTCCATCTCTATTATTATGCCAGGTCTTCCCATGGCAAGTCTTGCTGTCTCCACTGTATTCCTTTTCTGTTCAGGAGAAAGCATCCTGTTTATCACCTCTTTGGTCTCTTTTTCAGAAAGAAGTGAGAATCTGATATGGAAACACCGGGAGACAACAGTGGCTGGTAGCCTGTCAGGATACATTGTTATGAGTATTACCAAAGAGTGTGGAGGTGGTTCTTCAAGTGTCTTGAGAAATGCATTTGCTGCTGCCTGATTCATACATTCTGCATCATTTATAACAACAGCCTTTAAAGTACCTTCAAGTGGGGCCATTGTAAGGTACTCCTGTATCTCCCTTATTCTGTCGATCCGGATTATACCCTTCTCTGGTTCCACTGTCAGGAGGTCAGGATGGATCATCCTTGTGATCTTCCTGCAGTTAGAACAACTATCACATGCATCCACCATATCAGTCTCTATGGGACTTTTACAGTTAAGGAGTTTTACAAATTCTCTTGCAACCAGTCTTTTTCCAATACCACTCTCACCACTGAATATATAAGAAGTGGAGACTCTTCGTCTTTTGTATGATCCTGCCAGTATCTGCTTCTGTCTCTGGTGTCCTATTACCTGATTAAACAGTCCCATTTGATTCCCTTTCCACAATCCTTCCAAGACTTACTACTCTGTCTTCATGATCAATATCCATCAGTTTTACCCCCTGTGTATTTCTACCCATCACAGGTATATTGGATGCCTCTATCCGGATCACCTTCCCAAGCATTGTAATAAGCACTATTTCATCCTCATCCTTCACCTGTAGTATACCCACTGCATTGCCTGTCTTCTCATTCACCTTTATAGATATAACACCTTTACCACCTCTGCCATGCACAGGATAATCTTTAACAGAAGTCCTCTTACCAAAACCCCTCTCTGTAACAGTCAGTATTGTAGCTTTCTCCTGTACCACATCAGCAGATACCACTATATCACCCTCTCTCAAGTTTATACCCCTTACACCTCTTGCAGTCCTTCCCATGGGTCTCACATCCTCTTCTCTGAACCTTATCACAAGACCATTACGAGTGCCTATCAAGAGATCATCTGTCCCCTTTGTCTTTCTTACCGCAATCAACTCATCACCGCTGTCAAGAGAGAGGGCTATTATTCCCTTGCCTCTGGGATTGCTGAATTCATAAAGGGGAGTCTTCTTTACTACACCTTTTCTTGTGAACATTACGAGATAACCCTCAGTAAAGTCCTTCACAGGGATTGCTGTAGTTACTCGTTCATTGTCCTGCAGTTGGAGGAGATTCACGATTGCCTTCCCCCTGGATGCCCTACCTGCCTCAGGAATCTGATATACCTTGAGCCAGTAGAGTTTCCCTCTGTTTGTAAAAAAGAGGATATAATCGTGGGTAGAGCCTATGAATAGATTCTCTACATAGTCTTCTGTCTTTGTCTCCATTCCAATAAGCCCCTTCCCGCCTCTTCTCTGGCTCCTGTATTCACTAAGGGGATTTCTTTTTATATAACCTGCATGAGAGAATGTGATAACCATATCCTCTTCAGTAATAAGATCCTCAATGGTTATCTCTTTCACCTCTGCAACTATCTCGGTTAGTCTCTCGTCACCATAACGATTCTTTATCTCAATCAGTTCATCCCTTATTATCTGATTCACCAGGACCTCACTTCCGAGAATAGCCTTTAGCCTTTGTATCTCCTTCAAGGTCTCCTCATACTCCTTTATGATCTTTTCTCTCTCAAGTCCAGTCAGCCTCTGGAGTTTCATATCAAGTATAGCCTGTGCCTGTATCTCTGAAAGGGGATAACGATTCACAAGGGATACCCTTGCCTCTTCTGGTGTCTTTGATGCCCTGATCAGGTTTATTATCTCATCAAGATACTCAAGGGCTACCTTCAAGCCCTCAAGTATATGGGCACGCTCCTCTGCCTTCTTTAGTTCAAACCTCGTTCTCCTGAGAATAACTTCTCTACGGTGTTGGAGGAAGTGATTAAGCATCCTTCTGAGGCTCATTATCCTCGGTTGTCCACCTACAAGGGCGAGCATTATAATTCCATATGTGGTCTCCATCTGGGTATTCTTATAGAGATTATTGAGAATCACCTGTGGCATCTCTCCCTTTTTCAGTTCAATCACTATCCTGATACCATCGCGGTCTGACTCATCCCTTATCTCTGAAATCCCTTCCAGCTTCTTCTCCTTTATCAAGGATGCGATCTTCTCAATCAATCTCGCCTTGTTTGTCTGAAAGGGTATCTCGGTGATAATGATCTGTTCAGGCCCCTTATGGGGTTTTTCTATCCTTGCCCGTGCCCTGATCTTTATTGTGCCTCGGCCATGGGTGTATGCCTCTACAATACCTTCAACTCCATGGATAATCCCACCCGTGGGAAAATCTGGCCCTTTTATCTTTGTCATAAGCTCCTGAACAGTGGCATCAGGTCTATCAAGAAGCATAAGTAGTGCATCAATAATCTCAGTGAGATTATGGGGAGGTATATTTGTAGCCATTCCTACAGCTATACCCGAGGAGCCATTTATAAGCAGATTTGGAATCCTCGTGGGTAACACCACAGGTTCAGTGGTTGTTTCATCAAAATTAGGAATAAAGTCTACTGTATCTTTGTCTATATCTCTAAGCAACTCCTCTGCGATCTTGGCAAGTCTCGCCTCTGTATAACGATAGGCAGCAGGAGGGTCACCATCTATGGAGCCAAAATTCCCCTGTCCATCGATCAAAGGATAACGCATATTAAAATCTTGGGCAAGTCTCACAAGGGCATCATACACTGCAGTGTCACCATGGGGATGGTACTTCTTCAACACCTCACCAACCACACCCGCACACTTTGAGTATTTTCTGCCAGGCAGAAGCCCCTCCCTGAACATGGCGTAGAGTATACGCCTCTGTACGGGTTTAAGCCCGTCTCTCACATCAGGAAGTGCCCTGCCGATGATCACACTCATGGCATAATCAAGATAGCTATGTTTCATCTCCTCTTCTATACTCACTGGAAGACGCATAAGACCTCCTCAGTCTGCTGATACCTATCTGGATTTTAAAGATTAATTATACTTTACCTGGGTGTATTGAGGCAATCATAAGCCCAAGAATATCAAGACCACGATTGTATATACTCAACACAGTGGTTATAACCTGTGGGGTTGCCTACATCAAAGACCCTACCAGGCAGTCTACATCCTAAAAGCCTCTTCTGCTGTAGCATAAGCATCCTAACAGGCACATCAGTAAGCTCCCCCTCTCTGACCATTTCCCTCGCCCGCCTGATATAATCAAAAATATCCCTTTCCACAATGCTGAATCCACAGGTCCTTAGTTCCTTAGGGAATCTCAATCTGAAGTGTCCTTCACCCTTAGGAAGCACACTCTTTATTTCATAGAGCTCATCTCTAAGGGGCTTAATGTCCACTCTTCCTGCATTACCCACTGCATAGGATACCTCCTTTGTCACTTCCATCAGACCTATCACATCTGTACCAGTCTTGGAGTATGCCTCAACAAGTGTCTTCAGCGCCTCCTGCCGAGGCAGATGTAGATTATCAGGATAGACAACCCCGAAGGCATCGCCTGATACCACATCCTCAGCAAGAGCTATTGCATCAGCCTCACCAAGAGGTTCACTCTGGTACAAGAATGAAACCTTAAGCTGCTGAATCGTCTCCTCTTCAGAGGGGTCTTCAAGAAATCTCCTTCTTACAGAGGGGTCCTCTATATAGGCCCTCAGTATCTCTTTCCTTTTGCTGATTATGAGAGCAACTTTATGGATACCCGCTCTCAGGGCCTCCTTTAATGAATAATGGATGACAGGCCATCTGCCCACAGGAAGCATCTCCTTCGGAAGAGATGGATTTACATGTCTCATCCTCTTCCCAAGACCTGCAGCAGGTATAATCACCCATTCAATCGTCATTCTCAGAGACTCAGAAACCTTTAAACCTTCGCCTCAGTTACCCGGAGAACCTCTTCAAGGGTGGTTAAACCCGCTGCTACTTTCTGGATACCTGTCTCAAGCAGGGTCTTCATACCCTGTCTTACTGCCACCTCTTTTATTTCCTGTGAGGAGACATCCTTTTTGATCAGTTTTCTTATGTTACTGTCCAGATACAGGAGCTCAAATATCCCTGTCCTGCCATAGTAACCTGTATACTGACACCTCTGACACCCTCTACCCCTGAAGAGCCTCTCCACATTGATCTGCATCGCACTAAAATAAGAGAGTTCATTCTCATTGGGTGTGTATTCATATCTACATTCAGCACATATCAGCCTTACAAGCCTCTGGGCAATAACGCAGAGTAGTGAAGAAGAAAGCAGAAAGGGCTCCACTCCCATGTCCACAAGTCTTGTAACGGCCGAGGAGGCGTCATTTGTATGGAGCGTGCTCAAAACAAGATGTCCTGTGAGGGATGCCTGCACAGCTATCTCTGCTGTCTCAATATCCCTGATCTCACCCACCATAATAACATCAGGGTCCTGTCTTAGGATAGACCTCAATCCCGTAGCAAAGGTAAGCCCTATTTTGGGGTTTACCTGTATCTGGCCTATACCCCTTAACTGATACTCCACAGGGTCCTCTACAGTTATTATGTTCTTCTCCGTGGTATGTATCCTGTTCAGTGCTGCATAGAGTGTGGTGGTCTTTCCACTGCCTGTAGGCCCTGTGACGAGTATTATACCGCTCTGATTGTTGAGCAGCCTCTCAAAGAGGCTCTGCTCTGCCGGTTCCATCCCCAACTCTGTAAGACCTATTACTCCATGTCTACGATCGAGAAGCCTCAGCACAACCCTTTCACCATGTACAGTGGGAATAACAGAGACCCTCACATCAATATCTCTTCCACCAATAAGAAGACGAATTCTTCCATCCTGTGGGAGTCTCTTCTCTGCTATATCAAGCCCTGCCATGATCTTCACCCTGCTCACAAGGGCGTCTTGTATTAGCTTAGGAGGCTTCAATACACTCCTCAGTACCCCATCGATCCTCATCCTCACATCAAGCTCATTCTCGTAGGGTTCTATATGGATATCCGATGCCCTCTCCTTCACAGCCTGTTGTAGAAGTGCATTCAGGAGTCTGATAATCGGGGCATCACTTGTTAACTCAAGTATATCCTTTGGAGACTCGAATTCTGTAGCAACCGCACTCAGGTCTTCCCCTGAGATGGTCTGCATCACCTCCTCTGCAGAACCTATCTGCCCGTAGAGTCTGTTTATCTCCTCAAGGAGAGTCTTCTCGTCTACCTCAATCGGATAAGGCAGGGCAGCCTTCTGGATTGCCAGGTCCCTTAAGGCAAAAATCCCATTGATGCCGGACACAAGACCGAAGAGCTTCCCGTCAATTACTCTAAGGGGCAGTACTAAATTCTTCTTTGAAAAAGAGATAGGGACTTCCTTCAGAAGAGAGAGGTCAGGTTCTATGTTACTGTACTCTGAATGGGTAGTTTGGTTCTGCATACTCAACCTCTGGTAGGGAGTTTAAATGCTCAATCACAGATGCAGGATCTCTATCTTCTTCTGCCTCAATCAGATATATATCAATACCCTTCAGATGTTTCACTATCCTTGCTCCGCCTGCTTTTATAATCTCCTCTGCCCTATTTTTGTCTATGTCTGGCTTAAATCTTAGAAGAATCTGCCTCTGGTAGTTGGTACTATGCTGGGATACAAAATCCCTCCTCTTTTTTTCTGTGAGTTCCCGGAGAGATTCTGCATCCCTCACAATATGAGGGGTAAGAAATACCAAAAGATTGGTCTTCTTTTTTGAGATACTCTTTGTCCTGAAGGCAAGCCCAAGAATCGGGATATCACCAAGCAGAGGAACCTTATTAACAATCTCTTCTTCCTTCTCCTGCATTAGTCCCCCTATCACCACCGTCTGGTTGTCCTTTACCACAACAGAGGTGCTGGTTGAACGCTTTGTTGTAGTAGGCCCCACACTTATCAGTATCTCGGTATTGGGTTCCTGCTTCACAGCGGATATCTCCTGATAGATATCAAGCCTAACATAATCGCCTTCTGTAATCTGTGGTTTTATCCGCAGGGTTATCCCCACATCTTTACGTTCAATTGTGGTGAATACTGAGACCGTCCTTGTGGGGTCTGACTCCCTCTTTGTGATAAAAGGCACATTCTCACCAACCACTATCTCTGCCTCTTCGTTGTCTGAGGTGAGTATCTGGGGAGTGGAAAGGATATTTACTGCTCCCCTGAACTCTTCAAGACTGAAAAGGGCGGCAAATCCTGGTACAGTAAGGTTTGTAGTGGTTACTGTACCATCACTGTTTATCCTTGTTACGGGTATATCCATAAAGTTTCCGAGCCCTCCTGCAGACAACCCAGTAAGTCCATAGATTATCGACTGTATTGCATTCGGGTCAAGAATACCTACTCCACCAATCACAACAGGTTCTCCCTCTCTCCTTCCGATCATCCTCCACCTGGCGCCTATCTCCTTCAGTTTATCTATGGATGCCTCAATTATCATCGCTTCTACATAGACCTGCCTTCTTCTTCTGTCAAGCTTCTTTATCACCTCTACAAGGTTCCTGTAATCAGAGGGAGATGCGACTATGATAAGGGAGTTTGTTGCCTTGTCAGGTGTGATAATTATATCGCCTGTAATCTCGAGAGATTTCTTACGAGCAGACTTTTTAGCGGTCTCTTTTGACCTTATGCCTTTTACGATTCCATTCAGTACCTCTGCAATCTCTTCTGCATCAGCATTCTCAAGAAAATAGACATTTATCCTCCCCTGGTCCTCTGGAGAGGGTATATCAAGCATGGAAATGAGCTTTTTCATTGACTCCCTCAGATTTGCAGGACCAAAGAGGACTACTGCATTGAGCCTTCTGTCTGCTACTGCCTTAAACATGCTTCCCTGTATAGGCGTCTTAAATCTGGTCACTGGAGAGCCAAATCCCTCATTTAGGATCTTCGCCACCTCCTCTGCAGGTGCATGTTTCAGGAAAACAATCTCTGGCATCTGTACTGTAGATGGTGTATCGATGGTTTCTATAATCTCAAGGAGCTTCTTTATGTTACTTGCAGAGTCTATTAGAAGCAGTAGATTACCTGAAGAAAACTCCGAGATATGCCCATCCTTTGAGACCACGGGTCTAAGGAATTTGACAGCATCCTTGGACGAAATATTGTTAAGTTTTACAAGCCTCACAATATAGGTATCATTAACTGGCAGAGGAGCTGTGGCGATCTCAAGCCCTTTCTGTCTTGCCTCGGTTGCTGGCATAATCTTGTAGACATTCACTCCAGAAGGCACCACTGTATATCCCTTAAGTTCAAGCACAGAAGTAAAGAGCCTAAAGGCATCCTCTATCTTTAAAGGCGATGGAGCAATAATCGTCACCTTACCCTTGAATTTCTCATCAAAAAGGAAGTTTTTACCTGTAACCTCACTTATAAATTTTGCAAGCACTGGCAGCTCCACATCAACAAAATTGAGGGATACTTTCTGCTCCTTTAGAGAGCTACCATCCTGTGAAGGAACCTGCTCTAAAGCCACTCCCTTCACAGGCAGCACTAACAGGATAAACAGAAGTATAAGACTCGGTAACATCCTCATAATCATCGTATTATATACCTCAACCTCTTTTCTTTTCCATTCCTTAGAATATAGAGCTCTATTTCATCAGCCCCCCTGAGCTGTGTGAAGGCCCTTAATGCTGTCTCAGGATCAGTTATATCAAACTCGTTGATCCGTAGAAGGATATCATTGTTCCTGAGGCCGAGTTTGTAGTATATCCCGTCTCTCTTAACCTCTTTCAATACAAATCCGTACTGTTTACCATCTCTGAATACAGGCTGAAGCCTCGCATCAGTCATAAGCTGCTGGGGATGCTCTATAGCCTCCTCTACTTTAAACCTATCCACCACATACTCGCCACTGGCGGTCCTTTTAATAAAACTGTCTATCCTACGAGGACTCCTAAGCAGCCTTGGGCTCCTCTTTACTATATCTTTCCTTTTCTTAATAGCTTCTTCTATATCAATGAGCTTAAGCCTTTTGGAGGTAGTACCTACAATAAGAGCACTCTCACTGTCCACCCTTACAAGCCTGCCTACTGAAGGCACTTCCTGACCAGTATGATATATATTTTGTCTACCTGTGCTATCCATCAGGACCGCATAACCATGACCTCTACCATCATGGACTGTACCGACAAGCACAAGGTCTCCAACCGTATACGCCTCCTCTGAACTTCTACTATAATTCAACTCTCTGATACCAAAGGGATTCTTTTTCAGAATGATGTCATAATGCTTAAGGGAATATCCTTTATCTACCTCTTTCTGATCAGACCTCCCCTGGGTAGAGATATCCAGTACTGTCTCTTTGGAAGGAGTTAAAAAACTACGGACTGTTAGAGGGATAAAAATAATGATACTTAATATTATCAGAAGGTTTATAATTTTAACAGCTCTGCCCATCACAATGGATATAATACCATTATAAATGATTTTTTAGAAATAATTTCTACCTGTAGGGAAGTGTTTGTCTAAGAAGAGACACTATTCTGGAGACTCTGGATCCTCTCCATAACCATCTCAGGGGATACCTCTCTCATACAGGTGATATGCTTACAGGACCTTCTAAAACAGGGAGCACAGGATATCTTAGCTCTTAATACATTATGTAGTTGACCATAGGGGCCTGTAAGGTTCTCATCTGTGGGACCGAATATTGCAAAAACAGGCACACCATATGCTGCTGCCAGATGCATTGGTCCAGAGTCATTTGTAACAACAAAAGACGCCCCTTTTATAAGTTGCATCAGTTGCTTCAGGGTTGTTCTGCCTGTAAGGTCTATACAGTCAGCCCTTGAGTATGCCTTCACCTCTTCTGATATAGATACATCTTCTTTGCTTCCTACCAAAAGGGCCTTTAACTCAGGAATGCTCTTAGAAAGGAGATAGATTGTCTCTCCAAAATACTCAGGTAGCCATCTTTTGCTCTGCCATCTTGCCCCTGGCACCACAATATAGTAAGGCCCATTTACGGAAATACTCCCTTTTGTGGGTGGCATGGGGAAGTGAATCTCATCTGGATCTATTCCAATAAGTCTAAGTAACTTTAAATATCTCTCTACTGCATGTATATCTTTACCACCAGGGAGTTTCTTGTTGTAAAATATAGAGCTTTTCTCACGAGCATCACTAAAACCAACCCTCAGATGGGCACCAGAAAGGAAAGTGATGAGACCACTCCTGAACAGACCCTGTAGATCAATCACTATATCATACCTCTCTTCTCTTAATCTTCTGCTGAGTAAAAAGATATCTCTCGGGAATCTCCATGCTCCTACAAGACTCCTCCACTGCTGCTTTTTGATTATCCATAGATGGCGAATCATGGGATGACCATCGAGTAAGCCCTCAAAACCAGAGGCCACAACCCAGTCTACTGTATACTCTCCCGCCTTCTTTATTGCATTCAGTGTAGCAAGACTATGAATGATGTCCCCAAGAGAGCTTGGTTTTACAATCAGAATCTTTTTAGACATTCATGATTCCTGAGTCAGTTAGATTCCTATACATATCAAGCCATCTCTCTCTCTGTATCTGTCTCCACTTCTCATCTGTCCTTTTCTGTAAAAGCCCTGAATTAAGGATCCTCTCCACTATCACTTCAAATGCCTGGGGTTGTTTTAAGAAGAATGGATGTACCTCATTGATGATCTTATTCTGAAGGGCCTCTGATAGAGACTCTCCTACCACTGATTTTATATCCGCATGGACAATCTTCCTTAACAAAGCCTTAAATTCTTCTATGTCAACTTCATCCTCTTCCTTACTCTTCAATGCCCATTTCTTAACAAGTTCCTTGTATTTCCATCCCTCAACTCTGTCGCTTATCTTATTAAAAACTACGGAACATAGGGCAAGAAATTTCTCCTTGGAAGAAACCTCTTGCAATTCTGTTAGCTCTTCCTCTATACGCTGAAGCTCCTCATCAGTAAACTCAATCCCCAGATAATTTTTAAGGTCAGGAAGTATACATTTATGAAGGATTTGCAATAGCTCATCATCCTTTCCTTTCTTAATAATGTTTTTAATCTTTTCATCATAACTCCCTTCAAGAAGAGACTTCTTTACTTTCTTATGAAGTGCCTCCAAGATGAGGTTAAAATTCTCTTTTTTTATTCCCTTCTCCAAAATCTTGGAATAATTGATTACTCTTCTTTCGATCACCAGTCCCTTATAAAAAAGAGTACAGACCATTACAGCCTTCTCTTCACCCATATCCTCGGTTTGGATGTGAAAGAGACATCCTTTGTATTTCACATTCTCATTTAAACCAAGAACCATCTTTATATTTTAACAGAATTATCCTGAGTTGTCTCTCCTAAACAACAAAAACTAATTTCATCTATTATCTCTTTAAAATCAATCTATTAAAATACAACTCTAAACCAATTAAATAATTTTTTCTCATAACACCTTGATTTTAAAAACATTCTTTGGTATAATTTTAACATGTTAGAGAGCAAGACCTTTCAGATGGCTATTGAGACTGTAAGAAAGGGTCTGAAACAGGAGGGAGGGGATCTTGAGGTAGTGGATTTTAAAGATGGGATACTTTATGTAAGACTCACAGGCCGGTGCAAGGGATGTTTGATGGCTGGTCTTACAATGAAGAACTGGATTGAAAAAACACTTAAAGAGGCTGTAGCTGAGATAAAAGAGGTTAGAGAAGTATGAATAGAAAACTACTCCTTAAACTATCCATCTTACTATTCTGCCTCTTTTTACTCCCAGCAGGGGGTTCTGCCACAGAAATCAAGGATATAAGATTCAGTCATACCAAACAAAAGACAAGAATAGTTATTGAACTGAACAGTCTGCCTACATATAAAGTGGGCACTCTTCATAATCCTGCAAGGATATATTTTGACCTTAAAAAAACCTCCTCTGCCTTAGGTATCAATAAGGTTGATATTTTCAAGGGACCTGTAAAAAAGGTACGTATAGGGAGATTTAATAATGATACTTTAAGAGTGGTTATTGACCTTGAAAGATTATATAAATATAAAACTTTTAATCTTCAATCCCCTCCCAGAATAGTTGTTGATTTTCTACACGAGAAGAATCCTTTTATCAAACCACGCAAAGTTGTGGTGATTGATCCAGGGCATGGTGGTGACGACCCTGGAGCTATTGGACCGAGCGGTCTTAAAGAAAAGGATGTAACACTGGATATTGCAAAAAGGCTTAAGAAAATCCTGGAGGAGAGGTATAATCTTGTTGTATTTCTCACCCGAGAGACTGACAGATATATCTCCTTAAAGGAGAGAACAGCCTTTGCAAACAGAAAAGGAGCTGATGTATTTATCTCAATCCATATAAATGCCAGCAGAAAGAGGAATACCCGAGGGATTGAGACATATCTTCTGAACTGGACAAATGATGAAGAAGCACTCAGGGTTGCAGCCCGTGAGAATGCCATCTCCATAGAGAAGATGAAAAAGAGCCAGACAGAACTTGGCATGATTCTCGCTTCTTTAGAGAGAGAAAGCAAAAGGGATGAATCCCTTCGTCTTGCTCATTATATTCACCAGAGCCTTATGAGGGAGGTAACCCGATCTTACAGGGGTATAAAAGACCTCGGTGTCAAACAGGCACTCTTTTATGTACTTGTAGGAGCAGAAATGCCTTCGGTGCTTGTAGAGGTAGGGTTTATAAGCAATCCAAAAGACGAGAGACTTCTTAGGAAAAGGGCATTCCGTCAGAAGACGGCAACTTCTATTGCAAGGGGCATATTCCGATATATCATGAGCCTACCTGATACACCAAAACTTGCAATGTTAAAAGAAAATCTGCCAGAATAAGCAAGGGGATATTTTCTATAACTGATGCCATACTATAGAGTGTATATAAAACTGTTTTTGTACACAGGTCTTGTAATTATAATATTTACCAATAGTAGTGTATCCTTGGCCTGTGGATTTATTTTACTATCCCTACTAATCATATTTCTCTTCCCTGACAGAAGGATGAGAAAGGGGGCTATTCCAACCCTGTTACTTGCTGGGGCAACCTTTTTTGGAAATCTCTTCTTTCATCCTGGAAAGGTGATACTAGATATGGGAGTGGTATCAATTACTGATCGCTCCCTTCATAATGCACTGCTGAGAACATCTCGTGTTATAGCACTCATTGTAGGAGCAAAGTACCTGTTTTTAACCTCCTCTGTGGAGGAGTTGATTTCCGCCCTCAGGAGAATATTCTTACCCCTGAGGAAACTCGGTATTCCTGTCGATAGATTCTTTGATACTACCCTTTTAACATTGAAGAAATTGCCAGAGATTAAAGAAAGGCTCAGTGATAACTACTCAATAAAAGGTTCTGCTTCAGGAGCATCCAGAATAAAGGGGGCAACATCTGTTTTGTATTCGGTGCTTCTGGAGGAGCTTAAACAAGATAATCCTTACAATTCTCAAAATCGCAGAAAGGCATCTTCTGAAAACAAAGACAGGAGAGTCAATTGAATCCAGGTAGGTTTTATCTATTTACACTAATAGTAATCACAGGCATACTTGCATATCTATCTTATCTAATAATAAAACCCTTTCTGACACCTCTTGCATGGGCAGTTGTTATGACAGTGGTCTTTTATCCTGTTTATATCTATATATCTCGCTTTATTAGATGGAAATCCTTTGCCTCTGCTATTACATTACTCATAACCATAATACTCATAATAGGCCCTTTTTCATATCTATTAATAAACCTTGCTGCTGAACTAAGGGACTTCCTCCATTACCTTAACACAACAGGACTTCCAAGGATTGATGAACTCACAAAGTCTGAGAAGGTGATATGGCTTCAGGAAAGAATAAAGGATACATTCAATATTAAAGACCTGGATATCTCGTCATTAGTATCAAATACTCTATCTAAAATAGGCAAGGCTGTTTTAAGCAATGTAACCACAGGAGTTGCAAATATTGCTTCTGTAGTCATAAATTTCGTACTGATGCTCTTTGCCATGTTTTTTATGCTTAAAGATGGCCCTGGATTTATTGCAAAGGTTAAGGATTACCTGCCCTTCTCTGAAAACCAGAAGGACAGACTCACCTCCCAGATGAAAGACATGGTTATCTCTACAATCTATGGAGGAGTAGTGGTAGCCCTGATACAGGGTGTGCTTGGAGGTGTAACCTTTCTGTTGTTGGGATTGCAGTCTCCAGTGCTACTTGGTACAGCGATCGCCTTAATGTCCTTTATACCTGCCTTTGGAGCATTCTCTGTCTGGGGACCTGTGTTGGTATATCTTATTATCAAAAAGTTCTATCTAAAGGCACTTATACTTTTCTTGGTAGGAACATTTATAATAAGTATGGTAGACAATTTCCTCAAACCCATAATTATCAGTGGGCGTACTCGGATGCCCACCCTTTTCATCTTCTTTAGTGTTATAGGAGGAATAAGGTTATTTGGACTGATTGGTCTTGTCCTCGGTCCTCTTGTAATCGCAATGTTTATTTCGGTTGTTGAGATATTCAGAAATCTTGAAGGAGGTGGTAAAGATGTTGAGTCGTGAAGAGTTGAAAGAACTTACTGATATCAGTGAAAATGGAAATTTTTATGTAACCCTTTATCTGAATGTAAATCCTACTACTAATCAGAGAGGAGAGTATGTCACCCATTTAAAGAATCTTGTTAAAGAGACAGAGAAACAGACTGATAAGAATATTCTCAAAAAAGTCAAAAAGGATTTCGAAAAGATAGAGTCATTTATAAATACTAACAAAAGGGAATTTAAGAAGGGACTTGTAATTATTTCCTCTCAAGAGGTATCATTCTGGAGGACATACCATCTATCCATACCTGTTAAGAACCTTCTGGTGGTGGATAAAACTCCTTTTATAAACCCTCTTTTGGATATTATTGATAACTATCCAAGATATCTTATCCTGTTGATAGAAAAGGAGTTTGCAAGACTCTTCATTGTTCAACTCTCCGAGATTACAGAGTATGTAAGGATCCACACACCTGATGTGCCTGGTAAACATAAAAAAGGTGGGTGGTTTGCACTTGCAGAGACACATTATCAACGTCATATTGATTATCATGTAGAAATACATCTCAAAGAGGTAGAAAAGACCCTTGAGGAATGTATCAATAAGGAAAAAATAGACATTATTTTTATAGGCGGACATGAGGAAGTAAGAAAAAAGTTCATAAACCTTCTTCCTCAGCAAATAAAAGAAAAAATACATGGCGAATTTAATGCCCAACTGGAGATAACACCGGATGAGGTGCTCAAAAAGGTATCTCCTCTGCTGGAGGATTACGAAAGACAGAAAGAGAGGAAAATACTGGACACACTTATAACCAAAGTGCTGAAAGGAGATGCGGCTGTTATGGGTCTCGAGGATACGCTGAATGCAGTTATGGAGGGAAGGGTTCATACCCTTATATTTGATAGAGAATACCGTTCAAAGGGTTACAGATGTGAGGCATGTGGATTTATCACAGTCCAAGAGGTACAGAAATGTCCCTACTGCTCATCAATCCAGATACAGGTGGTAGAATATCTTGTAGACTTTATTGCACAGAAGGCTGTAGAGCAAGGAGCCAAGATCGAGGTTATTGCTTATGAGAATGGTTTAATGAGAGAAAAGGGAGGTATTGGAGCAATACTAAGATATTAATTAGCTTTAACTATTGGTGCTTAAGAATAAATAGTTCAAAGGAGGTAAAGGATGAAAAAATTATCCTTTCTAATCTCAACAGTTGTTCTAATCATCATTGGTATCGCCTTTGCTGGAGGTGATATAGAAAAGGGGAAAAAGCTCTTTAGTGATCCCTCTCTTGGTACAAATGGCAAAAGTTGCGAAAGTTGTCATCCCAAAGGAAGAGGTATTAATGGTCAAAAGAGTACTTTTACTATTATGGGCAAAAAACAGAAAACTCTCGAAGAGGCTATTAATTTCTGTATTGAGATGGCATTGAAAGGAAAACCTCTACCAAAAGATTCTGAAAAAATGCAGAATCTTGCCACCTATCTAAGAACTCTTGATGTTGGTAGAAAAGTCAGAAAAAGAATTGAGGGGTGTTAATAAATCTAATCAGAGGGGTCTTTATGTTAAAGACCCCTCTGATTAGATCTCTCTTCTTAATCCCTGTTTATCATATAAAATAAAAATACTGGATTTTATAGAAGCTATTATTGTAGATTTATATGTAAGCAGAAAGAAAAAGCTCTTTTAAGGCAATGATGAAAGAAAGCAAAATAGATACTCTCGCCTTTGTTAAAGATCTTCTTGCCAAGAAGCTTCGTAACTCTCTGAGCCTTAAATTGATCGTAGCAATCGGAACCTTAATCCTTGTAGCAAGTGGCATATTCTGGTTTGTCATTATTGTTAGGGGAGAGAAACAGATTCTTAATTCTTCTATAATACACGCCTCCGAATACAACAGTATCATCGAAAACAGCGTAAAAACAAACATGTCAATGGGACAGGTGGAAATCATTCAGAAGATGTTGGAAGAGATCGGCACAACAGGCGCATTTAAAGAAGTAAGAATCTATAGTCATCCTGAAGGTATTATCAAATTCTCTTCTGACAAGGCTGTTATATCAGAAAAACTTGATATTAAATCGCCCTCCTGTGCTGTATGTCACAAGGATACGGAGATGAAGAATGTTAGCTGGTCAATTATTAAAAGAAAAGAAGGTAGAATATTGAGGCTCTCAAAGACACTTCTATATGAACCTACCTGTAGTGTAAACTGTCACTATCATACTCCATCCAAAAAGATAATAGGTATTCTTGAGACTGACTATTCCATAGTCAATCTTGACAAGACACTAAGGGAACAGAAGCTTGCTACTATCACATTTGGTATTATTCTCACTGTGGTAAGCTCTATAGTCCTTTGTATCATCCTGTGGAAGATAATTATAAAACCTCTTATGCTTCTTGCTGAGGGAATGGAAAGAGTATCAAAGGGTGACCTCGACCACAAGGTGGAGATAAATACAAGGGATGAGATGGGTATGCTTGCCAAGACATTTAATTCCATGACAACCGAATTAAAGACAGCAAGACAGAGGCTTGAGAACTGGGCAAAGGAGCTTGAAGAAGAGGTGGCAAAGAAGACCGAAGAAATAAGAAAGGGGCAGGAGCAAATGATCCATACTGAGAAACTCGCATCTCTTGGTAGAATGGCTGCAGGTGTAGCTCATGAACTGAACAGCCCCTTAACAGGAATTGTAACCTTTGCCCATCTTATGCTCAAAAGAATACCTCCTGAAGATAAATTGAACAGGGAAGACCTTGAGGTTATTATTGAGCAGGCAGAAAGGTGTTCAAAAATAATAAAAGGACTGCTTGGTTTTTCAAGGGCACTTCCCACACAGAAGGCGAAGGTTAACATAAATGCGACAATAAGCCATGTGCTGGATATGATTAAGAACCAGGCAAAGTTTCATAATATAAAACTCATCACAGATCTTGCACCTGACTTGCCCGAGATAGATGGAGACGCCTCACAACTTGAACAGGTCTACATGAATCTTCTAATAAATGCAGCAGATGCTATGAATGACAGAGGACAGATAAAGATTGCTACACGCAGGGTGCAGGAAGATGGCAAGGAATTCATTGAGATAGAATTTACAGACACAGGTCCTGGAATACCCGAAGAACATCTTAACAAGATCTTCGAACCATTCTTTACAACAAAACCTGTTGGAAAAGGTACAGGTCTTGGACTTTCAGTAAGTCATGGAATTATAAGAAAGCATGGTGGTTACATGACTGTAAAGAGCAAAGTAGGTGAAGGAACAAGCTTCTTCATCAGACTCCCGATACCTGAAAAAGAAAAGAAGGAACAAAAAGATTAGAGTGAATACCAAGGGGATCATGTCCCTTAACAATGCAAATATTTTAATTGTGGACGATGAAAAGGTTGTAAGAGACAGCTGTAAAAGAATACTTCATGGAAAGGGATACTTCATCTCAGAGGCAGACAATGCTGAGGAGGCCCTAAGAATGATTGAGAGCTATTCTTATGACCTTGTTTTAACAGATATAAGACTTCCTGGCATGGATGGGATAGAGCTATTACAGAAGATAAAGGAGACTCATCCTACTACAGAGGTGATAGTAATCACAGGTTATGGATCAGTGGATACTGCTGTGAAGGCAATGAAACTGGGTGCTTATGACTACATTGAAAAACCTTTCAGACCTGATGAGCTTGTAACTCTTGTTGAAAGAGCGCTGGAACGGAAGAGCCTACGAGAAGAGAATATCCGATTGAGAGAAGAGGTTACACACCATTACATCAAAAATATTGTGGGCAAATCCAGGGCAATAGAACATGTATTCAGGCTTATACACTCTGTTGCTCCTACCTCAAGCACTGTATTGATAATTGGTGAGAGTGGTACAGGCAAGGAACTTGTTGCCAAGGCAATCCATTACAACAGTCCCAGGAGAGATAATCCTTTTGTGGTGGTTGACTGTGGAACCCTACCAAAAGACCTTATAGAGGCAGAACTCTTTGGATATCGTAAAGGGGCCTTTACAGGAGCTACTTCGGACAAAAGGGGTCTTATTGAAGAGGCTGATGGTGGAACAATCTTCCTTGACGAGATTGGTGAGTTACCCTTGTCTGTGCAGTCAAAACTCCTACGAGTGCTACAGGAGAAAGAGTTTCGTCCTATTGGTGACAAAAGACCCAAAAAGGTGGATGTCCGTTTCATCGCAGCAACCAATCGCGATCTGGAGCAGCTTGTCAGAGATGGTGTATTCAGAGAGGACCTTTACTACAGACTGAATATATTCCCCATAAAGGTACCACCTTTGA
Source organism: Nitrospirae bacterium JdFR-85 (assembly GCA_002011745.1). GTDB lineage: Bacteria > Nitrospirota > Thermodesulfovibrionia > Thermodesulfovibrionales > JdFR-85 > JdFR-85. The sequence continues at coordinate 33,151 of MTOU01000009.1, forward strand.
GACAGAGAAAGGAGGATATACCGATTTTATCCTACCATTTTCTGAGGAAACATTCAGAGGAGCTTGGCAAAGATGTAAAAAGCATCACTGCCGAGGCGATGAAATTGTTACTTGAGTATAATTGGCCAGGCAATGTAAGAGAGCTTGAGAATACCATACAGAGGGCGATACTCCTTACTACAGACGAAAAGATAAAGCCCGAAGACCTGACCTTTCTCACTGTAACCTTAGGACATAATATACCCCAGAATATACAGCAGTTAAAAGAGACAAAGAGACGTTTGAGGAGGGCGTCTGTTGAAGAGGTGGAAAGGCTTTTTGTACTTGATGCCCTGAGAAGGGCAGACTGGAATGTATCAAGGGCAGCAAAGGATGTGGGGATGCAGAGGCCAAATTTTCATGCATTAATGAAAAAACATGGAATTAAAAGACCAGAATGACTGTTGGAGAAATTAAAGAGGCACTTAATGCTACAGTGGTGCATATGTCAGTTCCTGAGCACAGTGAGATACTATGTGCCTGTGCCACTGATCTAATGAGTGAGGTGCTTTATTACACAAGAAACAACTCTGTCCTTATTACAGGACTCACAAAACAACAGGCGATCAGAACAGCACATATAGCAGACATAAGAGTTGTGGTCTTCACCCGTGGCAAAGAACCTGATGCCCAGACACTGGAACTCTCAAAAGAAAAAGGGATTACACTTCTTATAACTCCTTACTCTATGTTTACTGCCTGTGGTATCCTCTATGAGAAAGGACTAAGGTGTTGTCCTGAATGAAGGAGGATTTAAGCAAGACAATAGAAGGGAGTTTTCATATTGTAGGTGGAGATTTTATCCGTGCAGGTGAGGCATCCACAGCACTAAAAAAACAACTCATTGATCTTGGTATTGAAGAGGAGACCATCAGGAAGGTCTCGATTGCTACTTTTGAAGCAGAAATGAATATAATTATTTATGCTACTGCTGGAATAATAAGATATACCATAACTCCTGAAGAGATCACTATAATAGCAGAAGACATGGGACCAGGTATTGAGGATATCGAACTTGCGATGCAGGAGGGATACTCTACCGCACCTGACTGGGTAAGAGAAATGGGTTGGGGAGCAGGAATGGGACTGCCCAATATGAAGAAAAACTCTGATATATTCAGGATAGAATCAGTTGTAGGAGAGGGGACAACAGTGGAAATGGTTATCAGGAGGAAAAAAGATGACCATAGCAGAAATAGCAGAGAGGCTTAATCTAACACCTGTAACCGGGGAGGAGTATCTCCATAGAGAGGTCTCAGATGGATATGTGAGTGATCTTCTGAGCGATGTGATGGCAAATGCAAAAAAGGACTGTATATGGATTACACTACAAACACATGAGAATACAGTTGCAGTGGCGGTATTAAAAGAGATCGCAGCTGTGGTTATTGTAAATGGGAGAAAGCCTTCAGATGTAACAATTGAGAAGGCTACTGAACAGAAAGTGCCTATTCTTCTTACCAGCAGAACAGCATTTGAGATAGCAGGAATGCTCTATCAATTGCTTCATGCTGAAGAGATTCAGAGCTGATTTACATATACATACCTGTCTGTCTCCCTGTGCTTCTCTTGACATGACGCCTAAGAGAATAATCCAACAGGCGAAACAGAAGGGGCTTGACATTATTGCCATATCTGACCATAACAGTGCTGAAAACATACCAGCAGCACTTTCTGTTTCAGAAGAAATCACTGTTCTGCCTGCAATGGAGATAACCACCTCTGAGGAGGCACATATAATTGCACTCATGCCAGAGGTCAACTCTATAAATGAACTACAGAGAATCGTCTACTCCAGTCTGCCAGAGATAGAGCAGACAAAGAGATTTTATTCAGAACAGGTCATAGTTGATGAGAACGATTTTGTCAAAGGCTTTAACAGAAGACTACTTATAAATGCCACTGAGTTCAGCACAAAAGAACTTATAGAAATAATACATGAACTTGGAGGACTCGCAGTGGCCTGTCATATTGACAGAGAGGTTTTCAGTATCCTTACACAACTGGGATTTATTCCACCAGAATTGAAGTTTGACGCCCTTGAAATATCTTTCAGAACATCTCCTCAGGATGCACTTATGGAGTATCAACAATACAGACATTATCCTTGGATACGCTCTTCAGATGCACATACCCTTAATGATATCGGAAAGGTATATACAGAGTTTGTGATAAAAGAGCCTACATTCGAAGAGATAAAACTTGCCTTCAAAGGACAAGGCACAAGGCAGATAAAAATCTGAATGGAAGACCTTTCATTACATATACTAGATATAGCCCTGAACAGTATAGAGGCAGGTGCCACAGAGGTCTCAATCAGAATAGAGGAAGACAGGGAAAAGAATCTCCTAAGCATTACAATCAGAGACAATGGCAGAGGCATGGATAAGGATACATTAAAGAGACTACTCGACCCTTTTTTCACCACTAAGGGAAAAAAAACTGGCTTAGGAATACCCCTTCTTGCACAGGCTGCAAGAGAGACAGAAGGTGATATCACTGTTGAGTCTTCTCCAGAAAATGGTACTGTAGTTAAGGCCACCTTTGCCCTTAACCATATTGACAGAAAACCTTTGGGTGACTTAGTATCTACTCTGATGAGCCTAATAGGAGGCAACCCTGAGGTGGATATAACCTTTGAATACAGAAAAGACAAAAACAGTTACAACTTCTCCACAAAGAACATAAGAAAGGAGTTGAATGGGATTCCTCTGAATCTTCCAGAGGTGTGGCATCTTATAAGAGAAGAATTAAGGGAGGGGTTAAAAAAGATTAAAAGAAAGGAGGCAAAGATGAAAAAAAAGGTTTTAGTGATTGATGACGAGGCGATAGTCAGGGTGAGTTGCCAGAGAGTGCTTGAACCTGAGGGATATGAGGTAAAGGTTACATCAAGGGGGGACGAGGCATTGAGACTGATGGAAGAAGAGAAATACGATATTGTCCTTACTGACCTCAAGATGCCTGATATGGATGGCCTGGAGGTATTAAAGGAGATAAAAAGACGATGGCCTGATATACAGGTGATAATCATTACAGGATATGGTACAATCAGTACTGCTGTACAGGCTATTAAACTAGGGGCCTATGACTATATTGAGAAGCCCTTTACCCCTGAAGACATACTGAATGTAGTAAAAAGGGCGATGGAGGACAGATGAAGCGAGTAATAACCATTGATGGTCCATGCGGTGCAGGGAAAAGTACAGTTGCACGGCTTGTAGCTGAAAAACTGGGGTTTAATTATCTGGACACAGGTGCCCTCTACAGGGCTGTTGCCCTTTATCTGAAAAGAAAGGGATTGAGTGATAGTAGCCCGGACGAAGAACTTTCTAATGCTTTAAGAGGACTTGAGATATCCTTCCGCAATGGAGCAGTCTTCATCAACAGAGAAGATGTCTCAACCCTTATAAGGACCCCTGAGGTTGGACACTATGCCTCAGTGTTCTCTGCAAGAAGACCTGTGAGGGATTTTCTCCTCATCCCGCAGAGGATATTTGCAGAGGAATATGACACAGTTGCAGAAGGCCGGGACATGGGTACAGTGGTCTTTCCACAGGCATGGCGGAAGTTCTTTCTTGATGCCTCGGTAAAGGAAAGGGCTAAAAGGAGATATGAGCAGTTAATACAGATGGGTAAAGACATTACTCTGGAGGAGGCTTTCAGGGATATACAGGACAGAGATAAAAGGGACTCACAAAGGGCCATTGCTCCTCTGAGAAAACCAGAGGATGCTGTGTATATTGATACAACAAACCTTAGTATAGAGGAGACCGTTCAACGGATTATCGATGCCCTCTAAGTTTTTATAAAGATTCAGGCTCAGGTTTCAAATTTTGAATTTCTGATATTTGTCATACTTAATACTGTTTAACTCTTCATCCCTGTGGGCAAACAGAGGCAAGGTCATCGAATCCAAAAGGTGTTTGAAGAGACTTTTAAGCGTAGCCATCAGCTGGTAAGAATGGAGAAAACAGGAAGTGTAGCAAATCAGTCCAGAAAATATTTCGAAGAAGAGATAGGTTCTTATAGAGGCGAGCCAAAGGCTCGCCTCTAATCTCCAAAAAATTTAACACCTCCTTTTTTCCATGAATTCCTTTCTTCTGAGAATCTCCCTCATACCTGTGAGTTCCTCTTTTAAGAACCTCTGTATCAATTTCGCAGCCCTATTGAACACTATTGGTTCAGGAGTAGGGTCTTTCAGTGCCTCAATCACACTCAGTACTTCAAAGAGCCACTCAGATTCTTCTTTTAATCCTTTGATACCTTCCTCTAAGGGCCTGGTCGGCATAGGCAACTCTCTCAGCGTCTGAAGAATCCTCCACAGCTTTACTTCCATCATCACTTGGAGAATACTACTAAGTCTACCCAAACAGAACTGTCTTTCCATCAGATCCTCTGCCGAGGCCGCACATCCTAATAGTGTTGAAAGAGCAGCCATACAATCCCTCCTTCTAAAAATATTTTTAAATATTATACAGATAGTCGGTAACAGATTGGTTACAAATTATATGCTTGACAACTTTTTGCTCTCTTCCCCATATTCGATGTATAATAGGTGCCTCATTGAAGAAGGAGATCTTATCCTTCTCTAACATCCCTATATAGGTCTTTTGTTTTCTCAGAGGGCTCTACCCCCAGTATTCCTTTCAGGGTATTGAAGCATCTCTGATATGTAAGCACTGCATCGGCCTTTCTGTCCATCTTCATGTAAAGGAGCATTAATCTCTGGTATAGTTCCTCCTGCGTGGGTGTCATCTCAATCCCCCTCTGGTATAAGTGTAAAGCATCCTCTAAGGAACCTTCTTTCTCATAATGCTCTCCTATTCTCAACACACACTTAACGAATATATCCCTAAGCCTCTCTCTCATCTGATAGGTCCATGGGGTCATGGTACTGTCGGGTAGAAATTCTCCCCTGTAAAGTTCAAGTGCTCTCCGCATCAGCTCAGTGGCTTCTGATTGTTGTCTTCTGTGCCAGAGTCTTTCTGCTTTGTAGAACATCTCCTGAAAGGTGATGGCATCAATCCAGACAAGTCTATGGTCTATACTAAGTGTACCGTCCTGATAGGAAATACATCTGTCACTGCCAAGGAGTTTTCGCAACCTGTGAAGGGTGGTTAACACTGCTCTGTGAGCATTTTCAAGTTCCTTCTCTCCCCAAAGCATCTCTACTATCCACTCCTCTCTAACACTCTGTCCTCCTGCAGCGACAAGAAGTCTCAACATATCAAGAGGTCTCCTCTGGGATTTCCTTGAAACAGGTATAGGAACTCCCTCCCTATAGATTTTAAAGTCTCCAAGGGTATAAACCTTTATCTGCCAGGGCCAGTCCACTGTGTCAAACACAGGTATATCAAACATAAATCTCCTCTGTCTTATAAGCTCCTTCAGATAGTCTGTCTCAATCCCGTATTGAAATGCCTTTACAGCAAGGGAGGTCTTATCAATGGGTACCCAAGTGGAGAAATTCAAAAGCCTCCGCTGCCTACCAAGGACAAGAGCATTCTTGAGCAATGCAAACCCCTTCTTCTCTTTATTCTGTTGAAAGGCGAGCTTTGCCTTCAGTAGAAGAAACATAAACTTCAGTACTGAAGAGTTCAGATGGCGATTGAGTCTCAACCCTTTGCTTATATGTCTGTCCGCCTTTTTTATCTCTCCTTTTTCAGCAGCCGTTACCGCCATCACATACTCAGCCTGAATTCTACAGTGGTAAAGTCCCATCCTCTCTGCAATCCTGTGGGCATTTGTGGCATGAATAGAAGCTCCATAAATGTTGCCCCTCTGTAACAAGAGCCATGTATAAGAGTAGTGATAGTAGAAGAGGTCAAAGGGTCTTAGTCTTGAGAAGTTCTCCTCAAACAACTTGAGTTCACTCTCTGCATCTTCAATTCTCCCCAGTATAAGCAATGCACAGATGAGATGGAATCTCAACAAAAAGTCCCAGAGTTTAATACCATGATACTCTGTAAACTGGAGTGTCTCCCTTACTACTTCTATGCACCTCTGAGGCTCTCCTGCACTCCAGAGATACCATGCCTGTATCATGTTAAATAGTATTCTGGGCAGTGGTGGAGCTTCAGAGGTGTTTATTATCTTTGTGAAAAAACTCAATGCTTCTGCAGCCTTAAAAAATTCACCCTTCCAGAGATAGACAGACAAGAGCGCCACAGCAGCATATATCCTGTCTTTTGTCTGTTCAGCTCTATGGAGAATCCTTTCTGTCTCTTGCTGCCATCTCTGGAAATCCTTGTAATGAGGATATCTGTGGATAAGGGCCATCAACATCCTTGGTGCAATCATGTTAGAGAGCCTTTCGGGGATACTGGAATACACACTCTGGAGCTCCTCAAACCTCTGAATCCACCTATCTATGATCTCTCCACTTGATGGATTGTTAAGGATACACTCTATTGCTCCTGCTAGACATCTATACATACCTTTTATATCTTCACGTGCTTTGTATAAACTGAAGGCTCTCTCAAAACTATCAAGCACCTGATGTGGCACCTGGGGAGGACTACAGTATGCCAGATAGTACATAATATCTGGGTCTGTCTCCACAATCTCCGATGGCAGGGCCTGAATCCATTCACTGAGTATCTTATGTCTGCCCTGTTCTATGAATCTCTCTGCATGTCTTAGAAGAAGTCTTCTAAGAGAATCATTATCAGAACACAGGTGATACAGCCTGGCCGCCTCCTCCAGTTCTCCAGCCTCCTCCAGTACCTTGCCGCTTAAAGATTTTATTTTTAGAGAATGTGCTTGTGGATAGTCTCTTTCCAGTTTATTCCTCAAAAACGCTCTGAAAAGGGGATGGGTCTGGTAGATTATGGGTTCACCCCTCTGGCGGGTTATAAATACACTGTTTCTGTATAGAAATTCTAATATGTCTTCCGCATCTTCTATATCTGATACATTCTTTGCCATCTCTGCGGTGAACCTGCTGAGATAAACCGTGCTGAGTAATAACTGCTGTACAGGAAAAGCCATTTTGTTAAAGACTTCGGCAGCAAAGAACTCAAAGACTCCTTCATGGTTCTTTATATTAGTATCATCGGTGTTAGTAAGGTTATTTATATCTTCACAGAGCAGAACCACCCCTGCAGCCCAGCCTTCTGTCATCTGATAAATACGATCAAAGAGTTCAGGGGAAGTTTGTTCTCTACGAAGTTTTATCACTTCTTTTGTCTCTTCATAATTAAGCCTCAGGTGTTCATACCCAATAACCCTTATCCTTCCTGAAAGAACAAGGTGGGTAAATCCCTGTGGAGGTGGGTTACGGCTCAGAAGAATAAGTTTTATCTCTGCAGGAAGGCATTTACACATCAACAGCAGTACCTGGTAGAAGGCCGCACTCTCATCCACCTCATGACAGGAATCAAAGACTATTACTGAGTGTGGCGTCAGATATTCAAAGGCTTTTTCAAAGAACCTCTGGGTGAAGGTATTTATATCAAGAAGATACTCTCTTGTCAGAAGGGGCAGATTAACCTCCTCCGAGACCAGCGATCTAAGGGCCATCCGGAAATAATAAAATAGATTTGCTATATCTTCATCTGAGTGATCCACATTGTACCATAGCACTGGCAACGGATGTTCTTGGAGCCAACTCAACACAAGGGAGGTCTTCCCTGCCCCTGCAGGAGCATAGACCCAAATTACCTGGATCGATGAATTATCAATGAGTGAGAAGAGCCTCCTTCGCGGATATAACTTTATCCCCTCCGGCCTTCTTACTTTCGAAGAAACAAAGTTCATATCCACCTTATTATGGAGCATAGAAACCTTAAGACCCTACTATATATACTTTATTTGATTATTTTAAATCAAATGGTAAGTGTCCTCTTTTAACCATCTATACAAATCAGACGCCTGTTGAGGAAAATGTCTATATCTGCTACCTTTGAATGGTATCCTCATCACAGTCTCGTTAAGGTAGTTTAAATGACAATAGTTTTAATCTTTTTCTTCTCTGCACACAACCTCTCCAACATTGACTATCAGATCTTCAGACTCCGGAACCTTGAGACTCGTTCTACATTCTCTGTCTCCTTTAAAGAGCCTTATGGGATACTCCCCTGAGAGTATATCTTCTATGTAAAAGAACCCGTCTTTGCCTGTGACGCTCTGGATGGTTTTATCATTAATTGTTAGCTCAAGCCCAACGAATTCTGCTGGGGTCTTCCTGTCCTCTTGTATCCAATACAGATACCCCTCCACAGCTCTCAGTCTCTTTACAGAAAATTCCACAACCCCTCCACTCCGGTAATAGGGAGCCACAGTCCTGACACCCTCTGTAAGGCTGTAGCCCAAGGGCAACTCCTCTGCAGACACCGAAATGGTATTCTCACTATAGGCAGTCAATTCAGACAGAAACAGGGTACCATCTCTGGAGGTCTCTCCCATGTACTGGCCGTTCAGTCTTACCTTTATATCCTGAATACCTGTGCTTACCAGGGCAAACCCTTCATGGATTGGCCTGCCCAGATGGAGTTCTCCGTTAATCATAACAACAGAGCCAGAAAGGTTTATCTCTATTGTGCCTGTTGAATCTGATTTCCAATACTCTCCTGAGAGGTTGAAGTTTCTACCGTGATGTTCCAGTCTTGTATTACCCTTCAGGGATGTCTCAGAATTGAACTCTCCTTCAACCTGGACCCTGTAGCCTGTTCCTGGGCCTCTGGGAGGATTTTTGTGGAAGGAGGCTACAGCAGTAGTACCATCTTCTTCACCTTTGACCCTCACTGAAGAGATATGTCCATTGCCCAAGGGCACCAGAAGTCCAAACTCTACCAAGTCATTCTCCTGTCCTGACTCCCATCTCCTGCTTCCCCGAATGTAAAGAGAGCCTCCACGGAACAGGTGTCTCTGATACTGCAGAGAAAGCCTTCTTGTATCCGTCTGATGGCGATAATTCGTCTCTGCGTAGGTGGCTGAAAGATAGCCCGCCTTTCCGAGGCTAAACCCCAGCCTGACAGCCCATTCAAGGGCAGGTATTCTGAGAGAGTCAGTGCTGGAGAGGTTGGCGTACCACTTGGAGAATCCTCTCAGGCTGAGTCCCAGTTTTACAGGTCTTGAAATGAGGTTAATCGCCATAGAACCTCCAAAACCTGTCCGGTGCTCCCTCATACTTATGGAGCCTTCCAGGTTTACTTCTGCAGTGTTTAAGGCCAAGATAACGGAAGTTACCCCCAGGTTGAAGGTCTCGGAGTCTGCCTCTGCCCTTATCCCTGCAGTACACCACTCTGTGAGCCCCCGTCTATAAAAACCGAGTCCTGAAAGCCTGCTGTAGTGGAAGCTCTTTTCGCCCAGGTCTTCCCTTCTGAATCCCAGAGAGAGGCTGTACTCTGAAAGACCCGGCCTGAGAAGACGCGAGGGTATGTAAAAGGGTCTTTTTATTATCCTCTCCCTTCCGTAGGCGTCTCTTATAATAAGCCTGATCTCTCCTGCCCCAGGTGTGACAGGCAGGTCTGAGAGATAGAACTCTCCGGGGGGTAAGTCAAGTTTTTCTACAAGGCTGTCATTTACGTAGATTTCCACTGTAGAGGGGCTGTCAAGTACTCCTTCCACCCCGAGCCCGGGATACCGCAGGAGATAGGGTTTCAGGAGAAAAGTCTTTTCTATTTTTATACCACCAAAGGTGCCTGCGCTACCGAGCCCTCCAGAGGTAGCCTGAAAGTCTCCGATTACAAGTCTGTGAAGGGTATCCACTCTGTCAATGGTAACACTGGTGAGCATCCTTACAAGTCTGTCCTCTGTTGAAGAGTGGACATAAGAAAAATTAGAGTAAAAAAGAGGTTCTCCAGCCCTCAGAACGGTTTCAAAAGCCCCCCTCAAACTGCCTTTGCTGAACCGGTCATCAGCGTGCCAGGAGATAGAGTAATTCGTATAAAAGGCATTGGTCTTGAGGTACTCAGCCTTGAATGGTCGCTCCCGGTGAAGACTCATCCTGGTGGGCACCAGCAGATGTGGATCTGCCTCTATGTAGAGAGTCACTTCCTCTGGGTCTATTCTAAAACTGAGTCCTTTTATTGAGCGAAGGGAGACTTCCTCTGCAAAGATAGACTCGCTTTCTGTAAGTCTCAGCCCTATCTGGCTTAGGTCCGCCTTTCTTAGAAGGATATCTCCATCAGCAGTAAGGGTGAGTATAAAGTCCCCCCTCGGCTGGCCGTTGAGGATGACCCTAAGGATTACTTTTTCTGAGGAAAGGGCCCATGGAAGGTTGAGGCACAGGGTTAAAAAGGAGACACCCCATAGAAGACATACCAATCTTCTGATCATCTTTCCTGTAAGGGCTTCCAGGTGTAAGGGTCAAGGTCAATCTGTTTTTCGGAGTCCCTGGTTTGGAGAATGAGGATCAGCCTGTTGAGACCAGAGGGTTGTGTTTTGGGCGCCTCCACTTTAAATACACCTGTACGACCTGCAAGCACATACCAGCCCGTGGCCTCAATATTGAATAGTGCGGTACCTTCACTGTCAAGACCCCTGAGGATAAGTTTCTTAAGCATTAGATGAACATTGCCGGTGTTTTCCACATAAACTATAAAATCTCCTTTCCTTTTTTCTGTCTTTATTATTCTGAAGGAGACTCTTCTTTTCTCAGGCATCACGAAGACAGGGATCCCAATCCTTACTGCAATCTTGAACGCCCTGTCAGTCCCTTCTGAAACAGGTAGTTCCCTTACAAAGACTCTGTAGGTCTTCTCCACTTCTGGCCACCTACCGCTGTAGCCTACCCTGACAAGCCTTTCACTGCCAGGACTTATCTGAAGGATCCGTGGATAAAAAATGAGACCTTTTGACTCAGTGTAAACATCCTTCCCGTTCTCAGACTGCCCCCAGGAGAACCCTTCTATCTGAAGGTACATTGTCACCTCGGTCCTGTTAATGAGTCTCAATTCCGCTGTCCTGTTTTCTGCTTTAAGAAAGACCCTTAAAGGATAGACCATAAGGGAACCGCTGCTACAGATCGAAGCAGTAAAAAGGATTATTAAACTGCCCCAGAGAAGTCTCTTCATCTCTTTATTTTATGAGGCAGGCATGATGCCTGCCTCAAAGGGTTGCTTTAATAGACTACAGTGATGGTAACAGTGTCATCTAAATCCACCACTTCTGTCAGGTCCAGCGCCTGCTGTGCTTGTCCATATACAGTGTATGTCTGATCAGCGCCTGTGCCTGTGAATGGCCCTGCGCAGGAATAGGTACCATAAGTTGGCGATGAGGTGCAGGAATCACCCCAGACAGTGGTTCTGGCAGCATCGGTGTATAACTCATACAAAACCTGGTAACTTACTATATTATATTGGTCTAAGCCTGTCATACATCTGCTATTACTACAATTATACAGATTAAGACCTCCATCAATTCCTATCTGGTAAGGGGTTCCATTAGGTGCATTAACCGTAATAGTAGCCTCTGCGTTGGTGGGCCCTGTAAGGCTGAGGGTACCAAAGTTTAAGTCCGTTGCACTGACGGTTGCTGCCTGAGAAGCTGGATTCACAGCAAGAACATTCATTGTCGTACTCACCTCGGCTGCCCACAGCCCGCCTGCCATCAGCAGGGCTATTATCATAACAATCATTACCAGATAGCCCTTCCTCATAACAAGTACCTCCTTTTAATGAAACTCTCTGTGCCTATGGCACGGGATATATTATACTGACGACCGGTAACAGATTGGTTACAAAATAGCATATATCTTTCTTGCATTCCGAAATGAAAGAGCTTTTATAGATATATACCCCAAAAAACATAAAATTTCTGTTATCATAAAAAAATCTACTGTTATGGGATTCTGGTCTGACATAAAGAGGGATTTTGAGGCCGTATTTGAGCGTGACCCTGCTGCAAGGAGTAAGCTTGAGGTGATACTCACATATCCAGGATTCCATGCCATCTTCTTTCACCGTATAAGCCATGCACTATGGAAGATGAAGATTCCGGTAATACCAAGGCTTCTGTCACATATAGTCAGAATCTTTACAGGTATAGAGATACATCCTGCAGCAAGAATAGGCCCTGGATTCTTTATTGACCATGGTATGGGTGTAGTGATCGGAGAGACTACCGAGATTGGTGAAAACTGTCTCCTTTATCAAGGTGTAACCTTGGGTGGTACAGGCAAGGAGAGGGGTAAACGTCATCCCACCCTTGGAGACAACGTGGTTGTTGGTGCAGGGGCAAAGATACTGGGTGCAATAAGGATCGGGAATAATGTTAAAATAGGTGCTAATGCAGTAGTGCTTAAGTCTGTGCCTGACCACTCAATAGTGGTCGGGGTGCCTGGTAGGGTTATAAAGAAGAAGATCCTAAGGATGACGGACAGAGGCATTGAAGAGGCACTTGACCACATACATATGCCTGACCCGATTGAGGAGAAATTTAAACAAATAGAGTTTCACTTAGGACAGTTGGAGAAAAAACTTGAAAGACTGGAGGGTAAGGGAGGCAGGATGAGGATATACAATACTCTGACAGGTAAAAAGGATGAATTCACCCCAATTGAACAGGGTAAAGTAAGGATCTATGTATGTGGTGTCACAGTATATGATTACTGCCATGTGGGGCATGCAAGGAGTGCAATCGTCTTTGATGTTATAAGGAGATACTTCAAGCACAAGGGCTTTGAGGTAAAATACATAAGAAACTTCACAGACATTGATGATAAGATCATTAAACGTGCCAATGAAGAGGGAATCCCATGGCATGAGGTGGCAAAGAAATACACAGAGGAGTATTATCAGGATATGGATGCCCTTGGGGTTGAAAGGGCAGATGTAGAGCCAAGGGCAACAGAGTATATAAATGAGATGATAGAAATGATCCAGGGTCTTATTGACAAGGGCTATGCCTATGTGGTGGACGGTAATGTCTACTTTGAGGTGGAGAAATTCGGTGAATATGGGAAACTCTCTAAGAGGTCAAAGGATGAGATGCTTGCAGGTGCAAGAGTTGAGGTGGATGAGAGAAAAAAGAACCCACTTGATTTCGCCCTCTGGAAGGCATCTAAGGAAGGGGAGCCTTCATGGCCTTCTCCATGGGGAGAAGGTAGACCCGGATGGCATATAGAGTGCTCTGTGATGAGTATGAGGCTTTTGGGAGAGACTTTTGATATCCATGGAGGAGGTGCTGACCTCATATTCCCCCATCATGAGAATGAGATAGCCCAGTCAGAGGCATTTACAGGGAAGCCCTTTGTGAGGTACTGGATCCATAATGGATTCATTACTGTATCAAAGGAGAAGATGTCCAAATCCCTCGGTAACTTCTTCACCATAAGGGAGGTACTGAAGAGATTTGATCCAGAGGTGCTTAGGGTCTTTCTGCTTTCTACCCACTACAGAAGCCCAATCGAGTTCTCCTATGAGCAACTACTTGATGCAGAAGCATCGGTTGATAGATTCTATACCACTGTAATGAGAGTGGAGCAGTATCTTAAATTAATAAAAGAAGATGGCAGAGACACAGATGAAGAACCCTTAGCTGAGGCACTTGAAAAATTTCCTGAAAGGTTTGAAGAGGCGATGGATGATGACTTCAATACAGCCCTTGCATTGGGGCATATATTTGAACTCATCAAGGAACTCAACAGGTATCTGGACAGAAGACCCCAGGGCATAAAGGCAAAAGAGACCATTGAGAAGGCCCTCAGCCTCATCAAAAAGTACTCAGCAGTACTGAATATCTTCCAGAGAACACCCTCAGAATGGCAGATATCACTTTTGAGGACAAAAGGGATTAAACTCACCCCAGAGGAGATTGAAGAGAAGATCAAAGAAAGACAGCAGGCAAGGGCCAGAAAGGACTGGCAGACTGCGGACTCCATAAGAGAGGCCCTTTATGAACAGGGTATTGTGCTTGAGGATACCCGTCATGGAACGGTCTGGAGGGTAAAGGTAGGAGAAGAGATACCTGTCTGAGATGTCAGAGAGACAGTTCATTTATGGAATTAATCCAGTAAAAGAAGCCCTAAGAGGTAACAGATCTATTTATGAAGTCTTCATATACAAAGGTAGAAATCCAAATACTGTAAAGTCCATAATAGAATTATGTAAACACAGGGGTGTAAAGGTCTCATTTGTAGAAAGATCCTTCTTCTCATCCTTCCCAAAGGCACATCAGGGTATCGCTGCCCTCACAGAGTCGCCTCCTTCTCTGAGTATAGAGGACCTCTTTGAAATCTCTCATCAGAAGGGTGAGCCTGCCTTTTACCTTGTGGTTGACTCTGTACAGGACCCAAGGAACCTTGGGGCCATTCTCAGGACAGCAGAGGTGGCAGGAGTACACGGAGTGGTCCTGCCTAAAAAACGCATAGCAAGGGGTGAGACAGTGGAGAAGGCATCTGCCGGAGCTATGCAACATCTGCCCATAGTAAATGTTCCAAATATCAAACATGCCCTATTAAAATTCAGAGAAAGAGGTATAACAGTCTATGCTGCAGAGGCGGATGGACAGATACTATACTGGGAGGCTGATATGACAGGGCCTCTCACAATACTGATCGGCTCAGAAGGGGAAGGGATAAAAAAGACAGTAAAGAGGTATGCTGATTCAGTAATCACCATACCTGTAAGAGGAAAAATAAACTCCCTGAATGTATCTGTTGCCACAGGTATAATCATCTATGAGGTGCTGAGACAGAGAAAGAAGATATAAACTACATGAGGGCTGATTTTAACTCTTCATAGATAACCTGCCCTATCTTAAGACCTGTCTCAATAATCTCTGGACCGTATACCCTGCCTGTAGGGGTTCTGAAGGTTTCTTTGACCCTCTCAATATAGTCTATCCCCTTCTGATAGTTTCCGAGAAACTCCGCAGGGTCTATATTTCCATACTCCAGCATCTGCCATATTGTTGTGGTGAAATTATCAGGTCCCCATCTGAACTTGTCTGCATCATAAAGGGCATCACTTATGAGCTGTTCAAAGGAACTGTTTAAAGGAGTGGTCTTCTTGAATGCCTCATGGTTTCTTATTGCAATAACAATAGCCCTTTTTAGTCTTTCCTCTATACCAAAACAGTCAAGTATTTTTGAGGCCTCTTGACTGCCTTGGACTGCATGGTCTTCACTGCCCCTTTTGATATCATGCAGCAGTCCTGCAATATGCACTGCAAAGACCGCCTCTTCTATCTCTCCCTCAGGCAATGAATACCTCTCTGCATCTATCATAACCAGTGCTCCTGCCTCAATTGCAACTGCCTTTGAGTGTGCAAAACCATGTCCCATCCCTTCCTGTTCAAGCCTTAGATGATTTATACATTCCCTTAGAAGGGAGTTTTTAGTAAGAAACTCAGAAGACAACTCAATCTCTCTTCTGAACTGTATATAAAACCTTGGAGGTTTTCTGGTCTTCTCAAGCTCTATCGCCTTCTGTCTCAGTCTTCTATAAAGGGGGTTCATCTGTTTCTCCAGATAGCCTTTTCTAATGATAGAAAAAAGGGGGATAAGTTGGCAATACTCATCCCCCTTTCTAAAAGGAAAGATTTTACTTAAAAGATTCTTTTGTCTAAACTATGAAGTTGGTCCTGATCCGTTGTCTCTCCGTGGCTCGATCTTAACAGGAGTTGGATGTGCCCTGCCTTCTGGAGAATATGAGACAAGGGCATTTACTCTTGCATGAGCAAAGTGTACAGGAACAAAGAGCATCCCTGTGGGCACCTCTTCAGAGACCCTCGCCTTGATGAATACTGATCCCTTTGCAGAGGTGATCTTTATAAAAGAACCGTCTTCTACAGAAAACTTCTCTGCATCTTCAGGAGATATCTGCACAAAAGCATCTGAAAGCACGTGGCTTAGACTCTTTGACATCACTGAGAGTGCGCCTGAGTGCTGCATAATGTTTCCTGTAACCATCAGTATGGGGTACTCCTCTGTAGGCATCTCCGGTAGGTCCCATTTAACAGGAGAGAATCTCCACCGGTGCTCACCTCTGTCCTCATCTATTCTGCTGATCTCATCTTGTAACTGATATAACTCTACTGTACCAAGTGCTGAGCCCATCACTCTTGCAATATTCCGGATGATCTGCCAGTCAGGTATTGCCTCACCTTGAGGTGAAACCACCTTTCTGAATGGCTGAGGTAGCCCCTGTGAGTTGATAAAAGTACCATCCTTTTCTGCCCATGCTGCTGCTGGTAGAACTACATGAGCCAATTTTGCAGTCTCTGACATACGGATGTCCTGCACCACAAGAAGCTCCAGTGCTTTCAAGGTCTCCTCAATCCGCTGGGCATCCGGCATTGTCACAAGGGGGTCCTCACCCATTATATATAATGCCTTAAGAGAGCCAGGATTATAAAGCATTTCATAAAGATCCTTGCCATCTTTCAGAGGTCTCATACCCACAAACCATGCCCCGAGGGTGTTTGAATAATCAGCAGGCATCTGAAGTGCATCAGGCCCTTCACCAAGAAGCATCAGGAGATTGGCTGCAGTCTTTACTGTCTCCACACCTTTCTGGTTTTCTGCAGCCCCTACTGTCAGGGCTATCAGCCTTGTCTCAGCCTTGGTGAAGACCTCACAGGCCTCTAAGAACTCTTCTTTCTGAAGTCCTGTGATCTCTGAAACCCTCTCAGGGGTATACTCTTTTACTGATTCTTCAAGGGTTTCTAACCCTTCTGCCCTTAAATCTCCTTTAAGGTGAAAACCTTCTTTCAGGACATAATTTATCATCCCGTTCAAGAAGGCCACGGCTGTTGCAGGCCTTGGCCTCAGCCACTTTGTGGAGCGTCTTGCAAGCTTTGTCATTCGTGGATCTATTACCATCAGATAGGAACCCTCATTTTTTGCCTCGATAAATTTGAGTCCAAATATGGGATGTGTTGAGGTGATATCTGACTCCAGCACCATCAGTACTTCTTTGCCAAGGGGTGAGTTGAGTTTTACTGGACTGAATTTGATACCATAGGTCTCCTCAAGTCCCTTTACTGTCCAGTAATAGCCCAATCTCGCAGATGTATCCAGATTATCACTGCCTATCACCTCTCTCATAAACCTTTGGAGCATGTAATTATCCTCAAGAGAGGCCCTTGTGGAGCCTATTGCACCAATACTCACTCCTCCTGATGCACTTTTTATACTCTTCAGTTTTTCTGCAATATAGTAGATCGCCTCCTCCCATGTCACCTCTTTCAACTCACCATCTTTTCTCAGAAGGGGGCTCTTAAGCCTCGCCTCTGAATATATGAAATCAAAACCGAATCTGCCCTTACCACAGAGGTCTCCTTCACTCACGCCTTTACCATCCACTCCCCTTACCCTGAGGATCCTGCCTTCTCTTAGGTCAAGAGTAAGGGTACAGCCCACACTACAGTAAGGACATATACTGTCATAACTCTCAAGGAACCATGCCCTTGCCCTATACTTAAAAGGCTTTGCCCCTAAGGCACCCACGGGACAGGCATCTATACACTGTCCACAGAACTCACAATCCAAAGTCTCTTCAAAGGCAGGACTGATCTTTGTCTTAAATCCTCTGCCAATAAAGTTTATTGCTCCTACACCCTGATGTTCCCAGCAGACCCTTACACATCTGCCACAGAGGATACATCTGTTGGGATTTCTTTCTATAAGGGGACTCGTTGCCTCTGGCTCGTGTTTCCTCTCTGCATAGAACCTACTCTGGGATGGACCATATTTATATGCAAGGTCCTGAAGCTCACACTCACCTGCCTTATCACACACAGGACAGTCCAGGGGATGGTGTACCAACAGCAGTTCAAGCACTGTCTTACGCGCCTTCTGAAGCACTGGCGTGTTGGTATGGATCACCATTCCCTCCTCAGCAGGCGTTGAGCAGGCTGCCATCAGTTTCCTCTGACCTTCCACCTCCACAAGACAGAGCCTGCATCCTCCATATGGCTTAAGCCTTCTGTCCCAACATAGATGAGGAATATATATATTGTTGGCCTTTGCTACCTCAAGAATGGTCTGGCCCTTTTCTGCCTGGACCTTTTTACCATCAATAGTTAGTTCCATCATATCCCTATTCCTCCTTAAGATAACTTTATATAAAATTTATGCTTCCACTTCTTCCATCTCTTCTTTAAACATATCCCTTGGGCCAACCTTTACAGCACCAAATTTACATTTCTCATAACAGGTTCTGCACTTGATACAGAGGGACTGGTCAATACTGTGTGGTTTTTTCTTCTCACCAGTAATCGCATCCTGTGGACATGCCTTGGCACACACTCCACAACCCTTACACTTCTCAGCATCAATATAGAAGGTGCTCAGTTCTCTGCAGACTCCTGCCTTACACCACCCCTCATATATATGGGACTCATACTCGTCTCTGAAATACCTTATTGTGGTAAGCACAGGGTTTGGAGCTGTCTGCCCAAGTCCACAGAGTGATGTCTTTATGATATCCTGAGCAAGGTCTTCAAGCAGTTCAATATCTCCTTCCCTGCCCCTACCCTCTGTTATATCTATCAATTTATCAAGCATAACTCTTGTTCCGATCCTGCAGGGTGGACACTTTCCACATGACTCCTCTGTAGTGAATTCAAGAAAGAACCTCGCCACATTCACCATACAATTGGAGTCATCCATCACAACCATACCACCAGAACCAACGATCGCTCCTGTCTTAACAATATCCTCATAGGTGACAGGGGTATCCAACAGAGACTCAGGTATACACCCACCTGAAGGACCACCAAGCTGTACAGCCTTGAACTTCCTTCCCTTCTTGATACCACCACCTATGTCATAAATGATCGTCCTTAAAGGAATACCCATCGGAACCTCTATAAGACCCACATTATTAACAGCACCTGTAAGTGCAAAGACCTTTGTCCCTGTCGACTTCTCTGTACCAAGGCTTCTGAACCACTCTGCACCATTCAGTATGATCTGTGGAATGTTTGCATAGGTCTCTACATTGTTGAGCACAGTGGGTTTACCCCAGAGTCCCTTAACAACAGGGAATGGAGGTCTCGGTATGGGCATACCCCTTTTGCCCTCAATAGACCGCATCAGTGCGGTCTCCTCACCACATACAAAGGCACCTGCACCCTGGTATATCTCTATATCAAGGCTGAAGCCGGAATTAAGGATATTCTCTCCGAGAAGCCCGTATTCCTTTGCCTGATCAATCGCCTTCTGGAGTCTTCTCACTGCCAATGGATACTCTGCCCTCACATAGATATATCCCTTGTTCGCTCCGATAGCCTTTGCACCTATTATCATCCCCTCCAGTACTACATGGGGGTCTGCCTCCATGATACTCCTGTCCATGAAGGCACCTGGGTCTCCCTCGTCACCATTACAGAGTATGTATTTCTGGTCAGCCTGGACCCTTGCGCAGAGTTCCCACTTCAGCCCTGTTGGGAAGCCTGCTCCACCACGACCCCTGAGTCCTGATTCCTTTACTTCTTTGATGATCTCCTCTGGTGTCATCTCCAGAAGGGCCTTTGCTGCAGCCATATACCCGTCTCTTGCAATATAGTCCTCTATATTCTCAGGGTCAATAAGCCCTTTGTTTCTCAAGGCCCTAAGCACCTGGTATTTGAAGAAAGGTATATCATTCATTGTAGGCACAGCAGCCCTCTTCTCAGGCTCTTTATACATGAACTTCTGCACAGGTCTTCCCTTAATAAAGTGTTCCTCCACAAGATAGGGAATATCATCAGGTGTAAGCTTTTCATAGAATATCTCATCAGGATGGACTATCAGAATTGGTCCCTGTGCACAGAATCCATTACATCCTGTCAGGGTAAGGGATATCTCATTTTGAAGGCCTCTCTTCTTTATTTCATCAGCAAGGGCATCCTTTATCTTGAGACTACCACTTGCTATACATCCTGTGCCTCCACAAAGCATTAAATTAACCCTGTATCTCTCCATCCCTACCTCCTTGTCTGTTTTGAAACATCATGATTGAAGGCATTACTCTGCCTCCATCTTTATTAATAAGAGGTCTCACATCCCTGGACAAAGGCGAGTTCCTCAACCACATTTCCACCAATTATATGCTCTTTTGTAATCTTTCTCGCCTTCTCTTCATTCAGGTCACAGTACTTAACAGGAGGTGAGTTCAACATCTCTACAGTTATCATCGGCTCTCTGCTACAGAGTCCTGCACAGCCTGAGGTGGTGACCACTACATCCGTAGTACCTGCCTTTTGAAGCTCATCCATTATCACATTCATGATCTCTCTCGCGCCTGCTGCAAGCCCGCAGGTACCCATATGTACCGTTACCTTCACCCTATATGCACCCTCTCTCAGGGCAGTCTTTGCCTTATGTTGTTCTTTTATTCTCTTTAGATCCTCAATAGTTAATCGTGGCATTGTTTCCTCCTTAAAGGTTTAATCTCAAACTAATTATATTGCTTTATAATATCACCCACCTTAACGGGGTCTACTGCGCCATGAGTGTCATGATTCACCATTACCACAGGAGCCAGTCCACAAGCACCAAGACATCTTACTGTCTCAAGGGAATACTTTCTATCCTCTGTTATTCCTCCTTCCTCTATGCCGAGTATTTCTTTCAGTTTGCCAAGTATCTCATTTGCTCTCTTCACATAGCATGCAGTTCCCAGACAAACCCTTATATTGTGTTTGCCTTTGGGTTTCATGGTAAAGAAAGAGTAGAAGGAGACGACAGCATGGACCTCGCTGACAGGCAGATTCAGCTCTTTTGCAATAATTCTCTGTACAGTTGGAGGCAGATACCCGAGTATCTCTTGTACCTGCTGAAGTACAGGTATAAGAGCACCTGGTTTTCCTTTATTCTGGCCTATTGCACTCATTATTTCTCCAATTTTTGCCTCCACATCCTTCACTTCCACGGGTTTCTCTTCTATCTTTTTGGCCTTAACTGTATTCATCGCCTTCTCTGTAATATCGAGGAGAAGCTCTGGAGAAAAGGGTTTTGGAAGATAATCAATAATTCCTAACTGCAGGGCATCCCTTATACTCTCCTGAGAGGGATACCCAGTGATTACTATTATCCCTGCGTGAGGACTGTTTTTTCTCAACCACCTTATAAGTTCCATACCATCAATGCCTGGCATCTTCAGGTCAGTTATTACAAGATCAAACCCACCGTTCTGAAGGATATTTATTGCCTCTTCACCACTTGTTGCACCCTTCACATTATAGCCTGCTGGTGAGAGTATCCTCTCACAACTCTTTATCACAACCTCTTCATCATCTACAATAAGAATGTTTCCTTCCATAGAAGCCTCCCTTTATTTAGATTTTTAAAATCTAAAAAATCTAAATTTCCAATGGCACTACCCTTGCCAACCATATGAGCCAGCCCTCCGAGAGATTGTCTTTCAGGACAGAAGATATAATATCATTCGCCCTTGTGTTTATCTCCTTAATCTCTGAAGTCATAGGCGATGGAATATCTATAATCTTACCAGAACCTGTGAGCAGTCTGGCAAAAGGTTCACCAGCCTTTATCTTTGTCACTTTTAGAAAGTCTACATATATCATCTCACCTGCAGCCATCTCATATCTCAGATCGTAGCCTATCTCCCAGAGACCTGTCTTCGTTGGTCTTGCCCAGACACCCTCCTTATAGAATATAACAGGATTTTCAGTATCCCTGAGAGGCACAATATACTCCCTGAACTCGTTTATGTATGCCTGTCTCAGTATCCAGCCCCTTCGGTCAAATATCTTCTTTGCTACATTGATCATGAACTCTGGAGTAAAAGGCTTCTCAATATACTCAAAGGCGCCTAATCTGATTGACTCTTTTGCGTCCTCTAAGGTAGGGTATCCTGTGATAACCACTACATCCGTGTTGGGTTGAATTATCCTTGCTTCCCTCACAACCTCAATTCCATGCATATCAGGCAACCTGATATCTGTTATTAGCAGGTCATATTCTTCTTTTTCGATCTTCTTAAGGGCCTCCTCTCCCCTTGCCACAGTGGTGATGTTGTAGCCCTCAGCACCAAGAATTCTCTTACAGCTAAGGGTTACAACCGGATCATCATCCAGGACTATGATCTTACCTTTCTTCATAATCCTACCTCCTTTCATTATACCTCAAATGCAACCTTTATGCCATAGTAGAAATACTTTAATTTTCAGGGAATAAATAAAACAATGTATAAAAAAATTATACATATATAAAAATTTCAGATGAAATAATAACAGAATCTTTAGGCTAATCATAAGTGTATATTTTTTATATACAGCTTATACTATCGTTTTAACCAAATTTATCAGAAAGAATTAGAGGCTATATCTATTTGACATTCCTATCTTAATTATCAAATAATTCTATATTAATGCTTTCTACTAAGTGAGGGGTAAGGGGCCGGTGCCCCGGCTGGTCTGCAAAACCAGCAGTGGAGCAAGATGTCTCGTGGAGACTGCTCCTGTGGGTTCGACTCCCACTACCCCTCTCCATATAATATATAGGCAGGTCATAAGAGGTTGGTCATAAAGATGGACAACAGAGGAGAGAGACTTCAATCTTCAGACTCATGCACAAGGTTTCCTGTTTCATCTATACTTAATATATCAAGGTCATCATCTCCGTCTATATTCCCCTTGGCAGTAGCCTTAAAACCAGCAGAGGGATTGGACTGGTCTATGGTTATAGAAATAGTATAATACTTAAGCTCCTCATCAAAGCCTAAGGCATCAAGGTCATCAGTATAATCACCACCATGCTCAGAAGAGTATATCATCTCCAGTTTATATATTGTATTCAATGCAGACTCTGCCTCCACCCTTTTGGCCTTCTTCAGAAAACTAAAGTATGTAGGAATCGCAATAATGGCAAGGATGGATATCATTGCCATAACAGTGATCAACTCTACCAGTGAAAACCCCTTTTCTCTTATCCTTACCCCATCTGTCTCTTATCCTCCTTCTGAATTGAAAGAGTAAACTTAGAGAGCATAATAGTAATACTTTCTTGATGTCTCTTCAGGTTCTGGAGGTCCTGGACAAGGGTCTCATATCCTTTTGTTTCTGGATTAGCCATAATTTTTTCTATTAATCTACCCATCTCTGAAGACTCTGTTTTGATCTGACCCAATGTTGTGTCCACATCTTCTATTACCTTGCTTAAAAGATCTGCAATCGGTTTAAGATCATCATTCTTGCGGAGCCTAATTCTTTTTGTAAGATCGCCCTCTGCAATCTCTCTGGAAGTCTTCTCAATCCTGTATATAGGGCCTGCCAAACGATGGGTTATATAGATAATTACCACTCCTGTAAGAATCATTCCCACAAACAGAGCAGGCCATAGTCGTTCTGCTATTGCCAGAAACTGTCTTGCTGCTCCCACCTTCTCCTCTAATGGCACATCTGTGACAAGCTTCAGTGCTGGGGGACCAAAGAGAAAAATGATTATAAAGAAGGTATAGAGCAGAAGTATAATGGCGGAAATAAAGGCATACTGACATTGTATAGGATGGACATAATACCTCTTTCTCCACCTCTTTTTACGCTCTGTCTCTAATCTTTCTTTCATAATCACACCTCGATTTGTATTATTAAAGTATTTTTTCTATTTAACCCCCCATAGTGAATTACAAGATCTGGGCTACCAAAAATATAATACATCTTTGCCTTTTTATTGTCAATGTTTCATCTTAATTTTTCAGTAAGTAAGAATAAAAGAACATTTGGAAACCTGCCTTTAGTTATAATAAAAATTATGAATAGAAAAAAAACGAAACAGATATTCATAGGTCCTGTGCCGGTAGGTGGTGGTGCACCTGTTGTGGTTCAGTCCATGACAAAGACAGACACCAGGGATGTCGCCTCCACTGTAAGACAGATAAAAAGGCTCCAGAAAGAGGGATGCGAGGTTGTCCGTGTTGCAGTACCTGATGAGGCTGCAGCAGAGGCCCTGAGCAGGATTGTCCAGAAAGTCACTATACCCATAATCGCAGATATACACTTTGATTGGAGACTGGCAATAGCCTCCCTGAAGGCAGGTGTGCATGGTCTCAGGATTAACCCGGGCAATATAGGAGCCCCTTGGAAGGTGAAAGAGGTGGTTGCCGCTGCCAAGGACAGAGGCATACCCATAAGAGTAGGAGTAAACTCAGGCTCCCTTCCTAAGGATATATTAAAAAAGTACGGGGCTCCTTCTGCAGAAGCCCTTGTTGAGGCAGCCACAAGACAGATCGAACTTCTCGAAGAACTGGACTTCACCCTAATAAAGGTATCCTTGAAAGGGACATCTGTTCCTCTCACTGTTGAAGCATATAGGTGTTTTTCAGAGAGATATGATTATCCCCTCCATATTGGCATTACAGAGGCAGGGCCTCCGCCTGCAGGTGTAGTAAGAAGCGCTGTAGGATTAGGGATTCTACTTTCAGAGGGAATAGGAGATACAATCAGGGTCTCTCTAACCGCCCCACCATGGCAGGAGGTGGAGGTCGCATATCACATACTCTCATGTCTTGGTATAAGGCACAAGGGAGTGGATATTCTATCCTGTCCCACCTGTGGAAGATGCAGAGTTGATATACAGAGGATAGTAAAGAAGGTACAGAAGGGGCTTGTGGATGTAGATAAACCTTACAAAGTGGCTGTAATGGGATGTGTTGTAAATGGTCCTGGAGAGGCAAGGGAGGCAGACTTTGGTGTTGCTGGAGGCAGGGGAGAAGGACTGCTCTTTAAGAAGGGCAAAGTTGTTAAACGTGTGTCTGAGGAACAATTGGTTGATGCCCTTATAGAGTTGGTAAAGGAGGCGTGATGGAGATAATAAGAAACATAAAGGTGATGCAGGAAACCGCAAATGCATATATCCGTGAGGCAAAGACAATAGGCTTTGTGCCAACCATGGGTGCACTGCATGAGGGACACCTGAGTCTTGTGGAAAGATGCAGACAGGAGAACGATATTGTGGTAGTGAGCATATTTGTTAATCCCACACAGTTTGGGCCATCTGAGGACTATAAAGAATATCCAAGGGACCTTGAAGGAGACATAGAGAAACTGAGAGAGATGGAAGTGGATATCGTTTTCTGCCCTACAGCAGAGGAGATGTATCCTGAAGGATACTGTACCTATGTGAATGTTGAAGGTGTGTCTGAGAAACTATGTGGCGCCTTCAGACCAGGACACTTCAGGGGAGTTGCCACAGTAGTAACAAAGCTATTCAACATAGTTAAACCAACTCGTGCGTATTTTGGACAGAAGGATTATCAGCAGAGTATTATTATAAAAAGGATGGTTGAAGATCTGAACTTTGATATAGATATAATTGTGTGTCCTACTGTAAGGGAAAAGGATGGCTTAGCAATGAGTTCAAGAAACCAGTATCTGAATGAGGCAGAAAGACAGGCAGCCACGGTGCTTTATAGGGCCATGCAAGCAGCCAGAGAGGTGATCCTTTCAGGAAAGGGCTTCGGAGAGGCAAAAGAGCATATGCAAAGGGTACTCCGTTCAGAGCCGCTGGTCAGAGAAGTACAGTATGCCTCTGTTTATGACCCCTTTAGTCTTGAGGACATCACCACCCTGGATGCCTCTGGATATAAAGGCAGGAAGGTACTTCTTGCAATAGCTCTTATTATAGGTAAGGCAAGACTTATTGATAATATGCTTGTGGAGGTGACTCAGTAGTGTCAAAGCCCATATATATTCAGATAATAGACAGCCCCTTTCGGGACTTTATTTGCAGCGACTTCTACTATGATGAAGGTGTTACCAATCAAGCAATTGCAGAACATCTCCAGTATTCGTTAGATTACCATTATCCCAATATGGTCCATGTGGAGTACATAGACCTGTTTTTGGAAGAGGAAGAGAAGTTTTCTGATATAAGAGACATGTTTAATTTCGGCATAATAACCCCTCCTTTAATACTCATCAATGGTAAGGCCATGTTTCATGGGGGAATATCCTACAGAATAATCATGGAAGAGATTGACAGGATGCTCAGTTCAGGCCTTTCACACTGATCCCCTTGTGTTTAATTAACCTCTTCTATTCAAAACAAATCTTACTTTTGAGGTTTTTGCAGTAGTTGATGTATCATGATATATTAATAGATTAACGGAGGCCCTTGATGTCGGAGTTGACAGATATTGCCAAAGAGGTACTGAAGACAGAAGCAGAGGCTATTGAAGGGCTTATTCAGAAGCTTGACAGTGCCTTTGACAGGGCAGTGGACCTCATCTACCATAGTCAAGGCAGAACCGTGGTCACAGGGATGGGCAAATCAGGGATTATTGGTAAGAAGATAGCCGCTACCCTGTCTTCTACTGGTACCCCTGCTGTATTTCTGCATCCTGCCGAGGCAGGGCATGGTGACCTCGGAATGGTCACAAGTGACGATGTGGTTCTGGCTATATCAAACAGTGGTGAGACTGAAGAGGTGATAAGACTCATACCTTATATTAAGAGATTCAATGTCAAACTTGTATCCTTTACAAAACCCAATTCCACTCTTGCGAGGTCCTCTGATGTGTTCCTTGATGTCTCAGTAAAAAGAGAGGCCTGTCCAATGGGCATAGTTCCTACAGCATCCACTACAGCCGCCCTTGCCATGGGAGATGCCCTTGCTGTGGCTCTACTGATAAAGAGAGGATTAAAGGAAGAGGACTTCGCCCTGTTTCATCCCAATGGTTCTTTAGGGAAGAAATTATTGATAAAGGTTTCAGACCTGATGCATACAGGCAACAGCATACCCATTGTACAGGTTGACACCCTAATGACAGACGCTACAATAGAGATGTCCTCCAAGAGGTTGGGAATGACCGTGGTATGTGATGATGAAGGAATTATAAGAGGGATAATAACAGATGGTGACCTGAGAAGAGGGCTTCAACGATGGGGCCCAAAGTTCTTCCATATGAGAGCAGGAGATGTGATGACACATAATCCAAAAACTATACAGGCGGATGCCCTTGCTGCAAAGGCCCTTGCAATGATGCAGGCCCATGCTATAACCTCCCTTATTGTGCCGGATGAGAACAACCGTCCTCAAGGGGTTATCCATATACATGACATCCTGAAGAGTGGTGTTGTGTAGAGTTGTCCAGAGCCAGAAGGATAAACTACGATATGATCCAGAAGGCGATGGAGGATATAAGGAGGGACGAAAATGACTACTTCCTTGACCTCTATACACTCCAGGTGGTAATACTGCCTGTGGATAGGATCCAGCAGGCCCTCTCAATCCTTTATCATTCTGTAGGAGATGATTATGAGCGGGGTGTGGAGCTGGACAGTGAGGTGAATCTGGATGCGGAACTTCCTGATGAGTATGAAGAGGTGGTTGAGATGGCGATAAAGGTACTTACAGATACCCAGAGATACGTTAGAATACCTGAAAGGTCCTCTTCTGAAGCTTTTAAGGTTATGAGGAGTTTTACATCTACAGTCAGAGATCCTTCTCTAAGAGAAAAACTTTTAAAGGCACTCAATGGTGCAGGGGCCTTCAGGAGATTCAAGGATGTACTGCTTGAGGACAAGAAAGAGAGAAAAAAGTGGCATGGATACAATGCAAAGGCAATGAAGAGAGTGATTGACCAATGGCTTAAAGAAGTTCTTAACGATTCCTGAACCTCCTTATTGCCCTCAGATGTTCAGATATGGTTGTGGAGAAATAGTGTCTTCCATTGTTCATTGAGACAAAAAACATATAGGGCACATCTGCTGGATAAAGGGCTGCCATGATTGAATTTATTCCTGCAGAGGCAATCGGTGTTGGAGGAAGTCCTTTGATGATATAGGTATTGTATGGAGTAGGTCTTTTAAGGTCCTCTTTTGTAATCCCTTCAGAGAGGTCCTTTATCCCATAAATGGCTGTAGGGTCTGACTCTAAGGGTATGCCTTTTCTGAGTCTATTATGAAATACTGCAGAAATAAGAGGGCGTTCATCATCCACCTTGGCCTCTTTCTCAATCAATGATGCAAGTGTGAGCACCTCCTTTTCTGTCATCCCCAACTCCCTCATCCTCTCAATCATCTCTGGTGTGAAACGACTCCTCAGGTTTCTCACCATTGTGGCTATGATCTCTTCTGGCTCAATACCAAGAGGGAAACGGTAGGTATCTGGATATAGATATCCTTCCACAGAGGAGGAATCAATCTTGAGTCTGTCAAGCAATGCTTTATTTCTTGCTGCCCTTAGGAAGCTCTCTCTATCACAGAGACCGGCCTCCTGGACCCTGGAGGCCACCTGCCAGATATTAAAACCTTCGGGTATTGTGACCTCCTTCATCATAACATCCCCTTCAATGAGCTTTCTTAGTACATTGTATGGAGTTATACTGCCTTTGAATTCATAAAAACCGTGTTTTATCCTTTTGTCAGCCCCTGTAAGGCTTGCAATAAAGGTAACGAGTCTGGCATCATGAATTAACCCGGTATTTGAGAGGTCTCTGATTACCTCCTTAAAAGGGGTACCCTTTTTCACCTCTACCACTACCGGGTTTTCGAGCTTCAGAGGAACAAAAAACAGCCCCAGGTAGGAAACAAATGCAACAAGACTAAAGAATGTAAAAGCCAGAAGTTGTTTTTTTATCACCCAAAACCTCCTGATTATATCTACGCTTTTGTGGCAGATATTTTATCATAAAGGTATCTGATTATTTCTGTAACATATGCTATAATCTCTCCGTTAATACAAAAGATTTGGTGTATAAAATGGAGAGAATAATTGAGCCTGAATTGATGGACTCCTATGAACAGGCAGAAGCATATGCAAACGCAGACTTTAGTGAGCCAAACTCAAGATTCATGGATCTCTTCAGAGAACACTTCAAAGGAGCAGAGATAAAAGGATATATTCTTGACCTCGGATGTGGGCCTGCGGATATCTCAATCCGTTTTGCAAAGCTCTATCCTGAATGCATTGTACATGCTGTTGATGGTTCAGAGGCTATGTTACATTTTGCAGAAGAGGCCCTCCGTAGAGAGCCTCCAGAGATCTCAAATAGGATTAAGCTACATCTGGCAGTTATTCCATCTCAACCTCTGCCTCTTGATAGATATGATGTAATAATAAGCAACAGTCTTCTTCACCACCTCCATAACCCCATGGTGATGTGGGATACAGTTAAAAGATATGCCAAAAAAGGGGCTCCTCTTATGATTATGG
The DNA here is from genome assembly GCA_002011745.1 of Nitrospirae bacterium JdFR-85. Classification (GTDB taxonomy): domain Bacteria; phylum Nitrospirota; class Thermodesulfovibrionia; order Thermodesulfovibrionales; family JdFR-85; genus JdFR-85. Next base: position 62,240 of record MTOU01000009.1, read on the forward strand.
ATCTGGTGAGACCAGACACAGAAGCAGAAGCAAGAAAGATTGTAGAAACATATGCCTCTGCAGAGCCTGAAATCCTTAAGAGGGACTTCTTCAATTCCCTCTGTGCTGCATTCCAGATACAGGAGGTAAAGGCACAGTTACAAGAGGCTGGCTTAGATCACCTTTCTGTCTACCAGGTCTCTGACAGGCATCTATTGGTGCACGGTTTTGTATAATCTTTCACCCTTTTGTGTTGTTCTTCTTTTTACTCCTGTAATCCTCAATAGCCTTTCTCAGAGCATCTGCTCCCAGATTGGAGCAGTGCATCTTCTGAGGAGGAAGCCCTCCCAAGGCCTCAGCAACCTTCTCTTTTGATATCTGCATCGCCTCATCCAAGGTCTTGCCCTTCACCATCTCTGTGATCATGCTACTTACTGCAATGGCGGCTCCGCAACCAAAGGTCTGAAACTTCGCATCTACAATCTTGTTGTCCTTCACCTTGATATACAGTTTCATCACATCACCACATACTGGGTTGCCTTCCACACCCACACCATCTGCATCAGGCATTTCACCAACATTCCTCGGATTCATGAAATGGTCCATCACTTCTTTGGAGTACATGTTCCATCCTCCTCAATACCTTCCCACCCCTTTGCATAGGGTGAAAGTTCTCGTAGTCTCTGAATTATCTGAGGAAACTCCTCAAGTGTATATTCAACCTGCTCCATTGTATTCTCAATCCCGAAACTAAAGACTATAGAGCCATGAGCTATATGAGAAGGGATACCCATGGACAGCAGTACAGGTGATGCCTTCAGCGCCTTTGAGGTACAGGCAGAACCACTTGCAGCATATATACCCTTTGAGGCAAGCATCAGCAACATCCCTTCTCCCTCGATATACTCCACACAGAAACTGGCATGCCCTGGTAGCCTCTGCTCTGGATGGCCTGTGTAGTGTATTGCCTCAACCTTGCTCATCAGTCCTTCCACAAGCCTGTCCCTTAGCTTTTTAACATGCTCCATCTTCTTCGGCAACTCCTGCTTGGCTATCTCTGCTGCCTTCCCCATCCCAACAATAGCAGGTACATTCTCTGTCCCTGCCCTTCTGCCGCCTTCCTGGATTCCTCCAAATATAAGAGGTATTATCCTCTGCCCCTGCTTTATATACAAAGCGCCTGCCCCTTTTGGTCCATAGAACTGGTGAGCCGACATACTCAAAAGATCAACTCCCAGATCTTCCACATCCACAGGAATATTCCCCACTGTAGCTACTGCATCGGTGTGGAAAGTTATACCTTTTTCCTTAGCTATTGCTGCTATCTCTTTGATAGGTTCAATAGTGCCCACTTCAGGACTTGCATGGATAACAGAGATAAGGATGGTCTCATCAGTTATCGCCTTCTTTATATCATCAGGGTCTATAAAGCCCTGTTTGTCAGGGTTTAGATATGTGACTACAAAACCTAACTTCTCAAGGAACCTTGCAGGGTTTAAGACAGAATGGTGCTCCATTCTTGTAACAATAATATGCTTTCCATCATATTGCTTCGCCATTGCGATACCCCGCAGGGCAAAGTTATTGGCCTCAGCACCACTTGAGGTGAAAACAATCTCGGAGGGCTTTGCATTGATAAGGTCTGCCACCTGCTGTCTTGCATTCTCAATAGCCTCCCGTGCTCTGAGTCCAAGGGGATAGATACTTAGAGGATTACCAAACTCCTCCTTCAGATAGGGCATCATCGCTTCAAGCACCTCGTCCCTCAAGGGATTTGTTGCCACATGATCAAAATAACACTCCATCATACACCTCACAGAAAGTTATTTTTTATTATTATTGTCCTGTCCCTTAACCGCCTGAGGTACAGGGCAGTATCTTCTATCAGTCTTCTTCCTTATATAAAACTTATAGAAATCCTCTGCCTCATCAATCCCAAGGAATTCATTACCCGTCTTCTCACACCATTCAGGCACATCCTCAAGAGCACCATCATAGTCTGTAAGAAGCTCCAGTATCTGGCCGTTCTCCAACTCCTGCATCATCTCGTCCAGCTTCAGAAGATGCATAGGACACATCATGTAAACTATATCCGTTGTCACATCAGGTTTTATATCCTTCACAAACTTGAGTTTACTCATACCCCTGCCCTCTGTTTAGTGATTAGTTCATACTCTATAGGACTCAGTCCTCTGAGCAGATCAGCTAGCGTTACTGTCTTCAGAAAGGACTCTATCTGTTTCCCAAGAGACTTCCACAACAGATGAGTAACACACCTTTCAACCCTCACACAACCCTCTTCAGGATTCAGACAGGATGTTATAGCTACAGGTCCTTCCAACTCTAAGAGTATATCTGCTATAGATATCTCTGTTGGTGACTTTGTAAGTACATAGCCTCCCCCAGGACCCTTTATACTCTTTATCAGACCTGCCCTTCTCAGTTTATTCAATATCTGCTCCAGATAATGAATAGAGACATCCTGTCTTTCTGAAATGCTTTTTATATTCACAGGTTCCTCAGGATAGCCCTTGGCTATCTCATACATAGCCCTTACACCGTACTGTCCCTTTGTAGAAAGCCTTAACATAGTTGTAATTATAGAATACTTAACCAAATTTGTCAAGTATTTTTTTATAACAAGAGGGGCCTCTTGGCCCCTCAAACCCTTTTATACTATTTTCTAAGTTTCTTCTGTAGACACGCCTCTGCCCTTCTTATAGCTGCCTCTGCTTTCTGTAGGGCCTCCTCAGCCTTGTCTTCAGCCCTTAATGCTATAGCCTTCGCCTCAGCAATCATCTCTTTCAGTTCGGCTATCTCTGCAGCAGTAGCCTCAAGTTCATCAACCTTCTTCTCAAGGGCCTCAATCCTCTTCTCCATAGAGGTTATCTTCTGATTAATCGGCTCAATCTGTTTTGCCACATACTCCTTCGTGGCACAGCCACTGAGAGCTACTGCCAGAATCAATACAACCAAAATAAATACCCTCTTCATGATTTACCTCCTTAAACTGTGGATTTTGTCTGATCCCCCATTTTTTCCTTAAGGGCTGCCTGTGCTGCTGCAAGTCTTGCTATAGGCACCCTATAGGGAGAACAACTCACATAGTCCATACCAACCTTGTGGCAGAACTCAACAGAACTGGGGTCTCCACCATGTTCACCACAGATGCCAACCTTAAGTGTTGGCCTTGAGCGTCTACCTTTCTCAATTCCGATCCTCACAAGCTCACCCACTCCACTAATATCAATACTTACAAAGGGGTCTTCTTCAAGTATCTTATGCTCAATATAGTAGGGCAGAAACTTTCCTGCATCATCACGGCTAAGGCCCATGGTAGTCTGGGTAAGGTCATTTGTCCCGAAAGAGAAGAACTCTGCATACTGGGCAATCTCATCTGCTGTAATTGCTGCTCTCGGCAACTCTATCATTGTGCCCACAAGATAATCTACCTCCACACCCTTCTTCTTCATCACCTCTTCTGCAGTCCTCTGTACAAGATCAAACATAACTTTAAACTCATTTACATGGCTAACCAGTGGAATCATTATCTCAGGCTTCACATCCACACCCTTCTTCTTCAATTCACAAGCAGCCTCCATTATTGCTCTGACCTGCATCTCATAGATTTCAGGATAGGTGATACCAAGACGGCAACCCCTGTGTCCAAGCATGGGATTAAACTCGAATAGTGCCTGGTTTCTCTCCTTGAGCTTCTTGAAAGGCACTCCCATCTCTTTTGCAAGTTCCTTAAGCTCTTTATCAGAATGGGGAAGGAACTCATGCAGAGGCGGATCAAGCAGTCTGATTGTTACAGGAAGCCCCTCCATCACTTTGAAAATCTTCTTGAAATCCTTCTTCTGCATAGGAAGTATCTTCTTAAGGGCCTTTCTCCTGTCCTTCTCATCATCAGCAAGTATCATCTCACGTACTGCCTTAATTCTTTCCTCCTCAAAGAACATATGCTCAGTCCTGCAGAGTCCTATCCCCTCAGCCCCAAAATCTCTTGCAACTTTGGCATCCTTTGGTGTATCAGCATTCGTCCTCACGCCCATTGTCCTTACCTCATCCACCCACTCCATGAATGTAGCAAAGTCTCCTGTCATCTCTGGCTCAACGAGTTTAACTTTGCCAAGGATTACATATCCGGTGGAGCCATCAATGGTGATATAATCACCCTCTTTCACCTTATGATCTTTCACAGTAAAATATTTCCCCTTTTCATTTATCTTTATATCACCACAACCTGCCACACAGGGCTTGCCCATACCCCTTGCAACTACTGCTGCATGAGAGGTCATACCTCCTCTGGCAGTAAGTATTCCCTTGGCTGCATGCATTCCACCAATATCTTCAGGTGATGTCTCAAGCCTTACAAGTATAACCTTCTCTCCCTTTGAGGCCCATTTCTCTGCATCCTCTGCTGTAAATACTACTTTACCAACTGCAGCCCCTGGTGATGCAGGTAATCCCTTTGCCACTTTGTTCACCTTCGCCTTAGGATCAATCATAGGATGTAGAAGCTGATCAAGCTGGTGAGGGTCTATCCTCATTATAGCCTCTTCCTTTGTTATAAGACCCTCATTCACCATATCAATGGCTATCTTAAGGGCTGCCTTGGCTGTTCTCTTCCCAACCCTTGTCTGAAGCATGTAGAGCTTTCCTTCCTGGATAGTGAACTCAAGGTCAAGCATATCTCTGTAGTGTTTTTCCAATTTCTTGTATATCTGCATCAGCTCTTCATAGGCCTCAGGCACCTTATCCTTGAGGGCTTCAACTGGCAGGGGGGTCCTGATACCTGCCACCACATCCTCTCCCTGTGCATTCATCAAACACTCACCGTAAAATCTGTTCTCGCCTGTTGAAGGGTCTCTTGTAAAGGCAACCCCAGTGCCTGAATTGTCTCCCATGTTTCCAAATACCATTGTCATAACATTTACCGCTGTACCAAGGTCATCAGGAATTCCATGTAACTTCCTATATGTCCTTGCCCTTTCTCCATTCCATGAATTAAAAACAGCATTTATCGCAAGTTTTAACTGCTCATAAGGATCCTCGGGAAAGGGCTTTTTAATTATCTTCTTATATAGTTTTTTATATTCCTTTACAAGTTCTTTCAGATCTTCTGCAGAAAGATCTGAATCATATTTTGCACCTACTTCCCTTTTCTTCTTTTCAAGAAGTTCTTCAAACTTCATCCTGTCTATACCCATCACAATGGAGGAGAACATGGTAATAAATCTGCGATAGGCATCATAGGCAAATCTCTCATTGTTTGTCATCTTAATCAATCCTTTAAGGGTCTCCTCATTGAGGCCCAAATTAAGCACTGTGTCCATCATTCCAGGCATTGAAAACTTTGCTCCAGAACGCACTGAAACAAGAAGGGGTCTTTCAGGGTCTCCAAATTTAAGATTCATTAATTCTTCAACTCGCTTAAGATTCTCTAACACCTCTTCCCAAAGTCCTTCAGGATACTCTCCTCCTCTACGAAAATACTCAACACATGCCTCGGTGGTAATCGTAAAACCTGGTGGAACCGGCACACCCAGGTTTGTCATCTCTGCAAGGCCAGCGCCCTTTCCACCAAGCAGGTCTTTCATCTGTCCATTTCCCTCGGCCTTTCCACCGCCAAAAAAGTAGACATATTTCTTATTCCCCATCGCCACAGCCTCCTTTAAGTCAATAATTAATTCTTGGATTATTTAAGAAAATTCTAAGTCAGAATAAATTAACCCAAAGATACCCTTTTTTTCAACCCAAATCAATAAATTCAAAAACTATTTGACCTTTTGTAAAAAAAATTGCTAAAGTATTAATAGCACAAAAAAAATTAAAACACAGGGGTTGGGTGGCAAGAGAAGAGAAGGGGTCTGTATCCACCTGAAGTCCCGAAGAGGTTAAAATTTGTAACTTTTAAACAAAAGAGTGGATGTTCCACTCTTTTGTTTTGATATTTGAAAATGCAGAGAGACATTATAAAAGAAAGGGTTTTCAGATTGGCAAAAGAGGTTACAGAAAAGATGACAGTACAGGTAGAGGATGTAGAAATCCTTGGACAGAAGGGTAGGCTTACAGTCCGTGTAATTATAGACTCGCCCGAAGGAGTGAGTATTCGGGACTGTGAACTTGTAAGTAGACAACTCGAAGCACTGCTGGATATAGAAGACCCTATACCCGGCAGTTACACTCTTGAGGTCTCCTCACCAGGGCTTGACAGACCTTTGAAGTCTATTAAAGACTTTCAGAGATTCACTGGTAAAATGGCAAGAATTATAACCAAAGAGAAGATAGAAAACCAGACCTTTATGATAGGATGGATCAGAGGAGTTGAAGGAGAAGATATAATCCTTCAGACAAAGAAGAAAACCATCCGGATACCCTTTGAAGTGATAGAGAAGGCGAATTTAGAGGTAGAGTTCTGATGAATAAAGAGTTCTGTTTTTATATTGAACAGATCTGCAGAGAAAAGGGACTCTCCAGAGAGGATGTCCTTGCTTCACTGGAGTCTGCCCTTCTGAGCGCTGCAAAAAAACTCATCGGTACAAAGAAACATGTCAACCTAAGAATCGATCCAGAGACATGTGAAATAAAGATAACCCTTAGGAAAAGGGTGGTGGAAAATGTAGAGAACCCAAAAGAGGAAATATCTATTGAAGAGGCGAGAGATATTGACCCTGAGGCAAAGGTAGGAGACTTTGTGAACATACCTGTGGAGCTGAAAGACTTTGGTAGGATATCTGCCCAGACTGCCAAACAGGTGATCTTCCAGAAGATCCGGGAGGCTGAAAGGGCTGCTGTATACAATGAATTTAAAGACAAGGTAGGCAAAATTGTGACAGGTACTGTGGCAAGAAAGGAGAAAGGTATCTACTTTATAAATCTCGGCAGAACAGATGCTATTCTGCCCATAAGAGAGACACTACCTGGAGAAAGACTGAAGATGGGGGACACAATAAAGGCATATGTAAGGGAGGTTAGAGCCAGTTCAAAGGGGCCTGAGATAGTACTTACAAGGACTGCGCCTGAGTTTGTTGCAGAACTCTTCAAGATGGAAGTACCTGAGATAGAGGATGGAATAGTCCAGATAAAGAAGATCGCAAGAGAACCGGGAGAGAGGACAAAGATAGCTGTTATAAGCACAGACCCTTCCATAGATCCTGTAGGTGCCTGTGTGGGGATGAAGGGAACAAGGGTACAGGGAATAGTGAGAGAGCTGAGAGGAGAGAGAATTGATATAATTCACTGGACAGATGATCCAAGACTTCTCATTGCAAGGGCCCTCACACCTGCGGTTGTGGACAGGGTTGGTGTGAATGAAGAAGACAAGACCGCCATGGTGGTTGTAAGCGATCAGCAACTCTCTCAGGCCATAGGCAGAAGAGGCCAGAATGTAAAGCTTGCAATGAAATTGACTGGATGGGATATTGATATAATAAGTGAAACAGAATTTGCAAAGCTGAAGCAGCAGGAGGCAGAGACCGTCTTTAAAACAGAAAAGGAATGAGCAGGGATATTCAAGACTACCCTGTCCAGTATGTAAAAGGAATAGGCCCAAAGAGAGCAAAACTACTTGCCCGCCTCGGAATAAACACCCTGAGTGATGCCATATTCTACCTTCCCTTTAGATACGAAGACCGCAGAATTACACAGAAGATAGCAGATATCCGCTACAACACCTTTCAGGCAGTCACAGGAAGGGTTATAGCTTCTGAACTGAAAGAGACACCAAAGGGCAAGATGAAGATATATGAACTCGTTATAACTGATGGTTCTGCTGTTTTAACAGGGAAGTGGTTCAACCAGCCTTATATGAAAAAGGTCTTTAAGGTGGGCGACAGAGTGGTCCTCAGTGGAACAGTAAAGAGAAACAGCTACTGGGGAGTAGGATATGAGATGCATTCACCTGAGTACGAGATAATTGAGGACAACGATACAGAGAATATCCATTCTTCCAGAATTGTCCCCATATACAGGTGCACATCAGGCCTAAGCACAAGGACCCTCAGGTCAATAATGTACAATCTCGTAAACTTCGCATCTCAACAGCTTCAGGAGTATATGCCAGAAGATATTCTCAGAAGATACAATCTTCCAGACATCAGGGAGGCTGTACAGAATGTCCACTTCCCCAACGGAGGTGTGGAGGTTGAGTTACTAAACAGAGGCGACTCTCCTTATCACCACCGTTTAGCCTTTGATGAACTCTTCTTTCTTCAGGCAGGTCTTGCAGCCCTAAAGAAGAAGATGGCAAGGGAGAAAGGAATATCCTTTGACGCAGAAGGAGACCTTATAAGAGAACTGCTACAAGAGATTCCCTTTACTCTTACAGATGCACAGAAGAGGGTGATTGAAGAAATACTTTCTGATATGAGACGACCATACCCGATGAACAGACTCCTACAAGGTGATGTAGGCTCAGGAAAGACGATAGTTGCTGTTGTAGCAATGCTCCAAGCGGTGGAATCGGGTTTTCAAACAGCAATTATGGCCCCCACAGAGATACTGGCTGAACAGCACTATCTCAACATCCGTTCTTTTATTGAAAGCCTTGGCCTAAGGTGTGAACTTCTTACAGGCAGTCGTAAAGAAAGACCCCTTGATGAGATAGCCTCGGGTAAGGTGGATATAGTAATAGGAACCCATGCCCTCCTTCAAGAAGGAGTGGAGTTTAAAAACCTCGGGTTGATCATTATTGATGAACAGCACCGTTTTGGGGTTCTGCAGAGGGCTGCCTTGAGAAAGAAGGGCATGAATCCCGATGTCCTTGTGATGACAGCCACCCCTATACCGAGAACCCTCTCCCTCACCCTTTATGGTGACCTTGACTACTCAGTGATTGATGAGATGCCACCAAACAGAAGACCTGTGGTAACAAAGCTCTTCAGACATAACCAGAAAGAGCTTCTCTATAAGATTATCCGTTCTGAACTCAAAAAGGGTAGACAGGTCTATATAGTCTATCCCACAATTGAAGAGTCAGAAAAACTAAGGCTAAGGTCTGCAGTATCCGAGAAGGAGGAGATCGAGAAAATATTCCATGAATTCAGGGTAGGGCTCATCCACGGCAGGATGAAACCATCAGAGCGTGATGATACGATGAGGGCCTTTAAGGCAAAAGAGATAGATATTCTTGTATGTACCACCGTGATTGAGGTGGGTGTGGATGTGCCCAATGCCTCTGTCATGGTTATAGAACATGCTGAGAGATTCGGGCTTGCACAACTGCATCAACTGAGGGGTAGGGTTGGCAGAGGCCCTTATCAATCATACTGTTTCCTTGTTGCCTATGGTAGACTCACAGAGGAGGCAAGAAAAAGGCTTGAAGTTATGGTAAAATACAACGATGGATTTAGGATTGCCGAGGAGGACTTTAGGATAAGGGGTCCTGGAGAGTTATTCGGCACCCGTCAGTCGGGAATGCCTGACCTCAAAGTGGCAGACCTGCTAAGACACACAAAGATACTCTCTATGGCAAGACAGGAGGCATTCAGGATAGTGAATGAGGACGAACAGATAAAAAGATGGCCGGTGCTGAAGAGGATGATTGAACGGTTCTGGAGAGGAAAGATAGAGATTTTTAGAACTTCATAAAAAGGATATTTTATGAATCTGCTGACTATTAAAAACTGGTTTAAGGCTGGACTCAGAAGGCTTCAATGGTTCTTCTCTCTCCTTGGAGAGAGACTGAAGGTGGAGTTCGCTCTTATTAAGACACTGAACGAACTGGACAAACTGAACCATAAAAAGAAGGATATCCTTGAGAGGATCGGAAAAAGGGTTGTAGAACTCTATGACTACACTGGAGACAACCTTTTCAATGATAGTGAGTTGAAAGGCCTTTTGGAAGAACTTAAAAGGACAGAGGAGAAGATAGCCTCCTTAAAGGACCAGGCGGATGAGATCAGCAGGGTGGAGGATTGATGCCATATATTATTGCTTTTGTATTTGGTACTGTTGTAGGTTCCTTTCTGAATGTCTGCATCTACAGACTACCCCGAGGTTACTCAATAGTTCGACCATCTTCAAGATGTCCTGCCTGCCAGAGCCCTATTAAGGCATATGATAATATACCCCTTATAAGTTTTATCCTACTCAGAGGAAGATGCAGACACTGCGGAGCCAGAATATCTCTGAGATATCCACTTGTCGAATTCCTGAATGGACTTCTCTATGCAGTGGTGCTATGGCGATACGGGCCTTCAGCAGCCGGATTCTTCTTTATGCTTTATATGTCTGCACTGATCGTGATAACCTTTGTTGATATAGATTTTCAGATTATCCCTGATATAATAACCATCCCTGGTAGCATCATAGGCCTTATAGCAGGTCTCTCCTTTCTTCCGGACAGCTTCAACAGAATCTCTGCGCTCGGCGCCACACAATCAATACTGGGACTCCTCTTAGGATTCGGACTCTATCTCTTTATTGCCGTGCTGAGCAAGGGCGGTATGGGGGGAGGAGACATAAAGATGATGGCAATGGTTGGGGCAGTGACAGGATGGAAGGGGGTACTTCTGACCACATTCCTGGGCAGTCTTGTGGGTTCAATAGTGGGAATTGGTTTGATGATTATAAAGAAAAAAGGTAGAAAGACAAAGATCCCCTTTGGCCCTTTCCTCGCCCTCGGTTGTATGGTGAGTATTCTGTTTGGTGAAGAAGTACTCAAATTTTACCTTAACATAGGTCATTGAGTTCAGTAGTATGTTTGCAACGCTTGAAGAATTTATAAAAGAGAGAATTCTGAGAGAAGGTCCCATCACATTTGAGAACTTTATGGATATGGCACTCTATTGGCCGGAGAAGGGCTATTATTATACTGAAAGGCTGCCTTTTGGGCCTGAGGGTGACTACTACACCTCAGGTCATCTGCACCCTATATTTGGGTGGACTATGGGAGTACAGGTCTCTGAGATGAAAGAACTAATGGGACAGCCAGAGGAGTTTGTCTTGATAGAGATAGGCCCTGGGATGGGCTATCTGGCAGAGGGTCTACTTGAGTATCTCATAGAGAGGCTAAACTGGAAGGACTTCAGTTACATCATTGTTGAGGGCAACCCCCACATGGTGGAGAGACAGCGTCAGCTCCTGCATAAATATATAGACTTCATCCAATGGATAGATGACCTAAGGAAGCTGGACAGTGTAGTAGGGTGTATAATCTCAAACGAGGTGGTTGATGCTTTACCAGTGCATCTGATCCAGTTTGACAGGGGCTCCTTTAAAGAGGTATATGTCGCCCTCAGAGAGGGAAAATTTACTGAGACCCTTGGTCCTCTCAGCAGCAGAGAGCTTACAGAGTATATAAGAGATTATTCAATCCCACACATTCAGGGTTACAGGACAGAGGTGAACCTGAGGGCAAGGGAGTTTCTGGAGAACCTTTATAACATTCTTTCAGAGGGTTTCATAATCACTGTGGATTATGGATATTCGGCAAAGGAGTACTATTCTGAAGACAGATCAAGAGGCACACTCCTCTGTTACTCAAGACACCGTGTGAAAGAAGACCCTTATATAAACATTGGTCAACAGGATATCACTGCTCATGTAAACTTCACTGCCCTCAGGGACTGGGCAGAGGAGATAGGTTTAAAGAATATAGGTTACTGTCCACAGGGTACATTCCTCGTGTCTTTAGGAATTGAGAGGCTGATGGAGGAAGAATTGAGAAAATCTGAGGAGTTTCTCAGAGAAATTCTAAAGATAAAGGGACTCCTTTTCGGAATGGGGGACTCCCATAAGGTGATGATCCAGTATAAAGGCAAAAGGGATATTAAGACCCTAAAAGGCTTTGAATTAAGAAACAGGCTCTCCAGTCTCTGAAGGTCCCTTTATTCTTACTGTGTAGTAATATACCACTGCAACAGCCATAATCCAGTAGGCTGCATATCCCTGCACAGCAGTAACGAACACCTGATACGGAAAATAGACCACAAATCCATAGGGTATGAATCTGAAGGGTAGCCCGATGAGACCAAGCAGAAAGGCCACCACACAGTAAATTCCTGTGGCAATGATATACAACCAGAATGCCTGAGGATGCTTAATGAGGAAGTCCTTAGCTTCTTTAAGGGCACTGAATCCCCTGTATGGACCTGTACAGACAGCAACAGTCCCATACACAGTAAGGGCCAGAAATAAAAAGAATCCTGCCACAGAGGCAACCACAGCAACAATGCAGAGCATTGAGGCAACCACGGCTGCCGCTATCTGTGAGATGTTTTTAATATACATTGTAAGTACAGAAAATGCCCCTGCAAGAATGCCACCTCCAATGAGAATACCTATGCCTACCAGTCCCACAAGGGCGGAGTATCCAAGCACAGGCCAGAACAGTCTGTTAGCCTCCTGAAAGAATCCCTTCAGGGAGAACCTCTGGTCAGGGTCTCTTACTGACCCGAAGATAACACCTAAAGCACCTGCAAGGATATAAAAGCCTGCTGTGAGTATTACAAGGAAATATATAAAAATCACCGTCAACACAGGTACGACCGCAATAGGTACAGATGAGAAAAGGTCTTCTAATGAGCGTATATCCCTGAGCAACATCAGGTCAACGCCCTTCATCACAGAGACAAAAGCCAGTGGCAGAACCACCATCACTCCCAGAAGAATCATTGTCAGCACAGAGAAAGCAAGGTTGACGAGTACCAGTTGCCAGTTTCGGTTTACTACTGAGAACCCCTCTTTTAATGCTCCGCTAATACTCATCCGAGACCTCTATCTTCTCATACAGATTTGTAGGCAGTTCTGTTATGAATCGGGAGGGCTTCAGTTGCTGGTAGCCATTGTCAGTCTTTGTATAAATAAGAAAGAGTTCATCCTTTGCCCTTGTACAGGCTACATAAAAGAGTCTCCTTTCTTCCTCTTCACCTTCTGTAAAGAGTGCCTTCTTTGACGGGAATCTCCCGTCATTAAGTCCAATCAAGATAACCCTCTCCCATTCAAGACCCTTTGCCTGATGGACTGAGGAGAGGGTCACACCTGTTGAGCGGTCTTCACCTTCTGTATCCACTCTCTCGAGGCTCAAATCACTCAGCAGCAGTTCAAGTTTGCTGTGGGGAGGAATACTTTCTGGCATGTAGTGTTGTGTATACCGTATAAGCTGCAGGATATCCTCATAACGGCTTTCTGCATTAGGATAGGTATTGAATAGATAATCCCTATAACCCCGCTCAAGAACATACTGTAGCACCTCCTCTGGTTTCTGCTGATACGGAAGTTTCAGGATTTCGTCAACGAGAGAGACGAAGACCCCAAAGGGCTCTCTTGCCCTCTTCTGAACCATGTGTCCAGAGCACCTCAGACTCTGGAAAGGGTCACTCTGCTCAGAGATGACCTCCCAGAGCCTGTTTGCAGTCACCTGTCCTACTCCTGGAATCATCTTTAGCAACCTCTTCCAGCTCAGCTCATCATAAGGATTATTGAGTATTCTAAGATAGGAGAGAATGTCCTTGATATGTGCCTGCTCAAAAAATCTCAGCCCAGATCTGACCTCAAAGGGGATCCCCCTTCTCTGAAGCTCTATTTGTACTTCCATGGACTGATAATGAGACCTGTAAAGCACTGCAATCTCTGCTGCAGATACCCCCTCTGCCAGAAACCTCTCAATAAGGTTTGCCACTGTCTCTGCCTGTTGAAGTAGATCACGGACGGAAATGACCACTGGCCGTCTGCCAGGGGGCTTAACAGTGGTTAGTTCTTTATGAAATTGCATCCTGTTATGGATAATACTCCCGTTTGAGAGAGCGAGTATATCTGGGGTGCTACGGTAGTTGGTTGTGAGTTTGAATATGGTGGCATCAGGATACCTTTCAGGAAAGTTGAGTATATTTCTCACATCAGCGCCCCTGAAGGAGTATATAGACTGGGCATCATCTCCAACAACCATAAGATTCCGGTGTACTGATGCCAACATATCAGTCATTTTCACCTGTAGGAGATTTGTATCCTGGTACTCATCCACGAGTATATGCTCAAACCTTGTAGCATAAAACTCCCGTAACTCGTCATGCTCACTGAGTAGTCTGATTGTATTGATAAGAAGATCATCAAAGTCCATCAGATTCTGTCTCCTTTTCTTCACCTCATACAGTACAATCGCCTGCTTTATCTCTGATAAGGTGTCTGCAAACTGCGGATACCTTAATTCAATCAGTTCCTCTACATCCGCAGACAGGCTGTTTTTGATGCTGACAATCTCTGCAAGAACAGCTCCCCTTGGATGAAGCCTCTCCTCTGCCGACACCTCACTGATACATGTCTCAAGAAGTTCTTTCTGGTCCTCCCTGTCAATTATTGAGAAACCCTCTCGGTAGCCCAAAAGCCCTGCGTGTCTTCTCAATATGAGATGTCCTATGTGGTGGAATGTACCTCCCCAGAGTCCCCTCAGGTCCTCTCCGAGAAGCACCTCAACCCTGTGAAGCATCTCCCTTGCAGCCCGGTTTGTGAATGTGAGAAGTAGAATATTCTGCTTCGGTACTCCCCTCTCTACAAGCCTTGCAACCCGATATGTGAGGGTCCTCGTCTTACCAGTGCCAGCACCTGCAAGCACAAGCATCGGGCCTCCAGGATACATCACCACCTGTAGTTGTTCTGGGTTCAGGTGTCTCTCATAATCGAGAATCTCTCTGAAGATCCTCAGTGACGGCATTACAGGTCTATCTCCTCAGGCAGCATGTGTCTTATGATCTTGCCCTCCACCATGTAGATAACCATCTCAGCAATATTGGTGGCATGGTCTCCGATCCTCTCTAAGTATTTTGAGACATAGCTGATCTTCATGGCCCTTGAGACCGTACTTGGGTCCTGGGTCATGATGAACATCAACTCCTGCAGTACCATCTCATTAAGGTCGTCCACCTCATCATCCCTCATTATCACATCCATTGCAAGGTGTTTGTCTTCCTCAACAAAGGCGTTTATAGCATCCCTCACCATACCCTGGGCAACCTCTCGCATCCTCGGAATGTCTATGTAGGGCTTCAGCAGCGGCTCCTCGTTCAGTTCCAGTGCCCTTTCTGCTATGTTGACCGCATTGTCTGCAATCCTTTCAAGGTCAGTGGTGATCTTCATGGCAGTGGTTATAAACCTGAGGTCTCTGCCCATAGGTTGTTTTAGTGCAAGAAGCCTTATGCATTCCTCGTCAATCCTTACATCATATGTATTTATAATCTGATCCTCGTTGATCACTCTATGGGCAAGTTTTGAGTCTCTTTCAGTAAGGCTTCTTACTGAATTTTTGATTGACTGCTCCACGAGCGAGGCCATCTTAAGAAGCATATTCTTCAAGTTGCGCATCTCTTCTTCTCTTACAGGCATCAGCCAAACCTCCCTGTAATGTAATCTTCTGTGAGCTTCTTTGAGGGACTTGTAAAGATTTTATCAGTTCTGTCATATTCTATCAACTCACCGAGCATGAGGAAGCCTGTCCAGTCCGAGATCCTTGCTGCCTGTTGCATATTATGAGTAACTATAACAATTGTCACATCTTTTTTTAATTCTACTATCAGCTCTTCTATTTTTGCTGTGGATATAGGATCAAGGGCAGAGGTAGGCTCATCAAAAAGCAACACCTCTGGCTCTACAGCAAGTGCCCTGGCTATAACAAGGCGTTGTTGTTGTCCTCCAGACAGATCATAGGCACTTGTATGGAGTTTATCCTTCACTTCATCCCATAGCACTGCATGTCTCAATGCCTTCTCCACCCTTTCTGAAAGCTCTGTCCTCTTTTTTATTCCTCTCAATTTTAGCCCATAGGCTATGTTATCAAAAATACTCATTGGGAATGGGGTTGGCTTCTGGAAAACCATGCCTATCCTGCTTCTAAGGTCAATAGGGTCAACTTCCTTGGAGAGAATATTCTTTCCTTTAAATATTATCTCTCCTTCATATTTATTGTCTGGGTAAAGGTCATGCATACGATTGAAGCATCTAAGAAGGGTTGTTTTCCCACACCCTGAAGGACCTATAAGGGCTGTCACGCTATTTTTATAAACCTTTAAATTTATATTCTTAAGTGCATGCACTCTTCCGGAATAATAAAAATTTAGGCCCTTCACCTCAACCTCTATCTCTCTCATCTTTTTCCATACCTCCATCTGATCAAGACTCTACCAAGTATTGTAATAAAAAGTATAAATAAGGTTATCACCAAAGAGGCAGCCCAAGCCTGCACATGCCATGACTCATATGGACCCATTGCATACTGAAATATGGTAACAGTCAGTGATGCCATAGGCTCATTCATATTGATGGAGAAGAAAGAATTATTGAAGGATGTAAACAGAAGGGGTGCAGTCTCTCCTGCAACACGGGCTATTGAAAGGAGCACTCCTGTGAGGATGCCTGTAGCTGCTCCTCTGTAGACCACCTGTATAATCACCTTATAATAAGGGGCACCGAGCGCAAAGGCAGCCTCCCTGAGTGTCCAAGGCACAAGGGATAGCATATCTTCAGTAGTCCTTAGTACCACGGGTATCATGATAATCGCCAGAGCCACTGCACCTGCCCATCCATTGAAGTGTCCCACTGGCTTGACCAACAGGGCATAAATGAATGTCCCTATCACAATTGAAGGGACACTCACCATAATATCAGATAGTATACTTATAACTCTCGCAAACTTCCTGCCACGGGCATATTCAGCAAGGAAGGTTCCACCCAACACACCAAGTGGCACTCCCATGAGTGTGGCAAAAAAAGTTATTAAAAGCTGTCCCACAAAGGCATTTCTAAGACCACCTCCTTCTATGCCTGGAGGAGCCGGGTCCTGAAGAAAAAGCGATAGATTAAGCCCCTTTAATCCATGCACAAGTACATCTGCAAGGATGAATATTAGCCAAAAGAGGCCTATAAATGCTGCAATAGTACTTAATACAAGGGCAAAGAGATTTTCCATTTTCCTTCTACGATATATCCTCATCTGGAATACCTCCTCTCTGCTTTAAGGAGGAATAACTTTGATATGGCGAGTGTTACAAAACTCAGCAGAAAGAGTATAAGGGCAAGATAGTATAGAGAAGAAAGATAAATATCACTGTCTGCCTCTGTGAATTCATTTGCAAGGCTTACTGTTATTGTGGCTGCAGCATCAAGCAATGAGCCTGTTATCTGGTGTTTATTACCAAGAACAAATGCTACAGCCATGGTCTCACCAAGGGCCCTTCCAAGAGACAGAACCACTCCACCAAACACCCCCAGCTTTGAATAAGGAAGAACCACATCCTTTATTACCTCCCATTTGGTAGCCCCGACCGCATATGCAGACTCCTTCACTATGGATGGAGTAAGGTTAAAGGCGTCTCTGGCAATACTGGCAGTGAAGGGAATTATCATTATGCTGAGAATAACACTTGCTGTTAAAAGATCTATTCCCATTGGGGTGCCCTCAAAGAGTCTTCCTACAATAGGCATCCTCCCCACAGTAGACTGTAAGGCTGGCTCAATATAATTAGCCATTATAGGAGCCAGTGTAAAAAGCCCCCACATTCCATAAATGATACTTGGAATAGCAGCAAGGAGCTCAACTGCTGTGCCTATGGGACCTTTAAGAGGATTGGGGGCAATCTCTGTTATAAATATAGCGATGCCTACAGCAACCGGTACAGCAAAAAGGAGAGAAAGGACAGTAGTTACAAGGGTACCAAACAGGGTACTTGCAGCACCAAACACCTCTCTCACAGGGTCCCACTCTGTGGAGAGTATAAACTGTAATATACCGAACTTTTTTATTGACAGTGAAGACTCTGATACAAGCACATAGAGGATACCCCCTATTAACACAATAACCGACAGTGAGGCAACAGCTGTTATGAGAGAAAATAGAAAATCTAAGGGGTCTCTCTTCAGAAATCCAGGCAACTATTCCTCCATCCTTAAACCTTAAGAGGCAGCACTGACCATTATACTAATATATACCATATCTTCTCCAGTAACCCCTCACTTTCTCTTTCAAAGGTTCTGGCAGAGGCACATAGATCAATCTCTCTGCAATCTCATCTCCATTCTTGAATGCCCAGTCGAAAAATCTGACAGTTTTTATATTAGAGTCTCTCTTCTCCTTTGCAAGCAGTATAAATGTTGCCCCTGAAATAGGCCAGGCCTTCTTACCAGGTGCATTGGTTAACCATAGGTAGAAGTGCTTGTCTGGATCAAAACTTCCAGATGCTGCGGCATCCTGAAAGGTCTCAAATTTGGGCTCTACAAAGTTGCCAGCAGGATTTTTAAGCAATGTATATGTGAGTCTATTCTGCTTTGCATAGGCAAACTCAACATAACCAATAGAGTATTTTACTCTTTTTACGTAGTTGGCCACTCCTTCATTACCCTTCGCCCCGATACCTACAGGCCATTTCACAGCCTTACCAGCGCCTACCTTCTCTTTCCAGGCAGCACAGGCATCGCTGAGGTAGGTGGTAAATATTGCTGTTGTACCTGAACCATCAGACCTGTGGATTACAGTGACTTTTTTGTTGGGGAGTTTAATAGAAGGATTGAGTTCCTTTATCTTCTTATCATCCCATGTGTTAATCTGTCCAAGAAATATCTTACATACTGCCTCAGCATCGAGCCTAAGCTCTGCAGGTTTCACCTTTGGGATATTAACGATCAAGACAACCCCACCAATCACTGTGGGAAACTGAAGAAGCTTCTCCTTCTGTAGCCTTTCAGGCTTAAGAGGAGCATCTGATGCACCGAAATCTACTGTCCTGTTTATAATCTGTCTAACCCCTCCTCCTGAACCAATAGACTGATAATTCAACCGCACACCTGTCTGTTTATAGTATTCATAAGCCCAGGCAGAGTAGACAGGATAGGGGAAGGTGGCTCCTGCACCATTGAGTGTTTCGGCTGCATAAACAAAACCCACAGAAAATAGAACTACTATCACAAAAACTAAACTCAAGATTCTCTTCATCGCATCTTCCTCCTTAAGATTTAAGTAATTCTACAAACTTACTGTCTTCTCTTCCACCTCCTCTTCTTACTTTTTCTTAATATTTATGATATCAGAGGAATGTTACAGGATTGTTACAGAAGGATTAAACTTTTTTAACATCTCTAATCATAATTTTTACAACAGTACCTCTGCCTTCCTCACTCACAAACTCCATCTGCCAGCCGTGGGCTTTTATAAGATGTTTTACAATCGCCAGTCCAAGCCCTGTACCTCCAAGGGCTCTTGAGCGTGAAGGATCAACCCGGAAGAACCTCTCTCCAAGTCTCGGGATAGCCCTTGCAGGAATACCGATTCCTGTATCTATTACATTCAACAGTACCGTCTCTTCTCTCTGCTCTGCCTGTACCACAACTCCGCCTTTTTCAGTAAACTTAATTGCATTGTCAATAAGATTATGCAGTATCTGGCTCAGGCGGAGATAATCAGCCTTGACAGTCAGATCAGGAGGAAGTACTTCATATCTGAAATACAGACCCTTTCTCTTTGCAACATCTCTGAAGGTTTCACACACCTCTTCTATCAGTCTCCTTAACAATACATTCTGTTTCTGAAGTCTCATGGCACCAGACTCAATCCGTGAAAGACTAATTAAATCTCTGATAAGCCTCTCCATCCTTTCTGTATGACCCAGTATTGTCTGAAGAAACTCCATTGCATCCTCTCTGTTGTCTAATGCCCCATCCAGCAATGTCTCAGTATAACCCTTAATAGTGGTTATAGGCGTTTTCAGCTCATGAGATACATTTGCAACAAACTCTCTACGCATCTCGTCTGTCTTCTTGATCTCTGTTATATCTCTGAATATCACCACCATTGCGGGCACCAAGGGATTCCATCCCTCCTGCTGGACAGGACAGACTATAGTCTCATAGTATCTCTGCTGGTCATCCCTATATATTTCTGCCCTCTGTAGGTTTTTGGTTTTTGTCACCTTATCTATAGAGTTGAAGACCTCTGGGGCTCTGATTAACTCATTCAGCCTTCTACCGAGTATACTCTCTTTTTCGAGCCCTACAAAACTCTCAAAGGCAGGATTAATCACCTCTATCTTTTCATCATTACCTACAAGGGCAATCGCATCTGGAAGGCTTCTTAGTATGGAGAAGAGCCTTTCTCTCTGAAGATTTGCCTCAAAAATCTTATTCTCATATACTTCAGCAAGGGCATTAAGAAGCCTTGCAATGTCTGCTACAGAATCCTTTCTTTCCAGATAAAGCCTCTTTCTCAGATCTCCCTTAAGGAATGCCCTGATCAACTCCTCAATCTCTCTTAATCCCTGTACAAGGTATACAGACCTGTATACAACACACACAAGGGTAATAAGCAATATAATTATTAAAAAGAACTCAAACTTAGCCATAGAGCTTTACTCTGCTTTGTGGAAAGGTTATTCCTCCTCTGTAAAGTAATATCCTGCGCCTCTTTTAGTTAATATGTATCGGGGGGAAGAAGGATTGTCCTCTATCTTCTCCCTGAGTCTTCTTATATGAACATCAACAGTTCTGGGCTCTACATATACCTCATCACCCCATACCTCATCAAGCAACCTCTCTCTGGTAAAGACCCTTCCTGGATGGGTTGCAAGATGAAGAAGCAGCCTGAACTCTCTTACACTAACCTCTAAGGGAAGTCCCCTCTTATATACCTTGAATTTTGAAGTATATATTTCAAGGTCTCCTTTTCTTATAACCTCTTCAGGTTCTGATGAAGAATATCCCTTTTCTACCCTTCTGAGAATAGCCTTTACCCTTGCAACAAGCTCTCTTGGACTAAAAGGTTTTGTGATATAGTCATCTGCACCAAGTTCCAGCCCCAGTATTCTGTCCACCTCTTCACCCCTGGCAGTCAACATTATTATTGGGATTACTGATATAGTTCTATCATTCTTAACTATTCTACATAGTTCAAATCCATCCATTTCTGGCAACATAAGATCAAGTATTATAAGGTCATAGTGTTTCGTTCTAAGCTTTTTCAAGGCATCGACCCCCGTGTTAGCACTTTCTGTGCTGAAGCCAGCTCTCCTTAAGTTATACTCCACAAGCCTTACAATATCTGGTTCATCTTCAACTATGAGTATCTTTCTTGTTATACTCATTGCTGTTGTGAGATATCTGATATATGTACCAGTTCTGCCACTACATAACCCACTACTATTTCTGTCTTAAGAAGCACAGGAATATGTCTCTCATCATCAGTGAGATATATATACACATCTCCCTTTTTATTAAATATTCCCTCTGAATGAAGCTCTGGCTTCACAACCACTGTATTAAACTTTCCTGCCTTTGTCTTAACAACCTTTCTGCCAACCACATTTACCTTAACCTTCCATACCTTTTTACTATCAAAGATCTCTATCCATAGAGGACCTTCCTTTATCTCTTTGTGTCTTAAAGCCAGAAAACCTGCCAGAGGATCAAGCACACCTTCTGGCACTTCAAAGAGCCTCTCTTCTTTGTTAAGGTGATCAATATACTTGGCTTTTTTCTCTTCTGGGAAAAAGACCACCTCTTTATCACGTCTGTGTCTGCCTTCACGTATCTTTATTCTATAACGATCTGCAATAAGGATGCCTGTTTCAGCCCTTTTTACTACACTCTCAGCCCGATCTTCAACCTTATAGAATAGAGAGACCCATGGTGCTGACCGTGCCTCTGAGATGATTCTGACCTTAGTGCCTTCATCTATAAAACTCAGCTCTGCAGTGCCTGCCTTAATCCCAAGCCACTTGAGGTCATATTTAAGAACCTCTGAAGCATCAGCAGCATGAATAGAAATAAAGACACTGAAAACAAAAATTATACAGAGACCCCATCTGTTTAGTAGAAACTTCTTTATTTCAACCCCATTCATTATAATCTCCTTATATTTTAAGGTTTCTATTTTATTCTACCTAATCTATAATAAATTTCACATAACTCCTTTATTAATTAGATGAACAGAATGTCCCAAAGTGAGTAGACATAAAGTCTGTTTAGGATAGGATTGTTGTAATAACTGCACACAAAGAGGACAATAAAACCAGATTAACTAAAACAATGTCTACCAAAGGGATTTATTATGACATCAATTGCAGAAGGTAAAATTTGTATTTCAAACCTGTGAGCAAAAAGGACCTCTCCGTCGAGATGGTAGGGCATCTCGGTATTGCATTGCAGGGTTATAGAGGAAGCCACCCTGTAATACTTCACCCCTTTGCAATCAACATGGGTGCCTCGACGTACCTTTAACAAGAGCCTGAGTCTATGCAGCAGTGGCAGTTCATCTGCTGTACATATATCAAAGAGACCATCATCTGGCAGGGCCTTTGCCGTGAGCAGAAATCCGCCCCCAAATCTTCGTCCAATACCTATGGTCTTCAGAAAGCATCTCCGTCTTTCAGTTGAGCCATCCACAGTTGAGACTACCTCAGGTGCACGGTAGAGGAAGAGGTTCTTCAGGACGCTGAGCATGTAGGACCTACGGCTTCTGCCTCTTGCCACCTCGGAGGCAATATGGGCATCAAAGCCAAATCCCATACCATTGATAAAATACCTGCCATTGCAGACACCAATGTCTATCCTACGCGTTTCTGCACGAGTAAGGACCTGCCAGTGCTGGTCAGTATAGTTTTCTGGAAATCCCAGAAGGTGAATAAAGTCGTTTCCACTGCCTGCTGGAACCACTCCCAGAGTAACACCCTTATTCACTATCCCGTTAACAACCTCATTAATAGTACCGTCTCCTCCAACAGCCACCACAGGATTACAGCCTCCCTCTGCCAGCATGGCAGAAAGGAGCTCAGCATGCCGGGGCTTAGAGGTCTTCACAATCTCAGCCTTTATCCCTAACCTCTGAACCTGCCTGTAAACCTCAGGGGCAGTCTCTTCCCCTCGCCCTCCACCAGCAGCAGGATTAATAACAAACCCCCACTTTCTAACCATAGTACAGTTTCTTGTACCTACAGATATGAATATCTAAAAACTGTACTGTATCGAGACTAAATTAACACAATAAAATTTTACCATATAACTTCATTTTGGTTTTGGACTCTACTCCAAAAGAAAGAATTCAACAATGGCTATTATCAAAATTCCAATACATAGTGGAAACATACGACGGTAAACACCGAGCATATCTGCCTTAAAATACTCCCTTGTGAGTATGAGGCATACATGCACAGGTGAAAGAAGCACTCCCACAAATCCTGATGCAAATGCAAATGTAAAGTATGATGCTACAGGACCTGTAAGAGACAGTATCAAAGGGAAGGTGCTTCCTACAAACCCTACTGTTATGCCTGTGAGGACACCCGTCAAAAAGGGAAGGAAAAAGACCACAGGAAGAAGGGGTATCTGATTCTCTGTAAAGAATTGGCTCAATCTTCCTACAGCACCAGAGACTTCAAGTGTCTCCTTGAAGAGCATTACCCCCACAATTAGCACAATAACATCCTTCGAGAGACCATGTCTTATAACCCTTAGAGTATCCTTAAGGGAGTATCTGTAGTAGAACAACATTAGGATAACCATCAATAGCAGAGCATAATGGAGCTCAATATGTGTTACCATTACCAGACAGAGAAGTAGTAATATGGGAAGAAAGTTAAAGAGTCCCTTTCTTGAATCTCTTTTTTTAGATATGAAACGCCCTTTTGCATTCCCTAAGAAGAGAAAACCCGATAAAAACATCAACAAGGCATAGGGAAGATTAATAAAGATAAATGTTCTTAACTCAATTGAGGTTATTGCAGAGGCGAGAATGATTCCAGGATAAAGAGGCAGGACAAACTCCCAAGGATGTCTATACCAGTAATTGGCAAAGGCCTTCTCCTCAGGGCTCATCTGCAGTCCTTTAGTCGCCTCATCAACCATGGGCGCAGAGAAATAGGCACCCCCAACAGAAGGGAGCATCCCTATTAGAAGAGGCATTGAGACTATCACTGCCCTCTTGTTTTTAAGAAATCCTTTCATCGCATCCATCATCCCTTCAAGTATCTTTCTCTGCCGAAGTATCAACTCAAAAGCCCTTATGGAGGTAAGGGCAATAAGAAGTTTGTAAGTTATCTCATTTGTGATTGTTCTTCTCAGAATATCAAATAATCCCTTGAGAGGTACTAAATAGAGAATACAGACTACCCCTGCAGAGGCCAGCAGGACATATCCCACATTCCATCGTCTGCGCAGAAGCAGAAGGATAATAGCAAGTGTTAAAAGGAGCTTAAAGAGGTCTGACATCTTTTACAATGCTCCTTACCGAAGGTCCGGCTTTCAAAAACTTCTCCTTGCATTGTGAGGTTCGGAGAATTTCATTCTGAGTTGTCCCTTGTCTGTCTAATGGCATGGAGTTTCAACTGTAGGGTTCTATTCCCCTCCCAATCATTTATCTGGGGCGTATAGACCGCATCCACGAGAGAGCAATCCTCTAAGAGACCTATTCTGTCTCCCATATCAAAACCAATGGCATCAAGCACAAGGGCATTCTCCTTTAGAAACATTTTAAGATGATTCTTGCCCACAATCCTGGGGTTTACTGCCTCAATCCCTTTTGTACCAAGAAGAGGCTCTGGATTGCCATAACCAAAGGGTTCCATACGAGTCAGCTCATTCACCAGAGAAAGGGTTACCTCTCTGAGACGTACAGAGGCATCAATCTTCAACAGTGGCACAAGCTCCTCCTCTGGAACAGCCTCTGTAATTATCTGATTCATTCTACTCTCAAAAGCCTCAATATCCGAGACCTTCAGCCTCAGTCCTGCAGCCTGTTTATGACCACCAAAGGCGATCAAAAGATCCCTGCATCTTGAGAGTCCCCTGTAAAGATCAAAAGGAGGTATGCTTCTGGCAGAACCTTTCGCCATATCTCCTTCAATATTGAATACAAAAGCTGGACGATAAAACATATCCGTCAGCCTTGAAGCAACTATACCAACCACACCCTCATGCCATCCCTCTGAGGCCACTACAATACACCTATCAAACCCCTTCCGCTTCACCATCTCCACAGCCTCTTCCATCACCTCCTCTTCTACCCTCTGTCTTCTGGTGTTTATGGTGGATAGATATTCAGCTAACTCTATAGCCTCATTGTAGCTATCAGTAAGAAGAAGTCTTATCACTCTGTTTGCATTGTCCATTCTGCCTGAGGCATTAAGCCTTGGTATAAGGGTAAAAGAAAGCAACCCAGCAGTTACCTGCTTAACTGAAGAAACCTCCTTAAGGGCCTTTATACCGGTCCTGGGAGACTCATTTATTAGTCTAAGCCCCTCCTTTGTAATAATCCTATTGTCACCTATGAGAGGAACAAGGTCTGCCACAGTGCCAAGACAGGCAAGATCAAGGAGTCTCTGTGAGTACTCTACTCCTGCTAAGGCAATAGCCACTTTTATAGCCACTGTAGCTCCTGAAATATTGGGTTCTGGATTAGCAGTATTACGGAGCAAGGGATTCACTACTGCATCCGCCTCTGGCACAAGAGGCCCCATCTCACTGTCTCTCATAGGTTCATGATGGTCTGTAATTACTACGGATATCCCTCTCTCTTTTGCCCTCTTAACAGTCTCATGGGACGTAATCCCACAGTCCACAGTAACAATAACTGATGCCCCAACCTCAGTGGCATATTCCACACCTGGAGGATTAAATCCATATCCGTGCTCAAACCTGTCTGGAATAAAATAGACCACATCCCCTCCGAGATGACTTATGGCACTAACCATAATAGCAGTAGCAGTAAGGCCATCAGTATCATAATCACCATGAACAAGAATCCTTTTGCCTGCCTTTATTGCAGAGGAGATAACCTCACATGCCCTTTTCAGATTGGGGATCTCTTGGGGGTCTTCGAGTCTATTCAGGGTTGGATCAAGAAAGGCCCTCACAGCCTCAGGAGTCTTAATTCCCCTGTTAATCAATACCTGTGCAAATGCCTCTGAAACTGATGCAGTAGATGCTAAATATCTTAAATAGCTCTCATTTGTTCTTTGAACGAACCACCTTCTATGAGGCACTTAAAACTCCTGTTATTTCTTTGTAAGAGGGCCTTTGCCCTTGAAAAGTAACACAATCGGGCTTGCCACAAATACAGATGAGTAGGTCCCTACAATAATACCAAGCATCATTGCAAGGGCAAAGTCATGTATCACTTCTCCTCCAAAGAAAAAGAGAGCCCCTGCAGCAAGCAGTGTGGTAATTGAGGTGATCAATGTTCTTGAGAGAACCTCATTTATACTCCTGTTTATCACCTTCTCCAGTGTCTCTCTCCTCACAAATCTGAGATTCTCCCTTATACGGTCAAAAACAACAACTGTATCAGTAAGTGAGTAACCCGCAATAGTTAAGAGGGCACTCACAAGTATAAGGTTAATCTCTCTACCCATTATATTAAATAGTCCAAGAACTGCAAGAACATCATGGAATGTGGCAGCAGTAGCCCCTATGCTGAAACGGAATTGAAACCTCCAGGCTATATATATCAAGATACCAATTGTAGCTGCAATTATCGCCCACATTGCATCTCTACGAAGCTTTGCACCTACCTTAGGCCCTATCTCTGTGGTAGAGTCCACTGTGATGGGATTATCCTTCATACCCTCACGGAGGGTGTTAATGATCTTTTCTGAGAGTTTCCCTAAGGTCTCTTCCTTTTTCTTGATCCTTATCAGGACTTTGTTGACTGTAGGGAAATCCTGAAGATCAAAATCCTTTATCCCTCCCTTCTCCAGAACAGAGCGGACCTCCTGGAGTGTCACAGGTTTCTGGAATTTTAGAAGCACTGCAGTACCACCGGCAAAATCAATCCCTAAGTTGGCTGTACCATTTGCCACCTGAACAATTGCGATAATACCCAGTATCACCAGTATGCCAGATATGACTAAGGCGAATTTTCTAAACTTCATGAAATCGATCTGTGTTTTTCTTACTATCTCAATCATATGCTCAGCTTCTTAACCTCCCTTCTTGAAAGAATTATGTCGAAGGCGGTCTTCGTTCCCACTAAAGCGGTAAAGAGGTTTATGGCAACACCAAGGCTGAGGGTTACTGCAAAGCCTTTGATAGGACCTGTACCAAATTGGAATAACACAGCGGCAGTGATCAGTGTGGTCACATGAGAATCCACTATGGTCACAAATGCCTTACTATAGCCTGATTCTACAGCTGCTCTTGGCGTCTTTCCAGCCCTTAGTTCCTCTCTCATTCTTTCAAACATCAGGACATTGGAGTCCACTGCCATCCCCACAGCAAGGATGATCCCTGCTATGCCTGGCATTGTGAGAGTTGCATTGAGAAATGCCATTGCCCCAAGAAGTAGTATCACATTGAATACCATTGCAAGGTCTGCGATCACACCTGACAGTTTATAATAAAAAATCATAAATCCTACAACGAGTATCACTGCTATGATACCTGCCCTTTTGCCTGCTTCAATAGAGTCTCTACCAAGAGAAGGACCCACCGTCACATTCTGAAGGAGTTTTACTGGTGCAGGAAGAGCACCTGCCCTCAGAACTATTGCAAGATCTTTTGCCTCCTCTAAGGTAAAAAGACCTGTAATCTGGGCATTACCACCAGCTATCCTCTCCCTTATCACAGGGGCGGAGTAGACATTGCCATCCAGGACAATGGCAAGCCTTTTCTGAACATATTTTGCTGTCACCTCTTCAAATATCTTTGCCCCTGCACTGTTAAAAGTAAGAGACACATATGGCTCATTGAACCTTTGATCTATAGCAACCCTTGCTTCAGAAAGAAGATCACCTGTAAGAAGAACCTCCTTTTTTAGTAAGAAAGGTCTTTTTCTCACCTCACCTGTCTCTGGGTCCACAATTCTCTGAAACAGGATAATGTCATCTTCAGGTATCTTGTCTTTGAATCTTTCAAGGAATTCTTCCTCTTCACCAGGCTTTATATATGGCGGCAATTCTGCTGCTACAGGAGATTCATCATCAACCAATCTGAACTCAAGCTGGGCAGTCTTGCCTATCAGCTCAACAGCCCTTTTTGGGTCTTTGTATCCTGGCAGTTGCACTACTATCTCATTTGTACCTTGGCGATGTATGATCGGTTCTGCTACCCCAAATTGATCAACTCTGTTTCGGATTGTCTCCAAAGCCTGATCCACTGCATTGTTCTTTATCCGTCTTATCTCACTGTCAGAAAGTCTGAAAATAAGGGCATCAGCACTTGAGACCTGCTCCAAGGTCGGGAATGCGTCAATTACAGCTTTCCGGATTTTATCCTCTACAGGAGTGATTTTTATATCAAGGCCCTCAACTTTTACAGTAGCTTGCAGTTTCCTCTTTTCTAAAATGTCCTTTATCCTCTGCGCAATCCTTTCAGTGGTAATCTCCACAGCCCTTTCACCTTCAACCTCAAAGACCAGATGCACTCCTCCCTGTAGATCGAGACCAAGGGCTATGCCCCTGTTAGGCATATTCTCCTTCCACCACTGGGGCATATACTTAAAAAGAGGGGTATTGGGGAGGAAGAATATAAATGCAAGTATGAGAGTACCCACAATTAGAGCAATCTTCCACCTGAGCCTTTTCATTGTACCTCCTCAAGCCATTCTTGTATTATTTATATAGAGATTGAATTCTGCATTGAGTACTGCAGCAGCCTTACGACAGGCTATCATTCTTTGAAGAAATATTTCAAAATATTCGATAACAGGTGATATACGTGTATCTATGATAAGGGAAAGAACAATCTTTCTCTCATCAGACCTTACTGTTAGTTCAGACTCTGTGGCTGCATAATTTACTCTGTCATGGATATCTTCTGTAACCATACTCGGATTTCTCACCCTGCTCCTGTGCACATCAGATTTGTCAGCAATCACCACTGATGCAGCCACCTCATCGGGAATAGCTCCCTGGTTCTCCTCATGCACAACAATGGCAGTCATCACCTTGAGGCTCTCTTCTATACTGAATCCCACTTCCTGGAGAATCTCTTTTGCAAGCACAGCCCCCATCTTATGATGCATCTCTCTCCCCAGCATGTTACCAATATCGTGTAGATAACCGGCTGCAGCTGCCAGGATGGCCGTCTCTTCTGGATATGCCAGATTTTTTAGAATCCTATATGCACTGTTTGAGACAATCCTTGAGTGCCTGAATCCATGTTCAGTATATCCCAGGCACTCAAGGTATTTATCAGATGCTTCAATAAATATTCTTGCCTTTTCGTTCTTGTATAGCTTTTCTATCCTGGAAGGAAGATTAATCTTCTTCTGCAGAGCTTCTGAGTGCTGCAATGTAGGCCTTCCCGAGTTTGATTTTTACATTCTCAGCAATCTTGAGTGTCACTGTCTTCTCCCCTACAGAATCTACCACACCATAAATACCACCTGTAGTTATAACCTTATCACCCTTCTTCAGAGACTCGATCATCTGCCGATGTTCTTTTGCTCGCTTCTGCTGAGGTCTAATAAGGAGAAAGTAAAATATGGCAAAGATTATGATCAGAGGTAAAAAGCTCATGAAAAGCCCCTGAGCGCCTCCAGGTTGACCTCCCTGTGGCTGGGCTCCTAATGCCCATGCAATAGACTCAAACATAAACACCTCCACTCCATGATTAAAGGCTAAAAAGAGTAGCCTTAAGTTTTGTATTATAGTGTTTTATGCAGTCACTTTTCAATACCATAAAATTTTACTTGACAGCAGTTTGTATTTATGATATTCTTTATCTTATAGGTTTTGGAGGGAGAGAAGAAGTGGGTTGTGTATTCTTCGAAAGTTGTTATATTGAGTTTCTCTATCAACCAAATCTAAAACTAACTAAAATATCTTAGGAGGGGGCTAATGATGAACAAAAAACCGTTTAGTTATTTGTATATGTCGGCTCTTGTCTTGGTGGTCCTCTTTACTGCTGCCTGTCCTTTGAAGGTTGTTAATGTAAGTGCTCCAGACATAAACTGCGTTTTTGATCCTTCATGTAGAATTACAGTAACTGACTCCTCAGCTCCTATCCCTATTCCAGCAGAAGGAACCAATTTTCTCCAAAGCAGGACATTTGTAGGTAAACCCGGCTCTCCAGCAAATGGACTATACGGCTATGAATATCGAATTGATTTGCGTAATGCTGTAGGTATCACCTACATACCCTGCATTAGTTCAATGATAATAGAATTTGGTCCTGTAGTCAGTACCCTCGATTATGATGGAGATGGTTCCTCAGATCAGGTATTTGTTATTACTTCTGGAGGGCTTGGAAGCATAGGACTTGCATCAGCAGACAAAATAGGTAATGAAATCACTTTTACCTTTAGTTCTCCTGTCTGTGCTGGCGGACGTCCAGGTGATGGACAAAGCACATACTTCTTTGGACTTGTTTCTACAAAACCACCAGGATTTGTTACAGCAAAGGTAAAAGAGACAACTGGAACTGTGTACAACGTTCAGGCTCGTGCACCACAGAAGTGTGGTATCCCGCCTTATAACCCGTCTTATTGGAATGATGGTGGAACTATACAACATAACAACAACTGTTATAATTATGCAAACAACAAGAGAACAGATACATATGCACAACCCGGCAGGGCTGCAGGTGCAATGTACAGTAACCTTACATGTACTGAAGTGTATAATGCAGCTATTGCTGATGGACTTGTACCTCTGCCAGCCTCTGGAAACTGTCCTGATGGGAAGGCAAAAATTGCCCTTTTTGTAGACCCTGGTGTGGATTATCACTGGTATCGTCTGGACAGGGGTGGAATGTGGTCTCATAAACCAGGTGCAACACAAGCAACCAACTTGGACAACTCTGGCAACCCTATCTCAAACCCCGAGACTGCAGACAGATGCGGTGACTGGTTGTGCTATACCGACTTTTGTGGCTATCTATGTTGCTGTTCTGATGAAATACAGGGACAGGGCCACGAGAACATCAATTAAGAAAATATTTGTAAGGAGGCGAAATTATGCTAATACATTTAGAAATGAAAAAAATCTTTTATATATTATTTTTTATCATTACTTTGAGCATACTGTTATGTAACCTCAAAGAAGCTCCTGCAGATAATGAGAACAATAAAAAAGGATTAAAAGTAACAGTACTTCTTTTCTCAGGCCGACCAGATCCTACCTTTTTACTGGAGGATGAAGACACACTAAATCAACTAAAAGATCTTCTTTCCAAAGCAAAGACAAATGAAAAATTTGAACAAGCTACTGTTATTCCTTCAATTCTTGGCTATAAGGGGATAGTAGTTGATAACCTCTATAGTGTAGCAGGTTTTCCATCCCGTTTTGCAATCTATAAAGGAAATATTGAAATAAAAGATGGAGAGACAAAATTTCTAATAGATGAAGAGAACAAGATAGAAGGACTCCTTTTAGATAGGGCCATCAGAAAAGGTGTTATAGATAAAAGAATTTTAAAACGGATGGAAAGAAGAGAATATAAATAGAGATCGTCCCTTCTACCTCCCTAAAACATAGGGTCTTTCTAAAAGGTCCAGGGTTTCTAAACTTTTAGAAAGACCCTCCTTCAAATAAAGTTGACCTGGGATTAAAAAAAATAATAAAATTTTAGAAAATTGCAGTGAGGGAGGCTACTTATATGGAGCGGATACCGATAACAAGAGAAGGGCTTGAAAAGCTGAAGAAAGAACTCGACCATCTCCTTAAGGTGGAAAGGCCTAAAAACATTAAGGAGATAGAAGAGGCGAGGGCCCATGGAGACCTGAGTGAAAATGCAGAATATGAAGCAGCAAAAGACAGACAGGCATTCATTGAATCAAAGATCCGGGAACTACAGGATAAGATCTCAAGGGCTCAGGTGATTGATACCCCTAAAGAGGGGATTAATAAGGTAGTCTTTGGTACCACAGTGAGAGTATATGAACTCAATTCTGATACAGAAAAAACCTTCAAGCTTGTGGGACCTGATGAGGCTGATGTAAGCAATGGAATGATATCTGTAACCTCTCCTGTTGGTAGAGCTCTTATTGGTAAACAGGTAGGAGACACTGTGGTTATCAAGGCACCTGGCAGGACCATTGAATACGAGGTATTAGAGATCCGGTTTTGAGTAGACACTTCAGGGCAGAGGTCCTCGCAAGGGAAAGTCTTACTCCCAGACATGTACTCCTCAGACTGAGACCTCTTGAAAATTCTCTTACTCCAGTGCCTGGACAGTTCTATCTACTACGAGTGTCACAAACTCTTGACCCCCTTCTCAGAAGGCCCTTTAGTATCTTTTCTTTTGAGAAAGAAGAAATCAGTTTCTTATTTATCCGGAAGGGCAGAGGCACAGAAATACTATCAAATCTAAGACCTTCAGACCAGATAGAGGTATTCGGTCCCTTGGGCAGAGGCTATCCCTTGCCTGAACAGGAAGCAACAGCTCTGGTCGTGGCTGGTGGAATGGGAATTGCCTCTCTGTTTCCATTACTTAAAGCTATCAGAAAAGATACTGTACTTATCTATGGAGCAAAGACAAAGAGCGATATACTTCTTAAAGAGCAATTGAATTCATTAGAATATGTGAAGACAATTATATGCACAGAGGATGGTACCGAAGGTATAAAGGCTACAGTTTTAGAACCTCTGGATGACTTACTCCAGAGGCATACTGATAAAAATATAACTGTATATGCCTGTGGACCCGATGGAATGATTAATGCTGTAAAGAGAATGATTGACCATTACTCCTTAAAGGGGTTTTTCTCTCTGGAGGAGAGGATGGCTTGTGGTCTCGGAGCATGCCTTGGATGCGTAAGAAAAACTCAAAAAGGGATGAAAAGGGTCTGTAGAGAGGGTCCTGTCTTCAGTGGTGAAGAACTATGAATTTGAGTGTTCGTATATCCAGTATGAAAATGAAGAATCCTGTGATGACAGCCTCGGGCACTTTCGGATACGGAGAGGAGTATTCAGAATTTGTTGATCTTAACAGTCTTGGTGCAGTGGTTGTTAAGGGGATATC
The DNA here is from genome assembly GCA_002011745.1 of Nitrospirae bacterium JdFR-85. Classification (GTDB taxonomy): domain Bacteria; phylum Nitrospirota; class Thermodesulfovibrionia; order Thermodesulfovibrionales; family JdFR-85; genus JdFR-85. The sequence continues at coordinate 95,093 of MTOU01000009.1, forward strand.
TCTTAAACCGCGTGAGGGGAATCCTCCACCAAGAATATGGGAAACTCCCTGTGGTATGCTCAATTCAATAGGTCTGCAAAATGTGGGACTTGAAGAGTTTCTAAAATTCAAACTCCCTTTTCTAAGACAGTTTGACACAAATGTGGTAGTCAATATACTTGGAGAAACCTTAGAGGAGTATGTCCAGCTCTGCGAGGCTCTTGATAAAGTGGTAGAGGCGATTGAACTTAACCTGTCCTGCCCTAATGTAAAAAAAGGAGGAATACTTTTCTCAGAAGACCCTGAAATCTTCAAGAAAGTGATAGAGGAATCGAGAAAAAAGATAAAACATTCGGTAATGATAGTAAAACTATCACCAATGTCTGATGTAAAGAAGTTTGCCAAGATCGCTGAACAGGAGGGTGTGGATGCGCTCTCTCTTATAAATACTATCCCGGCTATGGCAATAGATATCCATACCAGAAGGCCAAGGCTATCAAATCTTGTTGGAGGACTATCAGGTCCTGCTATAAGACCTGTAGGGGTGAAGATGGTATGGGATGTCTTCAGCACAGTGGGTATCCCTGTGATCGGGATGGGTGGCATAATCACAGGTGAGGACGCAATTGAGTATATCCTTGCAGGTGCAACCGCCATTGCAGTAGGCACTGCAAATTTTGTATATCCTGATGCGACCATAAGGATACTTAATGGAATTGAAAAGTATATGAGACTTTACAATATAGAGGACATTAATTCTCTTGTGGGAGGACTCATATGGGAAGGATAATCACTCTAACCACAGATTTTGGCACAAAAGACCCCTTTGTAGGACAGATGAAGGGTGTAATAAAAAGTATAAACCCCAATGTGGATGTTGTTGATATTACACATGAGATTACACCCCACAGCATAAAGGAAGCCGCAATTGTTATTGGTCTCAGTTATTCATATTTTCCTCCAAGAAGCATCCATGTGGTGGTGGTTGACCCTGGTGTGGGTTCAGAACGGAAACCCATACTCGTGGTTACAGAAAATCACTATTTTATAGGACCTGACAATGGTGTCTTCTCCTTGATATATCAGAAAGAGGGAGCATTCCTACAGGTAATACATATAACAGCAGACCATTACTTCATTAGAAAAGATACATCCACCTTTCATGGTAGAGATATCTTTTCACCTGTTGCAGCATGGCTATCAAGAGGGATACCTGTAAACAACTTTGGTGAAGAAACAGATGAATTTATGAGGATACCCATCCCAGCCCCCACAAGACCTACAAAATCAACAATCGAGGGAGAGATTATTTATATTGACAGGTTTGGCAATGCTATTACGAATATCACCTCTAATATGCTTTTACCTTATATTAAAGACAACAAAAAACTAAAAGTTATATTTAAGGGCAAAGAAGTTCCCCTCAAAACCTACTATGCTGAGGCAGAAGACAAGGAACTGTACTGCCTGCTGAATAGCTTTGACCTCTTGGAACTGTATGTTTACAGAGGGAATGCTGCTAAGGAATTTAACATCAGAATAGGAGATATTATCGGAATAATAATCAGCCAATAATCTCTTTTTTAATAGGCCCGAGTGCAACAATAGCAAATCTCTTATGTCCAAATAACCTGTCTGCAAGTGTTCTGACTTCACCAATAGATACTCTCTCAATAGACTGAATAATCTCCTGCGGAGAGTAATACCTTCCGTAATATATCTCCTGTCTCGCAATATTCGACATTCTGCCTGATGATGACTCAAGTGAAAGAAGTAGATTCCCTTTCAACTGTTTTTTAGCCCTCTCAAGTTCATCATCTTTAACAGTATCTCTGAAACTGAGCAACTGCTCTTTAATACACTCCAATGCTTCCCCAACCTTCTCTGGGGATGTTCCCACATATACTCCAAAAGTACCTGAATCATGATAGGATGTAGCAAAAGAGAAGACCGAATATGCCAGTGCCTTCTCTTCTCTGATCTTCTGAAATAGTCTTGAGCTCACCCCTGAACCTATTATTGTATTTAAAAGAAGCATGGCATATCTATAAGGACTACCCTGACCAATACCTTCAACTCCTACACAGAGATGAACCTCTGCAAGGTCCTTCTCTACAGCCCTGAGTGTATAATTGAATCTCTGTCTCTGAAAATTAACTCCTGAGGCCCCCTCATTAATACGGCTTAAGGGCTCTTCAAGGAGCTGTTTTAAATATTCTGCATCTACTCTTCCTGAGCAGGAGATCACGATTCTGTCGGGCTTATAATGTCTCTTTATATATCCTATTAATTCATCTCTCGTAAAGGAACTCACTGTCTCTGGCTTGCCAAGGATATTCTGGCCAAGCCCACTGCCTCCCCAGACGGTCTCACTAAACAAATCATGAATAAACTCATCAGGAGTATCCTCTGACATCTTGATCTCCTCCAAGATCACCCTCTTTTCTTTTTCTATCTCCTCTTCCGGAAGTACAGAATTCACAAATATATCACTTAATAATTCAACCCCCTTCTGGAGGTATTCATCAATCACTTTAACATAGTATGTTGTGGTCTCTTTGGATGTAAAGGCATTTAGGTCGCCTCCGAGAGAGTCAATCTCATAAGCTATCTCTTTCTGGGTACGGGTGGTGGTTCCTTTGAAAAACATATGCTCAAGGAAATGGGATATTCCACTAAGATGAGAAGGCTCGTATCTGGAGCCTGTCTTTACCCATATACCAAGACAGACTGAACGGAGTGTGTCGATCTCTTCTACTACTACAGGTATATTATTGGTTAAAAAAAGCTTCTTAAACAGACTACCTCACCTTTGTCCTGGGATGTTCTCTCAAGGCCTCTTTTCTGCTAAGGCGGGGCCTGCCCATCTCATCAAGGTCTATTACCTTCACAAGAACATCTTCTCCCACTTTTAAGACATCAGATACCTTATGTACCCTCCTGTCAGAAATCTGGGATATATGAAGGAGTCCTTCTACTCCAGGTTGAATCTCTACAAAGGCACCAAAATCTACTATCCTCTTCACCTTGCCAAGGTAGATCTGTCCTACCTCAATCTCTCTCGTGATCCCTTCAATGATCTCTCTCGCCTTTTGTGCAGAAACCTCATCATGTGAAATTATGTTTATAATTCCTGAATCATCAATGTCTATCTTAACACCTGTCTGGTCAATTATACTCCTTATTACCTTCCCACCCACCCCAATAACATCCCTAATCTTCTCCGGTTTTATCTGCATGGTAAAAATTCTCGGTGCAAAAGGGGAGAGCTCTTTTCTTGGAGTAGCAATGGTCTGTTTCATCTTCTCCAGTATAAAAAGCCTTGCCTGTCTTGCCTGCTCTAAAGCCTTCTGCATCACTTCTCTGGTGATACCAGCTATCTTTACATCCATCTGAAAGGCTGTTACACCCTTTGTGGTCCCTGTAACCTTAAAATCCATATCACCAAGGTGATCCTCCATCCCCAGAATATCAGTAAGCACCACTGTCTTGTCTCCTTCCTTTATCAACCCCATTGCCACGCCAGCCACATGAGTATCAATAGGAACTCCAGCATCCATCAGTGCAAGTGAGGCCCCACAAACTGTTGCCATGGATGAAGAACCATTGGATTCTAAAATATCTGAAACTACCCTTATGGTGTATGGAAACCTCTCCTTAGAAGGTATAACAGGAAGCAGAGCCCTTTCTGCCAGCGCACCATGACCTATCTCTCTTCTGCCAGGAGCCCCAAGCCGCTTAACTTCTCCTACACTGAAGGGAGGAAAATTATAATGAAGCATAAAGGTCTTATAAGATTCTCCCTCTAAGGAATCAATCTTCTGCTCATCCTCGGATGTACCAAGAGTGGCTGCTACAAGTGCCTGAGTCTCACCCCTCACAAAGAGTGCTGAACCATGAACCCTGGGCAAAAAGCCTATTTTACAATGTATTGGTCTTACCTCATCAGGCCTTCTACCATCCACCCTTATACTTTCTTCAAGAATCATCCTCCTCATACTCTCTTTCTCAATCTCCTCAAAAACCTCTTTCACCTGTCTCTGCAGACTCTCATCCTCTGGGGCAATCGCTTCAAGTGTCTCTTTTAACAGATCATCGAGTGCCTTCTGTCTCTGAAGTTTACCTGAAACCATAAAGGCCTGCCTGAGTCTGTCCCCCAAAAACTCTTTCACCTTTTCCTTCAATTCCAGATCAATCTCTGGCTGTACAAAATTCCTCTTTTCCTTGCCACAACATTCTCTTAATTGACGCTGGATCTGATTGATTTTCTTTATCTCTTCATGGGCAAACTCTATTGCCTGTATAACAGTCTCCTCAGATACCTCCTTTGCTCCGCCCTCAACCATTACAACAGCATCATCAGTTCCAGCCACTACAAAGTTCAGTTCTGTAGTCTCAGACTCTTCCACATCAGGCATGGCAACAAGTTTGCCATCTATAAGCCCTACCCTGATAGCAGATACAGGACCTTCAAAAGGAATATCAGAGAGCATCAATGCAGTGGACATGCCAATTATTCCGAGTATATCTGCTGCATTCTCGTCTCCATAGGAAAGAACAGAGATAATACCTTGAGTCTCATATCTGTACCCTTTTGGAAAGAGGGGCCTGATAGGCCTGTCAATAAGACGCGAAATAAGGATCTCCCGTTCAGAAGGTTTACCCTCTCTCTTTATAAACCCACCTGGAATCTTCCCTGCAGAATATGCCTTTTCCTGGTAGTCTATGGTGAGAGGGAAAAAATCTATCTCTTCTCTCTCTTGTTCTTCTGAAACGGCAGTGGCAAGTACAATAGTATCTCCATATCTTACAACTGCTGAACCATCTGCCTGCTTTGCCAGTTCTCCTGTCTCAATTATGAGTCTCTTTCCTCTTACCTCGGTCTCTACAAAGTGATATTGCACACCCGTGGACCGATCACTTTCTAAGCTATCCATACTAACACCTCTTCTTTCTTAATTACTTTCTTAGTCCCAGCCGCTCAATAAGCCTTTCATATCTCTGAAAATCTGTCCTTTTGAGATAATTTAAAAGCTTCTTCCTCTGTGCGACCATCTTCAATAGCCCCCTCCTTGAATGATGGTCTTTTTTATGCACCTTGAAATGTTCAGTGAGCTGATTGATCCTTTCAGTAAGAATAGCCACCTGAACCTCAGGTGAACCAGTATCATTTTCATGAGTTTTGAATTCATTGATAATCTGCTGTTTCCTCTCCTTTGAAAGTGCCACCTTTCCCACTCCTTTCTTTAGATTTTTACCCAGATTTTAGATAAAGCATCTGGGCATCCAGAGAACACTTATTATATTATTTTTAAGATAAAAAATCATAACATAGTCATCTAATTTCTGTAAACAGGATTATTATGGGTTGTTTTTGATATAATGTTTGGATATTAAACTTACGGGGCAGAGAATGAAGATTCTTGTAACAGGTGGGGCAGGATTCATAGGCTCCCATGTGGTTGATGGTTATATTAAAGAAGGACATGATGTCGTTGTGGTTGACAACCTCTGTACCGGAAAACTGTCCAACCTCAATCCCAAAGCAAGGTTTTATCTGATGGATATCCGGTCCGAAGACTTAAGAAAGGTCTTTGAGATTGAAAAACCGGATATTGTGAATCATCATGCAGCACAGATATCTGTACCAGATTCTGTCAGGAACCCCTCTCTTGATGCTGATATAAATATTATGGGATTGCTGAATATCCTGGACAACTCTGTAAGATTTCATGTAAAGAAATTCATCTTCATCTCCACAGGTGGTGCTGTATACGGTGAAACAGAAGATATCCCCACCCCTGAAAGTACCTTGCCTCAACCAATGTCACCTTATGCTATAACAAAGCTCTGTTCAGAACACTATATCCGCTTTTATAATCACCATTATGGACTTGACTACACAATTCTTAGATACGCTAATATTTATGGCGCAAGACAGATACCACATGCAGAAGCAGGTGTAGTATCAATATTTATCAATACTCTGAAAGAGGGAAAGGTACCAGTAATATACCACTATCCTGAGGAGCCAGATGGTATGACCAGAGACTACTGTTATGTTTCGGATGTGGTGAAGGCAAACCAACTGGTACTTACGCGTGGGTCTTCTGAGATAATAAACATAGGCACCTCTGTAGAGACCACTACCGGAGAGCTTTACAGAATGATACTGAATATAATGAGAGAACATGGTTATGCAAAGGAGGCTATATTTGATACCCCGGAAAAAGGGCCTGCGAGGCCTGGAGATCTCCGCAGAAGCGCACTTTCCATAGAGAAAGCAAAATCCTTGCTCGGCTGGACACCAGAGTATGATCTCTACAGAGGACTCAGAGAGACCGTAAAGGCAGAACTACAAGGATGATAGACCTTCATACACATAGTATCTTCAGTGATGGAGAGCTGATTCCTGCCGAGTTAGTAAGAAGGGCCTATATAAAAGGCTACAGGGCCATTGCCATCACTGATCATATGGATACTTCCAACATGGAGCTAATAATACCAAAAGTGGTATCAATAGCTGAGGAACTCAATAGATTCCAAAGAATCAAAGTTATTCCTGGTGCTGAATTGACCCATCTGCCTCCGGAGTTGATACCTGAGAAGATCGCTGAAGCAAGAAGACTTGGGGCAGAACTGGTGCTGGTTCATGGAGAGACTCTTGTAGAGCCTGTTGAGAAAGGCACAAACAGAGCAGCAATAGAGGCAGGTGCAGATATACTGGCCCATCCAGGACTTATCACAGAAGAAGATGTAAGGTTAGCTGCTGAAAAGGGAGTTGCTCTGGAGATAACTTCCAGAAAGGGACACTGTCTTGCCAATGGCCATGTGGCAAGACTTGCTATAAAGTTTGGTGCTCCATTAGTGATAAACACAGATGCTCACAGTCCTTCAGACCTCATAGACAGAGAATTTGCTCTCAAGGTGTTACTTGCAGCAGGACTTGACGGAAAACAGGCAGAAACAGTCTTTTTGACTGCAGAAAAGTTCATATAAAAGTCACAGAGCAGGAGGAGGAATTATGCCCAAACCAATAAAGAAGAAGGTGAGAAAGAAGACACTACCAGAAGAAGAGGTCTTAAATTTATATGAAATATGTATGGACTACTATGAAAGAAACAGGCGATTTGTTCATATTACGGCTATATCTATTTTAGTGGTGATATTACTAATCATAGGAGGCATTTTTTATTATAAGAACTCCAAAAAACAGGCTCTTCTACTTGAGTACGAAGGCTATAAACTCTACCACTCCTTGTATCAAACAGAAAGCATTCCTGAGGAGAAGAGGTTTAAAGAGGCACTTCAGAAATTTGAAGCAGCCTATAAAAAGTCTCCCTCTGCAAGGCTACTTCTGTATATTGCGAACACTCAGTATAGTCTAAAACAGTATGATGATACAATGAGAACCCTTCAGAAATTTATAAAAAAATACTCTGACAACAAGGAATTGCTTCCTCTTGCATATTATAAAATGGCCCTTGTACAGATGAAAAACGGAAAAAATACTGAGGCTATTGAGACCCTCAAGAAGATATATCAGACCAGAGAGGCCTATCTTAAGGATCTGGCACTTTATGAGATAGGAAGACTTCTTGAAGTTGAAGGGAAAACTGAGGAAGCAAAGGAATACTATACAAAGCTTGTGAAAGAATTCCCTGAATCTCCCTATTCAAAGGTCGCGGAGGCAAAGGTAAAACTCAAAGAGGAAAAAAGAGAAACAAAGAAAGAAACTACTCAGGAGGAAGGTAAATAATCTTTCCTGGCCTTAGTCTCTTTGGGTTAACTCCTTTATTGAGTAAAAGGACGGATTTTACAGATACCCCATGTCTTTTAGCTATCTCGTAAATGGTATCTCCCTTCTTTATCACATAAGGAACCCTGGGCATCCTTTCAGATGCAGATGCAGAGTTGAAACACTTTAGGAATTCTTCTTTTGTGCCCTCAGGTATCCTGAGCTCATAGGCTCTAACATCAGGAGGCGTACACCATCTCTTTAACTCAGGATTCAGCTCTCTAATTACGCTTTTGGAGACACTACTGCATTTGGCAATAAAGGATACAGAGGCTGGCTTTGTTATTATCACCTTTTCATATTTTAAAGGAGGGTGGATATCCACATCATCCAATCCATATTTCTCAGGATTCGATGCTATTAGTCCGGCTGCAATGAAACGGGCCACATAATTTCTCGTCTCTCTTTTAAGATATCTTGTCTTTACAAGCTTCCAGTAATCGTCAGTCTTAACCCTTCTGACAGCCTTGTATATTTTCCCCTCTCCTGCATTATACGCAGCCAGTGCAAGAGGCCATGAACCAAACCTCTTGTACAGTGCCCTCAGATATTTGGCTGCAGCCCTTGTGGATTTTTCGGGGTCTCTCCTCTCATCAACCCAGTAGTTAATCTTCAATCCATACCTTTTTGCAGTGGCACTGATAAATTGCCAGGGACCTACTGCCCTTCGGTGAGATTTTGCAGAGATGTCAAATCCACTCTCAATAAGGGGCAGATATACGAGTTCCTCAGGCAACCCTTCTTCTCTCAGTATCTCTTTAATTGTATCTATATATTTCCCTGAACGTTGAAGCCATCTTATAAAACTCTTCCGCTTCTTAGTGGTAAAGACCTTTATATGATAATCCACATATCTCTGGGCCACAGAACTACTCTCATAAGATGCGAGAATTAGGTGGTTCTTTTTGAATTCTTCAAAAGTAGAAAGGGGAAGGTGCTGAGAGGTATTAACACTATTACAGTATTCAAGAGGTTCATAATAATAGAAAGGAGTATCTCTCTCGTTGGTAAAGAGATAATGCTCAATCTCAATTAATGAACCTTCCACAGCAGAGTTCAATACCAGTACCAGAAACAGTATCAATACCCACATGGTTAAATATATTAAGGATTTCTTTACTCTTTGTCAAACAGTCTCAAAAGCTTGAAAGGGTAATATGGAATATTTTAATCTTAATAAGGAGAATTTAAAAACAAGAAAGGGAATCTGGTCTGGGCCTCCGAAAGGGAGAGAATAGGCTAAAAAAAGAACTCAGTAGTAGTGATAAACTGTATCTATCCTTACTTTACCCTTCCATAGAAACTCCTCTACCAATAAAGGAACAACATTTAGATAAAATAAAAAAACTCTCCCTGAAACATGGTCTGTTCCCTCTGGTCTACAAGAGATTAAAGACCTGTTCAGACACTTCATATCTCAAAAGATTCCTTTCAGAAAACAAGAGCTTATACCTTAGGAGTGTAGTTTATTGTATGAAAACAGAAAAAATAGAGCAGGAGCTTCTTGAACTCTTAAGAAACAACTCGGTTGATGCAGTAATAATCAAAGGCTCGAGCCTCGCAAAAAGGATTTACTCAGAGTATAGGGTCTCCTCAGATATAGATATACTCATAAGAGAAGAGGACATCTTTCCTGTGGACAAACTCCTTTGCAACAGGGGCTATATTCCAGACCCTATACCCCTTAGGTACTATATTTACCGGTTTTCTCACACCATATACTACCATCCTGAAACAAAGATACCTATTGAGATACACTGGAATTTTGGCATACCTTACTTCTTCAAACTATCCTCCCAACAGATATGGAGTAAAGTCTCTATAGACGATGATGGTCTCCTCTGGCTATCCCCTGAAGTTCAACTTGTGATGCTCCTTATTCATCATCATACCCATTGCTTCAGGGAGTTAAGAATACTTTTGGATATACTTTGGTCTCTGCATAAGTTCAGGGATATTATTGACTGGCATGCCTTTGCCAGTAGACTGAGAGAATATGGGCTTCTGAAAACAACTTTAATAACCCTTTGTCAGATATCTGAATTGTGGAAATCACAGACAGAAGAACTCAGGCCTCTTCTTATACTTAAGGAGGAGATACCAAAATACAGAAAAACCAGCGGACTTCTATTAAAGTATTTCATGATAACACCAGCGAATAACTTCAAGAACAATATATACAGAGACAAGATAATGAGTAGATTGGCACTTGATGGCCATATGAGAGCTTTTTCTTCATTCTTTAAAACTCTGTTTCCACCTCCCAAGGTGATAAAGGCACTCTATAATATAAAAAACAGCCTCCTTATCCCCTTTTATTATCCTGTTTTTATCTCTTGGAGGCTCAAAGACTGGATAAGGTTCTTTTAATGACCGGGGCAAACAGTCTTCAGGAGATAGGGTTTCTATTAAGACTGATAAAACCCTTATGGAAGAAAGGGATATTAGTACTCTGTCTCACAGTATGTACCACTCTGCTGAGTGCTTTAATGCCTTTGAGTATAAAGGTAATGATCGATTTTATTATTATGAAGGGTTCTACAGAGTCCATCGAATACTTCCTTAATACTTTAGGCTTGTCCTCTCTGGCACCTGTTGTATTAGGTATATTCACCTCTGTGGAGTATCTTATAGGAGGTATACTCGTTATAGCAGCCCTGGCTGGTATAATGATAATTGCACAACAATACTTAGTCGCATCCTTTCAACACAGAGCAGTGTTTCAGATACAGAGACAGTTATTTGAACATGTCCTAAGGTTTCCACTTTCTTTTTTCAGAAACACAGACACTGGTTACATGATGGCGAGGATTTCAGAGGATATTCAGATTATCCAGTCATTCTTCTCTGAAATCATCCCTTATATGGCAGGAAGAATAGTAAACATAGGAGCTGTACTCATAATTCTCGGATTTCTAAATCTGAAGCTGACAGTTCTAATCCTTTTATTAGTGCCTTTGTATCTAATCCTGAGTAGCCTTCTGTCCACCAGACTCAGAAATGTAAGCTACGAGGAGAGGGAGAGGTATGCCACTGTATTGAAGGGCTTTAAAGAAGTCTTATCAGGCGTAGAGACTGTAAAGGCATATACAGCAGAGTCATCAGAAGTAGCAAAAGTGGCAGATGATATAAATAGGGCCCTTACCACAAGGAAGAGACGCATTATTTTTACTACCCTCTCTGTTAACTCAATGAGAATATTTCAACTGATTCTCGGTCTTGCCATTATGTTTATAGGATTCTATGAAATAAAAGACAACAGAATGACAGTGGGGGATTATGCAGCTTTTGTATATTATATCTTTTATATCTCTGGTTCTGTTTCACAACTTGCGGTCTTCCACATGATGCTTCAACCTATCATGGCATCTGCTTCACGAATAAGAGAACTCTTTGAACTCTTTCCAGAAGACACAGATGGAATCATTTTGAAAGATCCAAAAGGAGAGATAATCTTCAAGAATGTCACATTCTCCTATGTTCCTGATAAAGAGGTGTTAAGAGATATAGACTTCAGAATAAATCCTTCAGAAACAGTGGTTATATCAGGGCCTACAGGTTCTGGTAAGACCACTCTTGTAAACCTGTTATTAAAGTTTTATACTCCAGACAAGGGAGATATCCTTATTGATGGATACAGTATTGAAAGGCTTCATACTACATGGTTGAGAGAACAAATAGGAATTCTCTCTCAAGATGTGTTTCTCTTTAATGATACAGTGAAAAATAATATAAAATATGGAAGGATGGAGGCTACAGAAGAGGAGATTATAGAGGCAGCCCAAATGGCAGGCATTCATGAGGAAGTCCTGGCCATGCCCGAAGGCTACAACACCATAGTGGGAGACAGGGGAGTAAGACTCTCTATGGGACAACGTCAGAGGATAGCACTTGCAAGGGTATTCCTAAGAAACCCGAGGATCCTGATTCTTGATGAACCTACTGCATCAGTGGACCAGAAGACAGAAGAGACTCTTAAAGAGGCTTTCAAGAAACTTTTAAAATCCAGGACAGCCATAATTATCACCCATCGACCTTCTCTTATGGAAATGGCAAACAGAATATTTGAATTAAAGGATGGAAGACTGAAAGAGGTGAAATAAAAACTCATGCAAAGGGAATACTTCTCAATAGCCAATATCACCATTGTATTGATATATCCTGAAGCTCCTTATAACTTGTCCCTTAGTCCTGCCATGGAGGAGTTTAGAATCAAAAAGGCAGAGACCCCTGATATCTCTTTTACTGTTGATACAGACTCTGCCTACCCTTCTCTGAATACCTACAAAAGGATTTTCACTACCCACCCTTCAGGACCTTGGAGTATCTATAGTCGACCTGAAGGAGGTTATGTGATAGTATTTCAGAATCTACAAAAGGAAAAAAATCCGCATAAGGTAGTTATTGTAGATGAGAATTTCTGTAAATTTCATATCTACAATAAGATTACCCCTGATAACCAACTTGTCCCCTTAGAACACCCCTTTGATGAGCTTGCTCTGTCAGGATACCTTAATCTTAACAGAATCGGAATCATATTACACTCTGCCTCTGTCTGTATCAATGGCAGGGGCTATCTCTTCTCAGGAACCTCAGGCTCGGGTAAATCCACTATCTCAGAACTCTTCCTGAGAGATAAGGATTCTTTAGTATTAACTGACGAGAGAGTTATTATCAGGGAGCATAGAGGGAAACTCTGGGCATTTGGTACGCCCTGGCATGGTACAGCCAAGGTACATAAAAATAGCGGAGCCCCTATAGAAGGAATATTTTTTATAAAACATGGAGGTGAAAATAAGGCGACTTACCTTTCAAAAACCGATGCAATCAACCGATTAATGGTAAGGTGCTTCCCTACTTTCTGGAATCGTTCTGGAATGGAGTTTGTGCTGGACTTCTGTATAAGGATTGCCTCTGAGATAGCATGCTATGAACTTGAATTCCTTCCTGAGTTCTCAGTTGTTAGGTATATAAAGGACTCCTTTGTTTAAGGTTTAAAAGTTATTATTAAGAAAAGGAAATGTCTCTGCCCTTGTATGAGCAACCCTGCAGAGATACTCCACCTTCTTATCCATCCTTCCATACTCAAGAAGGCTCCAACCCACACATTGTCCACACAGATTAAGCAGTGGACACTCATCACACTCTAAGGAAAAATCCTTTTTAGTGAAAATAAGCTCTTTTATATCTGTCTCCCATATATTCTTAAGAGGTTTCTCTCTGAGAGACACATCCATGTTACACAACATAGAGCATGGCATTACTTTCCCATCAGGTGCTATATGAAGGGAAAACTTTCCTGCACCACATCCTATCAGTCTGTCAGAGCCAGAAACTACTTTTCCTACTAACTTCTCACAGAACTCTTCATATTCCTGTAGTCTTTCTGGAAAATCCAAATCAAGCCTTACCACATCTTTTATAGAAATACGATACTTCTCTGGAGAAGAGTACTTTCTGTCATCTATCCGTTTATGAAGAAGTGGATCAAACCTGAAATGACAGCCCAGCTCCTTTGAGAGTCTATGAAGCATCTTGATCTCATGTTGATTTATAGTTAGGACCATAGCCTTGGTCTTAACCTTGATACCAGCCTTGAGTAGTCTGTTCAGCCCCTCCCAGTAGTTCCTATAACTGCCTTTCACCCGTGTAACCCTCTCATAGGTCTCCTCTGTAGCACCATACATGGTCACTTCAACAACAAATGGAGGATATGCTTTGAAAAGCTCCACAATCTCATCATCCACAAGTGTGGCATTTGTAAAGACTGTAATAAGAAAGCCGTGCCTTTTTGCAGAGAGATATATCTCTTTAAAATCTTTTCTGAGAAGAGGCTCCCCTCCTGTAAGAAGTAACCAGAGGGTGCCCATATGTTGAAGTTCATCAAACAGCCTCTCTATTTCTTCCATGTTCAATTCTTTCTGTTCTGCCTCTTTATCGGAGGCTGGCAGGTTACAGTAGCAGTGGACACATCTGTTGTTGCACCTGTAGGTTAGTTCAAGGGTAACATTTACTGGAATCCTTTTGTCTTGAGAAAAGGCCTTCTGGTGTAGTCTGAAACTAAACTCCTGATAATCAATAGTTTTCATCCCTAACCTCAATAAGACCAGCTTCCCAGAGTTCCTGCAAAAATTCGATCACCTCTTCTTCAATCTGTTCAGGTGGGTCCTCATACTCATTTTGAAGCTCTTCAATTATACTCTCCACTGATCTATTTCCATCTATCCGTTCCCAAATTTCTGCACCAGTATGATTGAGATTGAATATATGCTCTACATCCATTGAAGAGCTATACATAGGGACAAGAATATATTCATCTTCAATTTTTCTAAAAATGACTCCTTCCCTTCGGAGGGGAATACTACGGAGGTCTATGAACCTACTGTCCGACACTCAAAAAACCAGAAACATCGATTGCCAAACCAGGCCCGAATAATTCCACCAATAGCCTTACAATTCTGTAACACCGCCTCTTCAGGCACAAGTCTAACCTTTTCACATCTGGGTTTCTCCCATTTTTTTGTCTTGTTGGCCATAGCCACCTCTTTTGGGCAAAGATTATTTATAATAATAAAAAAATCCAGCAATTATTTCAATACCAAAATGGATCTGGTGCTAAACAGTAGAGACTTTCTGGAAGTAGCAGAATCCATCCTTAAGAAAGGAAAAGGATTCTCTTTCAAGGCTATTGGTCATAGTATGGCTCCATTTATTAAAGATGGAGACATTGTGACAGTAAGACCCATCACAAGACCACTAAAAGTGGGTGATGTAGTGCTTCTGAAGACTAATGAAGGCAAACCACTACTGCATAGAGTAAAAAAAATAGACAAAGAATGGATTATTACAAAAGGGGATGCATCCTATACAGATGACCCTCCTTTACCAAAAGAGAATATACTCGCCTTAGCTGTAAATAATAAAGGAAAGGGTTATAACTTCCATTTTAGATACCCCTTTGGATACATAATAACCCTTATACCCTACTGGATTAGACAAAACAGATTATTAACAAAGGTGTGTAAACCGATTCTTTTCTTGCTGAGACTTATAATCTGAATCATGCAAAGTTCTTGACATTTTTACGACTAAGAAATTATCTTTATACTCTATGGCAAAAGACTTTAAGGATACCCTTAATCTTCCACAGACTGCTTTCCCAATGAAGGCTAATCTCACGAAGAGAGAACCAGAAATTATAAGGTTCTGGCAGGAAAGAAGTGTGTATAGAAAGCTCCAGGAAAAGAATAAAAATGGAAAAACAATGATACTGCATGATGGACCTCCCTATGCAAATGGGCATATTCATATGGGCCATGTGCTGAACAAAGTTCTGAAGGATATCATTGTTAAGTACTGGAGTATGAAAGGTTATTATGCACCCTTTGTACCTGGATGGGACTGCCATGGATTGCCCATAGAACTGCAGGTAGATAAAAAACTGGGAACAAAGAAGAATGAGACTCCTTTACTTAAAAAACGACAACTCTGTAGAGAATATGCAGATAAATTCGTAAATATTCAGCGAGATGAATTTATCCGGCTGGGCATCTTTGGAGACTGGCAGAGACCCTATCTTACGATGGATTATGAGTATGAGGCATCAATAGCAGAGGAGTTTCTGAATTTTCTTCGTAAAGGATATGTCTACCGTGGTAGAAAACCTGTCCACTGGTGCCCTTCATGTGTGACCGCCCTTGCTGAGGCAGAGGTGGAGTACGCTGAAAAGGTATCCCCATCGATATATGTTAAATTCAGACTAAAGAACTCTTTTGATAAAGATAGGGAAACATATTTTATAATCTGGACAACCACACCATGGACACTTCCTGCCAATCTTGCCCTTGCAGTAAATCCTGAGGTCTTATACTCACTCATAGACACAGGAGATGCCCTTTATATTGTGGCCAGTGCTTTGGTCGAAGCAGTGGCTGAGAAGACAGGCCTCAAGGGAGATGTTCTTAGAGAACTCAGAGGCATAGAACTTGAAGGATTAAAGGCTGAACATCCCTTTATAAATAGAGACTCTGTAGTAATCACAGGAGACTTTGTGAGCACTATTGAGGGAACAGGAGTGGTACATATAGCCCCTGGACATGGTGAAGAAGACTATCTGGCAGGACTGAAGAATGGATTGGAGATTTATGCACCAGTAGATGATTATGGAAGATTCACGATTGAGGATTATGGACTTTATGGTTTAAATGTTTTTAAAGCTAATGAAAAGATCATAGAGGTACTACAGGATAAGGGGGCTCTCCTGAACAGCAGCCAGATCACCCATTCATACCCACACTGCTGGCGGTGCAAGAAACCTGTTATCTTTAGAGCTACTGAGCAATGGTTTATTTCTATTGAACATGACAATTTAAGGCACAGGTGTCTCAAGGAGATTGAACGGGTGAGATGGATACCTCACTGGGGCAAAGAGAGAATAAAAGGAATGATGTCTAACAGACCTGACTGGTGTATCTCAAGACAGAGGGCATGGGGAGTCCCTATAACTGTGATAATCTGTAGTAATTGTGGAGAAATTGTTCAAGATGAGAGTTTTTTTAAGGAAGTCATAGAAAAGTTCAGAAACAAAGGAGCAGATATCTGGTTTGAGCTCGAACCTAAGGACTTCCTGCCTCAGCATTACAGATGTAGATGTGGTTCCAGTGAATTCAAAAAAGAGACGGATATCCTGGATGTCTGGTTCGACTCAGGAGTGAGTCATGCAGCAGTACTTGAAAGGGATGAAAGACTTCATTGGCCCTCATATATGTACCTTGAGGGTAGCGATCAACACAGGGGATGGTTTCAGAGTTCACTCATTGCCTCTGTGGGCACAAGAGACAGAGCACCTTACGATGTAGTGCTTACCCATGGCTTTGTAGTTGATGGAGAAGGCAAAAAGATGTCAAAGTCTCTTGGGAATGTCATTTCTCCTGAAGAGATCATTAAGGACCATGGTGCAGAAATTTTGAGGCTATGGGTCTCGGCAGAGGACTACAGGAATGATGTGAGGCTCTCCAAAGAAATCATAAACAGGCTTGTGGAGGCATATCGTAAGATCAGAAACACCTGTAGATTTCTACTTGGTAATCTCTACGACTTTGACCATGGAGATTATAGGCCCGAGCTTCTTGAAATAGACAGATGGGCAATGCACAGACTCCATAGCCTGATTAAACGGGTTTCAGAGGCTTACGAGAGATACGATTTCCACGAGGTATTTCATCGAATCTATAATTTCTGTGTGGTTGATCTGAGTGCCTTCTATCTCGATATTCTGAAAGACAGATTATATACCTTTGCCCCAGACTCACCTGAGAGAAGGGCCTCCCAATGGACCATATATCAGATTCTCAACAACCTGGTAAGACTAATGGCACCTGTACTGTCCTTTACAGCGGAGGAGATCTGGCAACATCTGCCCAAACCTAATAAGACAGAGAGTGTTTTTCTTACAGACTTCCCTGTGGTAGATGAGCAGTTTATTGATAAAGATCTCGAGAAGAGGTGGAATTATCTAATAGAGATCAGAAATGTGGTAAACAGGGCATTAGAGATAAAGAGGACAGAAAAGTATATAGGAAACTCTCTGGAGGCAAAGGTAAAGATATATGCTTCAGGAGAATATCTAAATCTTCTAAATGAATATAAAGATTTTCTACCATCACTCTTTATAGTGTCTCAGGTAGAAGTGTATACAGACGCTGAGGCTCCTGCTGGAACAACCACAGATGATGAAATCCCGGTTTCAGTGATTGTAGAGAGGGCAGAAGGGCAGAAGTGTGCCCGATGTTGGAACTGGTCACCTACAGTAGGACAGTACTCTGATGAGCCTGAAGTCTGTAGCAGATGCTACAGGGTATTAAAGGTCCTGAATGAAAACTAAGATTTCTATTTCCTTTCTGATAGGCCTTCTGATTCTCTCAGACCAACTAACAAAATTCCTTGTTATTAAATTTTTAGATCCCTATCAACCCTTAAAAATTCTCCCCTTTTTTCAACTTGTAAATGTCAAAAATAAAGGGGCTGCATTCGGATTATTTCAGTCACTTGGCAATACCACATTTATATTTATAAGCATTATGGCTATCCTATTCATTCTTGTTATACTCTTTAAAACAAAAGAAGATAGAATATCTCTATCCTTGATCCTGGCTGGAGCAATAGGAAACCTTATTGACAGGCTAAGATATGGATATGTAGTGGATTTTATTGACCTTCATATTGGAAGATATCACTGGCCTGCCTTCAATATAGCTGACTCTGCTCTAAGTATAGGAATCTTTCTTCTATTTCTAAAAATTATTTTCCCTTCCAAGGAAAAAACTTAAAATTTCTTTATCTGCTTAATTTGTTAACCTTACCTTGTCTCGTAAGACTTCACTAACCTATCTACTGTTGCAGTATTTATCCTCAATAACAACCCCTTTAGCCTTTCAGTGAAAAAATCTTTGAGGATATTCTTTGTAGAATTAGTGGCTATCAAAGCTTTGTCCTTCCTTCTGAAAACTACCTTCTCTACGTTCTCAAGTAAATACTCTATGCAATGACAGTTTATTTGAGGAATGCGGTAAAATTGACAGAAAACGGTTGTTAATATTAGAATATTAATGTTATTGGGGAGTCGTCTAATGGCAGGACGGCAGACTCTGGATCTGCTTGTAGAGGTTCGAATCCTCTCTCCCCAGCCATTCTGTTGCGGTCCCATCGTCTAGTGGCCCAGGACACCGGCCTCTCACGTCGGAAACAGGGGTTCGAGTCCCCTTGGGACCGCCAAAGCCTTTACCATGTATTAAACTTCACCTTTTATTCTGTTTACTGAAAAATGTTTTATGATAACAGGAAATAACATATACAAATACATAAATAATTCAAAATTCTCTTCCCTTACCTCAATATCCCGAAGAATCTGTTTAGTTACATTCCAGACAAGACTCTGTGGTAAATTATTCAGATCAGATATGATCTCAGGATATTGGATAAAAAGCTTTTGATATTCATTAAGATAATTATGAAATAAACTCCTATCCATTTGGTTGCTTTCCTTAGCCATAGCCTTGAATATCTCGAATATTCTATTAGTAATACTTTCAATATACAATGTACGGACCTTTTCACCAAAACGATCAAAAAGAACTCTATCATGAATATGTATAAAAAGAGGAATTAGAGTTAAAAATATCTGTAATTCTTTTGCGGGATCAAGTGATACTTCTTTCTTCAGCTCTTTTATCCACTGCTCAGTAGCAACAAAAATCTCCCCCACCATCTGCTCAACCTCTTCTCTAAATTTATTCTGATCAGAAATCATTTTCTTAAGATTATCAGAATCATAGTTTTTTCGTTTCCCTTTTGCCAATCTAAAAATACTTAAAAACCATCTCATCATTTACACCATTAGAAACCTACAGTTACGAAGTACAAATTTTTATTATTTACTATCCGAACTGGGTTTGACAAATGGTTTGATGTCCAGAACAGGTGTTCCATCTAACATATCAATACCCTTTACATGAATCACATTTCCCTTGATATCTGTAACCTTTAAAACTGACAACCCTATTGGATTGGGACGTATTGGTGAGCAGGTACTAAAGACACCTGTCTCCTTATTTGTATGCGGAGGCTTCTGTATAAGATATTCTTTTCTGAATTCTGGACTCTTATGAAAATGAAATATTACCACAATATCCTGACCTACATTTATATCCCTTAATCCCTTCTGATACCTCTCATCTATTATAATTGAACCTTCCACATCTGAGACTGTCCAGTGACGTGGTATCTCTTTGGCATCTGTCTTGATGAAACCTATGGGCTGATAGTAGATCTGCATCTTGGGGTATTATAAAATAATTGGGGGTGGAATTTAATTGATTTTTATACCTACTTTGTGTCATAATTAAAATCACAAAAGCCAGAAGTTTTTGTTGGAACCAATAAGCCGCAAAAACTTTTGAGTTTGCGGCTTTATTTTTTAATAAAATGTTGAAAGGAACAAAGATAATTGGAGATTCAGGTAAATGGTAGAAATATTGACAAGGCCCTAAAGCTTCTTAAACGTGAAGTAGAGAGGGAGGGGCTTTTTAAGGAATTAAAAAATAGAAGATTCTATGAAAAGCCCTCGGTGAAGAAGAGAAGGAAACAGAGGGAAGCAAAAAAGAGAAGAATTAAGGCTGCCCGAATAAAAAGGAATAACAGACATAGCAGATAGTTTTACTGCCTGAATGTCTTAGGTTTCCTTCCTCAAATCTAAATCAAAATAAAACAGTAAGGAGTAAAGTGACTATGTATAGTAATTTTCAAGACTTAAACCTATGCAGGGAAGTACTTGAGGCCCTTTCTGAGATGGGGTTTGAAGAACCAACCCCCATTCAGAAAGCTGCAATTCCTCCTGCAATGGAGGGAAATGATATTATTGGCCAGGCACAGACAGGTACAGGAAAGACTGTTGCCTTTGGAATTCCAATAATAGAGAGGTTCAGAAAAAGTAGAACTCCCTATGCATTGATTCTTGCTCCAACCCGGGAACTTGCTGTTCAAACAGCACAGGAGTTAAACAGATTGGGCAGGGGCAAAGGCGCTGTATCAGTCCCAATATATGGAGGACAATCAATAGAAAGGCAGAACCGAGCTCTCAGAAAAGGCGTTGATATAGTTGTAGGCACCCCAGGCCGTGTAATAGACCATATCCAAAGAAAGACCCTCAGTCTCAAGAATATAAAAATACTTGTCCTTGATGAGGCTGATGAGATGCTCAACATGGGGTTTATAGAAGATATAGAAAGAATACTGAGAGAGATACCAAGAGATAGACAGACAATGCTTTTCTCAGCTACTATGCCAAAGGGAATTCTCCGCATTGCCTCAAGATATATGAAGGCCCCAATAAGGGTTTCTGTTGATACAGAAAAGATTATTGTCTCAAATATAAGACAGGTATTTTACGAGGTTAGAGAAGAAGACAAAATCAAGGCACTTACAAGAATAATTGATGTTGAGGACCCTGCACTCGCTCTCGTTTTCTGTCATACAAAGAGAGAGGTTGATGAAGTCTCGAGCAAGCTCCAGCAGATGGGATACTATGCAGGAGCAATTCATGGAGATTACACCCAGTCTCACAGAGACAAGGTGATGGAAAGATTCAAAAGGGGAGATATTGATATACTCGTTGCCACAGATGTAGCAGCAAGGGGACTGGATATATCTGATGTGTCCCATGTATTCAACTACAGCATTCCCCAGAATCCTGACAACTATATTCATCGTATTGGCAGAACCGGAAGAGCAGGCAGATCTGGAATTGCTATCACCTTTGTTACCCCAAGGGAGTATAGAAACCTGAGGACAATAGAGCGTTCAGCAGGAACAAAGATTACAAAGGCATCGCTGCCCACAAAAGAGGACCTTAGAAAGGCCCACAGAGAAGAGATAATTAGCGAGATATGCTCTATTATTAATAATCAGGAACATTTGAATTATTCTCAACTGGTGGATGAACTTTCTGAAAGATTCTCACTTCATGAGATTGCTGCAGCTGCACTTGGTGTTGCCTTCTCGAGCATTGAAGAGGATGATATTTTAGATCCTGAAAAACCAGCGGTCACCTTAGAGAATGGATATGTGAAGCTCTTTGTTAATATTGGGAGAAAAGATAGGATAAAGGTAGGTGACATTGTAAGGTTAATAGCCTCAGGTGCCAATATACCTGGAAAAATGATAGGAAACATCTCCCTGTTTGATAAATTCTGTTTTGTGGAAATCCCTCATAGCCTTGCTGAAAGGGTTATAGATAGTATCAATAATACTCTTATAAACAGAAGAAAAGTATATGTACAAAGGGCAAAGAACTCGGCATAAGACTTATTGAAATCCTCTGTCTCAGATCCGAAATAGAGATTCAACAAATCTGACTGAAGTCTATTTCGGATTTTAAGTCTGTCTATCCTGATTGACCCCAATCTCACATGCCTGATAAACTAATGCTGATGCCGAAAAGGATTATAACCGGTGTAGTTGTCCTGTTGTGCATAGCAGTGGCATATCTGCTCTGGCCCTCTGATGCAAAGAGAATCAAGAAGATTATACACCATACCAGAGAAGCTGCTCTGAGAAAAGACCTACAGGAGACGATGAAACCTGTCTCATTCAATTACAAAGACAGATACGGATTTTCTTATCTCTATCTGAAGAGATATCTTAAAAGACTTTTCCAGGATGTAGAACACTTTGAGATAGAGGTCTCCCGTATTAAGGTTAAGGTAAAAGACAAAGAGGCAGAAGCACACTTTCTTGCAAGGGTCAAGGCTCTGGAGACAGGACAGAGTTACTACATTATCGGAGATGAGGATGTTGCAGAATCAGTGATACTCAGGTTCCAGAGAGAACACCTGAAGTGGAAGGTGATTGAAACATATCTGCCCATGAGAGAAGGACTCCTGTAGAGGATTCCAAGAATTTAATGATATAATAAGCCAGATGAGATTAAGAATAACCATTATAATCTCTCTCCTCTTCTTTGTACTCTCTGCTGTATATATTGAGGGCAGAAAAGTCTCAACTACCAAGGATACCCACAAACCAGCCCCTGGGGATGCCCTTGTGGTCGGCTCCATAGGAGAGCCAAGCATCCTCATTCCCATGCTTGCAGGAGACAGCGCCTCACACGATGTAGCAGGTCTTATATTCAATGGTCTTGTGAAATACGCTCCTGACCTGAGTATTGTTGGTGACCTTGCAGAATCCTGGGATATCTCAGAGGATGGGCTTACCATAACCTTCCATCTCAGGAAAGGGGTCTACTGGACAGATGGGGTGGAGTTTACAGCCGATGATGTAATGTTTGGATATAAAACCATCATAGATGAGAATACCCCTACCCCCTACAAAGAGGATTTCCTTCAGGTAAAGAAGGCAGAAGTAGTTGACAGATACACCTTCAGAGTTACCTATAAAGAGCCTTTTGCACCAGCCCTTGCATCATGGGGAAATCTACCCATCCTGCCAAAGCATCTGCTTGAAGGAAAGGATATAACAAAGACAGACTTTGGAAGACATCCTATTGGAATGGGGCCCTTTGTATTCCAGAAGTGGGAGCCTGGTCAGAGAATCGTCCTCAAAGCTAATGAGAACTATTTTGAAGGACGTCCTTATCTTGACTACTACATCTACCGTATCATACCCGACCAGGCAACAATGTTTATGGAACTGCAGGCTGGTGGGGTGGATATGATGGGGCTGACACCAATCCAGTACAAGCGCCAGACCAATACCAGATTCTTTAAAGAGAACTTCCAGAAATTCCGTTATCCCACATTCGTTTACACCTATCTGGGCTTCAATCTTAAACATCCCTTCTTCAAGGATAAAAGAGTGAGAAAGGCAATATCCTATGCAATTGACAAGCAGGAAATCGTGGATGTGGTCCTCTTTGGTCTCGGAACCGTTGCCACAGGCCCCTATGTCCCCAATACATGGCCCTATAATCCAAATGTGGAGAGATATGATTACAATCCCGCAAAGGCAAGACAACTGCTGAAAGAGGCTGGGTGGGTTGATTCTGATGGTGACGGGGTGCTTGACAAAGAGGGCACACCCTTTGAGTTTACCATTCTGACCAATATGGGTAATTCCCTCCGCGAGAGGACGGCCACCATAATACAGTGGCGGTTAAAACAGATAGGAATAAAGGTACATATAAGGCTTATTGAGTGGGCCACCTTTATAAATGAGTTCATAGACAAGAGACGATTTGAGGCAGTGATACTGGGATGGTCGATCGGGCTTGACCCTGACCAGTATGATATTTGGCATTCAAGTAAGACAGGAGAAAAGGAGTTCAACTTTGTATCTTACAACAATCCAGAGGTGGACAGACTCCTTGAGATTGGCAGGAGAACCTTTGATATAGAAAAGAGAAAAAAGGCATATTATAGGATTCAGGAGATCCTTGCAGATGATGCTCCCTATGTGTTCCTATATGTGCCTGACGCCCTCCCCATAGTCCACAGTCGTTTCAAAGGTATTAAACCATCCCCAATAGGAATTACATACAATATTCATAAATGGTATGTACCAAAGAATCTCCAGAGGCATCACCTTATACCTTAGACCTCTATCATAAGAAGCATAAGCTTTCCCAAATCCTGCGATTGTGACTTCGGCCATATTTCTACTTAGAGGACAGATCAATCGCAAAATTTAGAGAAGATCAAAAAATATAAACTCTAAATGCAAAAATTTTGGGGAAACCTGCTGATTGCTTTACAGAGAGACAGGCAAGGGAGGCCATAGATGCGGCAGAGGAGATTATCCGGTTCTGTGAAAGGATTCCATCTGGATAGAGAAGAGGTCTTAGAAGACTTCACTTCAAATTCTTCTCCTCAAAGATAGAAATAGCCATTGATATGATTGTGGTTTCTGATGAACTCATCTCACAGCCTCATATCATGGTCAACAATGGGTCTGAAGGGCTTGGGAGCATGATTTATAAATTCATTGTACTGTGTAAGAAACTGGATATAGGCATCTACATCAACCCTACCATCATCCTTTATAAAGGGGTTATGTCTCTTATGTCTCAGGGCTTCTAAGTCTGAACCAAGTCTTTCTCCAACAGACTGAATCTCTTTTTCCACCTTTTTAGAAAATCTCATCTCTTCTCTAAAAGATCTCTGTAAATTTCTTCCATGTCTAAGATTTTAACATATCCTTCAATAAGAGACCAGTCCATCCGGTCTTTATATGTCTGTACCAGAAACAGGATATCATCCATCTCTGTTGCCTTTCTTTCAGGACTGTTTTTTATGCTTTGTAACTTCAGACCAATAAGGTCCTCTGGACAGAGTACCCTGAGAGACAGTTTCTCAAATACTGTTTTTTCTTCAGCTCGCTGGAGCATAGATAGAGTTGCCTCTCTAAAGGCATGAAGAAAGTCAACTTCTCCAAAAACTCTTAAAGGAGACACATACTGGGATACATTCTCAGTCCTGTATTT
Source organism: Nitrospirae bacterium JdFR-85 (assembly GCA_002011745.1). Taxonomy (GTDB): domain Bacteria; phylum Nitrospirota; class Thermodesulfovibrionia; order Thermodesulfovibrionales; family JdFR-85; genus JdFR-85. The sequence goes on from MTOU01000009.1 coordinate 119,863, forward strand.
ACACTCATAATCCAGCTCATTCATTATTCTGTCCACCTTATTCATGTCATCCTTATGTACCAAAAAATCGATATCTACTGTGGTTCTTCCCATCCCCCACAAACCCATTGCGAACCCTCCTATCAGGGCATAACGGATGTTATGTTTTTGGAACTTTTCAATAAGTGCAAAAAGAACCGCTTTGAAATCCATCTCTTAATTTAATGGGACAAATAAATTTCAGCCTCTTACTGAGGCACTGTGAAGTTCCCCAACCAAAGGTTGGGGGCTTCCAATGTTAGGAAAATGAAAAATTTTTTAAAAATTTTGCCTTTATACCCAATTGAAAGTCAGGACTTTCGGCAAAAGGTACTATAAAAACATTATGGCCAATAGAACTTCGAAAAATAAAGGTCTAAGGAAATAGCAAAGCTTTCCAGACTCTGATCATAGAGTTTCGCTTGGAGACAAAATCTTTTCTATGTTCTCAATGACATTTTGGCTCAGACTACTGTATAATTAAGAAAAAACATCTTCTAAAGGAGGTTTTTTTATGGTTAAGGTCTACTATGATAAAGACGCCAATCTCGATGTACTAAAGACCAAGAGGATCGCCATCATCGGTTACGGTAGCCAAGGCCATGCCCATGCCAATAATCTCCGTGACAGTGGAATGGATGTGGTGGTTGGACTCAGAAAGGGACGTAGCTGGCAGAAGGCAGAAGATGCAGGATTCAGGGTATTGCCAGTAGGTGAGGCTGTGAAAGAGTCTGATGTGGTGATGATACTTCTGCCTGATGAACTACAGGCAGATGTTTACAGACAAGAGATAGAGCCTAATCTCAAAAAAGGTTCCTATCTTGCCTTTGCCCATGGATTCAACATACATTTTGGCCAGATTGTTCCATCGTCAGACATAAATGTATTCATGGTTGCCCCAAAAGGCCCTGGACATCTGCTAAGAAGTGAGTATACGAAAGGCAGTGGTATACCTTGTCTTCTGGCAGTACATCAAGATCCCTCAGGTGATACAAAAGAGGTAGGTCTTGCCTATGCCTCTGCAATAGGTGGTGGCAGAGCAGGCATAATTGAGACCACCTTCAGGGAGGAGACAGAAACAGACCTGTTTGGTGAACAGGTGGTCCTCTGTGGTGGACTTACTGCCCTTATACAGGCCGCCTATGAGACCCTGGTTGAAGCAGGCTATGCCCCAGAGATGGCATATTTTGAGTGTCTCCATGAGGTAAAACTGATTGCAGACCTTATTTATGAAGGTGGTATTACTAATATGCGTTACTCAATAAGTAACACCGCCCAGTACGGTGACCTCACCAGAGGTCCCAGGGTCATAAACCAATCTGTAAAGGCAGAGATGAAGAAGATTCTGGAGGAGATCCAGTCAGGCAAATTTGCAAAAGAATGGATACTTGAATGTAGGGCTGGAAAGCCTGTGTTCAATGCACTTACAAGAAAAGGAGAAGAGCATCCTATTGAAGAGGTGGGGAAAAGGCTTCGTGCTATGATGCCATGGATACAGAGAGAAAAACTGGTTGACAAATCCAAGGCATAAGAAGGAGGGATACTATGGCAAGGGTGTATATGTTTGTAAATGTTTTACCTGGGAAGGACAAAGATGTTAGAGACACCTTAAGAGGCATCAATGGAGTAGTTAATGCCGATGTCATTACAGGACAGTTTGATATTGCAGCAGTGCTCGAATCAGACAACCTTAATGATATATTCTCCAGAATTCTCAAAAAGATCAGAAAGATAAAAGGTATCACCAGGACAGAGACCTTCATAGCTGTGGAAGACTAACTTCTAATGGAAAGAAAGTATGACCCTGAGTGGTCAGATTTGCTGATAAGGATACTGCGTGACCTGAAAGAGATAAATAGACTTGTCCCAATCATTGTTGAAGGCAAAAGAGACAGGCATGCACTAAGAAGGCTTGGTTTTTCAGGAGAGATAATCCTGCTTCATACAGGCAAGGGCCTGTATGAGTTTAGTGAAGAGATTCTCAGAAGATATGATAGAGTTGTGATTCTCCTTGACTGGGATCAGAGGGGTTCACAACTCTATCAGAAATTAACTTCCCTTCTGAAGGGACATTATGAAGAGTTTGCAATTTTCAGGGATACACTGATCTCCCTCTGTTCATCTGAAATACAGACAGTTGAGGAGATACCCCGCATTCTAAATAAAATACTTAGAGACTCTCTTGGACCTTTCTTATAGAGCTTATTAGAAGTTCTACGGAGGGTACACTGTTGAGTCTACCTGACTCATCCCTGTATATCCTTCAAGAAGAACCAGAAGTATCTTCTTCTTTTACAATATCTACTCCATTAATCAAAACCGTGGGAGAACCCTTGATACCAAAACTAATTGCCTCTTCGGCTGTTATTCTTCGGAATTGGACTTCTGCGTTTACACCTGTCTCTTTCAAGGCATTATAGATATTCTTCTTCAGTTGTTCCTCAGAGACACATCCCTCAATAATAAAACACTCAATAAGCATTTCCATCAAATATATAGGGAATTATTAATCGGTCTCTTTTTTATTTCTGGAAGTGTAAGGGGAACACGTCCCTTTTGGAGGGGATGCTCATGTAGGAATACCAAGCCTCGGCAGGATCACTTTCTGCAGAATGACCCAGACCACAATAAGTATAACTATTGTTAATATATCTGTCATTTAGAAGCCTTAGCAGTGGTCTCTTTCCGTCTTTCTTCATAATCAATGAACTCTATCACAGCCATCTCAGCCTGATCCTTCAGTCTCCTACGGGTCCTTATCACCCTTGTGTAACCGCCATTGCGATCTGCAAATCTTGGGGCTATCTCACTGAAGAGTTTCGCCACTGCTTTTCTATTCGGAAGTATTGAAAGGGCAAGCCTCTTTGCATGAAGGTCTCCTCTCTTACCGAGGGTGACCATCTTATCAGCCAATGACCTCAACTCCTTTGCCTTGGCCACTGTGGTCTCTATCCTTTCATGAATCAGAAGGCTTTCCAGTAGATTTCTGAAAAGTGCCTTCCTTTGGTTTGTGGTTCTTCCAAACCTCTTCCTCTTTTTTCTATGACGCATCCCTAACCAGACCTCCCTCTTTTTTATACCTCTCTAACAATTCAGGATCGATCTTCATACCGAGAGAAAGCCCCATCTCTCTCAGTATCTCTTTGATCTCATTGAGTGATTTTTTACCAAAGTTCTTGGTCTTCAGCATCTCATGCTCTGTCTTCTGTACAAGGTCTGCAATAGTCCTTATATTAGCGTTCTTCAGACAGTTATAAGACCTTACAGACAACTCCAGCTCATCCACCGGTCTAAGTAGATTTTTTATCATTGCCTCATCAGGAATCCCTTCTTTACCTGTATCGGTCTTCTCTGACTCACACCTGTCCACCTCAGACTCATCAAAGATAAACATATCAAAATGATCAATCAAGATACTTGCAGCCTTTGTAACAGCAACCTCAGGAGTAATACTCCCATCGGTCCAGACCTCAAGGATCAACCTGTCATAATCAGTAGCCCTACCCACTCTTGATCTCTCAACCCAGAAATTCACCTTCTTTATAGGGGTATAAATTGCATCAATTGATATCATATCAACCGGCTGGTCCTTTAATTTGTTCATCTCAGCAGGCACATACCCTCTGCCTTTACTTACATACAACTCAGCCTGAAATTCTGCATCCTTATCCACTGTTGCTATGGGCAACTCAGGAGTAAGAACTTCAAGATTAGCCTCACAATGTATATCAGCGCCTGTTACCTCCTTTGGACCTTTTACATTTATCTTAGCCGTCTTTCTACCATCACCGTACATCTTGAATCTAATCTTTTTAAGGTTCAGGATAAGATCAACCATGTCCTCTTTTATGCCTTTAATAGTAGAGAACTCATGAAGCACCCCGGGAATTCTCACATGTGTTATTGCAGCTCCCTCTATTGAAGATAGCAAAACCCTTCTCAGGGCATTCCCCACTGTAGTGCCAAAACCCCTTTCAAGAGGTTCGGCTATCAATTTTCCATATGTTTCACTTAATGTCTCTGTATCAAAAGCTATCTTTTGGGGCATCTGAAAGCCTTTTCTCGCTAGACTCATATATCCTCCTCAGATTATTTGGAGTCCTGATGATTATTTTGAATACAACTCTACAATCAGATGCTCTTCTACCTCAATTGGTATCTCATGTCTCTCGGGCACCTTAAGCAACCTACCTCTGAAGTTGCCAGCATCAAGCTCAAGCCATTCAGGCACTCCTCTATGTTCAACCTTTGAAAGGTTTTCCTCAATGAAAGGGATCTTTCTACTGTCTGGTCTAACTTCTATAACATCGCCTGGTTTAACCCTATAGGAGGGTATGTCCACCACCCTGCCATTCACCATTATATGTCCATGATTTACAAGCTGGCGTGCCTGTCTTCTATTGACGCCAAACCCGAGTCTGTAGACAATGTTATCAAGCCTCTGTTCAAGAAACTGGAGCAGTAGTTCTCCTGTAACCCCTTTCTTCCTCTGCGCTTCCTCAAAATACCTTTTAAACTGCCTCTCCAGCACCCCATATATCCTCTTAACCTTCTGTTTCTCTCTTAACTGCAGACCATAATCACTTATCTTTGTCCTCTTTGTTCCATGTTCACCAGGGGGGTACTTACGTCTCTCAAAGGCACACTTATCAGTATAACAACGGTCTCCCTTTAGAAAGAGCTTTAAACCTTCTCTCCTGCAGAGTCTGCATAGTGGTCCTGTGTATCTCGCCATTAGACTCTCCTCCTTTTAGGTGGCCTACAGCCATTATGTGGCACAGGGGTCACATCTTTAATTATATTTATATCAAGCCCTGCAGCCTGTATTGCCCTTATAGTTGACTCCCTTCCTGCACCAGGCCCTTTTATATATACATCTATCTGTTTCATCCCCATCTCCATAGCCCTCTTTGCTGCGGTCTCTGCTGCAAGCTGAGCTGCATAAGGTGTGCCCTTCCTGGAACCCTTAAAACCCAAACTACCAGCACTCACCCATGTGAGCACATTCCCATTCCTGTCTGTAATCGTCACTATAGTGTTATTAAAAGTGGTCTGTATATGGGCAATACCATATGGCACATTCTTTTTCTCCTTCTTCGGCCCCTTCCTTCTTCTTGCCATTAGCCATTACCTCCTTTCTACTTCTTACCCGCCTTCTTCTTTCCAGCAACCGTCTTTCTTGGTCCTTTCCTTGTCCTTGCATTACTTCTGGTACGCTGCCCTCTCACAGGAAGCCCCATTCTATGCCTCAGTCCTCTATAACAGCCAATATCAATCAATCTCTTTATATTCATTGATATCTCTTTTCTTAACTCACCTTCAACCTTGTAATCCCTTTCAATCACACTCCTTATCTTCACTATCTCCTCGTCTTTTAAGTCCTTCACCCTTGTATTAGGATCTACTCCTGTCTCTTCAAGGATCTTCTTTGAGAGAGACCTACCTATCCCAAATATCCTTGTAAGGCCTATCTCCACTCGCTCATTCTTTGGTAAGTCAACTCCGGCTATTCTTGCCATACCTCCTCCTTAACCCTGACGCTGCTTATGCTTCGGATTCTCACAGATTACCCTTACTACACCTTTTCTCTTTATAACCTTACACTTCGCACAAATCGGCTTCACTGAGGATCTTACCTTCATTGTATACCTCCAGATTACTTATACCTATAAGTTATCCTTCCCTTCGTGAGATCATAGGGTGACATCTCTACCAGAACCCTATCACCTGGAAGAATCCTTATAAAGTGCATCCTCATCTTTCCTGATACATAAGCGATTATCTCCTGCCCACTGTCAAGCTTCACTCTAAACATCGCATTGGGCAGTGCCTCAGTAATCGTACCTTCAACTTCTATGACATCTTCTTTAGACATAGAACTTTAAATTATAATCCTTTTTTCACCAATTAGTCAATATTTCTGGTCCACTCTTTTTAATCAAAATCGTATGTTCAAAATGGGCAGACAGCTTGCCATCTTTTGTCTTTGCTGTCCAACCGTCCTCCATGATAGAGACATCATGGGTACCCTCATTAACCATGGGTTCTATCGCAAGGGTCATCCCTTCCCTTAGTTTTACTCCTCTGCCAGGAAGACCAAAGTTTGGCACCTGAGGTTCTTCATGCAGCCTTCTGCCCACCCCGTGGCCAACAAACTTTCTCACTACTGAGTAACCCTTTGACTCTACATAACTCTGGATCGCATGTGAGATATCTCCCACCCTATTTGAAGGTACAGCCCTGGCAATTCCTTCAAAAAGTGCCTCTCTTGTAACACTCAAGAGTCTTTCAGCAGCCTCAGAAATCTCGCCCACAGGCAGGGTTATTGCAGCATCACTTATATATCCTTTATAAATCACGCCGAGGTCTATACTGACTATATCACCCTCTTTCAAGACCACCTCTTCTGAGGGTATCCCATGGACCACCTCATCATTAACCGATGTACATATGCTGGCAGGAAACCCTTTATATCCCTTAAATGCAGGTTTCCCCCCTCTCATTCTTATTACATCTTCTGCAATCTCTTCAAGAGCCTTCGTAGTAATACCTGGAGCAACTGCCTTTTTAATAGCCTGAAGCGCCTCAGACACAATCTCCGAGGCAATAATCATCCTTTTTATCTCATCTTTCTTCTTTATACTTATCAACTATTCCCCTACCAAGCCCCCTTTAACCTCTACGGCCTCTTACCCTCCCCCTTCTCAGGAAGCCTTCATAAGAGCGTGTCAAAAGATGTGATTCTATCTGTGATACTGTATCAAGGGCGACTCCAACCACTATAAGCAGAGATGTCCCTCCAAAATAAAAAGGGACATTAAACTCTTTAATCAAAAATGTAGGCAACACACATACAATGGATAAATAAATGGCACCTACAAAGGTGAGTCTTGAGAGCACCCTGTACAGGTATTCAGCCGTCTTCTGACCAGGTCTTATGCCAGGAATATATCCTCCATACTTCTTTAAGTTGTCTGCCACATCCACAGGATTAAATATAATTGCTGTATAGAAATAACTGAAAAAGATTATTAATCCCACATAGAGAATTGTGTATAAGGGAGAACCAAAAGAGAGCTGTCTTGCCACACCCTGTACCCAAGGTATAGAGATAAACCCTGCTACTGTTGCTGGGAACATGATAATAGAAGATGCAAATATTGGAGGTATAACACCAGAGGTGTTTATCTTAAGGGGCAGATGGGTGGACTGGCCACCATAGATTCTTCTGCCCACAACCCTCTTTGCATACTGTACTGGTATCTTTCTCTGTCCCTTCTCAACGTAAATAATGCCACCAACAACAAGAATCATAAGGGCTACAAGCACAATAAGAAAGATAATTGAGAGTTCTCCTGCTTTTATCAGCCTTACAGTACTTATTACTGCATTGGGAAGCCTTGCCACGATACCCGCAAAGATTATAAGGGATATTCCATTACCAATGCCTCTTTCTGTTATCTGCTCACCAAGCCACATAATAAAGGCAGTCCCTGCAGTCAGGGTTATCATCGTCATAAATCTAAAACCCCATCCCGGGTTCTGTATAAATGCACCCTGTGCCATGCTCTCCAGTCCAACGGCAATACCAAAAGACTGCACTGCACTGATGAGCACAGTCCCATATCTCGTATATCTGACGATCTTCTTTCTCCCTTCCTCACCTTCTTTTGCCAGTCTTCCCAGCGCAGGAATAACCACTGTCAGCAACTGCAGTATTATTGAGGCACTTATGTAGGGCATAATGCCTAAAGCGAATATGGTAACCCTTGAAAGAGCACCCCCAGAGAATATATCAAAGAATCCCATAAGTGCCCCACCACGTTCTGTCAGAAACTTACTCAGCTCTTCGCCGTTTATACCAGGGGTGGGGATATGACATCCTATCCTGTAGACAGCAAGCAGGGCGAGGGTATAAAAAATCCTGTTTTTCAGTTCCTCAATCTTAAAGATATTCTGAAATGATGAAAGGGCTCCCAACTTAAATCACCTCTGCTTTTCCACCTGCCTCGGTGATCTTCTGCAGGGCGGACTTACTAAAGGCATGTGCCTTTATGGTTACAGCCCTGTTCAGTTGTCCATCACCCAATATTTTAACCCCATCCTTAGCTATCTTACTTATCAATCTCCTCTGAAGAAGCAACTCTGGAGTAATGGTATCCTCATCTTCTATGGTAGCAATCTTTTTCAGATTTACAATAGTGTACTCCTTCGCAAAGAGCTTATTGTTGAATCCCCTCTTCGGAATCCTTCTATGCAGAGGCATCTGTCCTCCTTCAAATCCTGGAGGCAGATTCACACTTGACCTCGCCTTCTGACCCTTATGTCCTCTGCAGGAGGTCTTTCCATGACCAGAACCTGGACCTCGGCCTACCCTCTTTTTCCTCTTTTTGCTGCCTGCTGCAGGCTTCAGCTCTTCTATTCTCACCTTATCCACCTCCTTGCTCCTCTACCTTCTGCACCTCTACCATATGTGATACCTTCTGGAGCATACCTCTTACTGAGGGCTCATCAGGCTTCAGAACAGTATGCCCAATCTTACGAAGCCCAAGGGCCCTCAGGACCCTCTTTATCTTTTCAGGCTTCCCTATATAACTCCTCTTCAGTGTTATCTTTAGCATAAGTTCTTTGTCTCCTTAAACTACTCAGTTTTTTCAGGAGCAGCCGGTTGCTTACCTCTCAGCTTTATAACAACCTCTGGATCCTTCAGTTTCATTAAACCATCTATTGTTGCTTTTGCCTCATTGAAAGGGTTATGACTCCTCAAAGACTTTGCCACAATATTCTTTACTCCAGCCACCTCAAGCACTGGTCTTACAGCACCTCCTGCTATAACACCTGTACCCTTTGGAGCAGGCTTCAGGAGAACCCTGCCAGCACAGAACTCACCTATTATCTCATGTGGAATAGTTCCATCCTTCAGGGGAAACTTTATAAGAGACTTTTTGGCATGTTCAATCGCCTTCCTTATGGCATCCACAACCTCTGCCGCCTTACCTTTGCCAACACCAACTATGCCTTCTCCGTTTCCGACTGTAACCAGTGCTGTAAAGGAGAACCTTCTGCCTCCTTTTACAACCTTTGATACCCTATTAATAAATATCACCTTCTCCTGTAGTTGAAGTTCCGATGGATCAATCCTCTGCACCATACCTCCTACTAAGTATTATTAAAATTCAAGGCCTGCCTCTCTTGCAGCATCTGCAAGGGCCTTAACCCTTCCATGGTATTTAAAGCCTCCCCTGTCAAACACCACCTTTCTTATCCCCTTCTGTATAGCCCTCTTGGCTATCAACTCTCCCACAAGCTTTGCTGCCTCCACATTACCACCATGAGAGTACTTTCCTCTAAGTTCTTTATCAAGGGTTGATGCTGCTACAAGTGTATGCCCTTTTATATCATCAATTATCTGGGCATACATATGATTAAGGGAACCATAAACCGAAAGTCTCGGTCTTTCGGGTGTCCCAAAAACCTTCTTCCTGACCCTTCTGTGTCTCCTCTCTCTCGCCTCTCTCTTTGTTCTCTTCAACTCTATCCAACCTCCAGAAAATTACTTTGCTGTCTTACCAGGTTTAAGTTTCAGTTGCTCACCCGCATATCTTATACCCTTGCCCTTGTAAGCATCTGGTGGCCTCAATGCTCTCAGGTTTGCAGCCACCTGTCCTACTAACTGCTTATCAATCCCATATATGGTCAACTTTATAGGCCTTGCCTTATGGTCAACCTCTGCTTTTATACCCTCAGGCAACTCATACTCCACAGGATGGGAATAACCGAGATTAAAGATCAATTTATTACCTTTAAGGTCAACTCTATATCCTACACCCACTATCTCAAGCTCCTTCTTGAACCCCTCACTCACTCCCTTTACCATATTTGCTATAAGACTACGGGTCAGTCCATGCAATGCCTTCTTCTGCCTTGTATCATCCGGTCTATGTACAGTTATCTTACCATCACTCATCTGTACACTCATGGATGGAGGAAAATCCCAGCGAAGTTCTCCCTTTGGACCTTTAACCATAATGGTATTGCCCTGGATCTTAACCTCCACACCCTTTGGTATATCTATCGGTTTCTCTCCCACTCTCGACATCTCTATCACCTCTTAACACTTACCATATATAACATAAAAGTTCTCCACCAACCTTCTGCTGCCTACACACCCTATCACTCAATATCCCCTTTGGAGTAGAAAGGATGGCAATCCCTACTCCTCCCATTACCCTGGGGATGTTTCTGTACCCCACATATACCCTTCTGCCGGGCTTGCTCACCTTCTGGAGCCCTGAGATCACCGATTCTCCATCAACATACTTGAGTGATATTCTCAGAATACCCTGTCTTCTATCCTTAATAATCTTGTATGCTCTTATAAAACCTTCTTCTTTAAGAATCTTTGCTATCTCTAACTTCATCTTTGAAGCAGGGATATCAACCTTTTCTGCCTTAACCATTATTGCATTCCTGATTCTGGTCAACATATCTGCAATTGGATCTGTAAGCATACTCCTCTCTCCTACCAGCTTGATTTTCTCACACCAGGGATCATTCCCTGATGGGCCAATGTTCTGAAACAGATTCTACACATCTGAAACTTCCTCATATATGCCCTCGGCCTTCCACAGATACGACATCTGTTATAGGCCCTCACCTTGAACTTTGGTGGACGCTTATGTTTCTCTATCAAACACTTCTTAGCCATAGCCTCTCCCTAAATTTAGTTCCTAAAAGGCATACCAAGATACTTAAGCAATGCCTTACCTTCCTCATCTGTCTCTGCTGTGGTACAGATGGTTATATCAAAACCGTGAACCATCTCAACCTTGTCATAATCGATCTCAGGGAATATATACTGCTCCTTTATCCCCATTGAATAGTTTCCCCTGCCATCAAAACTCTTAGAAGACAGTCCCCTGAAGTCCCTTATCCTTGGTATCGCTATGCTTATCAGTTTATCAAGAAAGTCATACATTCTATCTCCTCTGAGGGTCACCTTACAGCCTATGGGCATACCCTTTCTCAGCTTAAACCCTGCAATGGATTTTTTGGCCTTTGTAATCACAGCCTTCTGGCCAGCTATGAGACTCAGCTCCTGAACTGCTGCATCAAGGAGCTTAATATTACTGATCGCCTCTCCCATTGCACAGTTCAGCACTATCTTCTCAAGCCTTGGTACCTGCATGATATTTTTATATGAAAACTCCTTCATTAACTGGGGCACCACTTCCTTAAAATACTTTTCTTTCAGCCTCGGAACGTATTTCTTCTCACCCATTACTGATCCACTACCTCCTTACACTTCTTACATACTCTGACCTTTCTACCATCATCCAGTATCCTGTTTCCAATTCTTGTGGGTTTGTCACATCTGGGACATACCAACATCACATTGGATATATGTATTGGACCTTCCATCTCTATAATTCCACCCTGTCCATACTTTGGTGAAGGCCTTGCATGTTTCTTTATAATATTTACTCTCTCAACCACAACCCTGTTCTTCTTGGGTATCACCTGAAGTACACGCCCCTGTTTGCCCTTGTCCTTGCCCGCAAGGACAATCACCCTGTCGTTCTTCTTTATCCTCAGACCCACTACAGCACCTCCGGAGCCAGTGAAATTATCTTTGTAAATTCTTTCCACCTCAGTTCCCTCGCCACAGGACCAAACACCCTTGTGCCTATAGGCTCTCCCTGAGCATTTATCAAAACACATGCATTCTGGTCAAACCTTATGTATGTTCCATCTGGTCTGCGGGTCTCTTTCTTTGTTCTCACAACAACTGCTCTCACCTTCGTGCCCTTTTTCACTGTACCGTCAGGGGTGGCCTCCTTCACACTGGCAACTATTATGTCACCAACCCCTGCATACCGGCGATTCGAACCACCAAGGACCCTTATACACATCACCTTCTTTGCTCCTGAATTATCAGCCACATCAAGCATTGTATGTACCTGTATCATCTTCTATCACTCCCCAATTCTGTCTATTCAGTCTTCTCCGTTTCTGTAGATGTATCTATATCTATGGGAATATCATCCTTCACCTCAATACGAGGAGCTCCTTTTCTGCCTATCTTCTCAAGGACCACCCATCTTTTGGTCTTACTTAAGGGTCTTGATTCAATAATCTTTACAATATCCCCTACCTTACAACTGTTGTCCTCATCGTGGGCCTTGAGCTTTGTGGTCCTCTTTATATATTTTTTATATCTCGGATGCATCACTATCCTGGTTACTGCCACTGTAACAGTCTTGTCCATCTTATCACTTATTACCTCTCCTACAAATACCTTTTTGGGCATATCTACCTCTCTGTCTCCTTATTGTTACGCTTCTGACGCTCCTTCTCTGTTATTATGGTGAGAATCCTTGCAATATCCCTTTTTACCTGCTTTATCCTGTTGGGATTCTGGATCTCACCTGTAGCCTTCTGGAACCTCAGGTTAAAAAGCTCCTTACGGAGCTCCTTCTCCTTCTCCTTCAACTCCTCTATGGTCATCTCTCTCAGTTCAGAAGGCTTCAAATCACTGCCTCCTCTCTCTTCACTATCTTTGTCGCCACAGGCAGCTTATTGGCAGCAAGCCTCAGAGCCTCTCTTGCCACATCCTCTGGCACACCTGCCATCTCATACAGAATCCTGCCCGGCTTTACTACAGCCACCCAGAACTCAGGGTTACCCTTACCCTTACCCATCCTGGTCTCTGCAGGCTTTCTGGTAACTGGTTTATCCGGAAATATCCTTATCCAGACCTTTGCTCCCTTCTTCACCTTACGGGTTATTGCAACCCTTGCAGCCTCAATCTGTCTGCTGGTAATCCATCCAGGCTCCAGTGCCTTCAGACCATACTCACCAAAGGCGACTTCTGAGCCCCTGTAGGCCTTACCCTTCATCCTGCCCTTCTGCTGTTTACGATATTTAACTTTTTTTGGCATTAACATGGTCTTATACCCCTTTTATTAAATACTTACAGTCGGCTCTGATGTGTCAAGCACATCACCCTTGTATATCCACACCTTCACACCTATCACTCCATATGTGGTTTTTGCCTCAGCAAAACCATAATCAATGTCTGCCCTGAATGTGTGAAGAGGAACCCTTCCTTCCCTGTACCACTCTCTCCTTGCAATCTCTGCTCCCGCAAGCCTTCCTGCACACTGGACTTTAATCCCCTGTGCACCAAACCTCATTGCCGATGCAACCGCCTTCTTCATCGCCCTTCTGTAAGCAACTCTCTTCTCTAACTGGAGGGCTATATTCTCTGCCACAAGCTGGGCATCAAGCTCTGGTTTCCTTATCTCCTTTATGTCAACAGACACCTGTTTGCCTGTCATCTGCTCAAGCTCCTTTCTCAGTTTCTCCACCTCAGCACCCTTTTTGCCTATGATTATCCCAGGCCTTGCTGTATGAATTATCACCCTTATCTTCTGACCTTCCTTCTCCCCAAGTCTCTCTATCTCTATTCTTGATATTCCTGCATGATAGAGTCTGTCTTTTATATACTTTCTGATCTGGAGGTCTTCATGAAGTTGCTCTGCATAACCCTTCTCCCTGTACCACCTTGACTCCCATGTCCTTATGATACCTATCCTCTGACCTATAGGATGGGTCTTATGTCCCACTACTCTTCCTCCTCCTTGAGTACTATAGTTATATGACAGGTCTTTTTCTTCTTTATGTCAGCCCTACCCATCGCCCTTGGAAATACCCTCTTCATCATTGGACCCTCATCCACATATGCCTGCACAATCCTCATCTCCTCTGGAACAGCCACATCTTTCTGCTCTGCATTCGCCATTGCAGACCTGAGAAGCTTTTCAACAAACCTGGCTGCCCTGTAAGGCATAAACTTAAGGGCAATCATTGCCTCACCAGCCTTCTTACCTCTGATGAGATCAATAACCCTTCTCGCCTTTCTCGGCGTCACTCTTGCATATCTAAGTACTGCCCGTGCCTCCATCTTATTTGCCCTTCACCTTGGTTGTCTTCTCACTGCCTGCATGTCCTCTGTATGTCCGTGTAGGGGCAAACTCTCCAAGCTTATGCCCCACCATATTCTCTGTCACATACACTGGAATGAATTTATTACCATTGTGCACTGCAAAGGTAAAGCCAACAAATTCAGGAATTATGGTTGACCTCCTCGACCAGGTCTTTATTATCTTCTTCTCTCCTGTCTCCATCATCTTCCTAACCTTCTTCAGGAGTTTCGGGTCAACATATGGTCCTTTTTTCAATGACCTCGGCACTTAAGACCTCCTACTTTCTCCGCTTAATAATGTATTTATCCGTCTTTTTGTTCCTTCTTGTCTTCACTCCCTCAGGCTTACCCCAAGGTGTACAGGCTGGCCTTCCACCAGAACTTCTACCTTCACCGCCTCCAAGGGGATGGTCCACGGGATTCATTGCCACACCCCTTACAATTGGTCTTCTTCCAAGCCAGCGTCTTCTACCAGCCTTACCATAATTTATATTCTCATGATCAATATTACTCACCTGTCCTATCGTTGCCATACAATTAACCAGAACAAGCCTCACCTCGCCTGAAGGCAGCTTTATATGGGCATATCTTTCATCCTTTGCCATCAACTGTGCCTGTGTACCTGCACTCCTTACAAGTTTACCCCCTTCTCCAGGACGGAGCTCAATATTATGGATAAAAGTACCAAGAGGTATATTCTTAAGAGGCAAGGCATTACCAACCTTTATCTCTGCATCAGGCCCAGACATAAGGATCTCGCCCACCTTCAACCCATCAGGAGCAAGAATATACCGTCTCTCGCCATCAGCGTACTTGAGCAGGGCTATCCTTGCACTCCTGTTGGGGTCATACTCAATGGTCTCCACTACAGCAGGCACACCAATCTTATCCCTTTTAAAGTCTATTATCCTATATAGCCTCTTGTTGCCACCTCCCCGCTGCCATACAGTTATCCTTCCCTGGTTGTTTCTTCCACCTGTCTTCTTCAGAGGCACACATAGAGGCTTATAAGGTTTATCTGTGGTGATTTCGCTGAAATCAGACACAGACATAAACCTTCTTCCCGGTGATGTGGGCTTATATATCCTTATACCCATATTATGCTCCCTCTATAAAGTCGAGTTTTTCACCCTTCTTAAGGGTAACAATCGCCTTCTTCCATGACCTTGTCCTGCCCTCAAACCTTCCAAGTCTCTTCTTTTTGGGTTTCACATTTATTGTAGCAACCTTCTCCACCTTAACATTAAAGAGCTTCTCAAAGGCATGCTTGATCTCTATCTTATTGGCATCCTTTGCCACCTCTACCACGATCTTATTCTCTTTCTCCTTTAACTGCATCGCCTTTTCCGTAAACACAGGCCTGATAATCACTTCCTGAGGGTCTCTCATCCCCAGACCTCCTGTATCTTCTGAAGGGCATCCTTGGTCAGAACAACCCTCTCATGAACCAACACTTGGTAAGTATTAAGGTCCATAGCCCTCATAACCGTCACACCAGGAATATTCCTTGCAGAAAGATAGACATTCTCATTCTTGTCTGCTGTGACTATCAAGACCGAGTTTCCATTAAGCCCCAGACTCTTCAGCAGTGAAACCATCTCCTTAGTCTTTGGCTGCTCAAAGGATATCTTATCCACAACTATCAGTTCACCCTCCTTAAGTTTTGCACTCAACGCAGTCTTCAGGGCAAGTCTTCTCTGCTTTTTAGGCATCTCATAGGAGTAATCCCTTGGCTGTGGGCCAAATACCACGCCTCCTCCCCTCCATAGGGGAGACCTGATACTCCCATGTCTTGCCCTGCCTGTATGTTTCTGCCTCCAGGGCTTTCTTCCACCACCTCTCACCATTCCTCTGGTCTTGGTGGCATGAGTCCCCTGGCGCTGGTTTGCAAGGTAGTTCACCACTGCCTCATGCAACAGAGCAGTCTTAACCTCAAGCCCGAAGATACTCTCCGGCAGAGTAACCTTCTCAACCACATTGTTGTTTATGTCCTTTACTTCAATCTCTGGCATTTCAGTCTTCTTTCCTCACCTCAACATATCCACCCCTTGGACCAGGGATGGCACCCTTTATAAGCAGAAGATTCAGCTCAGGCTTCACATCTACAACCACCAGATTCCTCACCGTCACCCTTTCACAGCCTGTATGTCCTGGAAGTCCTTTATTCTTCCAGACCCTTGAAGGGAAGGCACTGCTACCAATGGAGCCTGGTGCCCTGTTGAACATTGAACCATGAGACCCAGGTCCTCCTGAGTATCCATGCCTCTTCATAACACCTTGAAATCCCTTACCCTTTGAGATTCCGCTCACATGGACCTTGTCACCCTTCTGAAACCTCTCCACTGTTATAACATCCCCTACCTTTAGATCCTTCATGGGAAACTCTCTGAGTATTCTATATGGAGGAACACCTGCCTTCTTAAAATGTCCCATCATGGGTTTATTAACCCGTTTTAGCTTTTTAATCTCGTCAAAGCCTATCTGGACAGCCTCATACCCGTCATTCTCAAGAGTCTTCACCTGCACTACTCTGCAGGGACCTGCCTCTACAACCGTAACAGGCACCACATTACCCTTCTCATCAAATATCTGGGTCATCCCTATCTTCCTGCCGAGTATGCCTATCATAGCTTTATCTCCACATCCACCCCTGCAGCAAGTTCAAGCTTCATCAACTCATCCACTGTCTGAGGGGTAGGTTCATATATATCTATCAGTCTCTTATGAGTCCTTATCTCAAATTGTTCTCTTGAATGTTTGTCAATATGGGGTGATCTCAAGACAGTAAACTTCTGGATTCTTGTGGGAAGAGGGACTGGCCCAGATATCCTTGCTCCTGTTCTCCGGGCAGTCTCCACAATCTCCTTAACAGACTGATCAAGTATCCTGTGATCGTACGCCTTTAATTTTATCCTTATCTTTTGGTTCATAACTGCTGTCCTACTCCAGAATCTTGGTAACTACTCCTGCTCCCACGGTCCTGCCACCTTCCCTTATCGCAAACCTTAACCCCTCTTCCATAGCTACCGTGGTTATCAG
>MTOU01000027.1 GCA_002011745.1 Nitrospirae bacterium JdFR-85
TTGACAAGCAAAACTACCTCTGAAGGCACAACTACTTACAGATACTCCTCAAGGGGAGAGTTGCTTGAGGTTGTGTTGCCTGATGGAACAGTTGTCAGTTACGATTATGATCCAATGGGCAGAAGGATAGCCAAACGGATTAATGGGACAATTGTGGAAAAATACTTGTGGAGTGGCAGGATAAGGCTTCTTGCAGTGTATGACAGAAATGACAATCTTCTTATGAGATTCAACTATGCAGACGACAGAGTGCCGTATTCAATGGAATACATGGGTCAGACTTATTATCTGGTGTATGACCAGATAGGTTCATTGAGAGCAGTGGTTGATTCAAGTAGTATGCCAAAGGGAGAAGTCTCTTACAGATGAGCAAAACTCTAAAATAATTAAAGAAGTTTTAATTCTCAGATTCACTAATCCTGTTCAACCTCTCAATTCTGTATTCCATAAGTATTTCTATAAATTTCTCGTTCATGATAGGATTCTTCTTCATCCAGTAAAGATGGCTTTCGCATCTACAGTCTGAGGTGCCGAATCCCTTTATTGAGTCATCTGCGGTCTCTCTGATAGCCTCTGAGATGAGACACTCAAGAGGCTCTAACATCCTTATAGGAAGGGCTTTAATATAATCAGCCTCTTTAACAAGATAATCAATATGCCAGCGGAGAGGCTTTTTCTTTCTAAGGTGTCTGTTTATTCTTGTAGAAAGGGAACCCATGGCAGAACCTACATATAAATAATATCCTCTTCTGAAGTGTATAGACCCTATGGACCCTACACGAATTCTTTTTGAATTGTCTACTCTTATAAGTAGGATATAACTGCCCCTGTCCTCTGCCTCTTTTTCATATATATACCACGGAATCCTGAGAGGCTTTACCTTAGTATATGAAAGGCTTTCACTCCATCTCAATGCAACAGCAGATATAAAGAGCTTGTGTCTGTTCTCATAGAGTGATTTTGAAAACTCTGGATCTGTATGAAACTCCGGTAGAAAGAAATCCACCTCTGGTGAGTGGACAACAAATAGCACTCCACCACCTATGTTTGCAAGTGTTTCTATATGGCTTCTGCCCCTTTTGGTTACTGCATCAGGAAACATAGCAATACGACTTCCAAAGAGGGTACATGATTTTACCTCAAGGAAAACTCTTTTGCTCTTTCGGTTTTCAAGAAGAAAGTCAAACCTATGGTTGGCATATCTGGACTCTTTCTCTCTTATACTGAATTCCTCAAGACCAGGTATAAGCCGATTCAAGATGAGTTCTTCTGCCACAGTATTTGTATAATGGGTATGTAGCAGTACAGGATGGCCATTCTTCTCTACAGCCCAGACAGTGTAGGGAAGTAACCTGCTCTTTCCTGAACTCCTCTTTATAAACACCCTTCTGCCAGGAAGCAGAAGCTCCCAGAGTCTGCCAGGATTGGGAAGGTATGCCTTTATATAACGGTTGTCCTTTTTGCAGACTATGGTAAACCGGTTTGGTCTATCAATAAAGAGTGCCTTCTCCATTATTAGGTGATTCTTTTAAACTCACCGCTTTTACCACCTTTTTTTTCCATTAACATCACATCCACAATTGTCATTTCCTTGTCAACAGCCTTACACATATCGTAAACTGTCAGGGCAGCTATGGTAACGGCTGTAAGAGCCTCCATCTCTACTCCTGTCTGTGCTAAGGTCTTCACACGGGACCTAATCTCTATGATGCTTTCTTCGTCTTTTAATTCAAAATCAAGTGCTACAGAGGTGACAGGAAGGGGATGACAGAGAGGAATGAGCTCTGAGGTCTTCTTTGCTCCCATTATTCCTGCCACTCTTGCTACTTGAAGGACATCGCCCTTTTCAATCCCTGCCTCTTTTATCAATTTCATTGTCTGGGGCTTCATTTTTATTCTTGCAATGGCAGCTGCCTCACGCTTGGTATGGGGCTTATGAGTCACATCCACCATTTTTGCCCTACCCTTTCTATCTATATGCGTCAGCTCACCCATTCAGCACCTCCTTTTTTCAAGGTTATACAAGAGGATTCCACTCACATTATAACATACAATTGAAAGAAGTCTAATCCATGTAGTATTCTAAGTTACAGGATGAGAGAGTATTTTAATCATAAAGAATTTCGTAGATGGTTTCAACAGGCTGAACATAATTTTCATTCCGCATGTAGAGATGCAGAAGAAGGAGACTTTGACTGGGCATGTTTTAAGGCACAACAAGCTGCAGAGCTTGCAATAAAATCCATTATTATAGCCTTTGGCAAGATATCGCGAACTCATTCAGTATATAACTATAGAATCCTTAGGATTTAATATTGAACAGTCTCTTTATAGATGTGCAAGAAAATTAGACAAATTCTACATACCTACCAGAT
This sequence comes from Nitrospirae bacterium JdFR-85, assembly GCA_002011745.1. GTDB lineage: Bacteria > Nitrospirota > Thermodesulfovibrionia > Thermodesulfovibrionales > JdFR-85 > JdFR-85. The sequence goes on from MTOU01000027.1 coordinate 2,376, forward strand.
ACCCTGATGCCATTGGTCTCGGAAGCCCTTTTGAGAGTTTTGATGAGGATGACTTTAAGATAGCAAGAGATTGTACTGCAAGGATAATTGATTTTGTCAGTTCGGCACTTAGAGATGTTAAAGATAATTGAACAGAAACAGCAGCAACAGATAAGACGCTTTCAGGTTGCAAGAGAGTATGCATTAAAGTTGAGGTCTCTGTTTGGTAAAGTCGCGGTTGTTGTGTATGGTTCAACAGCAAGAGGAGACTTCAACGAGTGGAGCGATATAGATCTTGTGGTCATTTGTGAGGAACTTCCTGTTAAACCTCTTGAGAGGCTTGACCTACTTTATGAATATTCAGAAGGTATGATTGAACCAAAAGGCTATACTCTTAAGGAGTTTGAAATGATAAAAGAAACACCTTTTGGTAAATTACTCCAGGCAGAGGGTGTTGTTATAGTAGATGACTTCAGGATTTTTGAATAATTGCTCATTTTTTTCTTGACTTTCCAATCTACAAAAGGTTATAACAAAAGCACCTGGACTTTTCAGGTGTAGCAACAGAAAGGAGGCATTTGTAGCATGTCGTATCAAGGCAAAGTGAAATGGTTCAATGAGACGAAGGGTTATGGTTTCATCCAGAGGGATGATGGACAAGATTTCTTCGTGCACTACACAGCAATTCAGGGTAATGGATTCAGAACCCTAAGCGAGGGCCAGAGAGTTTCTTTTGATGTGGTTGAGAGTGAGAAGGGACCAAAGGCAACAAATGTGGTAAAACTTGACTAAGCACTCTGTAGGGGCCTGCTTCCGCAGGCCCTTTTTATAAAACCACTCCAAACGCATTCCTTTCCTGAATAATGTTAATTAAGCCAAAACTTAAGATTAATTCCCTCGGCACAGATACCTTTGGATTGTGTTGTAAGCAAAATTACTCGTGTAGATTTTATATCTTTCTGCGGGTTTCTTCAATTACAGTAGAGAGTTTCTCAATAAATTCCCTTGCCATATCAAGTGCTTCTTCTGCATCATTCTTTGAATAGTCGATGAAATCTTCATAATCAGCATCTTCTCTCAAGGCTTTTAAGATAGAGTATTTTTTAGCAAAATCCTCCTAGAATTGCTCTTGCTTCCCTTATTAATTTTTTTGAAAGCATGGTCTTAACTCCTTCGTGAGTTGAGGTCCTGATGTCATAGAGAATGAGCACAGCTCTTGCCATTGCATGGACTGCAAAATGAAGTACAAACATCTATTTGAAGAGACGACTATGTTATAATCCTTTTAAGATGTTTTCATATATTAAAAATAGGCTTCAGAAAATAAGCCAGCAGTTGAAAGAAAGATATCCTGATAGGATAGTGTTTATTTATGCCTTCGGTTCAAGGGCAAGGGGAGATTTCAGCGAATGGTCAGACATTGATATACTCATTGTAGTCAAAGATAAAGACCCCCAGATAGAAAGAGAGATTATTGGCTTAATTGTTGAGGAAGAAATAACTGTGGGACTTTCTTTTTCTCCAGTTATAAAGGATTTAAAGGTATTTGAGAAAGAAAGAGATTTTAAAACGCCCTTTTATGAGAACATCAAAAGGGAAGGAATTCTGTTATGAGTCTTTCCAAGGAAGATAAAAAAACACTCAGCGAGTTAAGAATCAAAAAGGCATATGAATTTCTTGACGATGCAAGAGCAAACCTTAAAGAGGATAGATACAAAACTGCTGTAAACAGGGCCTATTATGCAGTCTTAAATGCTGCGAGGGCACTACTTATTCTTGAGGGTTCTAATCCTGAAACCCATGAGGGTGTAATAACGATGCTGAGTCTCCGATTTATAAAACCAGGACTTTTACCCGTAGAGATCATTAAACATTACAAGAGTCTTCTTTCAAGAAGGACAGATGTAGATTATGGTGATTTTGATACAATAACACCAGAAGATGCAGAAGACACTCTTACATTGGCAGAAGAGACAATCAAAAAAATGGACAACTTACGAAGATATTTAATAGAGGAACTTTAATCTTAATCCAGGATTCTCTGTAGCCTGCCACAGGGATGCAGAGTTATTGAGCTGAAGAATTCCTTCCGGAAGATATATAATATACCTCATAATGAAAAACAAGAGATTACCTGAGTGGATTAGGCAGTCCCATATAACAGGCAGACACAACACAAAAAGGATTCTGCGTAGTTACAGGCTCTCTACTGTCTGTGAAGAGGCAAGGTGTCCAAACAAGGGATACTGCTTCTCAAAGCCTACTGCCACTTTTATGATACTCGGTGATATATGTACCAGAAACTGCCGTTTCTGTTCTGTGAGTTCTGGACAACCCTTGAGAGTTGACCCTGAGGAGCCTGAAAGGGTAGCACTTGCTGCAAAAAAGATGAAGCTCAGGTTTGTGGTAATAACCTCAGTAACAAGGGATGACCTTCCTGATGGTGGTGCAGAGCAGTTTGCCAGAACCATCAGAAAGGTGAGAGAATACCTGCCCAAGGCCAAGGTCGAGGTACTTACACCCGATTTTAAGGGCTCCTTTGATGCCCTGAAGAAAGTTCTTGATGCCGGCCCTGATGTATTTAACCATAACATAGAAACCATCCCAAGGCTTTACAAAAAAGTAAGACCCCAAGCAGACTACAGGAGGTCTCTACAGGTCTTAAGGATGGCCTCAGAGTACAATCCAATAATACCCACCAAATCAGGACTGATGGTAGGTCTCGGAGAGAGCTTTGATGAGGTCGTTTCTGTGATGGAAGACCTGAGAGAAGCAGGATGTACCATCCTCACCATTGGACAGTATCTACAGCCAGGGAGAGAGAATCTACCTGTTGTGGAATATGTAAGGCCTGAGGTCTTTGAGAGATACAGAGATATAGCATTTCAGCTCGGTTTCAGATATGTTGCCTCAGGTCCCCTTGTAAGAAGCTCAATGAATGCAGAAGAAATGTATGCCTAAGAAGAGATGAATTTCTTTACCATCTCCTTTATCTCTCTCCCGCTCAGATCAACAGGTGGAAGAGGTTCATTACCTACCAAGGCAATGATATGCACAAAGGCAGGACCCTTTCCGAGTCTCTTAAGAGTCTTTTTTAAATCTTCCTCAGTAGAGAGTGTCCTTACATTTTTAATACCAAATCCCTTTGCCACAACCGAGAGATTGCTCACTACAGAGGTATGTGTTGACTGACATCCTGTAGAACCATATACACCATTGTCAATTGCAAGAATTGTCAGATTCGGAGGTCTCATAAAGGCAACAGTGGCCAGTGTGCCAGGATTCATAAGTAAACTACCATCCCCATCAATCACTACCACCTCTTTATCAGAGCAGAGGGCTATTCCGAGTCCCAGAGGAGTAGCCATCCCCATGCTACCAAGCATGTAGAAGTTTGAGGGTTGATGAAATAGATGATAGAGCTCTTTTGAGGGAAACCCCAGATTACATACCACCACCTTGTCCTTCAGATACCACCTGAGTGTCTTCAGTATCTCATACCGTCTCATACTCGGTCTCGGAAGCATCAGCATTCCTCTGTCAATATCACCTGTTTTTGGTCTTTTGCTGACGGTGGATTCTGTGACCTCAAAAGAGTTCTTCCATATTGCAGGATTCAACAGGAAGAAATAGGGCCTCTCTTCTCTGTACACCATCTTGAGCTTCTCCGGAATCTTTATAAAGTCTCTTCTTGAGTTGACAATGGTGTACCCAAGTTGTGATGCCCTCAGTACAGAGGTGAGTTTCTTTCCCAAAGGTATCTGGGCCTTTATCTTTTCACCCCTCAGGCCCCTTCTGCTTACGAATACAGCCAGAGGCAGCCTGTAATACACAGTGAGTGAAAGTAGTGCATTCAGCATATTCCCCACACCTGAGCTCTGGATAAACATCGCAGGTCTTCTACCAGCAAGTGCAGCTCCAGCAGATATACCTACTCCTTCTTCTTCTCTCGTAACAGGTACATGGATATCAAACTCTCTCAGAAGACATATAAGTCCCTTAATCTTCTCACAGGGAAGAGAAGACACAAAATCCACACCTGCATCTTTAAGAATCTCTATGAGTTCTGTCTCTGGATACTGCATAGCAGTTCTTCCACCTCCTCTGGTGATGCAGTTTTTGATACACAGATGGGAGTAACCTCGGATACCTTGTGTTCTGAAGAGAGTCTCTTTTCTCCTCCGCCTGTTATATTCAGAAGCACAGTCTCTGTCTTTTTGATATGACCCTCCTTTGTAGCCTCCATCAATGAGGCTACTGCCACTGCAGAGGCAGGTACAATATCCACCCCTTCTAAGGATTCAAAGAGCTCCATTGCCCTGTAGACTTGCTGATTTTCAATACCATACATCCTCCCTCCAGTGGCTTTCAAGGCATCATATACTCCACCTATTACAGAGTAGGCAGGATAACGGTTAGAAAGCACTCTTGTGGTTATCCTCGGAATGAGTGATGGGTCAAGGTCTTCCTTGGAGAGTTCTCTCTCTCTTCTCTGCCATGCCTTTGTCATTGGTGCAAAGGGTAGATTCTGGGAGAGGTGTAAGACAGGAAGCTTTTTCCCGAAACGGCCATCTTTCAGAAGCCTTTCTGCCATCTCCCACACCCCTATTGCGCCTGTACCACTGCCCACGGCCTGAAAATAATGGTCAGGCATCCTGCCGATTCTCTCCACTGCCTCAAGCAGTACCACCCCAAGGCCATCCCTCTTTGCAATATTTTTTACTCCACCTTCAAAGGGATACCCAAGATGTACAGCTAGCTTTCTTGCAAACTCAATGCTGTCAGAATAATCGCCATCAGTAAGGGCAACTGTTGGTACTGCTGTAGAGGGTTCCAGATACCACATATCCATGAGACACATGGTAGGAACAACTATGATGACAGAAAAGGATGAAACCAGAGAGAGATGAGCCATCGCTCTTGCAGTGTTACCTGCAGAGGCAACTACAAGACCCTCTACCCCATTCTCCCTCGCATTCTGTATTACTACTGCAGCCTCAAGCTCTTTGAAGGTGCAGGTCTTAAGAAGGGCTCCTCTGTCCTTCCAGTATCCGCTGAAGGCGATATAGAGCTCTTTCAGACCGAGGAAATCTGCCAGTATGCTGGACTTATAAACCACTGGTGAGGGTTGTGAAAAGGAGGCTTTGTGTACAGGAAGCCAATTAAACCTCCATATCTCTGTGCCACTGCCAGGAGAAAGTATTGGTTCTTCATACTCAGACACAAGAAGGGCTCCACTGCAGTGCTCACAGAAGGCACAGTATGTATTCTCAAGGACCTTGCCACATCTTCTGCATTTTATTCTAAAATGGCTCATCTGCTCCTCCCCTGGAAGATGTTGTTACCATCTCTGCAGCTGCTCCTGAGAGTGCTTCTGCCAGCAACTCCATTATGTCTACGATCTTTATCTTCCTCTCATATCCTTCCATCGCCTCATTCAACTTGGCATAACAGGCTGGACAGCTTAAAACAAGTCTGTCTGCCCCTTTTCTTACTGCCTCATCTATGGTGAGTCTCCCGATGGCTATTGCATTCTCGTGAAATACTTTCCTTGCAGCCCCACCTGCTCCACAACATCGGGAGTTTTTTTCATGCCTGTCCAGTTCTATGAGTTCTACTCCCTCAATACTTCTGAGAACCTCTCTGGGAGCCCTTACAATCCCCATACCCCTGCTCAGATAACAGGGGTCATGGTATATAATCCTTCCAGAGAGTCTCCTTAGCCTTGTTCTGGCCTTTCTCAGTATCGGAAGTATAAACTCTGTTATATGAAGTACTTTAAAAGGAAGCGGGCCTCCATAGAATACTGGCCAGTCTTTTGCCATCATATTAAGACAGCAGGGGCAGGAACAGACAAGGTACTGTACGCCTCTTCTCTGGTAGGAATCCACTAATCTCTTCACGATATCCTGGAGCATATCATGTTGCCCTGTAATAAAGAGGGGGAAACCACAACAGACCTCTTCCTCATTATTCAGCATCGTGAACTCCACCCCAAGAGATGCCAGTACCACCACATCTCCTCTTACCATCGGCTCTGCCTCATAGGCACCTGTACAGCCAGCATAATAGGCAACAGGGGCGGTGTCCTTCAGGTTGACCCATTCTGGAAACCACCCCTTGAATCTCTCAGACATGGGTTTACCATAGGGATTCCCTGTGTTCTCTATGTTATAAGGAATCTCCCTCTGAGAACCCAAGGGACCAAGCCCCCTCTTGACCATCTCTCTTCTTAGTGTAGGCCATAGCCTCTGGGTATTGATACCTGAGGGGCAGAACTGTCCACATGCCCCACAGGTAGTACACTCATATATCGCCTTCGTGAATTCCTCAAGTAATCTCCTATCTATCTCTTTTCTGCCAAAGAGTCTCGCCTTAAGACTGTCTGTAGCCTTTATAAATTCTCTGTACACCCTGAGCTTCTCTGGGGGCGAGATATCTGGATTCTTTGTCACCTCCTGGACAGGACAGTACCTCAAACACTCACCACACTGGGTGCATGCATCAATCTCTGCCACCTGCTCTGGAGAGAGTTCTTTTACAAAGGATTCTTTTGGCAATTCAATCTCCTTCTTCAGGGCCTCTATCCCTTGCCGAGGCAAAGGTTATCAGCACAGGTGCAGTAAACAGATGTGCGGGCAGAAGAAGCAGAAATAGGAGAAACCCACCATAATGGACCGAAAACAGTATATCAAGAGGAAACTCTTCTGGTCTGAAAGTCACAAGGCCCATGGTAAATACCTTCACCTGAATGATATCGATCCTGTGAATATATCTCATTGCAAGACCACTTACTCCAAGAAGACCGATCAGACTGATGAGGAGAAGATTGTATCGGGACACATACTCCACCTTTTTAAACAAGACCTTTATCACCATGATATAAACCAGTGAAGTAACCATCACAATACCTGTAAAGGAGCTGAAAGGGTAAAGACAGAACACTGCAGATGGAACAGGATAGGTAAAAAACCTGAGATGGATAAAGAGTACTATAAGCAGAGATACATGGAAGACCCACTCGCCAAACCATATTAAAGGGCTTGACCTGAAGAGTCTGCCTAAGAAGACAACATCCAGCAACCCCTTGGGCAATGATATCAGAAGAGGCCGGTTCTTTTCATACAATGCCTTCCTTCCAGTGGCAGTCATAATAAGATAGGCCTTCCAGCATACCCTCGCAAGGGTTACTGTAAATACCAAGTATGAAACCAGATATATTAAAAGCTTCATTTTATTTTTCAAATTCGATCTTTACATCTCTTGGTACATTGAACCCTGCCTCAACCTCCAGTGCCTTAAGAATTGCTATGGGCAGTGGACAACTAATGTGCCTCAAACACTGAAATCCCTCTTTAAAGACCTGAGAGCGTTTGTTAGAGAGGTCCTCTGTACTGAGAACCCTCAGTCTTTCTGCAAGCCTCTGTACCATCTCACATTCAGACTCCAGCAGAAGCTCAAAAGAGCCATTGTTGCCTTTTCTTACCTCAACAGTACTCATAAAGCCACAGGCACCTGCATCCACTTTCAGCTTTGCCATATTAACCCCTGATACTTATATGAAGATTCTTTTTTTCAAAAAGCGATTTTAGATGGGGAAAGGAGTCCTTCATATGAGGTATATGCATTGCCTGCATAAATTCCCTTTCAAAGTCGGGCTCAACCGCAATCTCCATGAATTCCACCCATCTTGCCCTCTCAGATGCCTCTCTTCTTTTCTCCCTGTTCAGAAGGGCCATTCTCGCTCCATCACCTGCTGCATTGCCCACTGCATAGACCCTCTTAATATCACAATCAGGAAACATTCCCAATGTAAGTGCAGATTCTCTGTCAATATAACTGCCAAAGGCACCTGCAAGTATGACTCTATCCAACTTCTGTATCCCCATCTTCTTCATCATCAGTTTTGCACCTGCATAAAGAGCTGCTTTTGCCAACTGCAGCGCCCTCACATCTGCCTGTGTTATTGTAATATCAGTTCCGATTGATGTCTCCTCGGCCCAGGCCAGCACATACTCTGGTTTGCCATCAGAGTCGAGTCTGATCCTGGGGGTATCCAGTCCCTTAACAAACTTGCCTGTTTTATCAATTATTCCTGCCTTAAACATCTCTGCAACCGCATCAATGATGCCTGAACCACAGATACCCTTTGCATTCACCTCCTGTAAATAAGTATGCCAGTCTGCCTTACCTATCACCTTGTAATAACATTCCTTAGTTTCAGGGTCAATCCTCACCTTCTCTATGGCACCTGGTGCTGCCCGCATACCAAACTTAATCTGGGCTCCTTCAAAGGCCGGGCCTGTGGCACAGGAGGTGGAGCATATCCTCTGCCTGTTGCCAAGCAGGAGCTCCCCATTTGTCCCTATATCAATAATCAGTACGATTTCATCTTGATTATAAGGCTCCTCAGCTATAAGTACTCCCACATTGTCTGCACCAACAAATCCTGCCTCAAGGGGAAGTACATGTAGATAAGCACCAGGGCTTATGTTTATCCCTATGTCCCTTGCCTTGAGATCAATACTGTGTTGAAGGGCAGGTATAAATGGTGAACGTCCGATGTACTCAGGATTAAGCCCCAGAAATATGTGGTGCATTGCGGTGTTGAAAACCACTGTCATATCCACTATGGCAGTCCCTCCGTCTTTCCCATCAGTCCTCAGGTCTGCAGTCACATTCCTGATAATCTCATTCAGGCCTTCAATTATTGCAGACTGCATCTTCTGTAGCCCTTCAGGATTGGTCATTGCATAGGTTATGCGGGACATAACATCCTCTCCATAAGGTACCTGTGGATTCATCATTGATTCGGTATTAATAACCTTACCAGTGTTGAGGTCACAGAGATAACCTACCACTGTGGTGGTTCCTATATCCACGGCAATTCCATAGGAGTTTTCAACAAAACCAGGTTCTACCTTTATCACCTCTCTGTCCATCCAGACTGATACAGTTGCCCTCCACTGTCCTTTCCTCAGGACATCTTGGAGTTCCTTCAGTGCATAATAGTCAAAGGAGAGCCCTTTAAGACCGTATTTTTCCTCAAGGAAATCCAGTACCCTCTCCATGTCACCAGTAGTCATCTCCTCTAAGGAGGGAGGTTTCAGTTCAATGTTGTATTTTTTTACTGCAGGGTCAAGGGTTATGGAGAGTTCCTTTGCCGCCTTTCTGACCACCTGTTTGCCTGCCCTTGATCTTTCAGGAACGAATATCTTTAAGTCTCCATGTATCTCTGCTGCACAGGCAAGCCTTATATTAGGTCCATCCTCTGGTTTGATATGTTTGAGTTCCTCCCCTGTAATGGGTGACAGGTGATGCATACCAGATTCAATATTATCCTTCTCAAAGAACCCTACCTCTACTCTCACCTTACACTTTCCACATACCTTCTTGCCTCCACAGAGCCCTTCAATATCCACACCGAGTACCTGGGCAGCCTCAAGAAGGGTCTTCCCTTCCTGTATCTCGCCTCTTCTTCCAGCAGGCTGGAAAATCACCCTGTGTCTCTTCATCCAGAAACCTCCCTATATGTTATGAAAAAGCGGTGGGTCCCCTTTAGGAGGGGCGGAGGGGGCGCGGGACCCACCTGTCCGTGGTAAGACCACGGACTAAAGCTTCTGTCTTCCATAAGGACAGATATTGATACAGACCCCACAGTTAGGCTTCTTCTCAAACCTCCTCCTAGTCTTCTTAAATTCATCACACTTTTTGTAGTCCACAAGCAGAGGAAAGGGTTCACTCCGTGACCATTCCACCCCACTTATTGCTCCGGAAGGACAGTACTTCACACAGAGATCACAGTCCTTACAGCCCGATACAACCACTGGTTCATCTGGTTCAAAGGGTGCATCTGTGAGCACTGTTGCCCAGGATAGTCTCGGGCCATACTCCCTGTTGATTAAGAGCCCGTTCTTACCTATCCATCCAAGTCCTGCACAGGTGGCAGCGGTTTTATGACAGAAGAGTCCATACAGTCTGCTTATAAACTTTCCATTCCTCCTGTCTGAATCAGGAGGGATGGAAAGAAACCTGTATCCCTTCTGTCTCAGATAACTCTCTGCCTTCTTCTGTAGCATGATCAACTGCTTCACTGTAACTGCATTCAGATTTCTCTTCACCCCGATTGATACAGCCCTCTTAAGATGCATAATATCCCCTTTCAGCGCAGGTGATATATCCCCTACACCCACCACTGTAGCACCAGACTCAATCAGGATGCTTTTCAGTTCATCTGCCTTCAATCCTGTTTGCCTCTGCCTCCTGTCTCATCTTTCTGAGAGAGCTGATCATATTTATCGCCTCTTTAAGGGCATTATTTGCGTCAGGAGCATAACCATCAGCACCCCATTTGTCTGCCAGTTCTTTTGAAACAGGTGCCCCACCAATCATGATCTTCACATCCGGATTCTTTTGTTTCAGTTTCTCTATCACCTTTTGCATTCCCACCATTGTGGTAGTCATCATTGCAGACAGACACACAAGATCAGAGTCTGTCCTAAGCTGCTCCTCTACAAATTTATCAAGGGGCACGTCTCTTCCCAGGTCATAGACAGTAAAGCCTGCAACATCAAACATCATCTTCACTATATTTTTGCCGATATCATGAACATCCCCCTCAACCGTTCCAATAACCACAGAACCCTTCACCCCAAGGTCCATCTTCTTCACATGGGGCTTCAGGATATCCAGACCTGCATAAAGTGCGTCTGCACACATCAGAAGCTCAGGAACAAAGTATTCCTGTTCTTCAAAAAGCCTACCCACCTCTTCCATTCCTGAGACAAGGCCCTCAAATATTGCTTCATTCGCATCCATTCCAAACTCAACCGCCTCCTGTGCAGCCTCCCTCACAGCATCCTCGTCATACTGAATAACCCCGTTCTTCAGTCTGTCAAGGATCTCCCTCTTCTTTTCTTCTGTCAACATAATCTAACCTCCATAGTTTGTTATTTCATCCATCATCGCCTTCATGTTTTCGGGTGGTACAGTGGGCCAGATATCACAGCCCGGCCATACCGCAGAAACCCCTTCTTCAATACACCTTCCTATGGTGCTTCTGACCAGTTCAGTGTCTCCTCTGACCAGCACATTGTAGGGGTCATAGTTGCCGAATATAAGGGCATCCCTGCCAAGTTTCTTCCTTGTTTCTGAGATATCATTCTTCTGGTCAACACTTATCGCCTTTGTACCAGACTCCATCATAAAGCCCACTATATCATTGGTCTTACCACAGATATGGAGCACAGTGTTCCCCTTCAGTTCTCTAAAGACCTTCTGTAAATAGGGCAATATAAGGGACTTAAACACTCTGGGGCTGAGGACATCTGAGGTCGCCCCCATCTCCCTGACAGTGATATAATCAACACCAGCACTCTCATACTCCTTCGCAACCATGACTATCACATCCGCAAGCAGGTCAAGGAGCCTCCCCACCTTGTCAGGTTTTTTGAATGAGAGTTTCAGAAGTTCATTCAGTTCCATGATCTGTCCTGCCAGGGTAAAAGGCCCCAGGACATAGGTACCCACTGCGTATTCTCCTCCTATCTCCTCCTGTAGGAGTTTGATTGCCTCCTTCACAAGCTGAATCCTTCCCTTCTGCAAAAGGTCCTTGGAGATCTCTATCTCCATCTCCTCTTCATTATGGATTATCTTCTCCTTTATAGTAGGGTAGAGGATATCCTCTGAGTGTGCATAGACATTTATCTCACACCCCAGTGCCTCTGCTTCCACTGTGAGGTCAAAGGGTACAACAGCAGATTCAAAACCGAAGAATTTGGGAGTAGTGGCGGCGGATTCTGCCATCTTTTTTGCATCCAGATGCACAGTTGCAAATCTGTAACCGAGCTGGTTCAGACCCTCTGTGGTAATATTCCCCATCCCACTGAAACAGGGTACCCTGTCTATCTCTTCCCCTCTGAATAGTCGTAGAATCCGTTCCTTTGAACTAATTGTTGAGACTGCCATATCACCTCTCCTTTCCTTATTGTTTTTTGGCCTTCTTTCTGATTCCACCCTCTATAAGTTTTTCTATAAAATCTGAGAAGTATTTTCTGATTGGAAGTGAATTGTTCTCTGGTATCTCCTTTGTCTCCTCATATACCAGGGTTGAAAGGAGTATATGTGCTGTTGCCACTGCTGGGAAGATCCTTGAGGCTGTTACAATGGGACCATAAAAGTTAAAGTCACTCCATAGGGCTGTGGACATAGCCTGTGCCACTGCATCCATTGCCCTGAATCCCTCAAGACCCCAGACCTCCTTAGCCTCCTTCCACATATGGGTTCCATTGGAGTATGCACCACCACAGGGAAGTCCCAGCTTCTCTTTTATCATCCTGTTTGCTATCAATGAAAAAGAGGTTGCAGGCAGGTTCATTACAGAGGTATCCACTATTATGGTCTCAAAACCGTCAGCACCCTGTTCAAGCAGCCTCTCAAGGGACTTAACCCTTCCGAAAGGAGTCTGATCCTGGTCATCAAAGACCTGTACAACCACATGTTTTATACCAAGGTCTTTCAGCCTCTGTACCTGTCCCTTTATGTCCTTGTCCCAGGGGGTTATACTGTTGTAGAGGAATCTCTCCTGCAAGCCCAGCTTTGCCACATACTCTGCAACCTTTGTCCTTTTGTCTGCCACCCACATATCAATCCCGAAAGGCATATCAGTTGTTTCAAGATAAAAATCTATATATACCTGAGCCTCCTCAGGCGTATTTGCCACCATTGCTACCATGGCAGGAATGCCTGTAGATTTACTCAGCTCTTCCTGCCGTTTGATCAATTCAGATGCCCTTTTACGATCAAATTCTGCCTTTTTTCTGTCAAAAAGAATCCTGTCCTTGTTATGAAACATTGAGGCGATCAGCAGTGGAGGATTCTCTCCAGGCTGTCCACCCACTTTCAGGTCACCTATTCTGAAGACCTTTTGCTCTGTCTGAAATCTGAACATATCCAATCCCCTTTTAATTAGTATTAGTTACTCTCAGATATTTTCTGCATAGCAGGGGTATGAAAAGCTTAAACCCCTGCTATGCTTCTGAGAGCTTTCTATCTAATAGATTCCACGGTCAAACTTCGGTGGTGGCAGATACTCCCACTCCTCACCTTTCATTATCTTCTGGGCCAGTTCAACACACTTCACAGCATACTCAAAGGCATAGGGAATTCCAGGACCATTGGGAACAAAGCCAGCAAGAATACAACCGACTGCTGCTGCCTCAAATACCTCCTCCACAGTTGCCCCTGCCTTTACAGCAGGAAGGACATGGATTATACATCTGGGTGACATATAGGCGACTCCACCTGCCATAAATATAAGTTCCTTTACCTTCCTTGAAAGCGCCCCGTCCTTCCACAGGGAATTATAAAAGTCTGCAAAGGTCTTTCCTGCCTCAGGATTCAACTGGTTGATCACCTTGAACATCCTTGGTGTAAACAACATCTTCTCTTCCATGTACTTATTTGCTTCTTCAGGTGTTAATTTCTGCTCTTCTGACATGGTTTCCTCCCTTTCTGTGCTCTCCGGCCTCATGGCCAGAAATTTTTTGAAACTCTCCAATATCCCCATAATTTACCTCCCCTTTAAAGTCCTCCAAAACCTTCTCTATCACCTCCCTGTCTTTGATAGAGACTCTCTGCTTAAAGCCTCCATTGCCGCGCCACCTGAATGAACATCTGGATATTCTCATAGGGAACATTCGGGGGTATGTCACATCCTGGCATCAGGACAAATGCTCCATTAGTACCTGCCTTCTCTATAATCCCCTTACAGGTCTCTTCCACTTTTGTGGTATCACCCTGGAGCATAACTGCTACAGGGTCAACATTACCTCCAAAACAGATCTTCCCATAGAGTACTTCCTTTGCCTTTGCTATGTCTGTCTTATGGTCAAGGCTTATGCAGCTTGCTCCTGTGTCAGGAAACATCTCAAGCCTATCAGTGGTATTACCACATATATGAAGCAGTACATGGACATCCTTTGATCTTGCCCAGTCTGTGAATCTTCTGAGAGCAGGCAGAGCAAACTTCTGAAACTGCTTTTTTGAGATGAGGTCTCCTGATGCTGTGGGGTCTGCGAGACTTATCACCTCTAAGGTTCCGTCATCCACAAGGGGCTTATATAAATGGATCAGTAGTTCTGTGGCAAAATCAATCGCCTTTTCCACAAAATCGGGTTTTTTAAAAGTGGCCTTCATCATCTGCTCCTCACCCACTATTCGTGCAGCAAGAGTGAAAGGACCCCAGGCTGTCATGGTCACCACATAGGTGTTCCCAATTTTTTCTTTCGTTTTTCTCAATGCCTCTTTTATGGTGTTTATTGTCTCATCCTTATCAATATCCTCAATCTTGAGCTTTGCAAGATCCTCTTCTGAGTCTACAAGGGGAGCCTCAAGATCTGGAGCACCCACTTCCCTGAATTTTATCTTGCCTCCAAGGGCAGCAGCATGAAAGTTGTTGTACCCAGAGCCTGCATAGACAATATCACACTGCAGTTTATCACTCATCTCTATAAGCATCTGGGTCATCTTGTCAGGGTTTCTGGATAGCTCTTCAAAGGTGCTACCCCAGTTTGATATGCTCCACATTCCACCACCAAAAAGGGTGACAGGTACCCTTTCAGGCTTGCCCCCTTCAAAGGCTTTCAGAATAGTCTCTCTTGGTGTCATAAAGACCTCCTTTAATAATTGAAATAAGACATTTACACAAATAACCTCAGATTGTCGTTTGAGTTGGACACAAAAAACATTGGAAGGCAGACCATCCTGCCTATAAACCACAATTTGGGGAAACAAGACATTTCTTGATATCTGTTCATTTTCTTAACGAAAAGCAACTTTGGTGCCAGAGGGCAAAGGAGAAACTGATCGCCCTGTAACCCCTTATAAACTAAGAGAATTGAGAGATTTAAAATAGTCCTGATAGTTGTTCTTCAGGATAACAAGAGGAAAATCTCCACACCTTTTTGGGGAATTTTTCCTCAAGTTTAAAAATAGAGAAAGTTAGTCTCCTCTCTTAATAAGGGAGGTATTATGATTATACTATAGGCTCAACAGGCTCTCTTATATTTTTGGTGAAGATGTGATGTCTTTAATTTTAGCTCTAAAATGCTATAATTATGTTATGTTTAACCATGAGAGAAAGGCTCTTGAGAGGGTGGTTATGGAACTTAAGGAAGAGTTTGGAGACAGGCTGATGAAGATAGTGGCCTTTGGCTCAAGAGTAAGGGGTGACTTCCACGGAGATAGTGACCTTGATGTGCTTGTAGTAATTGACAGAGTTACTGTAGATGATGAGGGAAGGGTTGTTAGTGCCTTCGTCAGAGAAGAGTTGGTCAGTGGGGTGCTTTTTGAACCAGTTGTAAAGTCCTTAGAGTCATTTGAAAAGGAACGGAAACACAATACCACTTTTTATAGGAATATTAAAAGAGAAGGGGAAGTATTTTATGACGCTGAGCAGAGAGGAAAAAAAGATACTCTCAGAGTATAGGATGGAAAAGGCCCACAAGGCTCTGGAAGATGGTAAGTTTAACCTTAAACACGGAAAGTTTTCTGTAGCGGTAAACAGATTCTATTATGTAGCTCTGAATGCTGCAAGGGCACTTCTCATTCTTAAAGGGGTAGACCCAACAACACATTCAGGCATAAAGACCATGCTATCAATACACTTTGTAAGAGAGGGGTTGTTTGAGAAGGATACTGTAGAAGATTCTTAAGACCCTGCTTCTCAGAAGGACTGATGTGGATTATGGAGACTTTGAAGAAGTGGATAAAGAGAAAGCCGAGGACTCTCTTCTGAGGGCAGAAAGATTTTTAAAAAAGGCGGTATCCTTACAGAAGAGTCTTATAGACCAACTCTGAAACCCTCTATTTTTTACAATCTTTTTATCTTGTTTCATCATTCTTAGGGCTATTGATAGTGTTCAGCTGTAAAATTGACTATTAAAATTTTTTAGGATTAAGATATAATGAATAATAAGGTTTTTGAGGAGGGAAAGAAGCTGAGAAATTTTTTGTTCAAAATACCTTATTGGGAAATATTCTGCTCTGGATAGTATTTTTATTTTTTACAGGATGTAATGATAAGGAGGGATTCTCTGTTGACTATTCTGCTGCCTTTCATAAAGCAGTTATTGTCTATTTTGAGGATCCAACGCAGTTTCACGACCCCATGGTTTAATGACACTGGGTCTGCTCAGGGAAGAAATTGTGGCCGAATGAGGCTTTGTCTCTGGAGTTAGATTAAACCTACTTAATTAAGCATGGGTAAAAATTTAAGAGAAGGAGGGAAAAATGAAGCGTCTTTTAGTTTCATTAATCTTTTTAATCATCTTTATCTTAACCAGTTGTGGAGATGATGGAGGCAGAACCACAATAGACCTTTCTGGGAACTGGGAGGGAGTATCAACAGAGACACCAACAACACAACAGATAGCAGAAATATCAAATGTTGGAAGCACCTTCTTCATGGATATAACCCAGACAGGAAATGAGTTTTTTTGGTGTAATTGCAAGGTATGAGTCCGATGGTAAATACTCTGACGATATTACAGGAAGTATTTCAGACAGTAATATTACCTTTACTGCCACATTTTCGGATAAAGAGTTTTTCTTCTCCTACAACTGGTCATCTGAGGAAGATGGTTTATCTTGTGACTGGAGCACTTCAGTACAGGAATATGGTATGAATGATAATGCTACAACATGGGACAGAATTTTGAGCAGGCTTCAGCAAACAGACTTTTACTCCAGACACGAAGTATGGGTCTATCAATATAACTGGATGCGACACATTAGAGACAATGGACAGGACCTTCTGAACAGAGTAAATACAAAAGGAATCAGAAATCCCATCCTGATAAGCTACTCAATGGGTGGGCTGGTTGCACGTGCTTATGTTGCACTTGGTGGAGAATTCAGCAAACTGGTCACTTTGGGCACTCCTAATACTGGTACTCCACTGGCAAACCTTGCTAATGTCACAGGTATTAGTTGGTTTGATGTTACA
Source organism: Nitrospirae bacterium JdFR-85 (assembly GCA_002011745.1). Classification (GTDB taxonomy): domain Bacteria; phylum Nitrospirota; class Thermodesulfovibrionia; order Thermodesulfovibrionales; family JdFR-85; genus JdFR-85. The sequence goes on from MTOU01000027.1 coordinate 19,360, forward strand.
GGTGTTCAAGACCTAAGACCCGGCTCTGACTTTATGCATTGGATCAATTCAGCAGACAGTAGTATTAGATATAAATATGTCACTTTTGCTGGTAGAATGGATGGATATTGGGATATATGTGGTGGCATTATACCGTATGTATGCTGGAAATGGTACGAAGACTATCCTGATTGGCTTAAACCGGTGTGGTGGTTGTTAAAGGCCTCTTCTGGAAATAATGATGGATTAGTCCCGGAAAGTTCTGCCCTTCTTGATGGAACTGATAAAAAAGATGTACAGAAATACAGGGACCACATGGATTTAGTAAATCCTAACAAGGCAATAAATGTTTTCAACTACATTGCAGGACTCTGAAATAAACACCAGGGTTTAACACGGGACAGAATATCTTATAATAATATATATATCTTTAAGCTATCTGTCCCTTAGCCAAAAATTTTAAATTATATGTGAGGAGGTGTTTCATGAAAAAGGTATATCTTTTAAGTGTATTTCTCTGGGTGGGAGGATTTTTATTTCCATCCACTCTGATTGCGAAAAGTGTTGAAATTGACCCATGCATTAAGTGTCATGACACTGTGACACCTGGTATTGTGAAGCAATGGCATGATAGCAAACATAGTAGTGCTGGAGTTGGGTGTTATGAATGTCATAAAGCAAAAGAGGGTGATCCTTCAGGATATGAACACAATGGTTTCAAGATTACAGTTATCCCCTCTCCAAAATATTGTGGAGGCTGTCATCCCAAGGAAGTAGAAGAGAATATTAGGAGCAAACATGCATGGACTGCCTTTTTTGGACCACTAAAACCCTACTATAAGAAGGCAAAAGAGTTAGGTCTTGACCCTTTGAGTCAAGAGACAGCAAAAAAACTGAATCCCGAAGAGATTGCAAAACGGGCTTTGACACCACTTTATCCTGACAGTGGAGTACTGAAAAGAATAGGGCTTCTTGACGACAAAAGTTATTCACATAATAATATTGTTCTTGGCTGTATTCAATGCCACGGCAGTTTTATTATCGCTGAACCAGGGGGCAGATTGAAAGGATGGCCTAATGTTGGGATTGGAAGAGTCAATCCTGATGGCAGTCTCGGCTCATGTACATCCTGTCATACAAGACATAGATTCAGTATAGCAGAGGCAAGAAAACCAGAAACCTGTGGTCAGTGTCATCTCGGTCCTGATCATCCACAGATTGAGATATACGAAGAGTCAAAACATGGCAATATCTATGCTTCCTCTGGTGAAGAATGGAATTGGGATGTCCCAGCAGGCAAATGGGGACCAAAAGATATTGTAGCACCAACATGTGCTACATGTCACATGAGTGGTTTTGGTGGTGTGGTGGAGACTACACATAACGTTGGTTCAAGACTTTACTGGGAGCTCCAACCTAAAAAGTCTGTCCCTCAATGGAAAGGCCCAGATGAGGTTGATTTTGTTATAAAGAGGATACCAGACAAAAAGAAGGCAGAAGCTGGTAGAGCCAGAATGAAGAAGGTCTGTAATCAATGTCATTCCAGAAACTGGACAGATAACTACTTTATTGAGTTTGACAAGGTTGTTGAAGATTACAATCGGATATGGGAATATACAGACAACCTACTGAAAAAAGCCTATAAGGAAGGGCTTATCAATAAGGATAATCCTCTTGATGAGACACCTGAGATAATGCACTATCTGATATGGCATCATGATGGAAGAAGATGGAGAATGGGAGCAAGCATGATGGGACCTGACTGGACACATTGGAATGGGGCAGTTGATACTATCATGAATAAGCTCGGTACTATGCTCAATGATCTCGAGATGAGAAAGAAACTCAAGGCGATAGGGGTTGACTGGAAGGAAATAGAGGTTAAATAAAATTTAAAGAGAAAGAGGGATAGGTCCCCTCTTTCTCTTTTTTATTTATAATTCTATTTAAGGGCGCGGTGGGCGATATCTCTTCTGTAGTGTATCCCTTCAAAGTATATCTTTTCTATAGCCTCATAAGCACGGTCTCTTGCCTCTTTTATATCTCTTCCAAGAGCGGTTACTCCAAGCACTCTACCACCTGCAGTGATGAGTCTACCATTGTCATAGCTGGTGCCGGCATGAAAGACCACAACATCCTCCATCTTCTTAACTTCATCAAGTCCTTCAATTGGTTTCCCCTTCTCATACTTTCCAGGATATCCTCCAGAGGCAGCAACTACACATACTGAAGCATCAGGTCTCCATTGAAGAGAGGTCTTTGATAGAGACTCTTCTGTTATGGCTAAAAAAACCTCCAACAGATCTGACTTCATTCTCATCATAATTGGCTGTGTTTCAGGATCACCAAAACGGCAGTTAAATTCTAATACATAAGGCTCATTGTCTCTGATCATGAGCCCTGCATAAAGGATTCCCTTGTATTTCAATCCCTCCTTTCTCATACCTTTTATTGCAGGCTTCATTATCTTCTCCATTATTTTTCTCTCCACCTCGGGGGTAACGACAGGTGCAGGACTGTAGGCTCCCATACCCCCAGTGTTAGGACCTTCATCATTGTCGAACACACGCTTATGGTCTTGGGAACTTACCATAGGAAGTATATATTCTCCATCTGTAAACACAAGATAGGATGCCTCTTCACCTTCCAGTGCCTCCTCAACCACCACTCTCTCTCCAGCCTTCCCAAAGACCTTTTCTTTCATTATCCTCCTCAATGCCTCAATAGCCTCATCCACTGTCTTTGCAACAACGACTCCCTTGCCTGCTGCGAGCCCGTCTGCCTTTATCACTATAGGGGCTCCTTTCATTCTTATATATTCTTCTGCATGTAGATATGAAGTGAAGACCCTGTACTCAGCAGTAGGTATTCCATACCTTTTCATAAAATCTTTAGCAAATACCTTGCTTGCTTCAATCTGTGCTGCATCTTTTGTGGGTCCCACTATTCTTAGACCTTCCCTTTCAAAGGCATCTACTATTCCATGGGCAAGGGGTTCTTCTGGTCCTACAACTGTGAGGTCTATCCACTCATATTTAACAAAGTTTACAAGCCCATTATGGTCCTTCGGAGATATATCAATGCATTCTGCAATCTCAGATATTCCTGCATTACCTGGGCAGCAGTATATCTTGTCTACTCGGGTACTCTGAGCAAGTTTCCAAACCAATGCATGTTCTCTTCCTCCTGAACCTATAACAAGAACCTTCATTAAGACCTCCTATCTTCTCTGTTCTGTCTTTACTACAAGCCAATAAACTATTCCAAGCACAAAAATTGCAGCAACCAGGTAATAAGATACCATTATCTTCTCATGTTTGAGAGTCATGATCATAAGGTCTCTTATAAAGGCCACAAGGGCAACACCTATAAATACACTAATATTAAACCTGCCTCCTTTTAGATGCTCTATCTCTGTATTCATAAGCTCTATCAGTATCCAGAGAATAAGTAATGAACCCAAGGCAGAGATAATTCCATAACTGATATTGTTCTTGGCAAATATATTAATAACATCATAGAAGAACAGACCAGCCACTCCAAGGGTAATAAGGATAAGTGCTAATACAAGTACAAGGTTCATTGTACTTGAAAAGCTTTCAGCGAATCTAATAAGAAAGCTCTTTATTCTTAATGCAGTGGAGTACTGGATAAGTTCTTCTTCTATGTATGAACTTGTAATTATATCAAGATTAATATCCAGCATTTTATTCAGTGATTCCTTGAGCTGGGTTCTCTGGATCTTATCTTCGATCTCTTCTGAAAGAATATCCATCAAGATACTCCTTATAGTATTCATGGAGACACTTACAAAATGGGGTTCTATCTTTAAAGAAGCGTGTTTTTTACCTACTTTTATAAGATACCAATAAAAGTCTTTATTGTAAGGTCCTGTGAAAAGCTTAATTAGCCATTCCTTATGGTGTTCTGAAAGGTCTGGATAGGCATCCAACTTCTCGATAATATGCTGTTCTCGTGTATTTCTTATTCTTTCTTCAAGTGTCTGTACAATCCTGTTTAAACTGTCTTTAACTATAGGGTAGAGGCTTCTTACTTTTTCTTCATCCTGTGTGGTGAGATTATAATTCTTTTTAATTTTTCTGAAAGAAACCATCCTATTCCTCTATTGTCTTCTTCAGATACTCTGCAATCATTGCATCATATTTAGAGGTTGTTGTAAATACCTTCTGGGCAAGCATTGCTCTGGTTTTATAACTTATCTGACCTCCCAGCCCCACCATCTCTTCCCTTATCCTCTCATAATCAGCAGGGTCTATCACCACAGCTACAGAGACAAAATTCTTTGCAGCGGCTCTGAGCATGGTGGGACCTCCAATATCAATATTCTCAATCGCCTCCTGAAAGGTAACACCCTCCTTAGAGATTGTCTTCTCAAAGGGATATAGATTCACAACCACCATATCTATGGGTTCGATTCCATGCTCCTTGAGGGTCTGCATATGTTCTTCATTATCTCTCAGCGCCAGCAGTCCTGCATGTATTTTGGGGTGAAGGGTTTTGACTCTCCCATCAAGTATCTCTGGAAAACCTGTATACTCTGATACCTCAATAACAGGAATCCCTGCCTCTTTTAGTGTTTTTGCTGTACCACCAGTGGAGAGAATCTCCACCTCCATATCATGGAGCGCCTTTGCAAAGTCTACAATTCCTGTCTTGTCAGAAACACTTATAATTGCTCTTTTTACCCTTGACATAACTGCCTCCAATCTGCCTCATTTTATTGACTCAGTGATTTTATCATCTTGCCTTCAAAGAGGTAAAGGCTTTAAGATTATACTATGCCGGTTTTTGTTTATGAAGCTGTTGATAAAAGAGGCAAAAAGGTCTCGGCAAAAAGAGAAGCACCAGACAGGAATGCACTAAAGGAGGCATTAAAAAAAGAAGGCTGGATACCTCTGCATATCTCACTTTATAGACCTTCTAAGCTTGATGCCCTTATCCATAGGATAACCACAAAGGATATTCTTATCTTCACACAGGAGCTGGCAGACCTGCTTGAGGCAGGACTACCCCTTGATAAGGCTATATTTATTCTTTCTCAGCATAGTGAAAAAGAACAATTCAGAGAGATACTTTCAGAGATTTACAGAGATATCCAGAGAGGACAGTCCCTTTCACAGGCTCTCAGTACTCATAAATGTTTTCCAAAACTATATGTAAATATGGTTAAGGCAGCAGAGACAGGAGGGATACTCGAGCCAGTTCTAAGAAGACTGGCTTTATTTATGGAAACCACCACCCAGTTCAAGGAAGACGTTATCTCTGCAATGGTATACCCACTACTGTTGACCTTTGTGGGCTCTCTTGCAGTTGGAGTACTGATGATATATGTGATACCAAGATTTGCTAATATATTTAAAGAGATGGGAGAAGCTCTTCCTCTTCCCACCCTTCTACTTTTATATATAAGCTCGTTTATTTCAAAGGCCTGGTGGATAGTACTTATTCTTCTGGTTATTGGTGTCTACTTTTTAAAAAAATATTCTCAGACGCCAGAGGGAAAGAAACTCTTAGATTCAGCCCGTCTTAAACTGCCTATTCTGAGCAGGCTTCAACTCAAGATATATATATCCCGTTTTTCAAGAACCATGGGGACTCTTCTTAAAAGTGGCGTCCCTGTGCTTTCTGCTATAAGGATAGCAAGAGAGGTAACAGGGAATGAGATAGTATCTGAAAAACTAAAGATTCTTGAAGAAGGGGTTAGGAAGGGGCAGGGAATAACGGTTCCATTGAGGGAATCAAAGGTTTTCCCTGAGGTGGTTCTTCAGATGGTAGCAGTAGGAGAGGAAGCAGGCAGGTTGGAGGAGACCTTTCTTCATATAGCTGAAAGATACGAGGCTGAAACACGCTCTATGATAAAAAGACTCGTCAGCTTTATAGAGCCTGCTATTATTCTTGTAATGGGTATTTTTGTAGGGTTTATTGTAATTTCAATGTTGCTTGCTATATTCAGTATAAATGAGATACCTCTTTAAACAGAATGTGTTTGAAGGTATTCACAATATCCTATCAAGGAAATGTGTGGTATATCTACCTGAAAGAAACTCTTCAGAAGAGAGTATCCTTTTATGAAGTGGGATAGTAGTCTTAATCCCCTCAATTAAAAATTCATCCAGTGCCCTTTTCATCCTTTCAATAGCCTCCTGGCGGGTTCTACCTCTTACAATAACCTTCGCAATCAGTGAATCATAATTACTGGGTACCTTCCACCCACAATAGGCTGCAGTATCTACCCGCACACCTGGACCACCTGGTATGAAAAAGAATGTTATCTTACCCGGAGATGGCATAAATGTTTCTGGGTCCTCAGCATTAATTCTGCATTCAATCGCATGTCCTGCAAATCTGACCCTGTTATAGGCCTTTCGATCAAGCTCCTTTCCTGCTGCAAGCAGTATCTGCTCCTTCACAATATCCACCCCTGTAACAGCCTCTGTAACAGGATGTTCCACCTGAATCCGGGTATTTATCTCCATGAAATATATATTCTCTTCAGGGTCTATTATGAACTCAATTGTACCTACATTTCTGTATCTTAATGCCTTTGCAGCCTTAACTGCATACTCACCCAGTCTCTTTCTCACTTTCTCACTCAACTCAGGCGCAGGAGCCTCTTCAATCAGCTTCTGATGTCTTCTCTGTACAGAGCAATCTCTCTCTCCGAGATGCACTACATTTCCTTTTGTATCAGCGAGGATCTGGACCTCTACATGTTTCATCTCTGGAATATACTTCTCAATATAAACAGCACCTTTACCAAAGGCTGCAAGTGCCTCTCGCTGGGCAGTGGTAAAGGCCATCTCAAGCTCCTCTTCGTACCTCACAATCCTCATCCCTCTTCCACCACCACCTGCAGATGCCTTCAGAATTAAAGGATAACCTACCTTTTTGGAGACCTCTTTTGCTTGATCAATGTCCTTAACAATTCCATCACTTCCAGGTACAACGGGAATCCCCTTCCTTTTTAATATCTGTCTTGCCTTTGCCTTGTCTCCCGCAATCCTTATATTCTCAGGCCTTGGGCCTATAAAAACAATCCCGGACTTCACACATGCCTCAGCAAACTGAGGATTTTCTGAAAGAAAACCATAACCAGGATGAATCGCCTCTGAGTCAGTAATCTCTGCAGCACTGAGAATGGCTGGTGTATGGAGATAGCTCTGCTGGGGATCTGCAGGCCCAATACATATCGCCTCATCTGCAAGTCTTACGTGGATTGAGTCTCTGTCAGCCTCAGAGTAGACTGCTACTGTCCTGATGCCCAGTTCTCTGCAGGCACGGATTATTCTTACAGCAATCTCTCCCCGATTTGCTATAAGGACTTTTCTAAATAGATTCATTCTGCAGGCTCTATCAAAAAGAGGGGCTCCCCATATTCAACAGGTTGACCATTGTCAACAAAGATCTTTACAACAACACCGTCAACTTCACTCTCGATCTCATTCATGAGTTTCATAGCCTCTATTATACAGAGAACCTGTCCTTTCTTAACTTCTGAACCCACTTCCACAAAAGGCTCTGCATCAGGAGAAGGAGCCCTATAAAAAGTACCTACTATAGGAGACTTAACCACTACAAATCTGTCTTCCTCTGTTTTAACCTCATCTCTCTCTACAGTATCAGAAAAGGTGGCTTCAACCCTATTTGTAGAAGACTTCAGAGAGGTATCTCTCTTCAGTCTTATCCTTATACCTTCTTTGTCTATTTCGACTTCAGAAATATCCGTTCCTTTTAGTAGTTCAATAAGGGATTTGATCTCCCTTTTAATCTCTTCGAAATTCATCCTTTTACCCTCTCAATATATTCACCTGTACGGGTATCTATCTTTATTATATCCCCTTTGTTGATATGTAGTGGCACTTTAACTGTTGCCCCAGTTTCGACCTTTGCAGGTTTACTGCCTCCAGAGGCTGTGTCACCTTTCACACCTGGCTCTGTATCTACTACTTCAAGTTCAACAAAATTCGGTAACTCTACAGCAATAGGCTCACCTTTATAATATAGTATCGAGACATTCATATTTTCTTTAAGATAGTATTTTTTGTCACCTAGCTGTTGCTCACTTAAAGGAGTCTGTTCATAGGTCTCATTATCCATGAAATAGTATAGATCGTCCTGGCTGTAGAGATACTGCATCTGTCTCTCTTCAAGGTCTGCCTTTGGAACCTTATCACCCGCATTAAAGGTCTCGTCAATAATCTTACCTGTAACCAGACTCTTCAGTTTGGTTCTCACAAAGGCTCCACCTCTGCCCATTTTTACATGCTGAAAATCTAAGACCTCATAAGGTTCACCTCTGTACTCTATCTTTACACCCCTTCTAAAATCATTTGTAGAAATCATTCTTACCTCCTCAACCCTGTATCTATAAAATCTCCAGTCTCCTTCCCAGACGTGTAATTACTCTTGGTTTTCCTTTCTCTAAATATACCATATCCTCAATCCTTACTCCTCCTGTACCTGGAAGATAAATACCAGGTTCAATAGTGAAAACCATACCATCTTCCAGGATATCTTTACCCAGAAATGATAAACGAGGAGACTCATGTATATCAAGTCCAACTCCGTGTCCTGTACCATGACCAAAAAAGTCTCCATATCCTGAGTCTTTTATAAACTCTCTTGCTATAGAGTCAATATCCTTTGCCCTGAGACCAGGTTTTACAGCCTTGATAGCCATCCTGTTAGCCTCTAAAACGATTCTATAAATTTCTCTCTTCTTCTCTGTATTTTTGCCTCTCAACAGGAATGTCCTTGTTATGTCTGAAAAATAGCCATCAGCCTCAGCTCCCCAATCAATGATCAAAAGGTCTCCTGGCCTGAGTTTCCTGTCAGTGGGTCGAGCATGGGGAAGTGCTGAATTCTCACCTGAGGCAACAATAACATCAAAGGGTATCTGATAGGCACCCTCTCTTTTTATTGCCTCTTCAAGCCTAAGGGCTATTGTTCTCTCAGTTACCCCTACTCTTATGTGCTTTTTTACCTTAACAAAGGCATTCTCGGCCCTCTGTACAGCCTTTATTATTGATTTGATCTCTTCTTTATCTTTTTTCTGGCGGAGTTTTTCTACCACTGCATCAAGAGGCTTTAGTGTAAAATCCTTCCTTAGGGTATCATATATTCTGAAAGAGGCATCCTTTTCAAAGGCCAGTGTTTTAAATCTCATCTTCTTCAATAACATCTTTGTTGCAGTAAGCAGAGACCCCTTAGGTATAATGATACTACAGCCCTTAACCTCCCTCATACACTGTTCTTTGTACCTAAAGTCTGTAATAAAAAACAGCTCCCTATCTGTTACCAGAAGCAGTGCTGTAGAGCCTCGGAATCCAGTAAGATACCGGATATTCTTTATCTCTGTAACAAGGAATGCCTTAATCCTTCTCCGAGAGAGTTCTAATCTCAGAAGGGACTGTCTCTGTTGGTAAAATTTATTTGGATCTTTACCTTTGTGCATATACCTCTCCTAAGTCAATCCCAAATTCTTCAAAAAGTCCTCCTTCTGCTCTCTTTAACTCTACGAATGCTGCTATATAGTCAAAAACTGCCTTTTTCTCCTGAAGAAGAGCCTCTACGTACTCTTCTTGATATCTTAGCACATCATTCAAAGTGGCAAGTCCCTCTCTAAATCTCCCCTCCTCAGCTTCATATCTCTTCTGATAGGCGATCCTTATCTTTCTCCGAGATTCTATCTCCTTCTCTGCAAGTCTAAGTGCTCTCAACCTTTTTCTTATCTCAAATACCACTTTCTTTTTTAACTCCCTGAGTCTGTCTTCTGCCTGGAGTCTTTCGTATCTTGCCCTATGGAATGCTGCCTTTGAAGTCCTGTTAAAAAGAGGTATCTGGAAGGTTATCCCTACTGTCCAGTTCTTGTCACCTCCTTCTGAGAGTCTATCAAAGGCATCAGAGTTACTGGAGGAGAGTCCACTCAATCCATAAGAGGCAAAGACCTCCAAATCTGGCAATATCTGGTTTTTGTAATACCTTTCAAGCACTTCTGCCTTTTGCAGTTGAAGTTCTGCTTCTTTAATATCTCCTCTTCTTGTAAGGGCTTTATCAATAAGTTCATCCAGCATAAAATCCCTTCTTTTGTACTCCTCAGGCAGTACCTTTATCTCTTGATACCAGGGGATATTAAGCAGCACCCTGAGATGGTCTTCCGCATCCTTTAAACGGTTTTTTGCCTCCAACAGGACTGTCTCTCTTTTTGCCACCTCTGCCTCTGCCTTGTAGATCTCAACTGAAGGTAGCAGTCCTGTCTCTATTTTTGCTTTTACCTCCTTAAGAATATTCTCTCCGAGCCTTAGTGACAGTTCTGCTGCTCTGTACGTCTCCTCTGCAAGACTGAGTGCAAGATATGCCTTTACCACCTTAACAATAAGCTCCTCTGTATATCTCCTAAGCCTCTCTTCTGATATGTCTCTGTCTTTTTCAGAGATGTAAATCATGCTCTTCTGTATCTCCTTTCCAGCTCCCTTAAGTAGAGGCTGTGATACCGAAAGTGTTAATTCAGTGAGATGGTAAGGATTAATAGTTAAAAAAGCAGAGTCACCCCTGAACTTCTGATAGTTCCACCTTAGACTATATTGAGTCCCTGTGAAGAGCTTGCCTTCAAGAGAAAGAACTGCCTCAAGAGAGCTTTGTTCAGAACTGGCAACGATTGTGGGAGACTGAGACCTATCATAGGCCCTACTTAAGAAAAGGTTTACAGTGGGATCAAAGGCTCCCTTGTTTTTTAATATCTCCTGTTCTGCTTTCATAGGTTCATATCTACTTATCTTGAGTCCGAGATTCTTCTCAATAGCCATCCTGACAACTTCCTTTAGCGAGAGTCTAATAACCTCCCCTGCTGTGAGGGTTGTAAATGTTAAAAAAAGCATAATACAGATCCAGAGCAGCCTCTTCATTTTCTATTTTCAGTTAGGGTGATATATCCTGAAAGGAGCACAAGTAGTCCACCTATGTATGACCTGAGGCCTGGTATCTCCGCAAGAAAGAGCATACTGAAAATTATAGCACCAACAGGTTCGAGATATCCAAGTATTGCTGCCCTTTGTGCTTGGACTCTGCTAAGCCCAAAATAATAGAGATAAGGAGCCAGAGTGGAGTGGAATATACCCATTATGAGGAGAATCAATATCTTTTCCATCGTTACTAAGGAGACAAAGGGTAGGAGAAAAAGAACAACAAACATATTCTGAAAAAAGACCAATACATAGGGGTTAAACTTCTGAGCAAAGACCCTTATCAGAATTATAAGCACCGCATAAAAGAGTCCTGAAGCAAGTCCTGAGGTTATCCCAATAAGGTCATCAGTGATACTGAATCCTTCTACAAATACTCCCCTTATACATTCTCCAATGGTTGCACCACCAAGCATGATCCATAACCCTACAGTAGCAATCACTATTGCAGCCACAACCCTGAAGGTCACTTTCTCTCCAAGAAACATAGCCCCAAGAAAGGCAACTAAAACAGGCGCTATATAATGGGTAAGTACTGCATTGGCTATGGTCGTCTTTTTATAGGCAAAGAGAAATGTGAATGTGTTGAGTAGGAGACAGATACTCAGAAGTACTATAAATAAAAAGTCTCTGAGGGGTGGAACCTTATATTTAAGTTCTGAAGAAAGAATAATAACCCCCTGAATAGGTAAGGAGAAAAGAGTCGAATAAAAGAGTATATACTGGACCTCAAGGTCTAAGACTCTCACAAATACCCCAAGAGAACTCCAGATGAGGATCGCAATAACTATTAATAGGGAGGGCATCAGTCTAAGGGTAAACCCTCTGTCTCTTTCAGAGCCCTCTTTCTTATCTCTGAAGGTGATTCTTTCTCAATCAGGAGTTTGCCGTCTTCAAGTACAGGTATAAGAAGGTCTTCAACTTCATTATCACAACTGCATTTATAATCTTTTTGAACATAGGGGATAATGCTTCTCTGCCCACATGTCTTGCATTTGACAACCCTTTTGCTGCCTGACCACTTACTTCTTTTAGCAATAGCCTTACCCTCCACCTCTACAATATCCATTGCGTAATCAATAACAGGAGCATTGCTTATGGATGTCCCGATCCCATAGGCATCTACAAGTGGATTAAGCACTGGTATATCTTCCTCCTTTATCCCTCCGCTCACAAAGATTTTAACATGTCTGTATCCCCTCAGGTCTAACTCCCATCTGACCTCTTCAATAATCCTGTAGAAGTTTCCACGTCTTGTAGAGGGGGTATCAAGCCTTACTGCAAATAGTTTATCACCAAGGGCCTCTGCCACATTTATTGCCTCAAACTTCTCATCAAGAAAGGTATCAATAAGGGCAACCCTTTTCACCTCAGGTGGTAATACTCTGTCATAAGCCTTAAGGGCTTCTACTGTAGAGCCCATACATATTATAAGTGCATGAGGCATTGTCCCCATCGGATCTTCACCGATGATCTCTCCACTTTTAACCACTGCTACACCGTCACATCCACCTATGAAGGCATTCCTCTCAATCATTGGAGCAAGAATAGGATGCATTCTCCTTGCTCCAAAACTCACCACCAATCTACCCTCAGCAAGCTTTTTAAACCGTGCAGCCTTGGTAGCAATCCCTGATGCCTGACATATAAGACCAAGTATTGCTGTCTCATATATACAGAAATCCTGATAGCGTCCTTCAATCTCCATAACAGGTTCATAAGGATAAAAGACAGAACCCTCCCTCATTGCTCTCACCTTCACCGGCAGTCTGCTTAGTAGATGGAGAACCTCTTCAAGTCCTGCAAAGACTGCCCATTTCCATCCTTGAGGAAGACTCTTTGCAATAAATTCTGCCTTGACAAGGGGATTTATACCTGTTGCCTTCAGGATTTTTAAGGTTCTGGAAAAATAAACATCTGTTATCTTACCCTCCAATATCTCTTCAGCAGTTGCAGTATGAAACATTTGAGACCTCCTCTTAAAAATCAGTCTTATTTATTATAAATTATCCAGATCTGTCCCATATGTCCGTCCTGGCGAACCTTCACCAATCTGAGACGAATCAACTCAAGCAGTGCCAAAAATGTCACAATCAACTCCGTCCGGGAGACACCTCTATCAAAAATATCCTCAAACCTTAGTATCTCGTCCTTCTCACATCTCTGTAGTATATGATTCATCTTCTCTCTTACTGTAAGTGTCTCTCTCGTTAATGAGACCACCTCTGGAGGGGCATTCTCAAGCACCTTCTTAAAAGCAGCCAACAGGTCAAATACATTGATGTCGAATAGATAAAGCTCCTCTGTCTCTGTCTCTTCAGAAGTGGCATCTTCTCTCCAGAAATAATTTGACCACCTCTGGCGTCTGTCTTCAAGATCCATTGATGCAGACTTTATGGCTTGATACTCCAGCAGTCTTTCCACAAGCTCCATTCTGGGATCTTCCCTCTCTTCTGGTGGAATCTCCTCATCAATAGGAAGGAGCATTCTCGTTTTTATCTGGATCAGGGTTGCAGCCATAACGAGAAACTCTCCAGCTATTTCCAGATTCAACTCCTTCATGAGCTCAAGATACTCTAAATACTGGCGGGTAATCTCTGCTATGGGTATATCGTAGATATCAATCTTATTCTGTTTTATCAGATGCAGCAGCAGTTCCAGAGGTCCCTCAAACAGGGGCAAGGTTATTTTGTACTCATCAGCAACCATGGGGATAATTATATCATCAAAAGGTTAAAATGGTGAATAGAGGGTTTTGTACTGAAAATAATTAAATATAACCTTTTTTGTGTAGTTTCTTGTCTCTGTAAAGGGTATATCCTCTATAAACTCATCCATTGCTCTGTATTCGTATGAACTGAGCCATGTCTTCACTCTATGTTCACCAGCATTGTATGCTGCCAGTGCCACCGGAAGGGACTGAAATTCTTCAAGAAGTCTCTTCAAATAAGTAGCTCCTATCCGTATATTTATCTCAGGATGAAAGAGTTCTCTATGGTTGTTCAACTGGATACCCTCTTTTTTAGCAACTATTTTTGCTGTAGTAGGCATAAGCTGCATCAATCCCATGGCACCAGCGATAGAGACTGCATCTTTCTGGAACATGCTTTCCTGTCTTATCAGGGCAAGAAGCAGAAAAGGATCAAGCCCTGTATCTTTAGCAACATCTTTTATAATATCTCCATAGGCAAGGGGATAAATAAGGGGCAAAACTCTATTTTCCTCTGCACACCTTATAGCCCTTACCCAAGCCCCAAGTTCTTTAAGAATCATACACTGTTGTGGTCCTTCATAATCCATAGCCTCTCTGAGAGCATACTCCCTTAATCCTGCCTTCTTGAGTATCTGGATCCTTCTTGGAAGTCTATGTATTTCATCCTGTAATTGATAGTTTATGGAAGATACCTTAAGGGAAATTCTATCACCTTTGTTATAATGAAGAAGGATATTGTAGAAGGAATCTCTACTTAATTTACCAACAAGGGGGTTTGGGTCTTTACCTAAATGTTCCAGCGCCCTTATAAGCCAGTACAGATACCGGTCGTTCTTGTGTCTCCTGTAAAGGGTTCTAAAATTATAAGAGGCACTTAAAAAATTGCCCTGAAGATACTCTGTCCAGGCTATAAACCAGAGGGAGGCCTCACGGCAGGGATATCCTCCTCTGTAAAGCTTTCTAAAAATCCTCAATGCACCATCAAAATCCCCGCTTCTTCTCAGCGTCTGTCCTTTCAATATAAGCAATCTACAAGTCTTCTCATCCTTTACATTTCTTAGCTTTTTCAGAATCTTGTCAAATTCCTTCTGCCGGCCTGCCTTGTAGAATGCCCTTGCAGCCTCATATTCCATCACAGCCCTATAATAATAAAAGGCCGCCTTTCTATAATTCCTTCTCTTATAATTCAAATCTGCAAGGAACCTATAAAGAGGAATAATATCTCTGCTCTTTTTTGAGACAATAAAAGACACCACAATCTCTTCTGCATGTTGGTATTGTCTCTGTTTTATGAGTCTGTTAACCAGAAGGAGTATCTCATCCTGAGAAAATTCTTCTGGACTAAAGACTTTCTTTAACCGGCTGAAGTATCTCTGACCTTTTAAATATATCCTTTTAAGAATATCAGTATTTTTTTTGTCTTCACCTTTCTTTTTTAGAACCTCTGCATAGAGAAAAAGGATTTCTTCATCATCAGGAAACAGTAATAGATAGTTCTCTACCTCTCCCAGAAAGGCTTCTCTAATTAAGAAATTCTTTTCAATTATAGCCTTAAGAAAGGTTTCTATTCTTACTCTCAAGAGGTCATCTTTTAAATATGAGTCTGGATAGGCTGTAAAGAAGTTATCTGTCTTTTTAATACACTCCTGAACCCTCAGTTGTCTACATACCTTTATGGAAGTGAAGAAGTCTATATAATCCTGCACCAAGGCATTGTCTTGTTCTGATAAGAGAATTTTAAGTATCCTCTCTGAGTCTTTGAAAGAATAACTGGCTATGGCTGTTAAGGGACCAGAAACAATAAAGACAATCAGAAGTACTATCTTCAGTGATAGTTCCCTGTATCTATTTCTTCGTCTTCCAGTCGTATCTTCTTCTCTTTCGTCCATGTACATATTTGTCAGCAGAAAGGGCAGCGATGCAGCCTTTTGCTGCAGCTACCACCACCTGTCTTACCTCAACACAGGTCACATCACCCGCTGCAAACACTCCCGGTATATTTGTCTCCATCATATTGTTTGTTATAATGCACTCTTCATCGCTCAGATCCACCTCATAGTTGAGAAAGTCAACAATTGGTTTACTTCCATGGAGATACACAAACACCCCGTCCATTGGTATCTCCAAGGTTTCATTACTATCCAGTCTCTTCAGAATCACCTTTTCAACCACCTCATCTCCTTCAATAGACTGAACAACAACGCCCTTAAGTATCCTGAAGCTGTCTGACTCTGGAGGAACCTGTTCTTCAGGCACCTTCAGTTTTTTGGAGGGACAGAGGAGATAAACCACTGAGGCAAATCTGGAAAGAAACTGTGCCTCTTTAATAGCCTCCTCAGAGTCTCCAATAACGGATACTGTTTTGTCTTTAAAGAATGCTGCATCACAGACAGCACAGTAACTTACGCCTCTGCCGAGAAACTCCTTCTCTCCCTTTATTGTGGGCTTCCTACCCATAGCACCTGTAGCAATAATCACAGCACGTGCCTTATAGGTCTTATCCATAGTATAGACCTCTTTTATCTCTTCCTTTAATTTAGCCCCTATAACTTGCACTTCCTTATACTCAGCACCAAACTTTATAGCCTGTTGTCTGAATATATTAAGTAACTCCTTACCAGAGATTGGTTCTACAAGCCCTGGATAATTCTCTATCTTGTCTGTAAAGGCGAGTGCACCAGCAGAGGATGATTTATCAAGTACCACTGTCTTCAGATTTGCCCTTGCTGCATACTGGGCTGCTGTAAGCCCTGCAGGTCCACCTCCTATTATCACAACATCATAGATCTCTTCTGTGCTCATGCTCTGTCCTCCTTCTGTTTTCTTCTCTGTTTGAATATACCACAGAGATGTCTTTATGTCAAATTATCATTTTTTTCAATTTTATTTTCTAAAATCTGCTTTTTTTGGGTTAAAATATTAACTAAGAGAGGGAAAGGTAGAATTTAAGACTGAAATTATGGACCTCCTTGAGGTCATCAAAGAAATCTTTACCGGAGGTTGTAGAGATGGAAGAAATAACAAAGCCTGTAGAGATTGCGCCAGGGGTCTACTGGATAGGGTTCTATGATCCTGAGGCAGGGTTTCATTGTAATCCTTATCTGTTGGTAGACAAGGATGAGGCAGTGCTGTTTGATGCAGGGACAAAGCCACATCTTTCTCATATTGTACGAAAAATCCTTGATGTGATTAATCCACAAAAGATTACTTATATTGTACTCCATCATCAGGACCCTGACCTTTGTGCAGCTGTGCCTGATTTAGAGCTTATATGTAATCCCCAAGTAAAGCTGGTCTGTGCCTGGAGGGCAGGGGTTCTAATTGCATATTATGGAACTAAATCAGAGTTCTATTATGTGGACAGAAACAATTATAAACTTACCCTTCAGAGTGGAAGGACATTGAGATTCATTCCCACACCTTTCTGTCATGCTCCTGGCTCTATAGTAACCTTTGATGAGCAGACAGGAGTGTTATTCAGTAGTGACCTTTTTGGAGCCTTCTCCTATGACTGGTCATTGTATGCAGGTCCCTATTATATGGAGGCAATGAAGGCCTTTCATGAGCCCTATATGGCATCTCATGAAATCTTGAAGAGAAACATAGAGCGTATAGAGAAGTATCCTGTACGAATGATAGCTCCACAGCATGGTTCAATCCTTAAAGATGATAAAGTACAGGAGGCTTTCGAGGTGTTGAAGAATCTGGAATGTGGAGATGTGTTCATACCTATACCTGAGGAGGTGTAGTATGGATGCCTACAGAGAGCTGATAGAGTTGCTTCTAAAGAGAGAACTTGGAATCCTTGGAAGAGAGAGAACCGAGAAACTCATTGAAGGACTGGATATAAAGTTTGACTTTGATACACAGACTCTCATTAATTATACAGGGGATGGGAAGGCCCTTCTGGAGGTTCTTGGTCATAGAATCCAACAGGTTGGAGGAGAGATAGCCCTTATGGGAGCAAAGATAAGCCTGATTTTAAGGGCATGGAAGTTAAAACTGGAACTACCACCTATTTTTGCTTCATAAAAACAAACTTGCAGTTAAGAGGCGGTGCTGTTTTATAATTTCTTATGGCTATTGATCAGAATACCATAGAGGGGCTCAACAGCCTTAAAAGGCATATATTCTCAGAGCTCCTAAACCTCACAGGAAGGGTCTTTATAATAGTTAGATATCATGAGAATGTAAAAATCGGCAATCGAGGTTTCCTTCCTGAAGAGAAAGACAGAGGTATTGTGTTGGTCTTTAACAAAAGGATGAATTTCAGATGGTATGAGTGGGGGATAGAGGCAAAATTGGTATTCGGTTCCACTGTTGAGGAATGCTTTATTCCTGTAGAGCATATAATCGGTATTTATTCCCCAGAGGCAAATACCCAGTTTCTGTGTCTTGCAGAAGCCTCTGCAGAGGAAACGGTTACTCAGAAGGAAGAAAACAGTAAAGTGGTCAAAATAGACTTCAGAAAAAAGAAAGGAGCTTAATTAAAAGAGATACCTCTGTTTTGTTGTTCTTAAGATGAAGCTCCAGAGAGAATATTCCATTGATATCATCCCACATACAGGAATCTTATAATTGCCCACAATTCTGTAGAAGGCCTTTGCAGCCCTAGAATAAAACTTTATGTCCAGTAGCCTCCTTTTAAATGCCTCTGGGAAGAAACTCTGATAAAAAAGTATCTTATCTGCAGCCTTTCTGTAAGCATCTATATCTATCTCAACCCTTTCAACCTCTTCTTTAAGGACATCAATTATTCTTACAAGGTCGCCTGAATCATTAAAGTATTTATGAGGTTCTATAAAACCTGCTAACATTTTTGAGAGATACTCAATCTGGAGAAACCTCTTTGGCACATTAACCTCTGCCTCTTGGCAGGCTTTGACGATATAGTACTTAAAGAATCCCTCGGGTTTTCTGCCTTCAGTTACAGCCCTCATTGATCCTCCTTCGATGCCTCCTTAATTTTATTTTATCATAAAAAGAGTGATTGTATTACATCAGGCCTTATCATGGGAGGAACTCTTTATATCTAAAAGGGCTATATCTTCTGTATAGAGTTTTAATCTGAATTTTGTTATCTTTGCTATATCCTCAATTATATTGTTCATTCTATAACAACCCTTCTCAATGATATTTAGATATTCTTTAATATGCTCAAGATTCTCTTGTCCACGCAAGTCTTCCAACAGTAGCTCTACTGCCCCAATTATGGCCTGCATGGGCTGTCTCAATTCATGGGCAGCTGCTCCTGCGAGCTTCAGGGCGGCATCCCTTTTAGTTTCAGTCACATCCCTGAAGACTATAACCTCCCATATCTCATCGCCCTTCTCAGATTCTACAAATGAAGAGGCTACAGATATATAACGGTTACCAACCAACACCTCTCTGGGTCTTTCCAGAAAGCTCTTGACCTGTTTATATACCTCGCAGTCCTTACAATAAGGGGCCAGTTTGGGGGCATCACGCCGAATTCTGCATAGCCAGCATCTACAGGACATTCTCTCCCTCTTTACACATTCTCCAGATACAGGACATCTATCCTTATGCAGTTCAAAACAACGTTTACCTGTAAAACTCTCTTCTATCTTACAAATCACTTTTGTTAGAATGTGATTTGGAGGTAAATTAAAAACCTCTTTACCAATAATTTCATTCCCTATTCCAAACAACTTTTTTAGAGCCTTATTGTATAAATTCACCCTTCCATAATTGTCTATAAATAAAACACCTTCCTTTATGCTATTAAGAAGCACTTCAAGTTTGCCTGTCTTATATCTAATTGCAGCCTCCTTTTTAAGCCTTTCTGTTACATCCTGAAATATCTCCACACTACCCACAATGTTACCACTATCATCATACACAGGGGCTGTATATACCTCTACAGGAATTCTCCTGCCGTCTTTATGCCTTAAATATACAATCTGTGGTCCCACTATTGTACCTTCCTGCATTGCCATTACTAAGGGACACTTTGAATCACATAAGAGATTGCCTTCTTCATCCATATGAGCAAGTATATTGTCTTGACATCTCTTTCCTATTATCTCTTTTTCAGTGTATCCTGTAATTCTTTCCGCTGCCTTGTTCCAGAGAACAAACCTTCTCTCAGAGTCAGTAACATATATTCCTTCATTTGCTGAATCTATTATTGTCCGGAAGTAAGTCTTTTCTTGAAGTGCTTTTCTTAGGCGTGCCTCTCTTTTAAGGATTAAATATACCAAACCTGCAAAGGAGATAAACCAACAAATTAATAAAAAAACTATTAGTGCTTCTTTCATAATACACCTTATTTTTTAAAATTATACCAAAAATTTTTTTATTATTGTTAAAAATCAATTCTTCCTCCCAGCAGGTCTTGATTTTTGGTGCCTTTATTTGGTTCCAGAAGAGATTTTAAAAGATCTGGTCGGGGCGACTGGATTTGAACCAGCGACTACACGGTCCCGAACCGTGTGCGCTACCAGGCTGCGCCACGCCCCGATCTAAAAATATATTAACATTTTGTTATTTTACGAATCCATTAAGTTGAAGAGTCTTTTGACTTTTATGTAAAATTTAAATATACTTTAATTAATAATACTAAATTTAAGGAGCAGAGGATGGAAGAATTTGTACCCGATCATATAGTGGATGTAAGGGGGCTTCAGTGTCCTTTGCCTGTGTTGAAGACGGAAAAAATGCTTGATTCATTAAGTTCTGGAGAGATAATGAAGATTATCACCACAGATCCTGCTACAAAGAGAGATATCCCTGCACTTCTGAAAAGATTGGGAGATGAACTTTTGAAGATAGAGGAGGATGAAGACATCATATCCTTTCTTATAAGAAAGAGGTAAGAATGAAAATAATATTATGGAGTTTGCTGTTCTTATTTCTGTTGCCTTTAAAAGCCTATACTGCGATATATAAATACATAGACAGTGAAGGTGTTATTCACTTTACAGATGTCCCTCCTGATGGAAAATACACTACTGTAAAGGTTCCTTCTACTTCATATAGTCCCTCTTATTACAATAAACATGATTATAGAGAAATTGCAGAAGAGACTGCAAAAAGATACTCTGTAGATCCTGAACTGGTGAAAAGGATAATCGAGGTAGAATCAGGGTGGAATCCCTATGCCATATCCCCTAAAGGTGCTATGGGGTTAATGCAGATTATGCCAGAAACAGCACGGGAGCTCGGACTGAAAAACCCTTATGATCCTGAAGAGAATATTGATGCAGGCGTAAGATATCTTAAGTATCTTATCAGAAGATTTGGAGACCTAAGGCTTGCACTGGCAGCATACAATGCAGGTCCCTCTGTAGTGGAACAATATGGAGGAGTCCCTCCTTATAGTGAGACAATAAGATATGTAAGGAATATCCTTTCAGGATATGGTCTCGAAAGTTTCAATAAGAGAAAAGAAAAGATATATAAAATTGTGCTTAAGGATGGGACTATTCTTTTCACAAACTCACCTGTCTATACAGAGAGAATACAAGAGTTTTAGCCTCAGCCTGGTAGTTTAACTACCTCTGACAGAAGATTATTTTTAAAATAGGGAGGATGTTTCTGTAATGGACAAGGAGAGGATGGTAGAGGAGATTTTAAAATTAAAGGAGCAGAGGAGGGCTATAATTCTTTCTCATAATTATCAGAGGGAGGAGATCCAAGATATTGCTGACTTTGTTGGTGATTCACTGGAGTTATCAAGACAGGCGGCAGGTGTAGACTGTGATGTTATTGTCTTCTGCGGTGTGAATTTTATGGCAGAAAGTGCCTCGATTCTATCACCTGAGAAGGTTGTCCTTCTGCCAGAGCTTGAAGCCAACTGTCCAATGGCGGATATGGTAAGGGTTTCAGGAGAAAGAAAGGTCTGGAAGAGTTTTCCAGGTTATGAGGAACAACCCACCTTTTCCTTTCCCCACAATTACACCCTTTTGGATATGAAAAAGGAACATCCAGATGTCCCTGTGGTAACCTATGTGAATACAACAGCTGATGTTAAAGCAGAGAGCGATATATGCTGTACTTCTGCGAATGTAGTGAAGGTGATAGAGTCTCTGCCTCAGGACGAGATTATATGTATTCCTGATAGAAATCTGAGTGCCTGGGCTGCCAAGAATACGAAAAAACGGATAATCTCATGGGATGGTTTCTGCCATGTACATGATAGAGTCACTGTAGCGGATGTGGAGAAGGCAAGAAAAGAGCATCCTAATGCATTGTTTATGGCACATCCTGAATGCAGACTCGAGGTGCTCGAGATGGCAGACCATGTTACAAGTACATCCGGAATGCTCAGATTTGCAAAACAGTCTGATGCAAAGGAATTTATAGTGGGTACAGAAGTGGGACTGCTGTATAGACTCAGACAGGAGAACCCTGGGAAGGTCTTCTATCCATTAAGAAGAGATATGATATGTCCCAATATGAAAAAGACTCGTCTCAGCAGTGTCTTAAGGGCCCTCAAAGAGATGAGATATGTTATAAAGGTGCCAGAAGAGATAAGAATTAATGCCAAAAAGGCGCTTGATAGAATGCTTGCTATCAGATAATCTATGAAGACCTTCTATATTCACACGCTTGGCTGTCCAAAGAATGTGGTTGATTCAGAGAGCCTATGTGTAACCCTTGAGAGAGCAGGCCTTAAACGTGTATATGAAATCAGCTCAGCAGACCTGCTTCTTATTAATACATGTGGATTTATAAAAGAGGCAAAGGAGGAATCAATTGAGGAGATTCTTACAATAGCCTCTGAAAAGAAGAAACAACAGAAACTGATTGTCCTTGGATGTCTTTCTGAAAGATACAGGGATATCCTCAGACAGGAGCTACCAGAGGTGGATGCATTCTTTGGGGTGGAAAGCGAGACAGAGATACTCTCCTATCTCAACAAAAAGACCTCTTCTCAAAGAATTTTGGTCAAGCCAGATACATTCCCCTATGGCTATATCAAGGTGTCAGAAGGGTGTAACAGGAGCTGTAGCTTCTGCGCTATACCCTCTATAAGAGGCAAATACAGAAGCACACCACCTGAAGAAGTATTAAAAAGAGCAGAGGCACTTTTGAAGATGGGAATAAAGGAACTGATACTTGTGGCACAGGATATAACCTCCTATGGCATGGAATTTAAAGGTTACAGCTTGCCAGAACTCCTTCAAGACCTCTGCATGTTTGATAGAGATTATTGGGTCAGAATTCTTTATCTTTATCCCACTTCTATCAGTGATAGACTAATTAGAGTAATTGATGAAAACAAGAAGATCTGTAGATATCTGGATATACCGCTTCAACACTCTGTTGAGAGGATCCTTCATTTAATGCAGAGAAGAGGTTCCAGCCGTTATTATCTTGATCTCATCAAGAGACTGAGAAAGGAACTTCCAGGAGTAGTGTTAAGGACAAGCATAATTGTGGGTTTTCCTACAGAATCAGAAGAGGAATTTGAGAGTCTGCTGGATTTTGTAAGGGTAGCAGAATTTGAAAACCTTGGAACCTTTGTATATTCAAAAGAAGAAGGCACTGTGGCAGCAGGGATGAAGGGACAACTCCCTGAGAGTATTAAACGGGAGAGATACCATAGACTTATGAGTCTTCAGGCAGAGATCTCGGCGAGAAAAAATAGGGCATTAAAGGGTAGGATATTAGAGGTGTTGATTGATGAGATAGAAGAAGACCTTGCAGTAGGTAGATACTATGGACAGGCACCAGAGATAGATGGCGTAGTAATAATTGAAAGGATTGATAGGTTGAAAAGAGGAGAATTCGTGAAGGTCCTGATCAAAGAGACGGATATCTATGACTTAAGAGGAGAGGTGGTATGAGACAGTATATGCTCCATATTGTACTCTTTCTGCTTACCCTGCTTTCGACCCTCTTTGCAGGTGCATTGCAACATGGAGTGAATCCCTTTCTGGAACCAGGTAAGATATGGGTGGGTCTGCCCTTTTCTGTTTCTCTCATGGCAATTCTCCTAACACATGAACTGTCTCACTATTTTGCCTCCAGAAAACACCATACAAAGGCTACCCTACCCTATTTTATACCAGCACCTTCCATCATAGGTACTTTTGGTGCCTTTATAAAGATGAAATCACCTATAGTAACGCGAAAAGCCCTTGTGGACATAGGAGCCTCGGGACCGATTGGGGGCTTTATAGTCGCCCTTGGTGTAACCATCTATGGACTGATGCACTCTCAGGTGGTAGAACTTCCTCCAGGAGAAGGAGGCCTTATCCTGGGAGACTCCATAATCTTTTCCCTGCTCTCCAGAGTCATTTTAGGTACCCCACCAGAGGGCAAGGATGTGCTTTTACATCCTGTCGCCTTTGCAGGCTGGATAGGAATGTTTGTAACCTCAATGAATCTGCTTCCAATAGGGCAGCTCGATGGAGGGCATATTGCCTATGCCCTTTGGGGAACAAAAAACCACAGAAGACTCTCCTATACACTCGCCACTGTGCTGGCAGTGGCTGGTATAGCCAGGCTCTATCTTTATAGTGATTTTTTCAGCTCCCCATTCTTTGATTTCTTAAAAAGAAACCTCTGGGAAGGATGGACAATATGGGCATTTCTGCTCTTTATTCTCGGGCTTGACCATCCACCAATCATCTACTGGGAAGAACCCCTTTCAAGAGGCCGCAAACTAATAGGCTGGACTGCTTTATTTATCTTTATTCTTACCTTCACACCTGTACCATTCAGAGTAATCTAAGCCTCAGACAAGTACCTTTTCCTGGTCCTCAAATTTCTTTCTCTTTATTTTCTTTGAAGGTTCTTTTAGATATATTCTGTGCTGTTCAAGTAATGTCTCGGTTGCAGGGCTCACCAGCACTTCATATCCCTTCTTATTATCAATATTAAAGACTCTTACCTTTACAGATTCATTCCCCCGGGCATCAGAGTATCTTGAGGTAATGGAAGCAGCTATATTGATCTCCTTCTCACCAGCAGTGCCAGTGATGATTGTTACAGGACTGCCTACACCAAGCACTCTCATGAGAATATCCTCTGAAGTTGCATAGCTAAGTATGGTCTCATTCTCCTGATGGTTTCTTCCAACCACAGCCTTACACAAAGGAGAAAGCCTGAAATGTCTACCCACTCTGAGAAGATTAAGTTCCTTTATAGAGGGATCAGGATTATGCAGAAGGAGTTCCCTAAGCCTGTAAGAATAAGTAGGCTCTGTAAGAAGACACCCACCTGCAGGAGAAGGATAATCTGTAAGCCCAAGCTCTTTTGCAAGTGCCATCTGGGGTTTACGCGTTCTGCCCTTGAAGTCATAAAGCCTCTGTCTGTCCACCAGTCCCTTCTGTTCAGGAATTGTGGGAGGTAAGAGTTTTGCACTAAGAGGTCTTAGTACAAGACCTTCAACCCCTGCCTCTTTATCAATCAGAGGAAAGCATTCCCTCCTCTGGCTCATAGGTCTCTGACCCAGGACTTCACCTGTTACCAGAAAATCTGCTCCAATCATTTCCATAAATGCCTTGGCCTCTTTCAGCATCAGTATACGACAGTCAATACAGGGATTCATATTCTTTCCGTGGCCAAACTTCGGATTCTTTACTATCTCAAGAAACTTCTCACCAAGATGACAAAGTTTGACCTCAAAGCCAAATTTCTCAGCTGCTGGAAATGGATTCTTGGAACATGAAGACTTATCTGTTATATCACACCCAAAATGTGTGAGAAAGGTGATGGCAGTAACATCTATACCCTGCTTCAGCAAGACAAGTATTGCCAGTGTGCTGTCAAGGCCACCTGAAAGTAATGCCACTGCCCTTGGTCTTTTCATACTCCATGAACCTCCATAAATTGTATTATCTCCTGTGGGGTGGCTGTAGCAGTGCCCAGTTTTCCCACCACCACCCCTGCTGCATAGTTTGCCACAATAGCAGCCTCCTTTGCAGAAGCTCCAGCCACATAAGAAGTGGTATAGACTGCTATCACAGTATCACCAGCCCCTGTTACATCATAAACACTCCTCGCAAAAGTGGGAATATGCACCACCTCCTCATTCCTGAAAAGACTCATTCCTTCCTCTCCACGGGTGATCAGCACTGTATCACACCTGAGCTTTTTGAGGAGTCTCCTGCCTGCATTTATAAGTGTTTTTTCATCCTTAATTCTGACACCTGCTCCATCAGAGGCCTCTTTAATATTTGGTGTTATAAGCGAGACATCCCTATACAGCCTGAAATGGCCAATCTTTGGGTCAACCGAAAGAAAGATGTCTCTTTTTTTAAAGTTTTCCACAAGAAATCTCATTAACTTTGAAGAGACTACACCTTTCTTATAATCAGAAACTATTATTCCATCCCATCTGTTCCGATTATCCCATATAAATTCCTTCAATTTCTCAAAGGTATTATTGCTCAGCCCTCTGGCATCCTCTCTATCAAATCTTACCACCTGCTGGTTATGGGCTATCACGCGTGTCTTTACTGTGGTGGGTCTTCTGCCCAGAAATACTCCTTCATTGTTAATACCTCTGTCCTTCAGTATCTTTAACATTGTCTCTCCGTGAATATCCTCTCCCACAACACCAACTACCGTCACCTTTGCCCCGAGAGATACAATATTTGCCCCTACATTGGCAGCACCTCCAAGACTATATTCCTCCCTTTTCACCTCAACCACAGGCACAGGAGCCTCGGGTGAGATTCTGTCTACTACTCCCCAGATATACTGATCAAGGATAAGGTCTCCTACTACTACTATCTCCTTCTTTTTTGCCTCTTTAAAAAGTCTCTTCAGATTCATCATAATATTTTACCATTATGTGGGTTATTTTATCCTTTTTATCGGCCTTCTTTCTTGCAAGCAGTGATACTGTAACCAAGTATACATTAAGGGATGAAAACGAGTATCTTATTACATGGTTAAGATACATCTTCTCTCTACCTGTACTTTTTTTGCTTCTGCCTTTGATAAAAATACCAGAGCTGGACAGGATGTTCTGGCTTGCCACTGCGGTAGCACTGCCTCTTGAGATTCTGGCAATAGTGTTATATATAAAGGCGATAAAGGTATCTGACCTTAGTATTGTCCTGCCTTTTCTGTCTCTCACTCCTGTATTTTTAATCTTTTTCTCATGGATAATCTTGGGAGAGAAGGTCTCAGCAGAAGGCACTATTGGTATAATTCTTGTGGCTACAGGTGGTTACACCCTTCAGGCATCATCAATCAAAAAAGGATTGCTTGAGCCTTTAAGGGTTCTTTTCAGAAACAGAGGTGTACTATATATGATTGCAGTTGCTTTTGTGTATAGCATCACCTCATCACTTGGAAAACTGGCTATACTTCACTCATCAGCCCTCTTCTTTCCGATTCTTTACTTTACCCTTGTAACAGTATTCTTTTCCCCTCTTGTGTGCCTAAACTTAAAAGGAGATATTTACAGGAAGAACAATTTTAGAAGAGATATAAAAGGAGCAGTACTTGCAGGCACTCTCTATGGACTCATGATAATTACACATATGATAGCCATAAGCATATCAAATGTTGCCTATATGATTGCTATAAAACGTTCAAGTATGTTAATGGGTTCAATATATGGATTTGTGATTTTTAAAGAAAAAGGTGTAAAAGAGAGAATTTTCGGAGCCTCCCTGATGCTTGCTGGAATAGTACTGATAATCATGGGCTCTGATTAGAAATAAAAAAACTGGACATTTTGTAAAGTTATGTTATAATTATAGTAATAGCCTGCCTTGTAAAAAGATAGGGGGCTAAAGAAAATCTTGATTAGGAGTTAATATGAGAAGAATCTCTTTTATTGAAGCGAGGTCCCCAGGTGCACATATATTCAGTAAATTTCCTATTCCACGTCTTGGTTCTGTTCTTCTTGCTACAATGCTTAAACAGAGAGGTTATGATGTAAGGGTCTTTATTGAAGATATTGCAGAGCCTGACTGGTCTTATGTAGAGTCTTCTGATCTCGTATGTATCTCAACCATTACATCTACAGCAATAAGGGCATACCATATTGCAGATATGTTAAGGAAGAAGGGGATGCCTGTAATAATGGGAGGTGCCCATCCTACCTTTATGGCAGAAGAAGCTCTTGAGCATGCAGACTTTGTTGTAAGAGGAGAGGGAGATATCAGTCTGCCAAGTCTTGTTGAGTCTCTTTCAAAAGGGAAACCGGATATTACTCAGATTGAAGGTATCTCATACAGAGAGAAATCTGGACATATAAGACACAATCCTCCAGGAAAACTACTTGAAGATCTTGATATCCTACCTAATCCAGACTTCTCTCTGGTACATCAATGGACATCTAAAAATATCTATCCTATCTCTACCTCAAGGGGATGCCCTTATAACTGTAAGTTTTGTTCAGTCATACAGATATTTGGGAGGAAATACCGCTACAGGTCTGTAGAAGCGACCCTAAAAGACCTTAAAGAAGCGTCTGTTTTAAATAATAGAACAAAATTTATCGTGGATGACAACTTTGCAGCAAACAAGACCCGAACAAAACAGATCCTCAGGGGTATGATTGAGGAAGGCATAAAGACATCCTGGTCAGCTCAGGTGAGAACAGAGGTGGCAAAGGATCCTGAACTGCTGCAATTGATGGCAGACGCTGGCTGTGATACTCTCTATATAGGCTTTGAATCTATTAATCCTAAAACACTTGCTGCATACAACAAGAAACAGGATGTGAAGGGAATCGTGGATTGTATCAGAAAGGTAAAAGAGCATGGGATACATATACATGGAATGTTTGTCTTAGGAGCAGACACGGACGATAAAACCACAATAAAGGAGACAGCAGATTTTGCTATAAAATTAGGTATAGACACGGTTCAGTTCGTGATTTTAACCCCACTTCCAGGAACTCCCTTCTTTGAAGAGATGAAGAGAGATGGTAGGCTCTTACATACGGACTGGTCCAAGTATGATGCTCATCATGTAGTCTTCAAACCAAACCTGATTGATCCTGTAACATTACAGATTGAAACAATTAAGGCTATGGGTAAGTTTTACTCCTGGAAGTATATTCTAAAGCACCTCGTAAAATTTGAATTCTTCTATGCAGCCATAGGACTCTATGGGAAAAAATCGATCAAAAAGGGTTTAAAAGAGATAATGAATTATATAGAAAGCTTTGGTATTGACTCAATAATTCCTGAAAGAAAGAGTATATCCCTATCGAGATAATCCACTAATCCTTAACCTAACAATAAGACTACCAGGATTACGATAGTTCCTAACCCTTATATTGAGTTCTCTTATCACCATAAATGGAGTGCCTGCTTCAATAGAGTACAGAACATTTGAGAGAGATTCTATACTGTCAAACTCTGCATCCAGACTCACTGATATCTCTCTATAATGTCCATATTCCTTGGTCTTCCCCATTCTTTCACTCCTTATCCTGCCTCCATTGCTTGTAATGAGTCTTTTTATCCGTTCCTGTAGATTGGCAGATGCGAGGGCAGGGGTCTCGCCTGGTATAAGTCGCAACTCCTCCTCCTGAAGGGCTTTCTTAAGTTCTGTAAGTTCTTCCTCAATTCCTTCTGAGCTGGCTAAGACATTTTTATATTTCTGGATAGTCCTGAGCTTTAGTTCCCTCTCCTCTTGGATTATCTCCATGTTGTTTCTGAGATAGGAATATCCATACTGATATATCACAATAAGGCTTAATATAAAAGCCATTACTATGCCTATCAAAAGTCTTCTGTGCTGCCACATTATTCTATCTCCGCCTTTATTCTAAATCTCTCCTTCTTCAACCTCCTGTCTTTAACAGTGGGAGAAGAAAAGCTTACATTCTTAAGAAGAGGAGACTTCTCCAGTATAGATATAAGGGCTGTGGAGTTATCTGAGAACCCTTCTAATCTTACTGTATTGTTATTTATTACAAACGTTGTCAGCCATGTATCCTTGGGAAGCATTATTGAAATTTCCTTCAGAATGTCTACTGCAGTGTATGGAGGTTTAAATTTGCGAATTGTATTGATTCTCTCCATAATCCTCTCCTTCTCTTTCAACCTCTTTTCTACATCCATCACCTTTGGCTTCAATTCAGCAACCACTCTGGATAGGTATTCAACCTCTTTTTGGGTCTTTATAAAAGGGATTATCATCATTAAACAGAGAACACCCACAATAAGAAAAATTAGAAAAAAAGTGCCTCTGAAATCTACCCTTGTCTGGGGCCTAATGCCCATAGACAGTAAATCTAACCTCCTTCTGGTAGACAGAATATATGAGAAGGCTGTAGCCTCTGCTACTGCTTCTGGAAAATTCTCACTCATTCTGATGTTTCCATAAACTACATTACTTAGAGATAACTCTCTATCAATCCCTAATCTACACCCTATGGATACCACTGTCTCTGGTTCAAAATCCTCAATCCATTTAGGCTTAGACCAAAGGTCCTCTATGGTGCATGGTTCAGTAGACAGTAATAATGAATTATATACAACCACTTTCTTAAGAGACCCATTGTCATTTTTTACCAGAAGTAGATCTCTTTTGGCAGTAGCTTCTGAAAGAAATCCTGCAAGGGAGTCTCCATGAAAAGTAATAGCATTTAGTTTTATTCCTTCAGACTCGAATCTTCTCAGATAGGGTGAAAGGGTATCCCTTTTTACTATATACAAAGTTACCAACAATTCATTTTCATCTGTCCGAATAAGTGAATAATCAAAAAAGACCTCTTCCTGACTGAAAGGTGTAAACCTGTCCATCTCATAAGCCAGAACCTCACCTATGTTCTCTAATACTGTAACGGGCAGTCTCACGGGAATAATAAGTATCCATTCATCAGGTATACAAAATACCACTTCTATGCCTTTGTCTCTTGTTTCTGCCAGTACAGATTTAACAGAGGAGACCACTTCAGCAGGCTCTGGAAATTTTTCAGGAAAGAGAAACATCTTTGAGAAACTAATCCCTGTTTTATTCATATCTTTCTTCAGATAGGCAAAAGACAGAGCCCCCTTATGAAGAGATACGGCAAGAATCCTTCTTTTCTTAAGATACTCTTCAAAAGGATTATAGAAAAGAATTTCTTTAACCTTGCTCAGACGTTCTCTCATTATTTATCTCTTTGGTCTTAATTCCTCTCTTCCAATATAGGATTTTAAAACCAGCACTATCTAATCTCACGACAGCCTCTAAGGAAGAGGTTCCTCTACCTGAAAATGCCTCTATCCTGAAGGTGCCTTCATCACCTACTGTCAAAAACCTTCCTACTGAAGCATAGGCACCTCCAATTAATGACTGTAGCTCAGCGGGGTTCCTTATAGGCTGTTCTTTCCTATACTGGATTACTGTTTCCACAAGTTCCTCACTGAAGCCAGGAATGGAAAGAAGCAGTTCTCTTGGGGCTGTGTTGATATTTAGCATGCCAGAAAGGGAATAGACAGTTACGTAATCCCGAAGCCCTTTCTTATTTTCATTTCCATAGAATATATCCTCATCCATTCCTTTAATAAGTAGAAGTTCCTCTACTGCCTCAAGGTTACTGTTTTTACACCTGTATGGTCTTGGAAGACTGCTGTAGTATTCATCCTCAGCACCATTCAGTCTGTGCAGATTATCCTTGTCACGCCAGTCAAGCAATGAATCCACTATCACCTCAATCCTCTCTTTTTCAACACCTAAGTGCCTGAGTAAACCCTTTAATATTACATCAGCAGTATGGTTTAAATCCAGTCTTGTTGACTCTGGATATATCCTTACCCAGTACTCCTCTCCATCTATCGTTCCTCTGTTCAGTAAACCCCTTAGGTTCCAGATATCTTCCTCATCAGGATGCAGCTTCGCATACTGGATCTCCAGAATAGCTCTGTGTATCGCTCCTTCTAATATGAAATCATTCTTTATCTTATCAGCAAAGAAGACCTCTGAGTCTGTTTCTATCCTGGTCATATAGGTAAAGGACATCACCATAACCATCAAAAGCACAAGTACCCATAGTACCATTAAAAGGGCTATCCCTCTGATATTATTTAAGTGTTCTCCTAAGCACCTCAAGAACATCTACCTCCTCGATTTTGGAAGTACTGCCTCTGCTACCACTGTAAACAGGAAAGATCATCTCTCTTTCGATTTTTCCTTTCTTTATAACCAAAGCAACTGCACGGGGAAAGACCTTAGACTCTTTAAATTCTTCCTTCCATTCCATTTCCTGATTGAGGTATAAAAAGACCACTTTATCTATGCTATCCATTAGGACAATACTCACACCCTCTTCCTCCCCTGGTAGTCTCTCTCTTTCGATCAACTGAAAACCTTTGTCAGTTTCCTCAATAGTATAAGAAACCTCAACAAACGAGTCTCTGCTGCCCAACAATGAGGATGTGCTCAAAAACTGGAAACCACTTTTGTCTCCTTCAAACCATACAAATCTCTTGCCATCCACCCATCTTGTTGATGAAATAAGGGAGGAGAGCTGTCTTTCTAAATTAAGATAGAGACCTCTTATTGCATCGAGCTCCTGTACCTTGGCCTCTGCCTTTTGTACAGACCGCACTCCCAGCCTTATTGCGCCAACTACTGCCACAGCTACTATACTCAACAGGAGGGTTGCAAGAAGTATTTCCAAAAGGGTGAATCCTCTTTTGTCATGGAGATTCATACAGACTCCTATTCACCACCTTTTCTGTTTTTAATGTAAAGACCCTGTTTCCCTTTTTAATCTCTACCTTGATTAAAAACATTTTAAAAGGAAGTGCTTCTGTTTTGTCAGTCTCAATCTCTGTTATACTCTTCCACAGTTCATACCCTTGTCTTTCAACCACCTCTGTGCCTTCTTCAAGGGTCTCTTTCAGTAGAAGACTTCTCATCTCTGCCGAAGCAACAAGGGCAAGGTCTAAATGGTCCTCTGTGGATGCTACACTCCGAAGCCCCCCTGAAAAGAGCATTATAATTGCTACAATCCCCATCGCAAGAATTGCTACTGCCACAAGGACTTCAATAAGAGTGAACCCCCTCTGTTTCATTCTATCTTCCTCACATGAGTACTACCTGTTAAGGGAGAGACCTTTATAGAGTAAACTATATTTTTTGCCTTCAACATCACTTCTCCTCCTGAACAACCATACCCTGGAAAAAAAATAATTTTATATACCCCGTTGTTAATCCATCCCTGTTCTGGATCAAAAACAGATATCTCGATACTTTCAGGAATAGCCTTCTTTTTGTTAAATGCCTCAATATATCTGTTGTCAAGATCAATCCTTACTACAACCTGTTCGGCCTTTGTCTGAGCCCTGTTCTTGGCATACCTTAGGGTAGAAACCACATCTCTCACTGTTGCCTTCAGTTTCTCCTTGGGAAGTCTCATTCCCAGATTCACTCCGACAATACCAACCATCAGACCTATAAGTGTCATAACAACTATCAACTCTAATAATGTAAAACCCCGTTGAGAATGCCCTTTATTATTTTTCATTAAACACCTCTCCTTTACTGCTGAATAACCCAATATAACACTCTTTCATAAAGGATGACAACCCAGAATATTTACAGGCATTGAATCTATAAAATCAAGAATAAATTGAAATAGAAGACTTTATTAATGTATAATTTACAACGGGAACGAGTTATCGTCACTTTTTGAGAACAGGAGGAATGGAAAAACAGACAGAAGATGATAAAAATCAGAATAGATGATAAAATTGAAGAAACCGACAAAGCTAATGCAAAACATAAACTTATACAGCAGGGTGCCATAGCAATAAAGGTTAATGGAAAGGTTATAGATCTAAATGAAATTGATTCAATAGACGACAATGAAACCATAGAACCTGTAAGTATCAATACCTCTGAAGGCCTTGAGATCTACAGACATAGCACATCTCATGTAATGGCCCATGCTGTTAAGATTCTGTTTCCAGATGCAAAAGTTGCAATAGGTCCTGCAACTGATGACGGTTTCTATTATGATTTTGATATCGAGAGGGCCTTTACACCAGAAGATCTTGAGAAGATCGAAGAGAAGATGAGAGAGATTATCTCGGAGAATAATGCCTTTGTCAAAAAGGTTATAAAAAGAGAAGATGCGATAAAGCTCTTTCAACAGAAAGGAGAAGACTATAAAGTGGAACTCCTTCAAGAGATTCAGGATGATGAGGTAACTGTATATGAGGAGGGTGATTTTGTTGACCTCTGCAGGGGGCCTCATCTACCTTCCACAGGATATATAAAGGCATTTAAACTCCTGAGTGTTGCAGGTGCCTATTGGAAGGGAGATGAGAGGAATAAGATGCTCCAGAGAATATATGGTACTGCCTTTGGTAATGAGAAAGAGCTTAAAAAGTATCTCCAGTTTCTGGAAGAGGTAAAAAAACGTGATCACAGAAGGCTGGGCAAAGAGCTTGATCTTTACAGTATAAATGAAGAGATCGGTCCTGGATTAATATTATGGCATCCTAATGGTGCTATCATAAGAAAATGTATAGAAGACTTTTGGCGTGATGAACATTTAAGGGCAGGCTACAAACTCCTCTATACTCCCCATATAGCAAAGCTTTATCTTTGGCAGAAGAGCGGTCACTGGGATTTCTATAGAGAAAATATGTATTCACCTATGGAGATTGAAGGCATAAGCTATGAACTAAAGCCAATGAACTGTCCTTTCCATATTGCTATTTACAAAAGTTCTCTGCATAGTTACAGAGAATTTCCTATCAGATATGCAGAGTTAGGTACGGTGTACAGATATGAACGTTCCGGAGTGCTCCATGGGCTTCTCAGAGTAAGGGGATTTACCCAGGATGACGCCCATATATTCTGCCGTGAAGACCAGATTGAAGAGGAGATACTCCATGTACTTGATTTTACCCTTTTCATATTGAAAACCTTTGGCTTTGACAACTATGAAATATATCTCTCCACAAGGCCGGAGAAGTTCGTGGGTACAGAAGAAGACTGGGAAAGAGCCACTAATGCATTAAAACAGGCCCTTCAACACAAGGGACTGGATTTTGAGCTTGATCCAGGAGAAGGAGTCTTTTATGGTCCTAAGATTGATATAAAAGTAAAGGACTCCCTTGGTAGACCATGGCAATGTAGCACTATACAGGTGGACTTCAATAATCCAGAAAGGTTCGATGTTACTTACCGGGGACAGGATGGAAAAGACCACAGACCAATAATGATTCATAGGGCCTTAATGGGTTCTCTCGAGAGATTCTTCGGAATACTGATTGAGCATTATGCAGGGGCATTTCCTCTCTGGCTCTCACCCCAACAGATAGCAGTAATCACTGTTGCTGACAGACATGTGGAATATGCAGAGAAAATAATGGATACTTTAAGGAGAGAAGACATAAGGGTGGAACCCTTTTTTGAGAATGAGAAGGTGGGGTATAAGGTTCGTCAGGCCACTATCAGAAAAATACCCTATTCGGTTATAATAGGTGATAAAGAGATAGATTCAGGGCTTCTGACCGTGAGGAGGAGGACAGGACAGCAGTCTGGACCTTACAGGATTGAAGAACTTATAGAGAGGCTAAAAAGAGAGATAAATTCAAGGAGTCTTGAGTTGACTCTGTAATTGATTATCAGGAGGTGAGGGTATAACTCAGGAGTATAGAGTAAATGAGAGAATCAGGGCAAAGGATGTAAGACTTGTTGATTCTGATGGTAAGCAGTTGGGTATTGTACCACTACGAGAGGCTTTAAGGATCGCTGATGAAAGGGGTTTGGATTTGGTGGAGGTGGCGCCGAATGCGAATCCACCTGTGTGCAAAATAATGGATTATGGCAAATTCAAGTATCAGCAGAGCAAAAAACAGGCCCCCAAGAAGACGATAGAAGTAAAAGAGATAAAAGTGAGACCCACTATTGATGATCATGATCTTGAACTTAAAATTAAAAACATATTAAGATTTCTTGAGGATGGCAACAAGGCAAGGGTTACAATGTTTTTCAGAGGTAGAGAGATCGTAAGACCAGAATTTGGACAGAGAGTTTTTGATAAGATTATAGAAAGGGTGCAGGACAAGTATACCATAGAGAGCTTTCCTAAGCTGCAGGGGAAGAGTATGACAATGGTTATTTCACCGAAAAAGAAACAGTAGGGAGGTTGAGATGCCAAAATTAAAGACTCACAGAGGAGCTGCAAAACGGTTCAAAATTACAGGCAATGGAAAGATAAAGAGATGGAAGGCAAACAAAAGCCATCTTCTCACGGGTAAATCCTCAAGGAGAACGAGAAGACTCAGAAGTTCAACATTGGTAGACAAGGCTGATGTAAAGAGAATAAAGACACTTTTACCTTACATGTAATTAAAGTCTTGCAGAGATGAGGAGGTTTTAAGATGCCAAGGACAAAAGGTGGGCCTAAGACAAGGCGGAGAAGAAAGAAGATTCTCAAAATGGCGAAGGGTTTCTATGGTGCAAGAAGCCGATGTTACAAAGTGGCCAAACAGGCAGTAGAACACGCCCTTCAGTATTCTTACAGAGACAGAAGGGCAAAAAAAAGAGAATTTCGTAGACTCTGGATTATAAGAATCAATGCTGCTGCCAGACAGTCAGGTTTGACTTACAGTCAGTTCATTAACGGTCTTAAGAAAGCTGGAATTGCAATTGATAGAAAGGTTCTGGCAGACATCGCCTATCATGACCCCTCTGCCTTTAATGAACTGGCTTCTAAGGCCAAAGAAGCCCTTGCTGCATAATTATGGAGGACCTTGAAAAAATAAGAGAAGACTTTATAAGGGAGTCGGCCAGTATAGACTCCCTTATAAAATTTAACAATTTTAAAGCAAAATACCTTGGCAAAAAGGGGCTTATTACAGAAAAACTAAAAAGACTTTCAAGCCTGCCAAAATCTGAAAGACGTGATGCAGGCAGGGCAATCAATGAACTTAAGAGTTTTATTGAACAGGAGCTTGAAAGCCTCAAACAGAGAGTTACAGAGTTAGAAATTCAGAAAAAACTTGCAAAAGAGACACTTGATATAACTGTTCCTGGCAGATACATTCCACCTGGTCATATCCACCCTGTTACTCAGGTACTTGAGGAGATTATAGAGGTTTTTGTATCCATGGGCTTTTCAGTAGAAGAGGGTCCTGAAGTTGAACTTGATTACTATAATTTTGAGGCTCTCAACATCCCTAAGGACCATCCTGCCAGAGATATGCAGGACACATTTTATGTAAAGGTATCTGGCTCTAATAAAATGGAAAGTGATGTGGTTTTAAGGACCCATACATCCCCTGTACAGATCAGGGGCATGTTAAAGAGAAAACCACCTCTTAAGTTTATTGCTCCAGGCAAGGTCTACCGCTGCGATGCAGATGTCTCTCACACACCTATGTTTCATCAAGTGGAGGGTCTTATGGTGG
This sequence comes from Nitrospirae bacterium JdFR-85, assembly GCA_002011745.1. Taxonomy (GTDB): domain Bacteria; phylum Nitrospirota; class Thermodesulfovibrionia; order Thermodesulfovibrionales; family JdFR-85; genus JdFR-85. The sequence goes on from MTOU01000027.1 coordinate 56,340, forward strand.
GAGAAGATATTACCTTTTCACATCTTAAGGGTGTTCTTGAAAGGTTTATACATGCCCTTTTTGGTCCAGAGACTCCTGTTAGATTCAGACCAAGTTACTTCCCTTTTACAGAACCCTCTGCTGAGGTAGACATCGGATGTATACTCTGCAAAGGGCAAGGCTGCAGGGTCTGTAAAGAGACTGGCTGGCTTGAGGTTCTGGGGGCAGGAATGGTACACCCGAAGGTCTTTGAAGCAGTGGGATATGATATAGAGAGGTATACAGGCTTTGCCTTTGGTATGGGTGTAGAAAGACTTACTATGCTCAAGTTTGGCATTGATGATATAAGACTCTTTTTCGAGAATGACCTCAGGTTTTTAAGGCAATTTTGAATGCCAAAATCAGAATAGCTTAAAATGAAGGCAATACGAGACCTCACTCTTACAACAAAATTTCTCTTTGGTGTTGGTATAATCATCATACTATTCTGGTGTATATTTAGTATCTTTATATATGTCAACCTCAAGGATACAATTATAAAACAGACATATGAGAAGACCGATATCCTCTTTTCCCATATCCAAGCAACCAAGGAATACGCAAAAAAGGTCCTGAGACCCAAGCTATTTCATGTGCTAAAACCAGATACATTTATAAGGGAAGGAATGTCTGTATCTTTTATAAATAAAAAAATAATGGCTGAATTCAAAAAATTCTTTCCTGACTTTCAATACAGAAGAGTATCTATAAATCCATTTAATCCTGAAAATACACCCAATAAGTTGGAACTGCAGTACATAATCAAATTCAAAAGGGATGGGGTTGACAAGATCAAAGAGATAGTCACAATAGATGGCAAAAAATACTATATCCAAGCAAGACCTATAGTGGTGGAAAAGGGATGTCTTGCCTGTCACGGCAGACCGGAAGATGCTCCAGCCACCCTTATAAAGATTTATGGGACAAAAGGAGGGTTTAATAAAAGACTGGGTGAGATAATAGGAGTTGAATCAGTGGCCATACCCCTTGAGGGTACATTTAATGAAATAAGTCGGATTGTACTTTCTATCTTTCTTACAGGTGTGATAGGTGTCTTTTTCCTCTTTGTATCTCTCACATACTATATAAATAGAGTGGCTGTAAAACCTATAAAAAGCGTGAGTAATTTCTTTAAATCAGTTGTTGATGGTCAGATGGGTCTTAATGCAAGATTCAATGTAAAGAGTAAAGACGAGATAGGGGAACTGGCAGCATCCTTCAATCAGATGATGAAATACCTTAAAGAATCCCAAGACAAGTTAAGAGAGTCTGAGAAGAAATACAGACGTATATTCGAAGGCTCAAAAGATACAATCCTTGTGGCAGACTGCGATGGATTTATTCAGGATATTAACCCCTCTGGTCTGGAACTCTTTGGATGCAAAAGCAAACATAGATTGATCAATGAGAAAACCCTTTATGAACTCTTTGAAGACAAGAGGAATTATGCCCAGTTTATAGAAAGCATGAAGACTAAGGGTTTCATAAAGGACTATGAAACCAGACTGAAAGGAGTGGATGGGAGAACTGTTGATGTACTTATTACAGCAACAATACGTCTGGATGAAAAGAACCAGATATGTGGATATGAAGCAATAATAAAGGATATTACAGACTGGAAGAGGATTCAGGAGCAGATGAAAGAGGCAGACCGGCTTGCATCTGTAGGGCAGCTTGCTGCTGGCCTTGCCCATGAGATAAACAATCCTCTTGGGATAGTAATGGGCTATACCTCTATGCTTATTAAGGAAAACAACCATAATCCTGAACTGAAGGATGATTTAGAGATAATCTACAGAAATGCTGAGGCCTGTAAGAAAATCGTAGAAGATCTATTGAAATTTTCACGAAAATCAGAGACCAAACCAGAACCTGCTGATATAAATCAGATAATTGAAGAAGTGGTTGAGATACTTTCCTACAAATTTGAAGAGAAGGCGCTTACAGTAGGAAAAGAGTTTAACAATCTACCTCCTATAATGGTTGACAGGGAGAAGATTAGGCAGGTTTTTATAAACATTTTGATGAATGCATATCAAGCTGTTGATCTCTACGGTAGTATCAATATAAGGACATATAGTGTTGATCAAAAGATTATAATAGAAATAGAGGACAATGGTTGTGGGATTCCTGAAGAGGTTAAAGGCAGAATATTTGAACCTTTCTTTACAACTAAGGAACCTGGAGAAGGTACAGGTCTTGGTCTTTCTGTGAGTTATGGAATCGTCAAAGAACATGGAGGTGACATCCAGTTTAGTTCAACTGTAGGAAAAGGTACTGTCTTCAGAGTAATTCTACCTGAGCAGGGAGAGCATGACTCAGAAGGATAAGATTCTGATAATTGATGACAAGCCTGATATGCTCACATTCTTAGAGAGACTCATCTCTAAGGAATTAGGTGTAGATATCTTGACAGCCCAAAATAGCAGTGAGGCCCTTCCCTATCTAAAAGACAATGATATTGATATTATTCTGCTGGACGTGAGGATGCCAGGCAAAGACGGCATCTCTCTTTTGAAAGAGATTAAATCCTTAGATTCAGACATAATAGTAATAATGCTTACTGGTTATGGGACTGTGGATATGGCTGTAGAGGCCCTAAAGTTGGGAGCCTATGACTTCCTAACAAAGCCTGTAAACAATGAAAGGCTGATCCATACCTTAAGAAGGGCTCTGCAGTTTAGAAAGGTACTTAAGGAAAAACAGAGATTAGAAGAAGAGATAAGAACACAAGTTGTGAGGAAGGAACTGATAGGTGAGAGTCCTGTAATGAAAGAGGTCTTAGAAACACTAAGGGCTGTAGCAGAAACAGATGAGACGGTTTTAATCCTGGGAGAGACAGGTACGGGGAAAGAGCTGGCTGCACGAACAATACACCGACTTAGTAGAAGGGCAGATGGACCATTTATCACTGTAAACTGTCCTGCTATACCTGAGTCAATTCTTGAGAGTGAGTTGTTTGGGTATCGAAAAGGCGCCTTTACCTCTGCAACGTCAGATAAAAAAGGACTCATTGAGACTGCTGATCATGGCACAATCTTTCTTGATGAGATTGGAGACATACCCCATTCTGTCCAGACAAAACTCCTGAGATTTCTTCAGGATAAAGAGTTCAAGCCTCTTGGGGATACAGAAAATATAAAGGTAGATGTGAGGGTCATAGCCTCTACAAATCAAGACTTGGAAAAAAAGATTCAAGAAGGACATTTTCGTGAGGACCTCTATTATAGATTAAATGTTATCACCATCAGGATGCCTTCACTGAAAGAACGGAGTGAGGATATTCCGCTGCTTGCAGAACATTTCTTGCGTGAATACGCCCTTAAGTATGGCAAAGAAATAGAGGGATTTTCTGATGAGGCCATTGTATATCTAACCACCCGTCAATGGAAAGGTAATGTGAGAGAACTCCAGAATGTAATAAAAAGGGCGGTGATCTTCGCAAGGAATAATAAGATCGGAAGGAGAGACTTGGAGGATTTCTCCCATATAGAACCCTGTCCAGATATTCTAATGGATAGCCTTCTTAACCTGGATTACAGGAGTGCAAAATCAAAAGTACTGGAACACTTCACAGTAAATTATCTGAGACATCTACTGGAAAGTACCAAGGGTAATGTGACCCATGCCGCCAGAAAGGCTGGTATGGAACGACAGGCCCTTCAACAACTGATGAAGAGATATAGAATCACTTCTTCAGAATTCCGATAGTGCAATATTTATATTGCACCTGCATATCCACAATTGCACCCTTAATATTTTTCCCAAAATAAAAAACCTTTTCTTTTCAATAAGATATCTTACAATCCCCTCTCTTTTATCAGGCACATTAATTGCTAAGTTTGAAGATACCAGTTTTAAAACTCAGAAGGTTTTGAGTTAGAAGGAAGGGGGTGAAAGTCAAGAAGTTAAAGAAAAAGGTGCTGTTGCACCTGAATTTTCCATGAAAGGAGGTCAAAAATGGCTGAAGAAAAGGGAACAGCAGTAGGAAGAGGTACCCTTACTGGTGAATCTCTTGAAGCAGAGGATGTACTTGCAGGTGCTGAAGAGTGGTCATCTACAGAGACATGGCTTGTGGTGGGTTCCTTTATAGCAGCGGTAATTGCACTTGTGATAGGACTACTTGTGGTACCAACCTCTGTACTTCGATAAAAGATGAAGAAGATAAGACTTTCACTAAAACACGATGGAACCCACTGGGTGGCCACAGATGGAGAGCAGCTCTTTGCAGGTAAAAGCCTTGATGAACTGGATAAGAAGATCGAAGATTTTCTAAGGAGTTCAGGGAGGCTTCAGGAAGGTGAGAGAGTAAAGGTATACATGTATTATGACAATTATTCAATACCTCAATGGATCCGCCAGTATTCACAACACTATTTTGACAGAATAGTAGAGATCATTCTATAAAGGAGGTGCAAATGGCGCAATATCCAGAGAGAAAATGGTATACAGGTATGCTGTCCACTGAGGACTGGTGGGCAGTATGGATTGCTGTATTTTTCTTTTTTGTCTCCCTCCTAAATATATGGGGTATAGATTTGGTAGGATGGATTACATATCCGACAAAGTGGGTATTCAGTCCACCTGAAGGTGGTAAGGGTGCCATAAGTCATGCCTTCTATGCCTTAGGTAAAAAATACAGTGTTACTGCTAAAGGTTTCTATAAGGGACTTGGTTGGTGGAGTATTATCTGGACATATGTGATATTCGGTACTGCTCTTACAATCGGTGCTGCCTTCATGAGATGGAATCTGAAGAGATATATAATAGGCTTCACGATTATCTACTTCCTCACAATAGCGTGCTGGTTTATCGGCCACCATGCCTTCATAGCTGCTACAAAGGTGAACAGGCACAAGTATGGGCTTGACTTCTCCTTATCTCTTGGTGGAGGCGGCTCTTTCATAATAGCGCTGATAGTAGGATTAATAATCGGAAACTTCTTCAAAGGCTTTGCAAGGTATCTGAGTGAGGCTGCAAAACCTGAATGGTACATAAAGACAGCAATTGTTACTCTTGGTGTAAAACTGGGGTATCTTCCTATTAAGCTGTCAGCATTCTCCCAAAAGCTTGGAAAACAGGCTGCTGGACTCACCTTTGAACTATTTGTGGCAGGTGCTGCAGCCACAATTGTAGCCTACCTTATCTTCTGGCCAGGAGTGTATGTAATCTCAAGAAGGCTGTTCAAACTACCAAGGCAGACTGCTGCAACCTTGGCATCTGGTATCTCTATTTGTGGTGTCTCTGCAGCAGTAGCCACAGGTGCAGCAGTAAGGGCACGTCCTGTGGTGGCTATAATGGTATCTGCCTTGGTGGTCGTCTGGGCAGTGATCGAATTGATAATTCTGCCAGGATTCTTCACCCATATCTGGCCTGGGACAAAGGACCCACTGGTGGCAGGTGCATCAATGGGAATGGCAGTTAAGACAGACGGCGCTGATGCAGCAGCAGGTGAGTTACTTGATGAATTTATGAGAACAAAGATAGAGATTGAGACAAACGGTGCTGTGAAATGGCCTGAAGGTATCATTACCGCAAGTGCTGTTATGACCAAGGTCTGGATTGATATGTTCATAGGTATCTGGGCATTCCTGCTTGCAGTGGTATGGGTATATAAATTTGAACGACGACCAGGAGAAAGGGTACCAGCCTCGGAGATATGGCATAGATTCCCGAAGTTTGTTATTGGTTACTTCTTCTGCTGGTTCTTCCTCCTCGCCCTGTATTTTGGTCCAGGACAGTCTGGTGCACCTGAGGCAATGCCTTTCCTGAAGAGTGTGAAGGCAGGTGCTGTACCTGTAGAGAAAGGGATGAGGAAACTCTTCTTCATGCTCACATTCTTGAGTCTGGGTATCATTACTGACTTCAAGAAACTCCGTGAGGCACAGTTCGGAAAGATGGTCTGGGTCTACTTCGTCTCCCTCTTTGGTTTCGTCATACCTGTTGCTATCCTAATAGGCTATCTGTTCCATCATGGAATGCAACTGCCCAATATTGCCCAGTATGTGAAGTAAAATACAAAGGGGTACAGAAGTCTCGAGACTTCTGTACCCCTTTTTCTATACTTCTTGCTTAGTATCTATAAATCTCTGAATTCAACTCTTCTCTGAAAGAACAGACCCTGTTACGACCAGTTCTTTTTGCAAAATAAAGTGCCTTGTCTGCCCTGTCAATGAGAAGCTCTCTTGTAGAGGCATCTTCAGGAAAAGTGGCCACTCCAATGCTTATTGTAACCCCAACAGATCTCCCATCCAGAGACATCTTAAAAGCCTCAACCCTCTTTCTTATCCTCTCTGCTACAACCAATGCCCCCTCAAGATTAATCTCTGGCAGTATCACTGTGAACTCCTCGCCTCCATATCTTGCAGCAATGTCAATACTCCGAATACCCTTCTTTATAATATCTGCAATATTCTTTAACATTTCGTCTCCCACAAGGTGGCCGAAGGCATCATTGAAATTTTTAAATCTATCAATATCCATCATAAGAAGGGCCAAAGGATGTCCGAACCTTTTTGCTCTGTCTATCTCTTCCTTTAACCTCTCCTGAAATGTCCTATGATTAAAAAGACCTGTAAGACCATCAGTAGAAGCCTTCTTCATCACCTCTTCATAGAGATTCACCTTCTCAATCGCATAGGCTGCATGAAAGGCAAGATTTAAAAGGAGGTCTTCATCCTTATGGGTAAATCTGCCAGAGCTATTCTTTTTGTCTGCAGCAATCATAATCCCTATAGGCTCGCTTCTCAAAAGGATTGGCACTATTAAGACATTCTTTATTTCTGGATGTTGAGGAGGAAATCCATTAAAACCTTTCTCTTTACTGATATCATCACTTCTAATTGTTGTCACCTCTTTTATCACCTTCTTTAGAGTTCCTCCCAGTTCAAATTTACACTCCCCTGTAGGTCCAAGAGATGTATAAAACTCTACCACCCTATCGTCATCAACCAGTATTATTGCTGACTTCTCTGCTTTCAGAAGCTCTTTAATCTTCTCAACAATGATATCAAAAACCTCTTCCTTGTTGAGAATGATATTAAGAGACGAGGCATATTCATTCAGTATATTTAGCTCTCTTATAGTCTGTAGATATTCAGTCTCCTTGATTTTATTCAATCTATATCTCTTTAAAATAAAAAAGAGTATTATCAATACAAGGACAAGTGTCAAAGGTATGACAATATCAACGATCACAATACTTCTCCCAAAAAATCCTTGATAGCCTCTCTTACTTCTCTATGAAACACAAGAGAGGCATGATTAAAATGAAAGTTAAGATGTCTGTCAGCATAAGGTGCTTCAGCACTCTTAATACTCACAAGTGAGTCTCCCTTGCCCTTTATAATCTCCTCAGGCAAAATAGCCTCTGGAAGATGCTCTGTTAATATGTCAGGTATTCTGAACACCTCTTCATATTTTTTGCAATTCTTATGCCATTTATATAAAGAGAAAAGGGTCGGGTTACTACCTCCGATTGACATAACCTTTATTCTTTTTAAAGCTTTGTCATTCAGAGAGTTCAAGAATGGGGAGCCTGGTGTCAACTCTTTAATCGCTTTACTATGAAGCAGATCAACTACATTTTTTACTGTCTTTGACACTACCAGCTTCTGATTTTTGCTTTGAAGAAAGGGATTGAGAAGGCGTGTAATTGCTGAAAGATGGGTAGCAAAAGAGGCTATTTTACTTCCTCCATGGGGTGTCGCCACTGTTACTATGGCGATACATTTAATATTTAGGTGTTCAATCGCCTTTCTTGCTACCAGCCCTCCCCTGCTATGGGTTATAAACAGGATACCCTGTTCTGTATATTTTTCATAGTAATTAAGTATCTCTTTTAGTTCTTTAATTAATATTTCAATGTCCGCAGCAGGCCTCTGTTGTGAATATGCAAGGACTGTGAATCCTTCCTTAACAAGATCATGAAATGGAGACTCTATAATCTCAGGTAATCTTCCTAAGGTAATCTTCTTATTTTCTTCCAATCCAGAAGGAGCCTTTGCAAAGAGGAATCCTAAAGGTATTTTACCCTGCAAGAGTTTTGACTTAATAGGATCGGCCCAGAAATTTTTATCCATTCCCAGCCCATGGATAAATAGAATTAAAGGGCCTCTCTGACGCCCCCTCTTGAAAAGAATATCTCTTTTCAATTCATTAAATGAATTTCTATTTTGCTCTATTAGGCTGTAGTTTTCTCAGAATCTCTGGAAACTGGCTTTTAAACTCAGGGTAGACCCTTCCAAGAAAGAGCTTTATACCCTTAATCTCTGTGCTGAGTTCTTGATATAAGGATAAAACAGCACTGAGTTTCTGTATCTCTACCGTAAGGGTCTGTACCTCTTTCTCCAGAAGTTTTATTCTCTCCTGCAAAATCCTCTCTTCTTTCATTAATCAATACCTCTATAAGGATTATTTTATCTTCTATGTTTCATTCTTCTACGGAGTTTTCTATGTTTATGTTTATTTATCTTCTTCTTACGCCACTTTTTAACACTTCCCACTCATTCACCTCCTTTCCTTTAAGATTTTAAAAATTTAAAAATTAATGCCATAAATATTATACACGGTTATTCTGAAAAAATCTATTTTAAAGAGACATATTGTAAAATATACTTAACAGACAAGGGCGAGGAGTAAAAAATGACAAATATTGTCAAGAAGATTGACCAATTCTTTCTGCAGGACCTGTGGAATATAGACCTCAAGAAAAGAAATAGATTAACAGGAATACTCATCAATCTTCTTAGACTCCTATATCTCACCTTTAGAGAATTTATAAAAGGAGAACTTAATCTCAGGGCTATGAGTCTTGTATACACTACTATCCTCTCAATTGTTCCGCTTCTTGCTGTCAGTTTCTCTGTGCTGAAGGCCTTTGGGATCCATAACCAGATTGAACCTGTGCTCCAGAATTTTTTATCACCTCTTGGGCCTAAAGGGGCAGAGCTGACAGAACGGATAATAGGTTTTGTGGAGAACATAAAAGTGGGAATACTAGGTTCTGCAGGCCTTGGCCTTTTGATATACACAGTGATATCACTGATCAAAAAGATCGAGGATACTTTTAATCATATATGGAGGGTAAAACACACAAGGAGTTTTGCAAGAAGATTCAGTGACTATATGAGTGTGCTTCTGATAGGACCTGTACTTGTCTTCTCTGCTATGGGTATAACAGCCTCTGTTATGAGTACTTCCCTGATGAAGACCATCACCTCTGTACAACCATTGGGTATAATTATAACCTACACGGGTAAGCTACTACCCTATGTGCTTATATGTGCTGCTTTTACTTTTATATATATCTTTGTCCCAAATACCAAGGTCAATTTCAGATCAGCCCTTGTGGGAGGCATCTTTGGAGGTGTCCTGTGGGAGAGTACAGGTTGGGCATTTGCATCCTTTGTGGTCTCCTCAACAAAATATGCAGCAATATACTCTGGATTCGCAATTATGATTCTATTTCTTATATGGCTCTATCTCAGCTGGCTTATTCTCTTGGTTGGTGCCTCTGTATCCTTCTACCACCAGTATCCACAGCTTCTGTCAATTAAACCAGAAGCAATGCTCTTAAGTAATAGACTCAAGGAGAGGCTTGCACTGACCGTCATGTTCCTTATAGGAGTACACCATTATAAAGGTAGCTCCCCTTGGAATATAAACACCTTGGTGGAGTATCTCCAAATTCCTGTTGAGCCTGTGTATGACATTGTAGAGTTGTTAAAAAAGAAGGACTTTATAATTGAAACGAATGATGAGCCTCCAGGCTATGTGTTAAGCAAAGATATGGATACTATAAAGCTCAATGGAGTTATAAAGGCTGTAAGGACATCAGAAGAAGAGGTCTTTAATGTAGAGAAGAGACTTCCAAGGGTTTCTGGAGTAGATGAGATAATAAATAAAATAGAAGGGGCTATAGAGGAAACACTGAAAGATCTCTCTTTAAGAGATGTAATATTGAAATACCAAAACAAAAACCTCATCTGAGCTTGTCTCAAGGATAGAATCTATTTTATAATTAAACATCATGCTTACAGAACTTATCCTTATTTTCTGTATACTCCTTTTCACCTATATACTAAATCTACCCTTTGGAATACTTAGGGCAAGGGCAAAGAGGTTTTCTCTGAAGTGGTTTCTCTATATTCATATACCTATCCCCTTTATATTTCTATTAAGAAAATTATCAAATCTTGACTATAAATATATTCCCCTTTTTGTGTTTGCTGCAGTAATAGGACAGCTGATGGGTGGAAAGATGGAGTTCTGATGCTTCAGGCGATATTAGTATCACCAGGTAAGATTGAACTCAGAGAGACTCCTATACCAGAACCAAAAGAAGGTGAGGTACTAATTAAAGTATCAACCGCCCTAACCTGTGGTACTGACCTGAAGGCATTTCTGAGGGGACATCCCTTAATCCCTATGCCAGGACCCTTTGGACATGAGTACAGTGGAATTATTGTAAAGACAGGAAAAGAGGTGAAGAACTTTAAAGAAGGTGACCCTGTAATGGGTGTCAATAGTGCTCCATGTCATAGGTGCCTTTATTGCATGAAAGGACTTTATAACCTCTGTGAAAGGCTGATGGAAGAAAAAGTTCTCGGAACATACTCAGAATATCTCCTTATACCTGCACATATAGTAAAAGAAAATCTATTCCTCAAACCCGAGAATATATCCTTTACTGAGGCTGCCATACTGGAACCCCTCTCATGTGTGATCCACCCTTATAATAAAATTGATCTTCAGGATATAGAACATGCTCTCATCATTGGTGCAGGCCCTATAGGACTGCTCCATCTCGCATTTTTAAACCTTCATAAAATAGAAGTAACAGTATTGGACAAAAACCGGAAGAGGCTCTCTATTGCCTCAGAGATGGGTGCAAAGGTTACATCAACCCCTGAGGGGATTGGAGAGATAATCCAGAAATACACAGGTAGCCTCGGCTATGACTTGGTTGTAGAATGTACAGGACAGGTGGAAGTTTGGCAGGAGTCTGTAAATCTTGTAAGAAAAGGGGGTAGAGTTATACTTTTTGGTGGTTGCAAACCAGGTACCACTGTAGTATATCAGACAAAGAGATTACACTATGATGAGATCACCCTCTTGGGTTCTTTCCATTTTACTCCTAAGGATGTAAGAAAGGCAGCAGAGCTTATTACTGACAAAAGGCTTGATCTCCAAAAACTTATCACATCCCAGTATTCTTTGAAAGATATAAAAAAGGCCTTTGAGCTTCTGTCCAGAGGAGAAGGGATAAAATTCGCTATACTGCCTTAAGATCATGAAAGTAGCAAGGCTTTATAAATTTGGAGATATAAGGATCGAAGAAGAACCTATACCCAAGGTTTCTAAGGGTGAAGCATTGATAAAGACAGGGGCATGCGGAATATGCACTGGTGATGTGATGCCCTGGTATATTGAGAAGAAGGCCCCCCTTGTGCTTGGACATGAACCAGCAGGTGAGATTGTAGAGATAGGCAGAGGAGTGAGGGATTTTAAAGAAGGTGATAGAGTATTTGTCCATCATCATGCACCCTGTATGAGCTGTAGATACTGTATGAGAGGAGACCATGTGCAATGTGAGGCATGGAGAAGATCAAAGATCATCCCAGGAGGTATATCTGAATACATACTTGTGCCAGAGCAGAACTTGAGGGTGGATACCCTTAAGCTGCCTGATGGAATGAGTTTTGAAGCAGCCACCCTTATAGAACCTACTGCGTGTGTGGTTAAATCACTAAGGAGAGCACTTATAAAAGAGGGAGATACTCTGCTCGTTATCGGCCTGGGTATTATGGGGATGCTTCATATTGCCTTGGCAAGACACTATGGTGTCAATACAATAATTGGTGCAGACATGGTTTCTTTTAGATTAAAAAAGGCCCTTGAAGCCGGTGCTGACTACACAATAGATGTAAACAAAGAAGACCTCAGAGATGCTGTCTACAGAATAACAGGAGGAAGAGGTCCTGAGATTGTTATAGTTGGCCCCTATAGTATTCAGGCGATAGAGACCGCCATAGAGACAGTAGGCAGAGGAGGTACTGTGGTCTTCTTCACACCTACCCCTCCAGGTGAGACTCTTTCAGTGGAACCAAACTATCTATATTTCAGAGATATAAACCTTATAACATCCTATTCCTGTGGTCCTGAGGATACACGAGAGGCCATGAAATTAATAGAGGTTGGTGTAATAGAAGCTGAAAAATTTATTACCCACAGATTTCCCATAGAGAAAACCTCTGAAGCGTATAACCTTGTGGCAAAGGCAGAAGAGTCACTTAAAGTCGTTATACTATTCTGACCTTGTAAGGATTATCTTCTCTGCTCCCTTGTATTCCTTCAGTCTCTCTGCACCAGATGGGATTCTCCCTATAATATTCACTTCACTGGCTGGTACAGGCTTGTCTGTGGTGCTCATTGGTGTAGGACCAAAGAATATGGCGATTGCCCTGCCAGGAGGCCAGTATCCAATATCCCCTATATTCACATCTGTTGTGGCAGTCTCATCAAGCTCCATCGAAAGATCTATCTCAAAATAAAACTCATCTCCCCAGACATTAAAGGAACTCTCAATCGGAAGCATCTCTGAAACAGCCCTTCCTGTAGGAGTATCAAACAGGAGGGCATCAAGTACAAGATCACCTATCTTTATCTTTACAGGTACAGACATCCTGTTACCCCTTTCTGTGTATGATTGTTTTTAATATATCATATTTGAGGAAATTATTTATACATCAAAATATTATTATATTAATATCAAGGACTTAGTTAGCCATTGTTAAATCGTTACTTTAATAATGCAAGCTCCTAAACTCAATTTTGGGGTAGCAATTATACATCAAAGATGATATAATTAAAATAGATGTCCCCCCGAGTAAGGGCAGATAGGAGTCTCCTGAGATGAAAATCACCATTGTTGGTGGTGGCATCTCAGGATTATCTCTTGCCTATTTTATCTTAAAAAACAGACCAGATACAAAAATAACAATTTTTGAGGCAGCAGAGAGGCCTGGTGGAAAGATATTCACAGACAGACAGAAGGGATTTCTCTGCGAGGCAGCAGTAAATGGTTTTCTTAATAACAGACCCCTTACTCTCACATTCATCAAAGAACTTCAGCTTCAACCCCTCAGAAGCAGTGATGCAGCAAGGCGGCGGTTTGTATACTTCAATGGGAAATTACATCAGTTGCCAGAGAACCTACAATCCTTTCTTCTGTCAGGACTACTGAGCCCTTGTGGTAAGGGAAGACTTCTGTATGAAATCATTATACCAAAGGGAGACAGAGATGATGAATCTCTTGCATCTTTTGCAATAAGAAGACTCGGTAGAGAGGCATATGAGAAACTGATTGAGCCAATGGCTATCGGAATTTATGCAGGTGATGCAGAGAGGCTCTCTTTGAAGAGCTGTTTTCCAAGGATATACGAACTTGAAAAACGGTATGGTAGCCTTATAAAGGCACTCATCAAGCTCCAGAGAGAGGCAAAAAAGACAGGAAAGCCTGTAGGACCCTCCCCTTCTGGCATACTCACCTCATTCTACAATGGCATGGAGACAGTGATTACAAAACTAAGAGAAATACTCTCAGATAAGCTGGTGCTTTCAACAAGGGTTGAAGAGGTCCATAAAATAGATAAAGGTTACAAGGTCTTCACCTCAGATGGTAAAGAACTGAACTCTGATCTGGTGATACTTGCCTGTCCTGCATACGAGGCTTCAAGGATACTGAAAAAAATGTCAACGGAACTTTCAAGTATTCTTTCAGAAATCCCCTATCCTGCAGTATCAGTTGTATGTATAGGATTCAGATATGAAGATATTGAGGCATCACTTAATGGTTTCGGTTTTCTCGTGCCTTCAAAGGAAAGGAGAAGAATACTTGGGACCCTCTGGGACTCAAGCATTTTCCCCAATCGTGCTCCTGAGGGTTATGTACTTTTAAGGAGTATGGTTGGTGGTGCAAGGTCACCAGAGCTGGCAATGAAAGATGATGAAGAGCTTATCAGCCTTGTGCTTGATGAACTGAGAGAGATTATGGGTATTGATGCCCCTGTAGAGTTCTCAAAGGTTTACCGACATGAACGGGCAATTCCCCAGTATATCCTCGGCCACCCAGAACGACTACAGAGAATAGATGAGATACTAAAGGATTTCAAAGGCCTGTATCTCACAGGGAATGCCTACAGAGGAATAGGCTTCAATGATTGTATACAGAATTCCTATGAATTGGCAGAAAGAATCACACACTGAATACTCCCACCATAGGTGGGTAGAATTAATATCCGTCTCATAAAGACGGGGAAGGAGGTCTTTAATGAAAGAAAGGGATATCATTGAGGTGCTCAGGAGAGAGAACCCTGAGTTTCAGAAGCTGGAAGAGGAACACCGTAGTCTTGAGGAAAAACTGCAAGAATTCAATAGTAAGTATTATTTAACTCCCGAAGAGGAGATGGAGATAAAGAAGATAAAAAAACAGAAGCTTGCAAAGAAAGATAGAATGGCAGAACTTATAAGACAGTACAAAAGGGGTAATGGAGGACAAAGTGAGAAGTAAGACAATTAAGGAAGGCCTTGAACGGGTACCCCATAGGGCACTACTGTATGCTACAGGAATACCCTCTTCAGAGATAGAGAAACCCTTTATTGGTGTAGCAACCAGCTTTACAGATATCATCCCAGGACATATCGGGATGCGGGACCTCGAAAGATTCATTGAGAAGGGTATTCATACAGGTGGTGGATATCCCTTCTTTTTTGGTATACCTGGAATATGTGATGGAATTGCAATGGGCCACAGAGGGATGCATTATTCCCTGCCTTCAAGAGAGCTCATTGCTGATATGGTTGAGACTATTGCAGAGGCTCACCAGTTTGATGGGCTTGTGCTTCTGACAAACTGTGATAAAATCACTCCTGGTATGCTTATGGCAGCAGGAAGACTTGACATCCCTACTATAATCGTCACAGCCGGGCCGATGCACTCAGGCCATCTACGAGGCAAGAGACTGTCCCTTGTAAATGACACCTTTGAGGCGATTGGAAAATACAAAAAAGGACTAATTGATGACAAAGAACTGAAACAGCTTGAGCTCTGTGCATGCCCTGGAGCCGGCTCCTGTCAGGGCATGTATACAGCCAATACAATGGCCTGTGTCACCGAGGCCCTTGGCATGAGTCTGCCTTACTGTGCTACAGCTCTCGCCATTGACTCTGAAAAGAGACGTTTAGCCTTTGAAAGTGGAAGAAGAATCGTAGAGCTTATTAAAAAGAATATAACACCAAGAAAGATAATGACACGAAAGGCCTTTGAGAACGCAATAAGAGTGGATATGGCACTTGGAGGCTCAACAAATACAGTGCTTCATATACCTGCTATAGCAAAAGAGGCAGGAGTGAAACTCCCTTTAGAGGTCTTTGATGAACTGAGCAGAACCACACCCCATCTTGCTGACATGCTCCCTGCAGGCAGATACTACCTTGAGGACCTCCACCATGCAGGTGGCATCCCAGCGGTGCTAAAGAGACTTAGGTCACTACTGCATAATACATCTACAGTCAGCGGTAAAAAGACCCATAAGATTGCTGATGAGGCAGAGGTGGTTGACCCTGAAGTGATAAGACCATTGGATAACCCACACCATAAGGAGGGAGGAATTGCCATACTTAAAGGAAACCTTGCCCCTGATGGTGCGGTAGTTAAACAGACTGCTGTAAGTGAGAAGATGATGAAATTTGAAGGAGTGGCAAAAGTCTTCGATTCAGAAGAAGAAGCAATGAAGGCGATTCTTCACGGCAAGATTAAGGCGGGCGATGTGGTTGTAATAAGATACGAAGGGCCTAAGGGGGGGCCTGGTATGAGAGAAATGCTTTCACCTACGGCTACTATTGCAGGTATGGGCCTGAGTGAATCAGTAGCCTTAATTACAGACGGCAGATTCTCTGGAGGCACAAGAGGGCCCTGTATAGGTCATATATCTCCAGAGGCGATGGAGGGAGGCCCTATTGCGGTAGTAAAAAATGGTGACAGAATAAGAATTGACATACCTGCCAGGAAGCTGGAGCTTCTTGTATCCGAGGGAGAGATTAAAAAGAGGCTCAAGAAATGGAAGAGACCTGAGCCTAAGATAAAGAAAGGATACCTCAGCAGATACGCCACAGTGGTCTCTTCAGCAGCACAGGGAGCTGTAATGCCATGAAGGTGGTCATTGGTGCAGACCATGGAGGCTATCATCTCAAAAATAGCCTCTTAGATTTTCTCCTGCACCATGGGTATGAGGTTATTGATGTGGGTGCCTATGATGATGAACCTTCGGATTATCCTGACTATGCAAAAGCTGTGGCAGAGAAGGTGATCAATTCTGAAGCAGAGAGGGGAATTCTTATATGTGGAAGTGGTGTAGGTGCCTGTATAGCAGCAAATAAGTTCAGAGGCATAAGAGCTGCCGTCTGTCATGACACCTACTCTGCAAGACAGGGTGTTGAGGATGATGATATGAATATCCTATGTCTCGGTGCAAGGGTTGTGGGAGAGGAGCTTGCAAAAGAGGTTGTAAAGGCCTTTCTTTCTGCCGAGTTCAAAGCACTGGAGAGATATCAGAAGAGACTCCAAAAAATAAAGGAGTTTGAGAGGACATGGAAAAAGAAAGGTTAATTCATGATTGGCTTGTTGAGACACTAAAGACAAGACTTTCAAGAGACTACAAAGAGATTAAGGATAATCTTGGAAAAAAGAAACACGAATTCAAGGGGCAATATCCAGACCTTATACTTGCCAATCATGGCATAGTGCTTGCGGTGGTTGAGGTAGAGACAGAGGCAACAATTTCAGAAGAGGCTGCCAACCGATGGAAAGAGATTATAGAGGCTGGTGTAAAACTCACTTTGATGGTACCCAAAAGGTCTACGAAAGAAGTAACCTCTCTTCTGTGGGAGAAGGGGATAGCAGATAAGGTATCCATTGGAACATATGACATCCTGATAAATATGCCTTAGCCCTTATTCAGAAGTGTTATGATATAATATTTTAAAAACCTTTAATAACTTAGACCGGATCCCTCCTTTCTCCCAAAAATGTACGAGGGAGAAAGAAGCCCTTTAAATTGTTTTGGAGAATTAATATTGGCAAATAGAATTTTTATAAGAGGGGTTAATTGGATAGGTGATGCAGTAATGACTCTGCCTGCCCTTAGATGTATAAGAAATGCCTTTAAAGAAGAAGAGATATATCTTATGGTAAAGAAATGGGTCTCTGAGGTCTTCCTTCATAACCCTCACATTAATCATATAATCGAATACAGAGATGAATACAAGGGTGTAAAGGGAAAAATTCTTGCCTCAAGAACCCTGAAGAAGTATTCCTTCAGCAAGGCTATAGTCCTTCAGAATGCCTTTGATGCTGCAGCCCTTGTGTATCTCAGTGGAATACCTGAAAGGATTGGATATAACAGAGATGCAAGAGGATTCCTGCTCACAAAGGCCATAGAAATAAATGAAAAAACAAAAAGGCTCCATCATACACTCTATTATCTAAATCTCTTGAAGGAAGATGGTATCGATACAGTATACTGCCATCCCTGGATATACCTAACTCTGCAAGAAAGAATGGATGCCCAAAGAAAACTGGAAGTCCTCAGAAGACCCATCGTAGTTCTTAATCCAGGAGCCACTTATGGCTCTGCAAAGAGATGGCCTACAGAGTACTTTTCAAGACTTGCAGAAATGGTGATAAACCGCCTTGAGGGTAGTATAGTAATCACAGGCTCACAAGCAGAGCAGATTGTAACAGAAGAGATTCTAAAAGGTCTGAAAGAAAGAGACAGCATAATGAATCTCACTGGAAGAACCAGTCTAAGACAACTTATAGGAATCCTGAGCCAGGCTGATGTGGTAATCACGAATGACTCAGGACCTATGCACCTTGCCTATGCAGTAGGGACCCCCCTTGTAGCAATATTTGGTTCAACTGATCCTGAGCTTACAGGACCCCCATCCTTTGTAGACCCCCTCGCAGTAGGATTAAACTCAAGGATAGAGTTTGATATACCTGCCAGAGTCTTATTTAAAAAGGTTGAATGCAGTCCCTGTTTTGAAAGAGATTGCCGAAAGGGAGAACCCCTATGTCTCAAGAAGATCTCACCTGAAGAGGTCTTCGAGACAATAACTAATCTGTTGCCTCAGAAGAAAGCGGTATTTTTTGACAGGGATGGTACCCTCTGCCACGATGCCCATTACCTAAATAACAAAAAAGATTTACACATATATCCTGAAGTACAACATCTCTACCGTCTGAAAGAAAAAGGATTTCTTCTTATTGGGGTTAGCAACCAATCAGGAATCGCAAGAGGCTTGGTAGACAGGAGCGTGAATGAAGAAATTAATAAGATATTTATTGATGACTATGGATTTGAGGCCTTCTATTACTGTCCTCATCATCCTGAGGAAAACTGTGCCTGTAGAAAACCTTCACCAGGAATGCTTCTGAAGGCAAGGGCAGAGTATGGGATAGACTTAAAAAGTTCTGTTGTGGTTGGTGACAAAGATACAGATATGCAGATGGCAAAAGCAGTAGGTGCACGGGCAATCTTCATAAGGACAGAAAAAAACAGAGACTCAAGACATGCAGATGCTGTAATAGAAAATCTATCCGAGCTTCATGAGATTATTTAATATTTCTTATTCTTAATAGGTTATAATCTAATGTAACTCCCTGCGGTAAACCGCAGGGTATTTTAATTTTGAGGAGGAATATTATGGGCAAGGAGAGACTACCAGAGCAGTATATAAATATCAAAAAGAGATTTAAAGAACTCTTTAATGCAGTAAACAGAGTGGGAAAGGTAGCCCGCCGATCTGGTCCTATTGACGAGAAGACATCCCATCTTATACAATTGGCGGCGGCAGCCGCTATCCGTTCAGAGGGGGCTGTCCATAGCCACACAAGAAGGGCCCTTGAGGCAGGTGCCACGGCTGAAGAAATCTATCATGCAATAGTACTTCTTACAAGCACTATCGGATTCCCTACTGTATCTGCAGCCTTGAGCTGGGCAGATGATATAATCGAAAAAAAGAAGGCCCTGGAGAAATAGTTATGAAAAGAAGTATCTTCTTTCTCCTTATCTCCACAGGAGTACTCCTTATTATTATAAGTCTTTTTACCTCAATAGATTTTTATACAGACTTTCTATTCTTCAAAGAAGTAGGATACAGGTCTGTTTTTGTAAAAGAACTCTTCACAAAGCTTTATCTGGGAGCTGTTGTAGGACTGGCCAGTACATTCTTTTATCTCCTGAATATCCTCCTTGCAAACCGATACGAGTTCCCCCAGGCAAGGGTCTATTTCATAGATAAAAACATATATGGTCTCAAAAAATATGATGTTGGAAGAATAGTAAAAATCATCTCATTATATCTCTCGATTTTTGTATTTATATTCGCTGCCATACAAGGAAGTCAATACTGGAAAGAGTATCTACTTTTTTCAAATGCACAAACTGCAGGTATTGAAGACCCCATTTTCGGAATGGATATCTCCTTTTATATGTTTAAACTCCCCTTTCTGAAATTTCTCAACAAAACAGCCACAGCAGTAATACTCTTCACACTCTTTATTACCGCTATAAACTACATATTAAGAGGTGGAATAACCTATGTAGAAGGGCTTTTCAGCATAAATAGATTCTCAAAAACCCATGTATCCCTGCTCACATCTCTTCTGATCCTTTCACTCACAACAAAATTCTATCTCGACAGATACGGACTTCTCTTTAGTCGCCACAATATACTGTTTGGGGCATCTTATACAGACGTACATGCAAGGCTACTTATGCTCAATATAATGTGTATTCTTGGTGTACTGACAGCAATAGGTTTCTTCTTTGCCATGACAAGAAAGAAGATAATAGCAGCAGTATTTCCTCTCGGACTTTTCCTTGTCTTTTATCTTGTAGGGCTTAATCTTTATCCTTCAATGCTTCAGAGCCTTAAGGTCACTCCTAATGAGATAGAATTGGAAAAGCCCTATATAGAGCATCATATAAAGTTCACACGTCTCGGATATGACCTTGAGAGAATTACTGTCAAACCCTTTAATGTATCTGAGTCACTTCAGTACTCTGATATACAGAAAAACATATCCACAATAAGGAATATACGTTTATGGGATGAGGAACCTCTTCTAAAAACATACAGCCAACTTCAACAGATAAGGACATACTATAAATTCATAGATGTAGACAATGATCGCTATAGACTAAATGGACGATACATACAGGTGATGCTCTCTCCAAGAGAACTCTCCTATGAAGACCTTCCTGGCAAGTCATGGATTAATGAAAGGCTCGTTTATACACATGGTATAGGGCTCGCAATGGGTTCTGTCAGTGGTATAACCAAAGAAGGGCTCCCAGAGTTTATAATGAAAGATATACCACCCACCTCTACCGAGAATATCTCAGTTAAAAGACCAGAGATATACTTTGGTGAAAAAGCGAATGAATATGTGATTGTGAATACAAAGGTGAAGGAATTCAGTTATCCCACTTCTACAGGCAATGTATATACCCACTATGAAGGCTCAGGCGGCATAAGACTCTCCTCTTTTCCACTAAGATTTCTCTTTGCACTCAAGTTTGGAAGCTTAAAGATTGTACTTTCTTCTGATATAACATCCAACAGCAGAATCCTTTACTATCGGAATATTCTCGAAAGGGCAGAAAGGATCGCTCCCTTTATGGCTTATGATTCAGACCCCTATATGGTGGTGGGGAAGGATGGAAAACTCTATTGGTTTATAGATGCCTACACATACTCAACCAGCATGCCATACTCTGAGCCTATAAGAGGAGGACTTAACTATATCCGCAATCCTGTAAAGGTTGTGATAGATGCCTACAACGGAACTGTAAGGTTCTTTGTGGTGGACAGCAGTGACATAATAATAAATACCTACAGAAGCATATACCCTTCTTTATTTAAAGATATAGATGATATGCCTGAGGATCTGAGATTACATATCCGTTATCCTCGAACATTAATGAAGATCCAGGCAAGGATGTTTGCTACATACCATATGACAGACCCAAGGGTCTTCTACAATAAAGAGGACCTTTGGGAGATACCTGTATACAAGGGCAAGAAGATGGAACCATATTATATAATCCTCCGTTTGCCTGAGGGAGACAGAGAAGAGTTTGTACTTCTTGTGCCTTTTACCCCCTCAAAGAGGGATAATCTTGCAGCCTGGATGGCAGCCCGTTGTGATGGCAAACACTATGGAGAAATTGTGGTTTATACCTTTCCTCGTGATAGACTCGTTTTTGGTCCCAGACAGATTGATGCACGTATAGACCAGAATGCATATATATCACAACAGCTAACCCTGTGGGGACAGAGGGGCTCTGATGTGATAAGGGGTAGCCTACTTATAATTCCTATTGAGAGATCTCTACTTTATGTCCAGCCTCTCTATTTAGTAGCAACAGACAGGGTTGGACTGCCTGAGTTGAGAAGGGTGATTGTGGCTTATGGAGACAAAGTAGTGATGAAGGAAACTTTGGAAGAAGCAATTAAGAGTCTCTTCAAAGGTGTCTTGCTGCCTGAGAAAAAAATAAAAGAGCCTTCTGAAGAGCGATTAACTCCTGTTGATGCAGCACTTAAGGCCCTTGAATTTATGAGAAAGGCAAAAGAGGCATTAAAACAGGAAGACTGGCAAGGGTTTGGTGAAAATCTTAAAAAGGCAGAAGAGACTCTTGAGAGTATAAAGAAATTAAAGGTAAAATAATTTAAACATGCTTATTTTATTTGATATTGATGGAACATTAATAAGCTCTGGTGAGGCAGGTACCAGATCCCTGAATAAGGCCTTTTTCACCCTTTTTGGAATTAAAGATGCTTTTAGAGGAATAAGTATGGCAGGGAAGACCGATATCCAGATAATGAAAGAGGGATTAAAGGTCCATGGAATACCTGTAACAGAAGAGAACCTCAATGCAATGGTACAGAGTTATCTCCACTTTCTTGAAGAAGAGATAGAAAATCCCTGGAAGAAGATGATGCCTGGAGTAGGAGACTTTCTTGAGTATCTAAGAGAAAGGGCGTACCATCTCGGTCTTCTCACAGGAAACTTAGAGAAAGGGGCAAGGATAAAACTGAATCCTTTTGGACTGAATCCATACTTCCCTACAGGTGCCTTTGGCTCAGACCACGAAGACAGGAACATGTTACTGCCTATCGCACTGGAGAGATTCTCCAACAATGGTGTCTCTTTTACACCTGAAAGATGTGTAATAGTGGGTGATACCCCAAGGGATGTAGAATGTGCAAAGGTACATGGTGCAAGATGTATAGGGGTCTGCACAGGACCCTATGATGCAGATACTCTGCAAAAAGCAGGAGCAGACCTTGTGGTCCCCACTCTTACAGAGATACAATCTCTGGAAGAATATCTAAATTATCTCAGAGGGGAATAATTATGGATTATAGAGTAGGAAGTATCGGGCGTGTCGTTGTAGCAAAGTTCTCTGATAGTGAAGACCTCCTTAAAGGTATAAAAGATATATGTATAAAGGAGAATATCAGAGGAGCCGTCTTCTTTCTGATAGGAGGATTGAAAAAGGGTGAATTTGTTGTTGGTCCTGAGACAGAACAGATGCCTCCAAAACCCATATGGCGTGAACTGAGAGAGAGTCACGAAGTACTTGGTATTGGTACAGTATTCTGGGAGGCTGATGAGCCTAAAATTCATCTGCATAGTGCCTATGGTAAGAGAGACAGTGTCAAGGTGGGCTGTCTTAGAAAATACTCAGAGGTATTCCTGATAATTGAGGCGATTATCCTTGAAGTAACTGGAATATCTGCAGAGAGGATTATGGACCCAAAGAGTGGACTCTCCCTTCTTCAGTTTACATGAGCCTTATTGAAACTTATTCCTCTGGCGTTTTTATATTGCATTTTCTATCCCAACTTATGAGATAATTTAAGGGGGGGGACGGGTAAAGTAACTTTTACAAATAGCCGAATTAGAATTAGGAGGGAAGAGATGGAACCGATTAAAAAACGTATTCTTATTGTTGATGATGATTATAAAAGCAGAAAGCTTTTAAAGGATATACTTGAGTGGAAGGGATATGAGGTAGTGGTTGTAGAGGGAGGAGAAGAGGCTATTGAGTATCTTTCCTCAGATGCAGACTTTGATCTCATTATTACTGATATGCTTATGCCCTTCATGTCAGGGATTGAGCTTGCAGATAAGCTAAAGGCTTACAAAGAGACAAAGAATATTCCCATCCTTGGTATAAGTGCCCACCTGAGTCTGAAAGGAGACATAGAAGTGGACGACTTTCTGAACAAACCTATTAATGTGGATGCGCTTCTACAAAAACTGGATTCTCTATTATGAGTATAATATTTTCAGAGGGAGTCTAATAAAGATTCTATGTTTAAATCAAGATCTATAACAATAAGATTCATATTTATTAGCCTTTTATTACTCCTATTTTTTGCATCCTATGTATATATTGGCTTCAAATTTACACATGATATGAAGGGAGAGGCAACAAGGATAAATCTTGCAGGACAGTTGAGATTCAGAACTTTTGAAATAGCTTGGGCACTCCAAAAATTGGCAGAGAAGGATTTTATAAGTCCTTATACAAGAGAAAATATCATAAGAGAAATAAAGAATAAAGCAAAAATATTCGAAGGTATTATAAAACAAATTAAAAAAGGGAACGAAGTAATCGGTCTCAGACCACTTAAACATAAGGAAGCCCTTAATGTATTAGAAAAAATCGAAAAAAAGTGGAAAGAAAAATTTAAGCCAGTACTCTTTGAGGTGGTAAATCTACCAGAACATCTTACAGAAGAAGAGGTAAGAATTGCTATGGCTGAGTATGACAGAAGTGTACAGGAATATGTACACGAAATAGACAGATTTGTAAAACTCTTGGAAAATCATCATGAAAGAGAGGTAATTGAAACTGATAAACTGCGTCTTTATATGCTTGGTATATTTATTATCACTTCTGTTTTTGTAGTTTTTATTGTAAGACAAACCATTACATTGCCTCTTCGTAGGCTTAGAAAGGCTGCAGAAGAATTGGAGAAAGGTAATTTTGATATCAATATACACATAAAGACAGGTGATGAACTCGAAATCCTTGCACAAAAGTTTACTACTATGTCAGCCAGCCTAAAAGAAACCTTCAAAAGAAACGAAAAACTTATAAAGGACCTGCAAGGGCTTCTTGATGCAACAAACCGTATGATCTCTCATATCAACTTTCAAGAACTTCTTAAAGTCACAGTAGACGAAGCCTGTAGGCTCTTGGAAGCAAAATATGGAGCTATAGGTATATTAGATAAAAGAGGAGGATATGAATACTTCGTTGTATCAGGAGTTGCACCTGAGACATATAAAGAATTAAAAGAAAAGCATGGACTACCACAAGGCAGAGGACTTCTTGGCTATCTTCTAAAAGAGGGTGAATCAATCAGGGTAGATGATATATCAACACATCCTTATTCAGTTGGATTCCCTGAAGGACATCCTAAGATGAAGACATTCTTAGGAGTACCTATAAAATTCAAGGGAGAAGTTATAGGAAGACTATACTTTGCAGATAAATATAATAATGAAGCTTTCTCGGAAGAAGATGAAACTCTTGTATCCTCACTGGCAAATACACTGGCAATATCAATAAATAATACCCGTCTTATAAAAGAAATAGAAGAACATAATAGGATAATAAACAGACAGTATGAGGCTATCCTTAAACTCACTAAGGATGAGGCTTTTTCTCAAGGAAGACTGGAAGAACTAATAAAAAAGATAACCGAATCTTCTGCAGAGGTTCTTGAAGTTGAACGTGTGGGAGTATGGAAACTTACTGAAGATAAAAATACTTTAGAATTGATAGACCTTTATGAAAGATCTAAAGACAGACATTCCACAGGAGAAAAACTTTTTATGAATAACTATCCTGTATATTTCAAAGCACTGAGTGAAGGAAGAGTAATTGATGCCAATAATGCATGGACTGACCCTCGAACATCAGAATTTACAGAGACCTATCTCATACCCAAGGGTATCACCTCAATGCTTGATGCTCCTGTAAAGGCTGGTGGCAAAGTGTGGGGTGTAATATGTCATGAACATACAGGCTCTACAAGAATCTGGACATTGGAGGAGATGAACTTTGCTTCTTCTCTTGCTGATATACTGGCTCTTACAGTGGAAACCTGTCAGAGAAGGAAGGTAGAAGAAGAGTTAAAAAGATATTCTGAAGAATTGATAAATCTAAATGAAGCATCAAATATGCTTATGGACTTGAAAGCAGGAGAGGATGTTTATCAGAGAATATGTGAGATTGCCCTCAGAGTATTCCGTCTCCGAATGGTCTGGATAGGAATGGTTGAAGAGGATAGTTTTGATGTAAAAAATGTATCTGTATGTGGCCATGATGAAGGATATCTTTCAAAAGTAAAAATAAAATGGGATGATTCCCCGGAAGGCTCAGGGCCTACAGGTATGGCAATTAAGACAAAAACTCTACAGGTAATAAATGATATAGAAAAAGAGCCCACCTTTACACCTTGGAGAGAAGAGGCATTAAAAAGAGGTTATCGATCTTCAATGGCTGTACCTCTTATTTCCAGAGGGGGAGATATAATTGGCTTACTCAATCTTTATAGCCCAGAACCCCACTTTTTTACTGAAAACAGAATAAGAATCATCCAAGCTTTTGCTAATCAAGCGGCCACTGCAATTGAGAATGTAAAATTAGTAGAAGATATGGACAGGAGAATAAAAGAAAGGACAAAAGCCTTAGAAGTTACAAATCTTGAACTTGAAGCAATCAATCAGGAACTTCAACTCAGAAAACAAGAGGCAGAAACTGCAAGAATGGTAGCAGAAGAGGCAAATAGAGCAAAATCAGAGTTTCTTGCCAATATGTCTCATGAGTTAAGGACACCACTGAATGTGATAATAGGCTTTTCAGAGATGATGCTCAAAGGAATAGCAGGGACTCTAACAGAAAAGCAAGTGGAGTACTTGAGAGACATCCATGAAAGTGGAGAACATCTCTTGGAGCTAATAAATGATATTCTTGACCTTAGTAAGGTAGAAGCAGGAAGGCTTGAATTGGAGTATGAAAAAGTTAATGTAAAAGAAATTATCGAAGAAAGTCTAATCTTTATAAGAGAAAAGTGTATAAAACATGAAATTACTATAAGTATAGACCTGGATAATTCAGTATTGGAGATAGAAGCAGATAGAAAAAGATTAAAACAGGTACTAGTGAATCTTCTTACCAATGCAGCAAAATTTACACCTGATGGTGGAAGCATCACAATAAGAACAAGAAAAGAAGAAGATAATTATATTGAATTCACTGTAGAGGATACAGGTATAGGTATAAAAGAAGAAGATATTCCTAAACTTTTTCAACCATTTCAACAACTAAATACTATTTACAATAAAAAGCAGCCTGGCACAGGTCTTGGTCTTGCAATATGTAAAAGAATTGTGGAGACTCATGGTGGCAGAATATGGGTTGAGAGTGAATTTGGAAAGGGAAGTAAATTTAAATTCATAATTCCAATTTATAAAATAAATTCAAGGAGGAAAGAATGAGAAAAGTTCTTATTGTAGAAGACAATGAGGCTAATCTTAAATTAATAAGAGACATTCTGATATATATAGGTTATGAACCTATAGAGGCAAAAAATGGTTATGAAGGAATAGAACTCGCAAAAAAGGAGAGACCTGATCTTATTCTTATGGATATCCATATGCCAAAGATGGATGGAGTAAAGGCTGTAAAGATAATAAGAAGCTTAGAAGAATTTAAAAATATTCCTGTACTGGCACTTACAGCCTTTGCAATGAAAGGAGATAGAGAAAGATTTCTTTCAGAGGGATTTAATGATTATATCATGAAGCCTTTCAGCATTAATGAATTAATTGAGAAAGTTCAGAAATACTCTGATACCATTAATAACCAACGTTCAACAAAGGATATCAATCAATGAAAAAGGCTAAGATTTTAATAGTGGATGATGAGGAGAAGAATGTCAAACTTCTTAAAGCACTCTGTGAATCTCTTGGTTATGAAACCATAACTGCAAAAAATGGAATTGAAGCAATTGAACAAACCCACAAGAGCATGCCTGACCTAATACTTATGGACGTAATGATGCCTGAGATGGATGGTTTTGAGGCTACAGAGAGGCTTAAAGCTAACAACAACACTACTCATATTCCCATAATCATTGTTACTGCTCTTGCCTCTCGCAATGACAGAATACAGGGTATAGCAAAAGGAGCAGATGATTTTCTTACAAAACCAATAGATTCAGAAGAATTAGCTCTTCGAGTGAGAAATCATCTCAAGATTAAGGAATACTATGACTTTCTTAAAAATCATAATAAAATACTGGAACAACAGGTAGAAGAAAGAACACGACAGTTGAAAAAAGCCTTTGAAGATCTTGACAGAGCCCACAAAAGGATAAAATTCACATATATGGAAACTGTATACCGTCTTACTCTTGCCTCTGAGTACAAAGATGAGGAGACAGGACAGCATATAAAAAGGGTAAGTTTTTATACAAGAGAGATTGCCCGCACCCTTGGAATGGATAAAGATTTTGTAGAAACGATATTTTATGCCTCTCCCATGCATGATATTGGAAAGGTGGGTATACCCGATAGCATACTCCTGAAACCAGGAAAACTTGATCCAGAAGAATGGGAGACAATGAAAACCCATACTATCATAGGCGCAAAGATTCTAAGTGGCTCTGAATCGCCCTATCTCAGAATGGCAGAAGAGATAGCCCTTACTCATCATGAACGATGGGATGGAAGTGGATATCCAAAAGGACTTAAGGGCGAGGAGATATATCTGTCAGGTAGGATTATGAATATAGTAGACCAATACGATGCCCTCAGAAGCCGTAGACCTTATAAACCCCCTTTGGATCATGAAAAGGCATTCAAGATAATCACCGAAGGAGACGGTAGAACCCTTCCTGAACACTTTGATCCAGAAATTCTCAATGCCTTCCAGAAAATACATAAAAAATTCGAGGAGATATATGAGACTTATAGAGAATAAAATCCAGACAACATTTTAAGAATCTAAGACCATTCTGACGGTTCTGGCAAGAGTCTCAGAGGTAAAGGGCTTCTGCAGAAAAGTTACCTTATCAGCAACAACCCCATGTTTAATAATTACATTGTCTGTATATCCTGACATATAAATAACCTTCAATTCTGGACAGGTCTCTTTCATCTGCTCCGCCAGTTGTCTTCCATCCATTTCTGGAAGGACCACATCTGTCAGTAGCAGATGAATCCTGCCATGATATCGATTGCATATATGTAGGGCATCAGATGGTGTCTCTGCCTCAATCACTGTATAGCCGAGTTCATTCAGAAGTGTAACAGTAAAGTTTCTGACATCCTCATCGTCCTCCACAATCAGGACTGTCTCATTACCTCTGGGAAGGGCTTCAGATATGGCCTCTTTTCCGCTTTCTACAAACTTTTTCTCCTTATCTCCTTTATATCTGGGCAGATATATCTTGAATGTAGTTCCTTTGTTTGGTTCACTATAGACAAAGATATGTCCATTACTCTGCTTCACAATACCATAAACAGTGGCAAGTCCTAATCCTGTTCCTCTTCCTGGTTCCTTTGTGGTAAAGAAAGGTTCAAATATATGAGCCTTTACCTCCTCGGTCATTCCACATCCTGTATCAGATATTGACAACATTACATAATCCCCTGGTATTACATCTCTATGTGTCTGGGCATATGAAGAATCAAGGGTCACATTATCTGTCTCTATAATAAGCTTTCCACCTTTTGGCATTGCATCCCTTGCATTCACCACAAGATTCATGATAACCTGTTCCATCTGTACAGTGTCGACCTTCACATTCCAGAGGCCCTCCCTTTTATTAATCTCTACCTGAATGTCTTCTCCTATCAGTCTCGTGATCATTGTCTGCATATTCTCAAGTAATGAGTTAAGATTTACCACTTCAGGCCTCATCACCTGTCTTCTACTGAAAGCGAGCAATTGCTGTATCAACTGTGATGCTTTTTCTGCAGATTTCAGAATTATCTCAAAGTTGCTTCTTAAAGGGTCTGTCTCCGAGAGTTTAAGAAGTCCCAGTTGTGCATAGCCTATTATTGCACTCAGTATATTATTGAAATCATGGGCTATACCGCCTGAAAGCCTTCCTATTGCCTCCAGTTTTTGTGACTGGATAAGCTGCTCCTGTAAACTCCTCTCTTCTGTCAGATCCTCTGCCACACACATAATTGCCCTCTTACCAGTCCATGTCCCTATCGGTATAACCATCATGTTCCATATTCTCTCTCTATTGTCAACTGTTCTTATCCTTATATCCTCTCTCTTTAATGGTTCTACTGAAGTACAGAATTTTTCTATCTCTTTTATCTCTTCCTCTTTTAGATCAGGAAAGGCCTTTATGATAAAATCCTGGACATTTTGAAGTTCTTCTTTTCTGAATCCCGTAATCTCGAAGAATTTCTTATTTATATGGATAATATCTCCTTTATCATTAAATATAAAGATAGGAACAGGTGAATTATCTACTGCAGAGAAAAACATCATCTCCTTCTCAAGTAGCTCATCCTGAAGTATATGTCTCCTTATTGTCTCTGAGAGGATATCAGCCACACCCTTCAAGAATTCTATCTCCATCTCAGAACACATGGCTTTATCTCTTAAATAAAGACCTATTACTCCTAAGACTTCATTTCCTTCTATTATCGGGATACAACAGTGATGATGCTCAGCCTCCTCCATGCATTTCTCCTCTTTGTCTTGATTTGAGATATATAACATACTCTTATCCTCAGCCACTTTCGTACATACACATCTCCCTACATTTAAAGTTTCACACTGCTTAATCATGTGTTCAGGGTAATCTCTATTGGCTACAAGACGGAGCTTTTGTGTAGACTTATCATAGAGAAATATAGCTCCCCTCTTCTCAAAAGAGATAAAATCGACTGAGAGTATCTCATTAAGGGCCTTCTCTGCAAGTTCCTTCAGGTCTTTTGATTCAAGTCCTATTCTTAATAGTCTATTAAAAACATACTGATTCTGAAGAAGTCTTTTCACAGCCTCTTCAGCTTCCTTTTTCTTTGTTATATCAGTAACAACCATCTGTACAGCAGGTAGTCTGTTGTATATAAAATTATTTATAGAAACGTAAACATCAATAACTTCACCATCTGCCCTTTTAAGTTTACACTCCAGCACATCAGGTCCAGCAGTGTCATTATTTATTGCCTCTATAATCTTCTTATCATCGAAATCTCTAAAGAAATATTCCTCAGTTTTCTTACCAAGTAACCCTTCTGCTGTGGTATAACCAAGTAGCTTTATACCTGAAGGATTTACATAAACAATCACACCCTTCTGAGAGATGTATATAGCTATTGGGGTTGTCTCAAAGAGGCCCTTCAGATTTCTGAGGAGTTCTTTCAATGCCCGAGTCCTCATGTGGCGGATTGCACCAACAGCAACTATTCCTACAATGGCCAGAGCAATAAGGATATATTTTATCATCCATTCATATGTCCTGGGCTCTGAAAGATAAAGCCATCGGAGAGAAAGTCTCTCCAGCGTGCCTATGGAACGGAGTTTTTTAATCTCTTCATTAAATATTCGGAGTAATTCAGGTTTATTTTTATTTATAGGATAGGCAATACTTGTCTTCTGAAGGAAAATAGGTCCAAAAGTCCCCTTTCCAATAACAAACTTACCTGGATAATACTTAACTGTTAAATACACAGTGTTTATATAATCATTCAGCACCAAATCAACTTCTCCCCTGTTGAGTGCTTCAAAACTCTCTTCTGTGGTAATAAATGGAACTACTTCTGCATTCTTAAAATTCTTTATCATCTGGGTGGCTATCTTCTGACCTGTTGCCCCTTCTTTTACTCCTATCCTTTTACCCTCAAGCCGGTCAAGGCTGAAAACATTGTCTGTTCTGAATACAGGCACAAGACCTGTCTTCCGGTAGGGGATAGTATAGTTAAAGAGTTTTTTCCTCTCTTCTGTAACATATATGGCTCCTATAGCCATATCAGCCCTACCGTCTGCTACCATCTGCAAAGCCTCTTTAAAAGTAACGATCTGAACAGGACAATCAAGCCCTCTTGTGGTGCAGACCAGATTAAGGAGATCAATATCAAAACCCTTCAGTTTACCATCCTCATAAAAGACAAAGGGCTCATATAAGGCTGCAACAACATCTACCCTTTCTAAGGAGAGGGCTTCTCTGGGACAAATGAGTAGACTAAGGGATATCCACAAAAGAGTTAAATAATATTTAAAAAGTCCTTTCAACATTATATTATTAAGAGAAAGCTCTCTTGGTTAATCTGTTACATTCATCTGAACCATTTCTCTGAACCACCTTTCCACCTCCTAATTTATATTATCCCTTCCTGAATCCCCATCTTACCGCCCCTTATGTATCTCTAAAAAGGTATCTCATTTATACTGAATATCGCAACAAGAATAGAAATCACAATAAATCCAACAATCAGACCCATTATGAGTATCATTATAGGTTCAAGCAGGCTTACGAACCTCTTCACAGCCACCCTGAGACTCTTCTCATAGGTATCAGCAACCTTAAGGAGCATCTCATCAAGCTGTCCTGTCTCCTCACCCACTCTGATCATAGAGACTGCAAGGGAAGGGAATATACCTGTCCTCTCCATGGGTCCTGCCATTCCTTCACCCTCTCTCACCCCTGTAATAACACCCTCGATTGATGATGCAATCACTGTATTCCCAATCACATCTTTTACATTGGAGAGCGCCTGAAGAAGAGGCACACCTCCCTTCAGAAGAGTCCCCAAGGTTCTACAAAATCTTGCTGTCTCCAGTTTTATAATCACCTCTCCAAAAAGTCTTAACTTAAATTCATCCCATCTCTGTCTGCCTTCCTGTTTCGAGATGTATCTTCTGAACAGTGCCCATCCCACTACTACAACAGAAGCTAATAACCACCAAAAAGTGCTTAGAAAACCACTCATAGATATAAGTATCTGTGTAGGCAGGGGAATACTCTGTCCAATATCCTCAAAGATCTGAGAGAACTTTGGGATAACATAGGTAAGCAGTATTATTATGGAAATCCCTCCTGTAAAGGTCAATATGACAGGATATATCATTGCAGAATAGACACTCTCCTTTAGCTGCTTTGTTGATTCAAGAAACTCCAAGAGCTTCTCTAACACAGAATCCAGCACACCTCCAGCTTCTCCAGCCCTTACCATGTTTATATATATTCTTGGGAAGACCTTTGGATGTCTTGAGAGTGCCTCTGAGAATGAACTGCCTTCTTTTATTGACTCAAGCAGTTGTCTTGATATCTCAGCCGTCTCTTTATCTTCTGATATTTCTGAGAGAATCTGGAGAGACCTATCCAAAGGAAGTCCTGCACCAACAAGTGCAGTAAGTTCGGTTGTGAATGTGACAAGATCAGCTTTTTTCTTTCTCTTTAGATAAACATATAAGGGCTTTTTTGTTTTGGGCTCAGATACCTTTATAGGAATAAATCCCTTCTGTCTTACAGACTCTATAGCAGCCTTCTGGTCAATAGCCTCTATATATCCCTCCTCTACTTTCCCGTCTAAGGTGGTCGCCTTGTAAGCATAAAGAGGCATATCAGTCCTCCTGTGTAACCCTTAACACCTCTGAGATAGTGGTTATACCCTTCTTTATCTTCTCAGCACCATCTTCAATAAGGGTCCTCATTCCCCTGTCTTTCGCTTCTTTCTTGAGTCTTGATGAGTCAACATTCCTTGTTATGAGTCTTCTTATATCTTCGTCTACAAGGAGTAATTCAAAGATTCCTGTTCTACCTCTGTAACCAGTACCAGCACATTCCTCACAACCTCTGCCTCTGTAGAGAGGCACTTCAGGGTCTATTCCTAAAAGCCTTCTCTCTTCCTCTGTAATCTCTCTATCCAGTTCTTTACAACTGTTACAGATTACCCTCACCAGTCTCTGGGCAAGCACTCCCCGGATAGTAGATGCAAGCAGATATCCTTCTACCCCCATATCAATCAACCTCGTTATTGCGCTGGGCGCATCATTTGTATGAAGTGTAGAGAAGACAAGATGTCCTGTAAGGGCTGACTGTATTGCGATCTCTGCTGTCTCCAGATCTCTTATCTCACCAATCATTATTATGTCAGGGTCCTGCCTCACAATATGCCTCAAGGTATTAGCAAAATTAAGACCTATCTGTGGTTTTACCTGTATCTGATTCACTCCCTTAAGTTGATATTCCACAGGGTCTTCAACAGTAATAATCTTTTTATCAGGAGTATTGATCTTGTCAAGGGCAGCATAAAGTGTTGTGGTCTTTCCACTACCAGTTGGTCCTGTCACAAGTATTATTCCATGTGCCCTTTTGATAAGGGAATTAAAGCCATTCAGAGTATCCTCAGGAAAGCCCAGATTCTCAAGACTTATAAAAATACTCTCTCTATCAAGAAGTCTTATAACTACACTTTCACCATAAAGCACAGGTATTGTAGAAACCCTCATATCAATATCCTTGCCGAGGACTTTTAGTCTTATTTTTCCGTCTTGAGGGAGTCTCCTCTCGGCTATATTCAGCTTTGCCATTATCTTCACCCTTGAAACAAGTGCAGGTTGTAGTCTCCTCGGAATACTTTCCACATCATGAAGCACTCCATCAATTCTGTATCTAACCTTCAATTCATCTTCATATGGCTCTATGTGTATATCACTGGCTCTGTTTTCCACTGCACGGGTTATAATAATATTTACAAGCTTTATAATAGGAGCCTCTGAGGCGAGGTCTTTCAGATGGGATATATCCTCTTCCTCCTCTGAGGGCTGTTCATAACTGATCTGATCAATATTCTCAATAATTCTGTTTATAGTTGCCTCTTTTCCATAAAGTCTCTCAATATACTCTTCCAGCGTAGTCCTATCACATCCTACTACTTCAACCTCTGTGCCTGTAGCAAATCTTAATGCCTGTATAAGGTCTACCCTCTCAGGTTCTGCCATCATGACAACAAGCCTTCTGTCTTTCATTTCTACAGGTACAATAAGGTTTTCTCTTAGAAACTTTGATGAAATACCATCAAGCACAAGGGGTACTTTGGGTAGCATTATTTCTTTCTTCTGTTCCATAATGATGATTATAATACAATAACTTCTCTACATGCAAAAATTTATACAAATAGTTTATAATGTTTGTCTTGATAGAATAATAAATATTCTAAAATGGAGGTCTTATGGAGATCGAGGTAAGGGTTGGTAACGAGTCCTTAACACTCCATGTGGACAATCCTTTCAGAATCAATCCAGAAGAACTCTCAAGCCAGATTAAAAGGCACTTCTCCAGATTCAATATTGACAATATGGACATTGAAGGGCTTCTGCCGAAGATGGTGAGGGGAGTTTTTGGCTGCGAGGAAGGCTGTCCTGCAGATGCAAAGAGGCTTGTCTCAGAGGGCTATAAGGATTTTCAACTTGAGTATATAGAAGGAGGAATCCTATCAGCATCCTGTAAGGTAAATGAAAAGGATATATTTTCAATAAAGGTCTTTCCTGAATTCTAAAATCTTTCCTCTTGTTCAAGAGCTTTTAAACCCCTAAGTGCCTTCCTGTTGGAGGGATCAATTTTTAGTGCCCTTTCAAACTGTCTCCTTGCCCTTTTCTTCAATCCAGCCTTCATATATATCTGTCCAAGAGTAGCATAGTAATTGGAGTTGAAAGGATCAAGCTTAATAGCCTCAAGAAGGGCCTCTTCTGCCTGTTTTAACCTCTGAGGGACTTTTGTAAGGGCAATAGAGAGATGACTCCAGTACTTAGGATTTTTTGGATCCAACCTTGTTGCCCACCTGAAGGCATCTACGGCTGCCCAATAATTGCCCTCTTTATATTCATTAACACCTCTCTTAAATTGGATAAATGCTTTAATCTCATCTGACTCGGGCGGCTCTTCCTTCTCTTGTATATCTAAATTTGCTGTCTGTTCCTCTGATGCATTTGTGATTATGCTCTCATATGCCTTGGTAATAGCATCAAATATATGTGTCAACTTCTCTTTCAATCCTTCTATCTCAAGCATATAATACTTATCAGGATGGTACCTTTTAGCTAACTGATAGTAATTCTTCTTGATAAGTTTGTTATCCGTACCAGGCTTTACATTGAGTAACTCATAGGCAGACAGAGAATCGATCTTGTTGTAAAGTTCTTCTACTTCATCAATAAATGTCTGAACATTGGAATCAAGACTCTCTTCAGAGAACATCTCCTCTACCGGAGGTTTATCTACAGATTCTTCTTTCTTTTCAACGAGAATTCCTAAAGAATAAAGGAGATAGAGGGTTTTTAATGCCCTAAATGAACCGATTTTTGATATATTCAGTATATCTTTCACTGTCCTTTTACCATCAATAAGAGACAGGATCTCCTTTTCATCAGCAGAAAGAGCCACATCTTGGAACAGGCTCATGGGGTCATTACTAAGGACCAATATAGTATCCATGGCTGGCATTTCTCTCTGAATCCTTGTCCAGTTATTAATCCTTTTCACACCTTCATATAAAAGTTGCCCAAGACTCATTTTAAGAGTGATCACTTCATCATCTGGAACCTTATCCGGAATGAATTTATACTCTCCATCCTCAAGAAGAAATAGACTCATTATTATCTCCTTAACCTGATGTTTCACTCCCCAGAAGAGGTCTTTTGGGGCAATATAACCGAGTTCTACCAGAATAGCTCCCTGTCTTTTATTTGTCTTCTTCAGCAGTTCCACAGATTTCTCATATTGCTCAAGATTTATCTTTCCTGCCTTGAGCATTATTTCTCCGAGTCTGTCGTCCTCACAGGTAGAAGCAGCAAACACCGCATCACCTGAAACAAAAAAGACCTTTTTTGTAAACAAATTTGTAGATACCTCCAAGGTGCCTGTTGCTCTTCTTCTATTAAGAGAAACCATAATTTTGGGAAGGCTGTATTCTCTGAGGTTTCCACTTAGTGGTATCTCAAGGTCTCTATCCAAACTTTCACCCCCCTGAGTACTCTGAAGATTTACATCTCTTTAAATCCAACCTTAGGTCCTCAATCTCCCTCTCAAGTCTTTCGTTCTTTAGTTTTAAATATTTTAGGGTCTGTTCTGTATTGAATAGTTTCCTTTCTACCTTTATCAACAAAAATACTGCCAACCCCAGCAGTATAAATAAGAAATACAGGTACCAGTCTCTCTTCTTTCTGCTCTTTTTTAACCTTTCAAGGTCTTCTTCTAATTTTGTCTTTTCTGTCAATTGTATCTCTTTACAGTAAAACGGTATATCTCACAATCCTCGTCAGGTGAAATTCCTGCCTTCATCTTTGCTATCCGCAGTTGTTCTTCCACTGTATCAACCCCTTCAAGGTTAGGCAAAAGGAGGCCCTTTCTGAGATCCTTTATAACAATTACTCCGTACTTTTTAGGATCAAGTTCACTTAAGTCATTCACCTTCTCAGGCTCCGAAAGTACATCAACCGAGTATTCAATCTCATCAAGTTCTTCAGGTTGAACAGGGTAGAATCTGGGGTCTTCTGTTGCTGCTGCTATGGCATTCTTTATTATCTCCTCTGCCACATTTCTTGTAGTAGGTACTATAGTACCAATACATCCTCTCAGTTGTTTGTTCTTTTTAAGAGAGACAAATACTCCTGCACGCTGTTTCATCTCTGGTGAAAGGTCTTCTGGAGGAGTTATCACTCTCCTGTCTTTTACATACTCTTCAACAGCCCTCTTAGCAAGAGCAACTAAAGGATGCATTTAGTATCTCCTATAAAGAGAATAATCTGCAAGACAGAAGAGTTGCTCTTTTGCTAAAGAATTGTTAAAGACCTCAAGTGTACTCTTCGCCTCATTCACAATACTACTGGCTATATCAAGAGACTTCTTAATCACCCCATATTTATCAAAAAGCCTACTTAATAGTTGAAAATCCTCTGATGAAAGACTATCGGTATTGTTAAGGATATTCTTTATTTGTATCTTTTCTTCTTCATTACACACCCTTAGGAGTTTTATTATTGGGAGGGTGAGTTTACCTTCTTCAAGGTCCTTTCCGAGCCTTTTTCCGAGTTCTGATTCTTCAGCCATATAATCCAGTATATCATCTGCCATCTGAAAGGCTATCCCTATCTTCATACCAAACTCGGCAAGTGCTCTCTCCTGTTCTTCTGACACATTACCCAGGATGGCACCCACCCTACAGGCCGCTGAGATAAGGGCACCAGTTTTGGCAGATATAATCCTGTAGTATTCCTCTTCTGATACATCAGGATCTCCTATCTTGCTCAGCTGTAGAAGCTCGCCTTCTGTCATTCTTGTAGTCGCCTCAGATAGAGCCTCCATAATCTTCTGGTTCTTTTGCTGCACAGCCAATCTCAAGGCATTGGAATATAGGAAATCCCCAACCAGTATCACAATCTGATTCCCCCATATGGAGTGTGCTGTTGGTTTGCCCCTTCTTACTTCTGCATTGTCCACCACATCGTCATGAAGCAGTGATGCAGTATGGATAGCCTCAATAATACTTGCCAGTATAATTCTCGGATATTTATTATAACCACATAACTCTGCGCTCAGAAGAAGAAAAAGAGGTCGTATTCTTTTACCTCCACTTCGGAGTATATAGTTTCCTATGGCAGGAAGTAAAAAGGCAGAACTGCGGAAGAGATTGAGAAGTTCCTTTTCTACTAATCTAATTTCCTCCTCGTATGAGGCAAATAACTCTTTTACATCACAGGTTGATCTTTCCATTATTCCCGAATCTATATTAGGTTAAAGGATTTCTTCAAGTCAAGCTGTATTGGAGCCTACTATTTCCTCTATTCTCTGAAGGACAGTCTCAATCTTCTCAATATTCTTGGTTCCTCCCTGTGCCATCTCAGGTTTTCCACCTCCACTTCCTCCCACCTCTTCTGCAAGTCTTTTCATGATAGTGCCCGCATTGAATCTGTCTGTCAAGTCCTTTGTAACCATACACACAAAGGCAGCCTGGGAGTTATTCACAGAAGCGGCAATAATTATACCTGATCTGAGACGATCTCTTATATTATCAGCCAGTAGTCTCAATTCTTTATGGTTAAGTCCATCCTTTTTAACAGTTACTACACTAACATCTCCTATCTTCTTTGCATTCCTTACAACCTCTGCAATTTCATCCTTTAAAGAGCCTGTCTTCAATCTCTCCAACTCCTTCTGAAGGGTCTTCACATCCTCAAGGAGTCTCTTCACTTTCTCAAGGGGCCTATTACTCTTTAAAACCTCTTCTAACTGATTCTGGGTATTCCTTAACTCTCTAACATACTCATAGGCCTTAGTGCCTGTTATAGCCTCCATTCTTCTTATACCAGAAGCTACACTGCCTTCTGATACTACGAGAAAAAGCCCTATCTCTCCTGTTGACTTACAATGGGTGCCTCCACAGAGTTCCTTACTGAACTCACCCACTGAGACCACTCTCACTTGCTCTCCATACTTTTCATCAAAAAGGGCTACTGCCCCAGCATTTATCGCATCATCAAGACTCATTATATCTGTACGGACTTTCAAGTCTTCCAGTATCTTTTCATTGACAATACTCTCAACCTTCTCTATCTCCTCCTTGCTTACTGCCTGGTAATGGGTAAAATCGAATCTCAACCTGTCATCACTCACAAGGGAGCCTGACTGTTTTACATGCTCACCAAGGACATCCCTTAATGCTCTGTGCAGAAGATGAGTGGCTGTATGGTTTCTCATTATTGCCTGCCGTCGCTGCTCATCCACCTCTGCCACGACCCTGTCTCCCTTTTTAATACTACCCCGTCTTATCTTCACCTTATGCATATGTATTCCTGAGGGATGCTTGAGTGTGTCATTCACCCTTATATATACATCAGCAGAATGGATAACACCTGTATCACCCACCTGACCACCTGAGGCAGCATAAAAGGGGGTGCGGTCGAGAATCAGAATCCCCTCCTCTGCTTCTGACAGCATCTCAGCAGATCTGTCCTCTTTCAGGATTTCCACCACCTTAGCCTCGACCTTCAAGGTACTGTATCCTACAAACTCTGTCTGATATCCGCTGGACTCTAACTGAAAAGTAATCTCTCCTTCCATAGAACCCGCAGCTGCTGCAACTCTCGCCTTTTGCCTCTGCTCCTGAAGCCTCCTCTGAAATCCCTCCTTATCAACCTCTAAACCTTCATCATTGGCTATATCTTTTACAAGGTCAAGAGGAAACCCATAGGTATCATACAGTCTGAAGACCTCCTCACCAGGTATGATCTTCCTCCCTTCTCTCTTTATCTCTTCAATGAGTTCATCAAGGAGGTTGAGACCCTTCTCAAGGGTCCTTCCGAACCTCTCCTCTTCAATCCTTAAGAGCTTCTTTGTCCTTTCTATCTCATCAGTAATCTCAGGGTAAACCTCTCCCATTACCTCAACAACAGCATCTGCTACCCTGTAAAGGAGTGGCTCCTCTACTCCCAGCAGCCTTGCATGTCTTGATGCCCTTCTTATAATCCTTCTTAACACATAACCCCTGCCTTCATTAGATGGTATTAATCCCTCAGATATGAGAAATACTGAAGCCCTTATATGATCAGCTATAACTCTCATGGAAATATCTGTATTCTCTGAACTACCATAGATCACACCAGTAGCAGAAGATATAAACTCGATTATCGGCAGAAACAGGTCAGTATCATAATTAGTGGTTTTACCCTGTAGCACCGCACTTATCCTCTCAAGTCCCATACCTGTATCAATGCTGGGTTTAGGCAGGGGAGTGAGAGAGCCATCCTGGTCTCTGTTAAACTGCATAAATACCAAGTTCCACAACTCAAGATACCTATCACAATCACATTCTAAATTACACTCTGGCCTTTGACAGCCCACATCTGGTCCCTGGTCAATTATTATCTCAGAACATGGACCACAGGGGCCTGTATCACCCATCTGCCAGAAATTGTCCTTTGCACCAAGACGGACTATTTTAGCAGGGTCAACATCGGTAAACTCCTTCCAGAGTGTTTCTGCCTCCTCATCCTCCTCAAAAACAGATACCCAGAGCCTGTCTTTTGGAAGTCTATACCATTCAGTAAGGAGTTCCCAAGCGAATATGATAGCCTCTTTCTTAAAATAGTCACCAAAGGAAAAATTACCAAGCATCTCAAAGAAGGTATGATGTCTGGCAGTATGCCCCACATTCTCAAGGTCACTATGCTTGCCTCCGGCACGCATGCATTTCTGACAGGATGCAGCTCTACTGTAGGGTCTCTTCTCCAGACCAAGAAAGACCCCTTTGAACTGAACCATCCCTGCATTTGTAAAAAGCAGGGTTGGATCATCTGCTGGTATCAATGGAGAACTTTTTACAATCTCATGCTTCTTCTGTCTGAAATACTCCAGAAATGCCTTCCTGATTTCAGAACTCTTCATACACTAACCTCTATTTTGCAATTCCAGGTTCTGTACTTATAATCTCTGTTAATTTGCCATCTGTGAAACGGAGAATGGTTTTGAATGCTCCAGCCCATCTACGGTACTCCCACTGAACCCTTTCCCTGCCATCAGGTGTAGGAGGAAGCGCCTTTGTAACAGAAGGTGGACCCCAGGCAAGCCTCACCTGTTGAAAGGTCATCCCTGTTACTACCTCTCCCTTTTTTATATGCTCCTGAATCTCAGGAGGAAACTCTCTGATCTCCTCATATGAGTATCTCATACTCTTGGTACATGAAAAAAATACAAAAAAGCAGCAGATTAAAAGCACAGCTTTTCTCATCTGAAACCTCCTATCAATTTGATTTTTCTGACTCTGGAACAACCCTATTTAATACATTCCATATAGTCTCAGAGGAGTATCCCCTTCTTGACAGAAGGCCATACAACCTCCTCCTTTTCTTCTCCCATGGAAGTCCTTCCATCTGTGGCAGTCTATTCTTCACAAGTTCCTCTGCCATCGCCTCCTCATCAATCTCCTCCAGCGGAATATTATCTACTAATTCTTTCGGCAGTCCTCTCTTCAGGCAGAACTGTCTCAACCCATACCTGCCAAGCCTCTTGATCCTTCTACCATATTCAACAATCTCATTGAGAATCCTCTCGTCATCTATCAGCTCAATATCCTTTAACCTCTCTATAACTCTATCAACCACGCTACTGTCAAATCCCTTCTCTAAGAGTCTGCTTCTGAGTTCATGTTCTGTTCTGCCCCTGATATTAATCAATCTAAGAGAGTAAGAAAATGGATCAAGGGTGGAATCTCTCGATCTGGATCTCGTTTTCTTTTTCATCCTTTTCCTTTGTTTCTTCATGTACAATATCTGATGTTGACTGGACACCCTTGACCTTCAGTGCAAAGTCATCAGGATTTGTTGCCTGTCTGAGTGCCTCTTCATATGTGATCAGACCAGCTGTATAGAGATCATAAAGGGACTGATCAAAAGTCTGCATTCCATAATGGACTCTGCTCTTTGCAATAACATCCCTGATTAACTGTGTCTTCTCTGGATCAACTATACAATCCTTTATAGTTTCTGTGGCTATCATCACCTCTACTGCTGGAACCCTTCCATTACCATCTGCTCGAGGAACAAGTCTCATAGATATAACACCCCTTATAACAGAGGCAAGCTGAATTCTTATCTGATTATGCTGATATGGGGGAAAGACCGATATGATTCTGTTTATGGTCTCAGTAGCATCAGTAGTATGCAGGGTGCTCATTACAAGATGTCCTGTCTCAGCAGCAACTATTGCTGTCTGAATTGTCTCAAAGTCCCTCATCTCACCCACAAGTATCACATCTGGGTCTTGTCTGAGGGCAGCCCTCAATGCTTTTGCAAATGACTCTGTATCAGAGCCTACCTCTCTCTGGTTTATTATGCTCTTTTTATCTCTATGGAGATACTCGATAGGGTCTTCTATGGTTATTATATTGTATGTCCGGTTGTTGTTTATATGGTCTATCATTGCTGCAAGGGTGGTTGATTTACCGCTACCAGTGGTACCTGTCACCAGTATAAGGCCTCTCGGTTCAAGGGCCAGCTTCTTGAGTACTGAAGGGAGATTCAACTCATCGATTGTGGGAACCTTGATAGGGATAACCCTAAAGACCATACCAATAGTGCCTCTCTGAACAAAACAGTTACACCTAAAACGACCAAGCCCTGGAACTGAGTATGCAAAATCAATATCCTGTCTTCTTTTAAAAAGTTCTCTCTGAGAAGGATTCATTACAGAAAAGGCGATTTTTACTGCATCTTCTTGAGTAATCCGGGGATACTCCCTCATGGGAAGTAGTTCTCCAAATACTCTCAATATAGGAGGCGAGCCAACCTTGATATGAAGATCAGATGCCTTTTTCTGATATGCCTCTTTCAGTAATTCATTAATCTCTATCATTTCCTTCACTCCTCAGATTAAAATGTTCCTTTATTTTTCTCTCTATCTCCTCTGCAATCTCAGGATGATTCTTCAGGTAATCCTTGGCATTGTCTCTACCCTGACCAATTCTTATATCCCCATAACTATACCATGCACCTGCCTTATCAATCACTCCTGCCTTAAGTCCAAGGTCAATAAGTTCACCATATTTTGATATCCCCTCATTGAAGTATATATCAAATTCTGCCTGTTTAAATGGTGGGGCCACCTTATTTTTTACGATCTTAACCCTTACCCTCAAGCCCTCTGTGTCTTGTCCATGCTTTATGGTGTCTATCTTTCTTATATCAAGCCTCATAGAAGAGTAAAATTTCAGTGCAGTGCCTCCTGTGGTTGTCTCTGGATTACCAAACATTACACCTATCTTCATTCTTATCTGATTGATAAAGATTACCGTGGTCTGGGACCTTGAGATCGCTGCTGTAAGTTTTCTGAGTGCCTGGCTCATCAACCTCGCCTGCAGTCCTGGCAGACTATCACCCATATCTCCTTCTATCTCTGCCTTCGGGACAAGGGCTGCCACAGAGTCAATCACTACAATGTCAACTGCACCACTTCTGACAAGGGTCTCGGTTATCTCAAGTGCCTGCTCTCCTGTATCAGGCTGAGAGATCAGAAGGTCATCAATGTTTACACCTATCTTCTGTGCATAATTAACATCAAGGGCATGCTCTGCATCTATAAAAGCAGCAATCCCTCCCTGTCTCTGTGTTTGTGCAATGGCACTGAGGGCGAGTGTGGTTTTACCTGAAGACTCAGGACCATATATTTCAATTACCCTCCCCCTTGGATAGCCTCCCACTCCTGTAGCTATATCGAGTGATATAGAACCCGTAGGGATCACCTGTATTCCCTCAACATGGGCCCCTTCACCAAGTCTCATTATTGTACCTTTGCCAAAGGATCTCTCAATCTGAGAGATGGCTGTCTCAAGCGCCTTTAGTCTGTCTTTATCCATTTAATCCCCCTTATAAATTAAAGTCTTCTGTGGTTAAATACAGAAGCCTCATCTGTTTAACTTTGCAGAAAATATCTCTCTGTACTCAGCTCCTTCTGGCTTTAATATACTCTGCATCAACACAACCCTGTCCACATATATTTTACCAAACTCTCTCTCTTTGTATCTTCTAAGTTTTTTCAAAAGATTCTGAATATCTCTTGTGGATTTAACCCTCCCAAGAGTAATATGGGGATGAAATTCTCTCTTCTCCTTCTCAAAACCTACCTTCTCTAATTCTTTCTGAAGGTTCTCATAAAGTTGTCTCAGCTGAGCAGACTCCTCCACTGCAACCCATAAAACCCTCGGTTTATTAAAACCGGGAAACACTCCAGTACCTTTCAGCCTCATATAAAAACAACTCTTGCCTCTTACACTTCTTTCAATGGCCTCTTTAACCGCATCAATCTTTCTATTGTCTATTTCTCCAAGAAATCTGAGTGTGAGATGGATACCCTCACCTCTAACCCATCTCACATCAGCCTTCTGTCCTTTCAGCTCCCCTATCAATCCACTCAAGACATCTTTGGTCTCTCTGTCCATATC
The DNA here is from genome assembly GCA_002011745.1 of Nitrospirae bacterium JdFR-85. Classification (GTDB taxonomy): domain Bacteria; phylum Nitrospirota; class Thermodesulfovibrionia; order Thermodesulfovibrionales; family JdFR-85; genus JdFR-85. The sequence goes on from MTOU01000027.1 coordinate 100,474, forward strand.
TATAGCAATGAAGCATCTCATTAGGCCATAAAATCTCCTATAAGCTCAAGTGCATAAAGGGCTGCTTCTTCTTTGTTTTCTTCACGAGAACCTGAAAATATTTTCTTCCTACAGATGGTTTTACTCCTGCTGCTCAATCCAAAATAGACAAGACCAATATCCTTCCCCTCAAGTGCCTCAGGACCGAGATTGCCTGTAGTAGATACCCCGAGATCTGTATTCATAATCTCTCTCACCCTCCATGCCATCTCCATAGCAGTATCAGCACTGACCACCCCATTCTTTTTTATAGTCTCTCTCCTGACACCCAAAACCTTTACTTTACATTCAGTGAAATATGTAATAATCCCTCCATAAAAGAACTTGCTCGCACCAGGTAGTATGGTGATCAGATGGGCAATCAGGCCTCCTGTGCAGGACTCAGCAACTGATAGGGTCAGACCTCTGGATTTAAATAAATTATGTACCCTTGCAACCTGCTCCAAAATATCTCCTCTGGTATACACTACTGTTCCTCTACATTAACAGTCTTATCAAAAGATTAACCATCACCCCTGCTATCACATCATCAACCATAATCCCTACCCCACCCTTTAAAGCCTTCTCAATCTGGGCAATAGGTGGTGGTTTTATTATATCAAAAACCCTGAACAACAGAAATGCCAGAAGGGCTGTCTCTAAACTGTAGGGCAACCAGAAGACAGATACAAGATAACCAACAAACTCGTCAATAACTATCCTTGGACTGTCCTCCTCTTTATACAATTCTGTGTATCTCTGGGAGGCTATAATACCCAAGGGAAAAAGAACTATTATAAGGATAAAGTGGGTTAATGCAATGGGCTTAATAGAGATATAGAATAAGAAGGATACAAATGAACCCGCTGTTCCAGGCATTATAGGGGAATACCCAAAAGGCCCTACTGTAGCAAAAAACTTTAAAAAGGAATCTCTTATATTAAAGGAGTCCTTCAAAACTCTCAATAAAAATTAAACCCTTCTACAGAAACTGGCTTTATATTACTCTATTTTAGAGCGAAAAGTCTAAGGATTCTTGTATCTGGAAGGACTCTGAATCAGAATCTTTGTGGCTGGGGCGGGTGGACTCGAACCACCAAATGGGAGATCCAAAGTCTCCTGCCTTACCGTTTGGCTACGCCCCATTTATCTAAATTAATTCTTTTATATTAGGCCATTAGTTGTCAAGTAGGGATAATAAATTGAGAAATTAATGATGTAATTTATTTCACAAAATATGTAATTAATTACATACTCCAAAGGCTCTTTATTTAAAGTTTTACGTAAACTCCAAGCATTTTAGAAATGGCATAATTATTGCTAAAGTAGTAATAGAAATCCTTAAGAAAGGGAGGCAAGGCTTTATGAAAAAGATATTGATTATATTAGTAATAGCTCTATTAGGCTATATCCATGAAACATATGGATTAGACAACCTTGAAACATATGGAGTAGACAACCTTGTTTTGCATGGAGTTGTAAAGAAGATAGATAAACAGCAAGGAATAATCGTTATAGATACTAAAATTAGAACCTGCTCAGGAGAAAGGACCTTCAGGTTTGACCCGAAGGATATACCCCCGGATGTAGAGGTGTTAAACAAAGATATAAGATTTATTCTTGATAGTCCAAAATGTGAAATTGACCGAATCCATAAAATCAAAATCTTATTAAAACCAAGGGGTGTATCATGAAACGTATAATTTTATTGTTTCTCTTAATAGAATTTTTATTATTAAGTTCAGTCAATGCCCAAAGTATTAATGACTATTGTCAGATGCCTCCCTTTATAACCAACCCTGTACGTCCTAATATACTTATGGTAATTGATGTAAGTGGAAGTATGAGCTGGTATTCTTATTTAGATGCCTACAATTCTACTACCACATATGAGGGATACTTTGTGCCTGATAAATTTTATACCAGAGATTCACGTGGTATATGGACAGAAACCTCTGCCCCAGAAAACTGCTACTGGAGACGATGGCGTCTAAATGGAGTATGTTCGGGCAATTTTTTAAACTGGTTCTACATGACTCGTATTGACCTTGTCCGCTGGGCTATGACTGGTGGACAACCTGGAAGCTGTCAGTACAGTGGAAACACTCCAAACCCAAACTACTGTGACCCCGAATTATGGGATCAACCTGGCAATTCAGCACCCAGAAGAATAGGTGCCTTTTGTAACGACAGCCTTGATGTGAATGGAGACGGAATACCAGATGGAGGATGTATACTCCGGACATACTTAGGAGAGTATGTAAAGGTCCCGTGGAGCAGAGTGTATGATGGACTTATATTTCAGTTAAAAAACCTCTCTTATATGCCACGGATAGGGGTCATGTTCTACAGTGGAACTAAAGTAAGGGCTGATAAGGTATACATTGGTGACTTTACAGCACCTAACTCAACATCCGAACAATTTCCATATATGAACCTTATAACTTATATAAACCATGCTGACCCTGGAGGTGCTACCCCAACAGCCCCTGCAATGTGGGATGCACTCAATTATTTTGCACAGCAAGATCCAGAATACGGAGGTTTCAAGCCACAGTCTGGAGAAGGTGACAGATGGAAGAACCCCATGTATGTCTGTGAAGAAGGAGGAGGTGCCACCTGTAATTATGTCCCCTGTGCCAAAAACTTTGTTATACTCCTGTCTGACGGACAGTGGAACTATGGAGGAGGACCTCCAGCAACACTTACATGTTCTATAGATACAGGTTATGAAAACCATTCTGCAGACCCTGTTGTTCCAGCCTATAAAATGCATATGGGATTTACCAACATTGCCACAGGTGTACATACCAATATCAGTGCAGTCTACACCATAGGACTGTTCCTTGGAGGTACAGGAGAGCAGTCCATGAAGAATATAGCAATGTATGGCTCCTTTGATAATACCTCAAAGATATGGCCGGATAATTTAAGCGACTATCCCAGGGAAAGTTGCTGGATGGATGATTGTAGCATTTACTGGAATAGAAGAAACGGAAAAGGAAGTGCCTGTACTCCTCTGCCAACATCTTCTCGGGACTGGGATGAAGATGGAGACGGTGTACCAGATACATTTCAGAATGCCTGGAATGCCATTGAGATAAGAGATGCAATCATGAATGCCCTGCTTGATATTATCCGTAGGGTTTCTGCAGGTAGTGCAGTAAGTATTCTTGCATCTGGTGAGGGTTCAGGAGCCAATATGCTGCAGGCGGTATTCTATCCCAAAAGGACACTTGGCACCAGTGATCTCACATGGACAGGGGTTATACAGAACCTATGGTATTACATTGATCCCCTTATACTACATAGCCACATCAGAGAAGATACAGTGAGTGATAAGGTGCTCAATCTAAAAGATGACTACATAGTTATGCTTGAGTTTAATGAAACAGAAAACAAGGTAGTGGCAAGAAGGGCAAGTGATGATGATGGAAATGGGTCTCCAGATACAACTCAGCCTACAAAAGATTTTGAAGACCTAAACTATCTATGGGAGGCAGGTATACTCCTCTTTAAACGTAACCCTGACACAAGGATCATCTATACTAATATAAATGATGATAGTGTATTGGATAGCTTCTCTCTGACAAATGCTTCAAATCTGATGGATTCTCTTAATGTAACTGATGTGGATGAAGCAAAATGGATTATCTCATATGTAAGGGGTAAGGATATAAGAGTGTGTTCTACAACAAAGAGTATTGAATGCAGTAGTGATGCAGACTGTCCTACAGGAGAAACCTGTCTTGAGGTCAGAAACAGAACCACCACTCTTACAATAGATGGAGTAGATATCACAAATACCTGGAAGCTTGGAGATATAGTATATTCTACACCAAAAATTCAGACCTGGGTGCCTTTGAATGACTACTATGAGAGATATGAGGATGACAGTTATAAATCATTTGTTGAAACCCTTGCTTATAAGAATCGTGGTATGGTATATGTAGGAGCGAACGATGGAATGCTCCATGCATTCAAGCTTGGTAAGCTGACCCTTTACAACAAAAAAGGCAGTCCCAAAAAGGCAGAACTGGAAGGAACAGGACTTGGAGAAGAGGTCTGGGCATTTATTCCAAGGAATGCCCTGCCTTATCTGAAGTATCTAATGGATACCTCTTATTGTCATCTATACTATGTAGACGGTTCAGTCTCCCTCTTCGATGCCAGTATTGGAACAACAGGCTGTGGTGCTCCGAACTACTGGGAATGCACCAAAACCTCAAATACTTGGAGAACAATCCTTATAGGCAGTATGAGATTTGGTGGTGCCTGCAGACAGCCTTCTTCAGGATGTACAGATTGTGTAGAAGTACCTGCAACGGATATTGGTTATTCTTCTTACTTTGCTCTGGATGTAACTGACCCTCTGAATCCAAAGCTTTTATGGGAATTTCCAGATAAAAACTTTATCTACAAAGATTTGATAGGATACTCTACTGCAGTACCTGGTATAGTAAAAATTGCTACTCAAGATGCTACAGGTAATCCTGATAATACAAAGAACGGAAGATGGTTTGTAGTTATTCCCTCAGGTCCAACAGGTCCAATTGATACTGTAAGCCATGAATTTCTTGGAAAGTCGGATCAAAATCTGAGGATATTTATTCTTGATCTAAAGACAGGAGAATTATTGAGGATGATTAATACAGGGATAACAAATGCCTTTGGGAGCTCTCTTGTTAATGCTACTATTGACATAGATACTGATTATCAAGATGATGTCCTTTATATGGGATATACTAAGGAGGACAGTGCCACCTCAACATGGACAAAGGGAGGAGTGCTCAGACTCACTACAATCTCTTCCTCTACAAACAAGGAATCCATAGATCCCAATGATTGGAGTCTAAAGGAGGTTATAAATACAGGGGCTATATCAATTGGTCCTATAACCACTGCTATAGAAAACTTTATGAATACAAGGGACAAAGAGCTTTGGATATTCTTTGGTACAGGAAGGTATTTCTATAAGAATGACGATCTTAGAGGTAGAAATAAAATCTTTGGTATAAAGGATCCATGCTACAGTAGTAATATTAACACTATTAATCCTTCATGTACTACTCAGATAAGCACCCTTGCAGACGCAACTTACACTGTGCCTTCATCTGTTACCTATGGCTGGTATATAAATCTTGACTGTGCATTTGATGATACATCCTGTGGTACTGATAAGGCGCCTGAAGGCTATAGTGCAGAGAGGCTTATTACAGACCCTATCTTTGCTCAAGGAGGAGTATTCTTCAGCACTTTCTCACCAACTGCTGAGGTCTGTGGATACGGTGGTAATACATATCTATGGGCTGTAGACTACAAAACAGGAGGCATTGCACCGGCTTCGGCATTAAAGATGAAAATTTTGCTCCAGCTATCCACAGGAGAGGTAAAAGAGGTTTTACTAAAAGAAGCCCTTACGGAAAAGAAACCCTCTGGAGGTGATGGAGGCAATACTACTCCAACATCCACCGGAAGAAGGACACCAGCATTCAAAGGGCTACCACCTCTTGGCCAAGGAATGTCTATACTGACACCTGCAGAACCTCTGAAGAAGATACTCTGGATAAAGGAGAGATAGAATGAGAGGTCTGAGTCTTGTAGAGTTAATTGTAATAATAACAACTATGGCAATACTCTTGGCGATTGCAGGAATACAGTACCATCAGTGGCAGATACGTTATGGTATTGAATCTCAAGTGAGACAACTCTATTCTGATTTAATAGGCGCCAGAGTAGAGGCTATGCAGCAGAATGAACTCTACATTGTTCGATTTGAAAGTTCAAACAGTTACGCTGTTTACAGAGACGAAAACGACAATAGCACCTATGATGCGACAGCAGATACAAAAATAGAAAAATACTCAAGGTCGGGACTTAAATATCCTATAAAGTGGTCTAATGGAAATGTACTTGAGTTTACAATGAATGAAAGAGGGCTTATTAATCAAAACCTGAGTCTTCGTATCACAAGGAAGGATGGAAATCTTAGTGATGCAGAGTATGACTGTCTAAATATCACAAGAACAAGAATAAATCTGGGGAAATACAATGGTACCAATTGTGAAAATAGATAATAGGGGGTTCACCCTTATAGAGTTAATGATTTCTCTGGTGATTATTCTGATAATGATGCTTGGTATCATTGGAATGCTTACCCTTAGTATGCAGGAGAACATAGACTCGATGTTGAGGGAAGAGGCTATAAAGGTTGCAGAGGAGATACTCAATGAGATAAGGGCTCTGCCTTTTGAAGAAGTCGCTCCCAGTGGTACATGGAGTGATGCCAATTTTGAAGCAGTACTGGGATATCCTTCCACGGATCCAGATCCTAATGCACTAAATCCTCCTCTTGACAGAGGATTCAGAGGGTTCATAATTCATTATACGCCTAAGGTTAGGGTAACCTACTATGGTAATCTGCCAGATCTGAAAGAAATAGAAGTAACTGTGGAATGGGAGTTCAAGGGTGGTAATAAATCTCACACAATAAGAACAATTATTAGGAATCCTCAAGATGTCTAAAAAAGGATTCAGCTTAGTAGAGTTAATAGTTGTTATGGCTATTCTTGGTATAGCAATGGCAGTAGTGATGAGTGTCTTCATACCTACACTGAAACATTACAAACAACAGAGTAAAATAGCAGAAACAGAGATCGAGAAAATAGTAGGTCTTGAGCTACTTCGTACTGATTTAGAGAATGCAGGAGCTGGATTGCCCTGGTTTGTAGAAGACCTCAATGGAGACGGTGATTTTACTAATGACTGGGTGCTGTTAAACAACTATCTCGAGGCTGCTGGAGACCCTGCAGATGACTACAACGATGCAAGCACTGCTCCTCCACGAGCTATAGTCTGTGGAAATGATGTGGGTTCTCCAGTTTCGGGTACGGGTTTAAATAACTCAGACTATCTTGTTATTAAGTCAATGTTTGTGAGGATGTCAGAGGAGACACAGAAATGGACATATATAACCTATGATTCTACAACAGGTCAGGTGGTAGTAAATACCTGGCCAGACAATAACGAGAATCCTCAGAATACCTCTCTTGTGGTAGCCATAGAACCAACTCGAACTGCTGACAGACAAAGGGTCCTTGCTACAGTTTTGGACAACAATAGAGACCCTACCCAGGTATTCTTTGAGAGATTTGGAAATCTTTCAACCACACCCACACCCTTTGAGCCATTTCCTGGACAGAGCTATTTAATATTTGTCATAGATCCTGCTGACAATACTAATTCCCTACGGATGCCTTTTAACAGAGCCGACTACTATATTTCCAATACAAATGTCCCTACAAGGTGTGCACCCAATACAGGAGTCCTCATGAAAGCCATTATAAGTCATGCAGATGGCAGCAGAACAGGATGGACCCCTCTTCTGGATTGTGTTGCTGATTTTCAGATAATTCTGGGATTAGACAATAACGAAAATGGAATAGTAGGAACTTATGCTAATGCTGACGGTTCTACAGTTACAGGAGGTCTATCTGAAAATGAAGGGGCATCAGCAGTAGATATTCAACAGGTACTAGGAAATGCCCAACTGCTTAGAGAACGCCTAAAAGAGATCAGAATTTACATTCTTGCTCACGAGGGCCAGAGAGACCGTGACTATGACTTTGGAAGCACTACCATAGAAGTGGGAGAATTTGGCCTTGGACATGACGGTGCCAATGCCTTTAACCTTAAAAACAGAATAGGTAATGAATATAAACGCTATAGATGGAAGGTCTACAAGATGTTAATTAAACCAGACAATCTCTCATAAGGAGTAGACTTATGTTTATGGAGCCTAACAATAAAATAAAAAATATTTTACACTCTGAAAAAGGGATTGCCCTTGTTATTACATTGGTGCTTGCTGCTGTAGCACTCGCAATTAGCACCACCACAATATATATGGTTACCCAGAGAATAACTATCTCAGGGGTTGAGAAGAGATACTTCACAGCTCTGGCAGCCGCAAGGGGAGGTTCAGAAATAGCCAGGAAATATTTTAACCTAATTAATTATGGATACTCCTATCAACATCCTAATTGTACAGTAGACAATCTAACATGTTTAGAGGAAAAACTTCAGAATCAAACTTCAGACTGGACTACTACCTGTAGAGATCAGGGGATCATAACCTGTACCTTAGGTAATTACAGGGTTATTATAGAACTAACAGACACAATAGAAGGAAACACAGGCGCAGCAAGTAGAGCAAGAGGAGTGGTCACTACAAATAACCTGATACCAAACCCTTCTGTGTATCCCTATATATATAAAGTCTCCATCCTCAGTGAAAGTACAAAAAATCTTCGTGAGAATGCAAATATTATTATGCTGTATGCCTTCTAACTCCAGTTATATCACCCTATAACACTTGACAATATATTGGCTTTTTTGTAATTATGATGACAATTTAAACTCCATATTTTAATTTTTTGAGACAAAAATGAGAAAAGTCTTATTTTTGACATGTATCCTAATATTAGTTCTATCTCCTTCAATTTATGCCCTTGATGCACCTCATAATGAGACTAATGATATATCCTGTTTTGACTGTCACTTAGGGGGGCAGTCTACAGTAGACCCCAATCTGGTGTGTATGC
>MTOU01000007.1 GCA_002011745.1 Nitrospirae bacterium JdFR-85
AAGTATAGAGAGGATAGTGTATGCAGTAATAAGTTATTTGAATGAGCATTGGAGTTTACACCCTCTTAAAGAATTTACACAGAAAGATTGACATTACCCAACCAGACATTAACATTATGTGACGCTCCTTCTATCTCTACTTCTCCATTACCGTCTCAATCTCGATCTGACCATTAAAAGTACATGAATCCTTATATCCTAATATTTTTTGACCTTTCTAAAATTACTCTCTGTCAGAACCGACCTTCTAAAGAAATCAATTCGGCATTCCATTAACCAAAATAATTAGGATGCAAGTTTATAACCTATAACTATTTCTATGCCATGCATCCAAGAAGTTCGTGATAATTCTACTACAAAGGCATTGTCCTTGTTTATCGGCTATGTTGCATACCTTTAATAGAATCTCACTTTAACATCTCGTTTCCACCTAATCTGAAAGGAAAAACAGGAAGATTTACCTCTATGTATCTTTCTTCTTTTAACTTATGTTCTATCTTTATCCTGCCCAGTTCTTCCACTGCACTAAGTGTTTCCATATAATTCACGAATATTCCTTTTGTATGCTCAATAATCTTATTCAAATATTTCGTAATTCGATGCCTGATCTCAGTAAAGAAAGTTTATAAATGGGGGCTATACTTACAACTTGACACCCTCTTTGTCAGAATATTATTGAAATTTGTAAAGTCTACTCACCAGTCAAGAACTCTCTTGCTGAAGTTTGACCCTGAAAGAAAGTTAAAACATATTTATTCATCAACAGATCTTTCTCAGAAACTACTTTGTATACGGCGTTTTTCACCATTTAGTAGGAAAGGATTGTTCATGCTCAGCCCCCTCGGAACTTTAAATATATATAGTTACATCATAGAGCAAATTCTATCTTTACATTTCCATCTACACATTTAGGTGTTCCCCAAAGTGAACAAACTGACCCATTGCAGTTAGGACTATATGCTCTCGGACACGATATTTTTTTCTCACTTTCATCAACTATCTTGATGTTTAACATACCATCAACACATTTCGGAGTTCCCCATATAGAACACTTTACCTTGTTACAATCATCAGTGTATGCCCTTGGGCAATAGTACTTCGTTGTCATCTCTCTCACCTCCTTTTAGTCTAAATTATTCAATAATTCATTTAGGATATCTAATGAGGGAGCTGAGCCGAAGTTTGGGCAATAAAATACATTTCTTCTTTCCCAATTTTCTACTCCCTAGTTTGTTACTGGTTAATTAATCCTTTTGCCTATCTATAAATGTAATGCCTGATGGAACTTCCCTCCATCCACCCCTCTTTTTATCCTTTTATACACACTAAACTCTCTATTACTCACCTACACTAAAATCAGTCTTAAAAACAGAAAACTGAAAACTCTTAAACTTCCCTCCATCAGATTGGTTTAAATTATATCAGGAGAAATAAGACTTGTCAAGAGGTTTGAAAAGATTTTCCGTAGATTTAGGTATAAAGATAAAACTTGCATTTCGGAAGTGCATGTTTTCATCAGAGGGGCTCAAAGAATCTGTATTCCATCAAAAATTCTCTGAAACGTTTCACCCCTGGTGAAGAAGGCTCCTGTTCTGCGGTAAGCAGATAAAACTTCCTCATAAGTCCCTTTCTGTTCAGAGGCAGTATCCTCACAGAACCCTCTCTCAGTGCCCTAAAGGCAGCCCATTTTGAAACAAAGGCAATACCCCTGCCTGCCTGAACCATCTGCACAATCAACTCAGGAGTGTCAATAGTCATACAGACTCTGAGCTTCTCTGGGTTAAGCTTCAACTGACGGAAGAAGTCCTCCACAAACTCCCTCAGGCCTGAGCCTTTGGCAGGCATGATAAAGGGTTGGCTCAGAAGCTCTTTGGGGACAACCTTCTCTTTTCTGGCTAAGGGGTTGTCATCTGAGGCAATCACAACTATCTCATCTTCTGCTATCTCCTCTGTAGTAAGAAACCGAGATTTTAATTTACCCTCCACAACACCAAGGTCTATACTCCCTGTCTCAAGCCTCTCTATTACTTTATCCGTGGAGTCAACAGATAGTTCCACATGCACCTCAGGGTATCTCCTTAAGAACTCATATAGCACCTGCGGCAGAAGATACACTGCCACAGTAGGGGTTGCTCCAATATAAAGGGTGCCTTTAACCTTGGTGGCGATGTTGTAGACCTCATTCTCCATCTCTTTGTAAAGGCCAAGTATCCGCTTTGCATACTGATAGAAGACCCTTCCAGCAGGTGTTAGAGAGATGTTCTTTGACTCTCTGTTGACAAGCTTCACTCCCAGTTCCTCTTCAAGATTCTTTATGAGATGGCTCATTGCAGACTGGGTTATGAACTTCGCCTCAGCAGCCTTTGAGAAGCTTTTCAGCTCTGCCAGAAGACAGAATGCCTTAAGCCTGTGGTCTTCCATAGGTGTATTGTAATAGGTATGAAAAAAATTCATCAAATCAATGAAAAAAATGAGTTTGACTTTTGTCCTGTGCAGGAATTATCTTTATCTCTGTTATGGGCAGAAAAAAGACAATCCTTGTGATTGCCTCGACCACCAGTCTTGAGAATTCGGGACTCTTTGGTCTGCTTATACCTGCTTACGAGAAAGCATCCATATATAACCTAAGGGTTAAGGTTATTGCCGTGGGTACAGGCAGGGCAATAAGGCTCGCAAAGAAAGGGGAGGCAGACCTACTTTTTATTCATGATCCCTTCAGGGAGGGGAAGTTTGTTGCAGAGGGTTATGGAGTAAACAGAAGAGTGGTGATGCATAATGACTTTGTGATTGTTGGACCAGAGGATGACCCTGCTGGTATAAGAGGGTTTATTAGTGCCTCGGAGGCATTTGAGCGTATTGCAGAGACAGGAGCAGCCTTTGTCTCAAGAGGTGATGACTCAGGAACAAATATGAAAGAACTTGATCTTTGGGAGGATGCTGGCATTAATCCCAAGGGCAAGGGATGGTACTTTGAGACAGGCTCTGCCATGGCAGACACCCTCTTTGCAACAGCCCACAAGAGGGCATATACACTGACTGACATAGGAACATTCCTAAATTACAAAAAAGGATTAAACTTAGAAGTACTTGTTCAAGGTGATCCACAACTGAGAAACCAGTACAGCGTGATTGCTGTCAACCCTGCCAGATTCCCCAATGTTAGATACCGTGAGGCCATGGACTTTATAGCCTTTGTTACATCCCCTGAGGGACAAAAACTGATAGGTGAGTACAAAAAAGACGGAATCAGACTATTTTACCCTGATGCCATAGTATCTGCAGAAGAACCTCATAGGAAGGAGAAATTATGAGGCTTGGAAAAATCCTCCTGGCAGTTATTATACTGATGTCTCTTCTGTCTTATACCCACGGGCAGACGAGGATACGCTGTGCATCAACCACAAGTACCCAGAACTCCGGCCTCTTTGATTATCTTCTTCCAATATTTGAGAAAGAAACAGGTATAAAAGTAGATATAGTGGCAGTAGGCACAGGAGCTGCCCTTGAGATAGGCAAGCGGGGAGATGCTGATGTGGTCTTTGTACATGCAAAAGAGGAGGAGTTGAGACTTCTTAGAGAGGGATATTTTGCAAATCGTTATGATGTAATGTATAATGACTTTGTGATTGTAGGGCCTCCAGATGATCCAGCAGGACTTAAAGGCCTGAGTTCAGCTACTGAGGCATTCCAAAGGCTGGCCCAGAGAGGAGCAACTTTCATCTCAAGGGGAGATAACTCCGGTACTCATAAGAAAGAGCTTAAGATATGGAAAAAGGCCGGTCTGAACCCGAAAGGCAGGAAGTGGTATCTGGAGGTGGGTCAGAGTATGGCTAAGACCTTAAGGATTGCCAATGAAAAGAGGGCATACACCCTCACTGACAGGGGTACTTGGCTTGCACTGAAGGACAAAGAGAGGATGGATCTGGAGATTGTGGTAGAAGGTGATCCTGTGTTATTCAACCAGTATGGGGTTATGGCTGTGAATCCAAAGAGGCATCCCCATGTGAAATACAAGGAGGCATTGAAGTTCATAAGGTTTCTCATCTCAGAAAAGGGACAGAAGGCTATAGCTACCTTCAGGGACTCCCATGGGAATCAACTCTTTTATCCAAATGCCTCAAAGGGGGTCAGGATAAAGCCCATTGAATGAGATACTGATTGCATTCAAAAGGGCAGCCCTGCTGATAATCTCCCTTGACAGAGAACTCTTGGAGATAATACTTCTGTCTCTGCGTATCTCTCTTTCTGCTATATTTGTAGCCACTGTGGCAGGGGTTCTTACGGCAGCTTTGCTTGCCTTCAGGAGGTTCCCTTTAAGAGGAGCCATTGTGAGCGTGCTAAACACATTTATGGGTCTCCCCCCTGTGGTAGTAGGACTGGTGCTTTATTTAATCCTTTCAAGAAGTGGTCCCTTGGGCTTCTTAGGACTCCTTTACACCCCAACAGCAATGTTTATTGCCCAGGCAGTACTCGCCTATCCGATTGTGGCTGCCATGAGTTACTCAGCAATTAGATCCGTGAGACCAGAAATAAGGCTTGCTGCTCTTGGCTTAGGTGCTACAGGGTTTCAGGCATCTCTGGCCGTGGTGAGGGATGCAAGATATGGAATCGTATCCTCTGTGATGGCCGGTCTTGGTAGAGTAATGGCAGAGGTAGGAGCAGTACTCATAGTGGGTGGAAATATTGCAGGTTATACCAGGGTAATGACTACCACAATAGCCCTTGAGTATGACAAGGGGGACTTCTCCTTGGCCCTCGCCCTTGGTATAATACTGCTTCTCATCAGTTTATGTATAAACTTGGTTATGTATCTGTTTCAGAGGAGAATGACCCTTGCAGATTGAACTAAAAGGGATTACAAAGAGCTATGGCGAAAACATGGCACTGCAAGACTGTAGTGTCATTTTTCGTAAGAGCACCTTTTATGCCATTCTCGGACCAAATGGCAGTGGTAAGTCCACTTTGCTGAGAATCGCCTCTCTGCTTGAGCCTCCAGACAGGGGTGAAGTGATATACAGGAATGAAAAAGGACCTCTTAAGAAAGACCTTCCTTTACGGCGGAGGATAGCTATTGTGCTACCAGGCAATACCCTGTTTAATGACACTGTATTCAATAATGTAGCCTATGGGTTGAGAATAAGAGGGATGGACAGAAAGAGGGTGTCAGAGAAGGTCTATAACATACTGAAAAAGTTTGGCCTATCAGACAAGGCAGACCATAATGCCAAAGCACTGTCTTCAGGACAGGCCCAGAGAGTCTCAATTGCAAGGGCACTGGTCACTGAACCAGAGTGTCTCTTTCTTGACGAGCCAACAGCCTCTCTTGACCCTCCCAATACAGAGTTGATTGAGAAGATAATAAAAGAGACAAGCCTCAGAAAAGGTATAACTGTGGTGATGATTACCCATAACATGTTTCAGGCAAAAAGACTTGCAGACAGGGTGGTGTTTATGTATGAAGGACGGATTATTGAAGAAGAAAATAGTGAAAAGTTTTTTACTACCCCCTCAGAAGAGCTTACACGCAGGTTTATATCAGGGAATATGGTCTGGTAAAAAAGAGGAATTTTGGTTGGAGGAGCAGAGGCTCTGCCCCTCCAAAAAGGATTCTATTCCGCCTTTGCCTGGTGTTCCTTGCGGAGTCTTTCTGCCTCGTCTTTGATCTTCTGAAGTGTTTCTTTAAGAGGAGCCCAGCCATACCAGTGCATGTAGTCTGGATTCATATGGAATGCCCCTTGAAAGGCCCGCATCCTGTACTCAAGAAACATCAGGTAGAGGTCTTGTTCAATAGAGCTCTTTGCCTCATAAAACTGCAGCAGGTCAGGTGCAAACTTCCAGCCTGCTGGTCTCTTGAGTATCCCATCCTTATAAAGTCCTTGGACTATTCTTATGGCCTCTGCCAACAACTTGTCACTTTCTCGGATGATCTTGTCACCAGCATCAAGCTGTGCCTTTGCATAAGAAGGACTGTGACACTGAGAACAGACCTGGAGCATCTTTGTCCTTTCTCTGTCAAACTCCTCTTTGGTGAGTCTCGCCACCTTTGCGGCCTTCACCATTTCTAACCTTTCAGTAGGATTACCAGCTTCATCAAGTACACCAAGGGCTTGTAGTATTGTAACCCTATCCTTAAGCCATTCCTTATCCTCTTCAGGAAGCCTTACAGCAAGAAAACCCCAGGCGGTCATCACATTATGATCACCACCAGGCATATGACAGGTCTGACATACAGGAGCTCTGTCACTCCCCTTACCTTCAATCTGCCATACAGTCCCATGCTTTGAGGTAGACCACATCTCCCACTGGGGATGATCAAAACCCATGTGGCATGTCTGACATGCCCTTGGGTCACGTGCCTCTTCTTTGGAGAAGGTGTGTCTGGTATGGCAGGAATCACAAGAGCCATTTCCATATCGGTATGCCCTTGCCTCTTCCTCAGACTTCAGCCCGATCTTGTGACATCCGGAACAACCCTTATACCCCTCTCCAACAATCACCTTAGGCTGGTGCTGAAGCATAGGCATCGCCTTCATTGCTAACCAGCCGAGAGAGTGTTTACCAGCCTTGTACTGGGCAACCTGTTTTGGATGGCACATATTACAGGTGCTTGGAGAGGGCAGTTTCGCAAGCGATGCATCCTCCGCTCCCTTTTTGTGTTCAGAACCGTGACAGGTAGAACAATCAAGCCCTGCCTGTCCCATCTTACCTGACAGAAACTGCTTCACTATACCCGGAGTCTCCTTCTCGTGGCAAGATATACAGGCACTCTTTGCACCTGCTTCAGCAGAGAAGAAGACCGTTAATAATCCGAGTATCATTACCAGAAAAACCACCCTTCTCATTGAAACCTCCTTTGAGATTTAAGAATTTTTTGAACAATTATAAAGATATTAATTAAACCCCCAACGATCATATACCTCCTTAAATCCTCTTAAATAATCACCTCCTTCCGTACCAATATCTGCTTCTTCAGAGGAATAGGACAGATTTTCTACAACCCTTTTTATGTATAATTTCTCTGCCCTATCCATACTCTTAAGCCTCCTAAGAGAGAAAACCAGAGCAACTGTTAGACCCAAAAATCCCGATACTACCTCTATCCCTTTTAAGCCAAAAACTTCAGAACCCCAATACCCCACTATTGCGCTTAGCACAAACACTCCTAAAGGAAGAATATATGCCAGAAAATACCCTTTAACACGAATTTGTTTTCTAATACCAAGGGTCACTACATCTGCTACTTTTGCATTCACAGGATTCTCCACATCAATGATCATTCCAGACCCTCCGGGTCGACAGAGGCCTATCTTGGCCATACCACAGCCTTTGCACGAACTACCTCTGCTAAGTTGTATCCTGGCAAGATTCTTCTCAGTATGGATTACTATCCCTGTCTCAACGATGTTTGTCTTCATTCCCTCCTAATATTACCAGACCTCTCTTTTGAGAAATTATGATTTATATCATAAATACATTATAACCCAAAATCAGATAAACAGAAGGCTCTAATTTAGAGATGGTATAATAAATTTCAAGAGGGGAAAAGGAGGTGATCCAATAATGTGGAATCTGTGGAAAGCACTCCTCTTTTTATTAGTCTGGCTACTTCTTTTCGGTTGTAGTAGAGATGGAGGCAGTTCAACAGTAACTCCCTCTTCCACTACACCAGTTTATGTAAGCATCGTACTCCATAATGAAGAACCAGGTCCTGAGACAGGTTATGAAGACTACAGATTCAACAGGGATTACTATTCAGGACACAGAGAGATGCTCAGAAGACTTGCCCTTATGCTTTATAGCCATGGATTACCACTTAATTTTCAGTCAGACTGGACTTTTCTTATTGCAGTCAGTCAGTTTGACACTGCTGACTCGGAGTTTGTTTTAAATACTAATAGAAAAAATATTATTAAATACCTGCATGAGGACCTCGGAGTTGAGATAGATCCCCATGCCCATGAGACCATCTATAACTATGCAGATGTGGCTTATCTGATTGAACAGCTTGAAGTCAGCCCCACAAGGATTGCGGGTGGATTCATCTCAGATCCTCCAACAGAAAGTATATATGAGCATTTTCTTCAGCCTATCAGGGGCGCTCACTATTCCTATACCTGGCAGGCAGAAGTCCTGTGGGGAAATTCTACCTATCTTCATACTGCTGACATACCAGCCTCTGGTGTGTGGAGACCTCGCAGCAGAAGCCGTTTCTATGTGCATGACAGCAATGCTCCTCTTGTGGTGATCGGTAAATATACAGGTACAATTGAAGGGATTTACGACCTTATTAACAAAATAGAACAAGGAATCATTCCTACCCAAAGGATATATACAGCCACAATTTTCCTTTCTCAAAGGGAACTAACCATTGAATCAATCAGTAGGCTTGAAGAGGAACTATTGAAACTAAAGGCACTTGCCTCTGAAGGAAAGATTGTTTTTGCCACTCTCCAAGAAGTCTTTTCAGTATGGCAGGAGAGATTTAACTCAGCACCAAACATCTACATACCTGAGAATACCCTTGTGACAGGTCTACAGACAGAAGATTCATTTACCTATCAGCTTGACAGGCATATCCCCTCTGATGTTGCAGGCTCAGAAGGACTTCTTGTGAGGATACTCTATCCAAAGAATATAGGCCTTGCCAGATATACCGTTGATGGAGCTCCTGTTGTGGTCTTTGTACCAGGAGCGGATTTCCCTGGATCAATAAATACAGGCACTCCTGTAACTGACAGACTTATTAATGGCCATGGAATGATTTACATCTATTTTAATTTCCCTGGAGGCTACGGTGGTGGAGGTACATACGATTCAAGAGGACCCCTCTGCCAGCAGGCCTTGAGAGACATCCTTCTTTACGCTCTTAACAAGAAGACAGACTCTGAAGGATTTACCCTGAAGGAACTCATACCTTATGCAAATACAGAAAATGTAGGAGTAGTAGGATGGTCAAATGGAGGCAACATCATCACAGTGGTGTTTCATAAATATGGGAGTGAACTTGAAGGAATAGACTATTATGTGGGATATGAAAACCCTGCTGGAGATGAATATGTAGTAATAGACCTGGGCAGCAGGTCACAACCCAATCCTGCATACCAACCCTACTCTACAGTGCTTGATCCTGTGGAAGGTTCTGTCTCAGTACTGGATACCACTCATCTTAAGTTCAACCTCTCTGAAGGTATCTTTTATTTTGATTTTAATGGAAATGATGTCTATGACCCAGCAGACTACAGATGTGGTTACAGAGATTACAATGGACTCAGATACTTCAGTACCGAGATACTAAAAGCGGCATCTGATAAAGGAATCACTCTGCCTTCAAATATAGCCAGCCTTGAAGAAGCAACAGCTTACTGGACTGAAAGGGACATGAGTAGGCATTTTCTACAAGCTGCCTCAAACATGAAGACCCTCAGGGGTGTTATGGTATTCTCAAGTTCTGAGGATCATGTCCAAGGCACCCCTGACTATCCCCATATTGTTGTGAATTACAATGGGTGGCTATCTGCGGATGTAGATTTTGTCAGGTTGAATCCTGATTACTCCTATGTGAAAACACTCTTTTCAGTTTTAGGTATTGATACCACAGGAGTAGACTTTACAGACAATGATGCAAACACCGCTGTCACATTACACAATGTGGCCACAATGACAGAGCCTGAGTTGGATATTCCTCTGGTGGATGCCTATTACATAACAGCATCAGTGCTTGAGATGGCTGACAGACTACAGTATGACCATTGGGAGCCTAATCTCACAAAGGTATTACCCTAATTTGACAGGTAAAATAGACTTTCATTATAATCTGAATGAGGGCGATTAGCTCAGTGGGAGAGCGCTGCCTTCACACGGCAGAGGTCGCAGGTTCGATACCTGCATCGCCCACCATGGAGAGGTGGCCGAGTGGTTTAAGGCAGCCGCCTGCTAAGCGGTTGTGGGGGTAAAACTCCACCGCGGGTTCGAATCCCGCCCTCTCCGCCAGAAAATCTGACTTAAAGTGGAAACCTTAGTTTAACAGTATATGTCTTATAAAATAAGCAAAAAAACGTTTTTTTTTCTCATCTCACTGCTGGTCTTGATCCTTATTTCGTCAAACCTATATGCCTTCAGTGGAGCTTACATACTAAAAAATGATGACACTGTCTTTGGATTTAATCAGTACTACACCATAAAGGACGATAAAGAGACCCTTGTGGAGCTTGCTATTAAATATGACCTTGGATATAATGAGATAGTAAGTGCTAATCCCCAGTTTGACCCATGGTATCCTGGCAAGGGCAAAAGAGTAATTATTCCCACTTCTTGGATACTGCCTGTAATTCCAGATGAGTATCTCAAAGAAGATAAACAGATTATTGTTATCAATCTTGCAGAACTAAGGCTTTACTTGATAAAAAAATCTAAGGACAAAAGATATGTGATAACATTTCCTCTTGGAATAGGAGTTGAAGGACTGGATACCCCTACAGGCAGTTTCAGGATTATCGAGAAAAAGAAGAATCCTGTATGGTATGTGCCTGAATCCATTCGCAAGGAAGACCCTGAACTGCCACCTTTTGTACCTCCTGGACCAGACAATCCCTTAGGCAGATATGCTCTCAGGCTATCTAATCCCTCCTATCTCATACATGGAACAAACAAACCTCTTGGAATCGGCAGAAGAGTGAGCCATGGATGTATAAGGATGTATCCCCAGGATATTGAAAAACTCTATAAAATGGTAAAGATTGGAGACCCTGTATATATACTCTATCAACCTGTAAAGATCGGCAAGAGAAATAATATATTCTATATAGAAGTAGAAAAATCCTTCAATGGAAAAAACCTTCTTCAGGAAGCTGTAAATACCCTACGGAAGTTCAATGAGCTCAAGATAGATACCAGGGAATTATACAGACTACTATATTATGACTCCTTAGGATTCCCTGTACCACTGAGAAAGGTTCTTGTCTCCAGCAGATAAGTTACTCTCTCAGTCTTTTTAAAAGTGCTTCTCTCATCACCTTAACAGGAGGTTCCACACCTGTCCATATCCTGAACGCCTCTGCTCCCTGGTGTAGCAACATACCAGTACCATCAATTACTTTACAGCCCTTCTGTTTTGCCTCTCTGAGCAGAGGTGTCTCTCTGTAAATGAGATCATATACAATCTGCCCCTGGGTGAGATAATCAGCATCAATAGGCAATGGATCAGAATCCTTCAGACCAGCAGATGTGGCATTTATAACCATATCGCAAACCTTGCAGTAGTCAAGATTTTTTGTAAAAAACACCTCAGGGTTCATCTTCTTGAGCCTCACTGCCAACTCCATTCCCCTCTCCTCTGTCCTGTTATATATGTACATCCTCGAAACCTTATGCACAAGAGAATAACCCACAGCCCTTGCAGCACCTCCTGCCCCAAGAATTAACACCTCCATACCAGAGGGGTCTATACCCTCTTCTTTAAGGGATTGGATAAATCCCTTCCCATCGGTATTGTATCCTATTAGTCTACCCTGTTCATTCTTTATGGTATTTATAGCCCCTATAAACTTAGCCTCTTCATCTATCACATCAATGAATGGAATAACAGCCTGTTTATGTGGTACAGTCACGTTCACACCCACAAAACCGAGTGCTTTAAGCCCCTCTACAGCATACTTAATATTCTCTGGTTTCACTTCCATAGCCAGATAGCAGTAGTTCAGTCCCAGATATTCAAAGGCTGCATTATGCATCTCTGGAGAAAGGCTATGTCTTACTGGATAACCGATAATTCCTGTGAGCCGTGTTGATGCATTTATTTCCATATTCATACCCCCAGTGCCTTAATTAATGAAACAGGGTCTGATTTAACAACCATAACCTCCATGGAAAGTATTCTGGACAGGTCTCTAATAGAAACATCATCTATCAAAAGGTCTTTTCCTTCTCTCACAGTCACATCAGGAATTAACAGGGCATCGTAGGAGCCATCCACTTCTGATACCTTCCGGATAATGTCTCTACCAGTAAGAAGGCCGGTAACTGTAACAGTCTCACCAAAAAACTTATTTTCAACAGACAGAAGATCAATACTTACTTGGTCTCTTATCTTATTTATAAATTCCCGTAAGAAAGGGTAAAAAGAGACCCCTGTAATAGCAAGGAACCTCCTGTCTGAGAATCTCTTCGAAATCTTAAGCCTTTTTGCCCTATGTAGAAATAGTGGAACCATTCCTACCCCATTTTCTATCTGAGGGAAATCACCATAGTATTTAAGAGGTGGAAACCTCCTCTTCGCCTTTATATATAACTCATCAGAGCCGTATACAATAGGGTCTCCATATTTCTTCATAAACTTTTTTTGAAACTCATGTACAATCTTTAATGCCTTCTCTGAGTCCTCCTTTGTAAGAGGCCTTATATCTGTTCTTACAAATCTGGTCACCCCTACGGGTACAACTGCTATAGACTGCACATAGGGATAAAGCTTACCAAGGTCTTGAATGCTCTGTCTAAGATTCTCACCATCATTGTATCCAGGGCAGACAACAATCTGAGTATGCATTCTTATTCTGTTGTCCGCAAGCCATGACAGCTCACTCATAATATCAGGTGCATTCTTATTACCAAGCAATCTATTTCTAACCTCTGGATCTGTTGAATGGACTGATATATAAAGTGGGCTGAGTCTTTGTTCAATGATTCTCCGTTTATCTGACTTTGTAAGATTCGTAAGCGTTATATAATTGCCGTAAAGAAAAGACATTCTGAAGTCTTCATCCTTAATATAAAGAGTCTTCCTCAGTCCTCTTGGCAATTGGTTCACAAAACAGAATATACACCTATTCTTACATCTTTTAACCTTCAGGGGCTTTAGCCTAATTCCAAGAGGTGTACTACTGTCCTTCTCAATCTCAACCCTGAATCTTTTACCATTACGAGCTAACTGTATATTCAACAACTGTTCATCCCCATAAAACATCAAATCAATAGCATCATTTATCTTATGCCCATTTATACTGAGTATTCTGTCTCCAGGCAGTATACCTGCTCTGGCAGCAGGGCTGTCTTTCTCTACCTCATCCACAATACTTTCTACCTCACGCATTGACATTACCTCCCCTCTTCACTTCTCTGTATATATAGTGTAATCCAGATATAACTGTCAAAACAGCAGTAAAAATCTCAAGAGGACGAGGATGGGGAATCCAGGCTCCCTGAAGGTTTATGTAAAAGAGTATATATGCAACCAGTATTAATTGAGACGCATTGGATAGCTTCCCTGGTAGAGAGGGCTCTACTTTTGCACTATGGGTGATAAAGAATATAACTAACCACCCTGTGATAATAATCACATCCCTGCTTATAACAATTATACTCAACCATTTAGGAACAAAACCATATATGGTAAAAAGAACAAAGGATGTGATAAGCAGAAACTTATCAGCTATGGGATCAAGAAACCTTCCGAGTTCTGTTTGTTGATTCTTTGCTCTTGCTATTGCACCATCCAGCAAATCTGTAATAGCTGCAGAACCAAATATAAAGAGGGCATAATCATACCTCTCATACATCAGAGAACTTACAAAAACGGGTATGAGTATAATCCTCAAAGTAGTAAGTATATTTGGTATTGTTAGATAGAGCAAGGTTTACACCTCACGGAATATTAAAAGGGATTCCATCAAATTGCAGGTTTACTTTAAGGCTCCTGTAACAATCAGGACTGTCCATTTCTCTCAGATAATGCAACATATATTTGACATGACACAATTCAAGACCAAATTTATACTCCTCTGAGATTGATACAGCCTTTAGTAGGTTCCTCACGGCCTGCGACTTCTGTCCCTTTAAAAAGTGGACCTGTGCAATACTAAGCCAATAGTAGACCTTTCCCCGATAATCAAGAGTCTTCTTAAAAAACCTCAATGCCTCTTTCAGGTATCTCTCTGCATAGACAAGCCTCTTTAACATAATATATGTCTGTCCCAGACTCCATAGGGTATAAGAAGAACTCACCACATCACCAATTCTTCTGTAGAGTTTTATCGCTTTTCTAAAATACTCTATCGCCTCTTTATAATGTCCCTTCATCCTCATGGCATTGCCAAGCCCACAGTAGGAATAGGCTCTACCAAAGGTATCATTAATCTCTGTAAATATCCTATTGGCTTTCCTGTAGTACCTATATGAAGCCTCTATATCGCCTGCTACCCTCGAAGCCCCTCCCAGTGCATTGAGACAATAACCCACTGCAGCAGTATCTCTCCGTTGTCTGTTCATATCAAGTGCCTTTAAAAGAAGCCTTATAGATGCCCTTGGTCTCCCTCCGTACCGTAATGCACCTGCCTCTGCCCAAAGTACAAAGGCAATGCCCTCCTTATCCTTACTCCGAGTATAATACCTTTTTACCTTTCTGAATATCCTCAGCGCCTCCTCCCATTTGCCCATTCCCCTAAGAGAGAGCCCCTTGCCCAGCAGAGCATCATGCCTTGTCCTTGTGTCTCTTAAATTGTATGCAATCGCCTCTGCCTCAGAATAACCCTCTAAGGCCTCCCTGTATCTGCCCACCATCCTAAGGGTATCTGAAAGGGCAAGAAGTGTATGTAACTCACCCTCTCCGTCGTTTTCTAACTTAAATCCTCTGAGGGCAACCTTATATCTTTTTATAGCACCTTGGAAATCTGATCTTCTTCTTAGTCTTTCAGCTTCCTCAAATACTCTTACCGGGTCCAATATCCTTCCTCAACCTATCCATGAGAAGACCATAGTCGTCAGCACCAAAGAATCCTGAACCCATCACAAGGATATCTGCACCTGCCTCTACAACCTCCTTGGCATTATCTTCTTTTATTCCACCATCAACCTCTATTAAAGCCTTTGATCCCCTGTCTTTGATCATCTCCTTTAATTGCCTTATCTTCTTAAGAGAGGACGGGATAAAGCTCTGTCCTCCAAAGCCAGGATTAACAGACATTATCAGTACAAGGTCTACCTCTTCTATTATATCTTCAAGCAACCATACAGGAGTGGCAGGGTTCAAGGATACCCCCACTTTACAACCCAGCTCCTTTATAGACTGGACTGTTCTGTGCAGATGCAGAGTAGCCTCATAATGGACTGTAATTATATCAGCACCTGCTTCTGAAAAATCCTCAAGATATCTTTCAGGACTGTCTATCATAAGATGTACATCAAAGGGAAGATTGGTTGTCTTCCTGATAGATTTCACCACCTCCTGGCCTATGGTTATATTGGGAACAAACACCCCATCCATTACATCGATATGGATTAAGTCAGCACCTGCCTTCTCAGCAGCCACTATCTCCTCTTGTAGCTTAGAGAAATCGGCAGAGAGTATGGATGGTGCAACTAAAGCCATCGTAGCTCCTGTTCCTCACTGTACTGAAGCTCTAAAATTAGAATGTCTCCACTTTTAATAATACTTCCTGGGGCAGGCTTCTGAGCCACTATTCTGCTACCATATCCATCAAGCTCTATCTCTACACCTATTCTGTCTGCTATAATCTTTGCCTCCTCAAGAGTCATTTCTGTAAAATCAGGACATACATACAACTGCTCATAGGGTCCCCTGCTTACAAGAAGAGTCACCACATCAGAGCCCATTTCATCCTCAGAAGGTCGCTGAGCTACCACTGTGTCTTTCGGGAAATTATCTGAATGGACCTTTATAACTCTCTGTATTCTGATATTCTTTTTTCTGGCAAGTTCTCTTGCCTCATCAATATCAAGTCCTACAAAGGAGGGCATTGCTAAGATCTTGGGACCTTTACTTACTATAACTCTAAGGGTTCTACCTTCTTTGATCTTTCTCGATGGCGGAATATTCTGGGAGATCACATATCCTTCAGGTATATCGCTACTGTACTCCTCTGCCTCTATCTTGAGATAGAGCTTTCTTGAGGCAACAAGTCTGCTCGCCTCCAAAAGGCTCTTTCCACGCAGGTCTGGAACCTCCACAGTCTTCCCTGCTCCCATAAACCTGAATGTGAGATAACTACTCAAAAGAACCATGGCAACAAAGGTAAATCCATAAAGGGCTATCCTCAATACTGTCTTCATCTTCTCGTAAGCCTTACCCCAAAATGGCCATCCATCTTATCTCTCTGAGGAAAGGTAAAAAAATATCCTTTCTCATCCACAAAGGGCTTATGAATCTCACCAGTGCTTTTTATAATAATAAAATCACCATTTTTATTCAAGAATTCTTCTACAACTTCAAGGGTCTCCTCAGGTTCAAAGCTGCATACAGAATAAACGAGAATCCCCTCTGGAAGAAGATATTTACTAACAGAAGAAAGTAGCTCAATCTGTCTCTGCTTAAATACTTTGAGGTCCTTCTCTCCATATCTGTATCTTACATCTGGATTCCTTCTGATAACCCCCAAGGATGAACAGGGGGCATCAAGGATTATCCTGTGAAAGGGGATTCCAAAGGAGAGCCTTCTTATATCAGCCTTTATAATGTCTACCCCTTGATATCCTGCTGCCCTGAGGTTGTCTCTCAGGAGAGCAACCCTCTCCGAATCCATATCTACAGCTACCAGAGAAGCCTTACCTCCTGTAAGCTCTATAATAAATGCTGTCTTACCACCTGGAGCTGCACAGGCATCCAGTATCCTTTGGCCAGGTTCTGGTTCCAGTAACATTGTTATCAACTGTGCAGCCTCATCCTGCACCATCACAGCTCCCATAAGCTGCCTAAGTATATCAAAAGGGCACCTGCCAGTAATGGTGATTCCCACCGGCGAGTGCTCCGTTTCATGAGCCTCTATCCCTCTGGACCTCAGATGTTCTATTATTTTTGTCCTTGTTGTTCTCAGTGTATTCACTCTTAGGGTTATTGGTGCCATAGTGTTATTTATATTCATCAATCTCTCTGCCTCTGTTGGCCCAAATCTGTTCATCCATCTTCTGACAAGCCATTCAGGATGAGAGGTAGTAATAGAGAGTCTCTTTACGGGCTCCTGTGGCAGAGGAGGATCATCTCTCTGATCTACTATTCTTCTTAAGACCGCATTAACTACATTCGGATTCCTTCCTGTCCTCTTCTCAACCTTTACTGTCTCATTAACCGCTGCCCAGTCAGGTACCCTCATGAATAATATCTGATAGGCTCCAACTCTCAGGTTCATTATAGTCTCAGATCTGAGACCTTCGGGCCTTGCCAGATACTGTCCAATTCTCCAATCGAGATAGAGTAGCTTTCTTAAAACCCCATATATCAGTTCTTGTAGAAAGGACCTGTCTACATCAGAGAGTCCCTCGCTGTATTTTGGAAATACCTCTCTCAAACTCCTCTTTTTATCAAGAACCTGAAGCAGAATATATAAAGCCCTCTGTCTTGGAGACATAACTACTCTCTTTTAAGCTGCTCAAACAACTCTATTATGGTCTCTCCAAGGACTGGATGAACCAGCTCAGGTGCTATCTCTTTTAATGGTCTCAGGACAAACTCTCTTTTATGGATATAAGGATGGGGTATTTTCAGCCCTGGCTCATTAACTACAAGGGAATCATAAAAGAGTATATCTATATCCACCTCTCTCGGTCCCCACCTGAAGCTCTCTTGTCTACCGAGGTTCTGTTCTATCTCCTTTATTTTCTTTAATAGGGACAATGGTGATAGCTCTGTCTCACCCTCTACTGCCATATTCAGAAATCTTGGCTGTTTCTCATATCCCCATGGTTCGGTCTCATATAAAGATGAAACTCTCCGTATTAAAACTCCTGCTTTCTTTAATGCCTCTACTGCTTCAAGACAATTTCTCTTGCGGTCTCCAATATTAGAGCCAATTCCGAGATATACTTTAACCCGTTGCATCCTTTCTTTAGTTCTACCTTCTATTAATCCTCTACAAGGACTCCCTAATCCTCTGAACAGCCTCTTCTATCCTCTCTACAGGTGCGGTCAAGGCGAAACGTATATATCCTTCTCCAGGGGTCCCAAATCCATTCCCAGGGGTACCGAGCACACCTGCCTTCTCAAGAAGATGAATCGTGAACTCCTCTGAGGTATATCCCTTGGGAACCTTTACCCAGAAATAAAAGGTTGCCTCAGGTTTGAACACCTCCAGGCCAATAGATTTGAGCCCTTCATAGAGGATATCCCTCCTCTGCTGGTAGGTTGACCTTATCTCATCAAGAATGGATTCCTCTGTGTTTAGTGCCACAACAGATGCCTCCTGTATTGCCTGAAATACTCCTGAGTCAAGGTTTGTCTTTATCTTCCCAAGCCCCTTTATCACCTCTCTGTTGCCAACCACAAAACCGATTCTCCAGCCTGTCATATTGTAAGTCTTGGATAGGGAATGAAACTCCACTCCCACCTCCTTTGCCCCTTCAATCTGCATAAAGCTGATAGGCTTACGTCCTTCATAATATATCTCTGAATATGCAGCATCATGACAGACAATAATGTTGTACTTATGGGCAACCTCTATAACTTCTCTAAAGAATTCTTCCGTAGCCACCTGTGCTGTAGGATTATTCGGATAATTGAGAAACATCATCTTTGCCCTCTGAAGTACACTCTCAGGAATTGCCTTAAGGTCAGGCAAAAAGTTGCTTTCCTCAGTAAGGGGCATGTAGTAGGGCTCCCCATCTGCAAAGAGGGTTCCTATGGAGTATACAGGATAACCAGGAGATGGACAGAGAACCAAGTCTCCTGGGTTGACAAAGGCGAGAGATATATGACCTATACCCTCTTTTGAACCTATAAGACTCAACACTTCTGTTTGGGGATCAAGCTCAACACCAAATCTCCTCTTATACCACCCAGCAACTGCCTCCCTATAAGCAAGCATCCCTTCATATGAGGGATACCTGTGATGTTCAGGCTTCTCTACAGCCTTCTTCATCGCCTCTACAATATGCACAGGAGTGGGAATATCAGGGTCACCTATGCTAATATCAATAAGATCCTTACCTCTTTTGAGGGCCTCTGCCTTCATCTCGTCAATTCTTGCAAACAGATACGGCGGAAGAGACTTTACACGCTCCGCAAGCTCAAATTTCATAGAACCTTCCTCCCTTTAAAGATAGTTTTCTCAAAGTGAGAATTTTAATAGATATAATCTTTTGAGGTCAAATATCCTTCTCTGCAGTCTCCTCTTTACCAAGACCAAACTTTTCCCATCTGTACCAGAAGGTTTTGTAACTCATTCCAAGAAGCTCAGCAGCCTTTTTAACCACATTATTAGCCTTTTTCATCGCCTTTTTCATCAATTCTTTCTCCAGTTCTTCAAAAACAATCCCCTCATCGGGTATATCTATATCCAGAATGCCCTTCTTGCGCATAACCAGCTCATCTTCTATATCCTGAACCCTTATAATATCAGCATCAGACATTATCACAGCCCTTTCTATCACAGACTCAAGCTGTCGTATATTCCCCGGCCAATGATAATTCACCAGAAGCTGAAGTGCCTCTCTGTCAAATCCCTTTATCCTTTTGCCAAATTCTTCATTGTATCTCTTAAGGAAATACTCCGCTAAAAGAGGAATATCCTCCCTTCTTTCTCTCAAAGGAGGCAGCTTTATCGTCACCACCTTAAGCCTGTAATACAGATCCTCCCTGAACTGTCCTTTATCTATGAGTTCTTCAATATCTTGATTAGTTGCTGCCAAGACCCTTATATCCACCTTGATCGTCTCCTTTCCACCAAGACGCCTAACTTCTCCGTCCTGTAGCACTCTCAGAAGCTTGGGCTGAAGAGCGGCTGGCATATCTCCAATCTCATCCAGAAAGACTGTTCCCATATGAGACGATTCAAAAAGTCCTTTTTTTCTTGTATTGGCACCTGTGAATGCCCCTGGCTCATATCCAAATAACTCACTCTCAAGAAGATTATCCGGAATAGAAGCACAGTTGATTGCAGTAAAAGGTCCTTCTCTTCTTAGACTGTTGTAATGAATTGCCCTTGCTATCAGTTCCTTACCAGTACCACTCTCTCCAAGAATCAGCACCGTAGCATTAGTAGGAGCAACCTTTTTTACCGCTTCTATCACCCTCTTCATCGCCTCAGATCTACCAATGATGCCTTCAATACTAAATCTTTCGTATAACGTGTTTCTTAGCCTTATATTCTCTTTTAGTAGATCCTGTCTATCCAGTGCCTGCCTGATCTTCACAAGAAGGGTATCCCTATCCAAGGGTTTGGTTAGATAATCAAAAGCACCATTTTTTATGGCCTCTACTGCAGAGGGAATAGTTCCGTATGCGGTCATAAGAAGAATAGCAGGTTCTGGGGTTATTCCCAATTCCTTTATACTCTTCAGTAGTTGAATACCATCCATATCAGGCATTTTAAGGTCTGTCAATACAAGCTCTGGCGGTCTCTCTTTGATGAGCTTTAATGCCTCCTTACCATTGGAGGCCTCATATACCCTGTAGCCTTCCTCAGCAAGAATGGTCTTCAGAATTGCCCTCTGTTTTGGTTCATCATCTACTACAAGGATCTCTCTCATTTTCACCTACAATGAAATGGATCTTAAAAATTCAAAACACTGAACAGTTAAACACATTTCTGATTTATTATAGTATACTATAAATACTATGGAAAGACAGGGTATTTGTATATTCCTCTTAATATCTATTATATTTTTCACTATATCTGCTGTAGTAGCCCAACCCCGAATAGAGATTCCTGAGAAGAAGTACGATTTTGGTGATGTTAAACAGGGTGATACCCTTGAGTATACATTCAGAATACTAAACATAGGCACTGAAACTCTCGTCATAGAAAAGGTAACCTCTTCTTGAGGATGCACAGCTACTGTGGTCAGTTCAGACCACATAGGTCCAGGAGAGGAGGGTAAAATAAGGGTTACAGTAGATACCAAGGGCAGAAAAGGTAAGATCACAAAAACAGTACAGATAAAAACCAACGATCCTTCCAACCCCTTAGTAATACTCACTCTCTATGCCAATGTGATTGATCTATATCACAGTATAATCTATCCTCCTGAGGAGATATTCCGTGCACCTTGCAGAAGCTGTCATGTGGAAAGAGGCATAGGTCGCTTTGGTGCCCAACTGTTCTGGGCTGACTGTATTATGTGCCATCAGAGGGGAAAGTCTGCACCATCCATAGAAAAATTGAAAAAACTTCCAGAGGAAAGAATCTGGCAGGCAATTGAAGAAGGCATTCCTGATACTACAATGCCAGGGTTTTCAGCGAAAAATGGAGGACCTTTGACAACTAAACAGATCCGTTCACTTGTAAAGTATATCAAGAATCGTTAGCCTATACTTCTCTTAATCTCTCTTCTTCTTCCTGCTCTGTCTTACAGTCTATACACATTGTGGTTACAGGTCTCGCCTCGAGTCTTCTAATACCTATCTCACAACCACAAACCTCACAGATACCATAGGTGCCATTGTCAATCTTCTCTATAGCGAGCTCTATCTTCTTAAGTAGTTTCTGTTCCCTCCCTCTCAGTCTCAGCATAAAATTCTTGTCAATATCCGCTGTTGCCTGATCACCCATGTCAGGAAAGACACTCTCTTCTGGCAGCGTATTCAATGCAGCTTCAGCCTCTTGCAGAAGTCTCTCTCTTTCAGCAACAAGCCTCTTCCTAATCTCTTGTATCCTCTGCTGACGTTCTTCACGCTCATCCAGTTCCTTATCTTCTCTACATCTCCTTCTCTTCGTTGTCTTTGCCGTTTTTGCCTTCTTCTTCGCAGCCATATACTACCCCGCTCTATAAGATTATTTTTGCTTATTGATTCCATACACTTTACCAGATGTCTCTAAAATTAGTCAAGGTTTGTGATATAATAGTAGTCTAATGAGTAGAAAAGCTACAATAGTGTTCATTTCAATATTTCTATTCTGTCTGGTTGAAGGGATCTCTTCTGCCTCAGAATGGACACCTTTGATAACCCTTAAAGAAAAAACCCTTTCATATCTTGCGTCTCTGGAAGGGAAAATCATCTCAGTAAGTTCAGAAAATATTGTGATAGATATTGGGAAAAGAGAGGGTGCAAACAATGGAATGAGGCTGAAAGTGCTGAGACAGGGTATCCCCTTTTATCATCCTGTAACAGGTGAACTCGTTGGTAATGCTGAAGTCCCTGTAGGTGTTGTGGAGATAACCGAAACAGGAAATATCATTTCAAAATGTAGAGTCATATCAGGAGAAGCTAAGGAGGGTGATATAGTCAGAAGTTCTGGCCAGAACACAAGAGTGCTCTTTTATCAGGACGACAGCGTAGACTACTTTCTTGGAGATGCCTACTACAGAGAACTTAAAAAAAGTGGGCTTGTGGTACTTGTTGATGCACCTATTGAACCTATGAATAAAGAGCAGCTTTTGAGGCTTGCAGGAGAAAAAAAGACAGAAATGATAATAGCTCTCTCTTCAGAGATAGAAGGTGGAATAATCCTGAAACAGACTCTTATGTGGAAAGACGGTTCTGTTGTCTCTACTGACAAAGTACTGATACCGAGAGAAATGATTGCAAAATTAAGAGAAGAAAACAAATTCTTTCTAACCCCACAAAATGAGGCACTTCTGAGATTCAGTATTCCTATTGACGCAGAAAACCTTACAGTTACAGATATAGATGGAGACCATAATCTGGAGATGATAATATCCACAGACACTGATATATATATCTATCGATACGATATAGATCTGGAACTTCAGGGCAGGATAAAAGGAAAAACCACTGAAGAGATAATATGGCTCGATACTGCAGACCTAAATCGTGACGGAAAAAGAGAGCTTGTTGTAAGCACCATATCTGATAAAAGAGACCATGTCTACTCTTATGTATACAGGGTCATTCCTCCTAATTCAATTCAAGGTGACTTCAGACTGGAGAAACTGTGGCAGACAGAGGGTTTTGTAAGGGTCCTTAACAATGGTCTTATATACCAGAAATACTCTCCTGTTGATGGATATACCGGTCCAATAAGAAGAGTTGTCTATAATAATGGAGATTTCTCTATCAAAGAAGAGATAAAAGAATTTCCACCCATAATCAATATATACGACTTCGGAGAAATGAGGGATAACAATGGAGATATATACTATCTGTACATAGATGATGAGGCCTATCTTAATCTACTCAATCCTGAAGGACTCGTCCTTTGGAGAAGCAGCAACAATCTTGGAGGGTTCAAGAGGTCGTTTGACAAAGGAGCAGCTCCTATAATAGTTGAAATGGGCAAATGGCATATAAAGAATAGAATAGTTACCGAGAAAACCCATGCCCTTGTGGTCAAAAAAGAACCCCTGATCAAACAGGCCAGAACCATTTGGTACAAAAACTCTCAACTTCTACTTGTATGGATAGCTTCAGGTATACTTCAGCAGTCTGTTATAATTGAAAGTATATCAGGAGAAGTGCTCGACTATGCAGTTTTTGATAACAAGGTGGCTGTATTGAGCAAGCCTCTTTTTGGGCTGAAGGCAAAAAACATCCTTAAGGGCAAAAATCCCTTTGGGACCTATGTCCAAATCTTCTCAATAAAAGGAGGGTAAATGATATCCAATCTTCCTAAGCATGTGGGGATAATAATGGACGGAAACGGGAGATGGGCAAATATGAGGGGGTTGCCGAGGATCGAGGGTCATAAGAGAGGGGCAGAAAGGACAAGAGACATAATCAATGCCTCTCTGGATATAGGGATTGAAGTCCTTACCCTATATGCCTTCTCTATCGAAAACTGGGAAAGGCCAGAAGATGAGGTATCTGTTTTGATGGACCTTTTGTACTCATACCTTTCAGAGGAAATCATTGATATGCTTAAGGAGGGGATAAAATTCAGAATGATAGGAGACAGGGAGAGACTCCCATCCCATATACAGAAACTTATTGAAGAAGCTGAAAGGATAACAGCCGGCGGAGACAGAATGACTCTTGTTACAGCCCTGAGCTATGGAGCCAAGGATGAAATCCTGAGAACAGTGAGAAAGATCATAAAGATGGGTATCCCTGAGGAAGAGATTGATGAGGCAGTGTTTGAGAGCCTACTTGATACCCATGGTCTACCACCTGTAGACCTTATAATAAGAACCTCTGGAGAGAAGAGGCTGAGCAATTTTCTTCTCTGGCAGGGCGCATATGCAGAGCTTTATTTTACAGATACCCTCTGGCCAGACTTTACAAGAGAGGAATTTATCAGCGCCATACAGGACTATCAGAGGAGAGAGAGGAGATTTGGTAGAGTTCTAACAGACTCGAGGTTCTATAAATGAAAAGAGAAGTTGTTGCAGTCCTCTCTCTACCTATACTCTATCTTTATATTATGAAACTTCCTCCCGTATGCTTCTTCTTTTTACTTCTTATTATTGTTTTAATAGCCTTAATGGAATTCTACAGTATGTATAAAGTTGAAAAGGTCTTCACGTTTTCCGCTGTATTTTTCAGTACATTCTTTCTCTATGCAGTATATTCTGGCATCAAAGAGATTCTTCTTTTGATAATTATTCCTGTTCTGGTTATAATATCTATCAGGTTGCTACAATCTAAGAAAGGTCCCCAAAAGGCCCTTTATGATCTGGCTCCTGTATTGGTGGGTTTTCTTTATATACCTATTGTTCTCAGTTTACTGATTTATATCAGACAGTATGGACCAGAGTGGATAATCTATACAGGAGCTACTGTCTGGTGTTCAGACAGCTTTGCCTACTATATAGGAAAAAATTTTGGTAAGAAAAAACTCTATCCTTCTGTAAGCCCTAAGAAGACAGTAGAAGGTTCCTTCGGTTCTCTGGCAGGTGGTATAATCTCTTCTGTGGTTCTTGGTCTTTTATTTATTAAACAACTGGATATCTTAGATGCTGCCATACTGGGAGCAATAATTGGTGTCATTGCTATTATTGGAGACCTTACAGAATCACTATTCAAGCGAGACTCTGGTGTAAAGGACTCAAGCTCTCTCATCCCTGGCCATGGAGGTATACTCGATAAATTAGACGGAATAATATTTGCTACACCTGTGGTATATATCTTTCTTATAATACAGTAACTGTCTAAAAACCCTTCCAGGAAACCAGATACTATTAATTTTTTTTATAAATATTTAATACACTGCCCAAACAATACAATGTTTATGGTATTTTATATGTTATTCATTTTCAAACATAAGAAAAATCTAAGTTGGAGAAGGGAGACTATGGAAGAAAAACTGAATACTATTCTTGAGGAATATCACCAACAAGAAGGTAATCTTGTATTTATACTCCAGTGTCTTGAAAAAGACTTTGGATATCTACCTGAAGATGCAATCTATTGGTTTTCAGAGCAACTGGATATTCCACCTGCAAAGTTCTTTGGTGTTGCCACCTTCTATGCTCAGTTTCATCTAAAACCGAGAGGAGAAAATATCATTACTACCTGTTGTGGTACTGCTTGCCATGTAAAAGGCTCAGAAAGACTGATTAATTCCCTTATGAAAGAACTCCAGATACCCTCTGGAGAAGACACTACAGAGGATGGAAAGTTCACAGTAGAGAGGGTTAACTGTGTTGGAGCCTGTAGTATAGCCCCAGTAGTAATAATAAATGAGAAGGTGTATGGGAAGATGACCCCTGATAAACTTATCAAAGAATTAAAGAGGTTAAAGTGATATGCAGAAAGAGGTAGTGATAAAAATCTGTATGGGTACAGGCGGAATCGCCGCCGGTGGTAAAGAGGTTATGCAGGCATTCATAGAAGAACTGAAACAGCAGGGAATAGATGCAACTGTAGAGAAGCACTGTTCAGTACACCAAGTGGGATGCAGAGGCTTTTGTGCAAGAGATGTACTTGTGGATGTTATTATGAATGGTGAAAAAACCACATATCAATTTATAAAACCTGATATGGTTCCAAGAATTGTGGAAGAACACATCGTTGGTGGAGTAGTTGTTGATGAGTGGGCAGTAAAGGAGGATTACCATGCCTTCCACGAAAAACAGGTAAAGGTTGTACTTGCAGATTGTGGTGAAATTGATCCTGAATCCATAGATTCTTATATCGAAAGGGGGGGTTATGAGGCATTAAAAAGAGTCCTTTCTGAGATGTCTCCGGAAGAGGTTATAAAGGTGATAAAGGACTCGGGCCTCAGAGGCCGTGGTGGAGCTGGCTTCCCTACAGGGCTCAAATGGGAGTTTGCAAGACAGAAGAACTCTGATACAAAGTACATAATCTGTAATGCTGACGAGGGAGACCCAGGTGCATTTATGGATCGCTCCATTATTGAGGGGAATCCTCACTCAGTAATTGAGGGTATGGTAATCGGAGCCTATGCAATTGGAGCTAAGACAGGATATGTATATATCAGGGCAGAGTATCCTCTTGCTGTAGAAAGGCTCAAGATTGCACTGGCGCAGGCAAAAGAGAAGAAGTTTCTTGGTGAGAATATCCTTGGAAAAGACTTCTCTTTTGAGATAAAGATAAAACTGGGTGCAGGTGCCTTTGTTTGTGGTGAAGAGACGGCACTTATTGCATCTATTGAGGGCAGAAGAGGTATGCCAAGGGCAAAACCTCCATTCCCTGTAGAAAAAGGACTCTGGGGCAAACCCACTGTAATAAACAATGTAGAAACACTTGCAAATGTGCCCTATATTATCCGGAACGGCGCATCCTGGTTTGCACAGTATGGTACAGAAAAGAGTAAAGGGACGAAGGTATTCGCTCTTACAGGAAAGGTGAAGAATACTGGTCTGATTGAGGTCCCAATGGGCATAAGCCTGAGAGAGATAATCTATGATATTGGAGGAGGAATAGAGGGCGATAGAAGACTGAAAGCTGTACAAACAGGTGGACCTTCAGGAGGATGTATACCCGAGAGTATGATTGACATATCTGTTGATTATGAATCTCTCCAGAAGGTGGGTTCTATTGTAGGTTCTGGTGGAATGGTGGTAATGGATGAAACAGACTGTATGGTTAATATTGCTAGGTATTTCCTTGAATTTACACAGACAGAATCCTGTGGTAAATGTGTACCCTGTAGAATAGGAACAAAGAGGCTTCTTGAGATTCTCACACGTATTACAGATGGAAGAGGCAGACCTGGTGATATAGACCTTCTTCTTATCCTCAGCGAGGATATAAAGGCAGGCTCTCTCTGTGGTCTTGGCCAGACTGCACCCAACCCTGTCCTTAGTACTATAAAGTATTTTAGAGATGAATATGAGGCACATATTCATGACAAACGTTGTCCTGCAGGTGTATGTAAAAATCTACTCACCTACACCATTCTCGAAGAATTCTGTAAGGGTTGCACCATGTGTGCAAGGGTCTGTCCAGCAGGAGCAATTGTGGGTGAGAAGAAGAAACCCCATAGAATTGTACAGGAGATATGTATTAAATGTGGTGCATGTTTTGAAACCTGTAAATTCAAGGCTATAAGAAAGGGATAGAGGACATCCTATTGCTTGATTATACATAGGGAGGTTATATGATTACACTTCTTATAGACGGAAAACAAGTAGAGGTAAAAGAGGGTACCACAATCCTTGAAGCTGCACGACAGGCAGAAATCTATATTCCTACTCTCTGCGATGACCCAAGACTTGAGCCATACGGAGCATGCAGACTCTGTTTAGTACAGGTGAAAGGGATGCCAAGACTTGTAACCGCCTGTACTACTCCTGTGGCTGAGGGGATGGAAGTTCAGACAAGCAATGAACAGATAGAGAGGATCAGAAAGACCATTGTGGAACTGCTGTTAAGTGATCATCCTAACGACTGTATGGTCTGTGAGAAGGCAGGAGATTGCACACTCCAGGAACTTGCCTATTTTTACAATCTACGGGAAAATCGTTTCTTGGGTGAAAGAAGACAGTATGCTCAGAGGGATAATAATCCTTTTATTGAGAGGGATATGGAGAAGTGTGTACTTTGTGGAAAGTGTGTAAGGGTCTGCGAAGAAGTACAGGCAGTGGCTGCAATAGACATTGCATACAGGGGATTCAATGCAAAAGTAACTCCACCTTTTGAAAAAGACCTCAACTGCGAGTTCTGTGGCCAGTGTATTAGTGTATGCCCAACTGGTGCACTCATTGGAAAGCTATCCATTGGTAGAGGAAGGCAGAAGGATATCCAGAAAGTGGACACCATATGTCCATACTGTGGTTGTGGTTGTAATATTACACTTCATGTAAGCCGTAATGAGATAATAAGGGTGAGTTCTTCACCAGACAACATAAATGAAGGCTGGTTATGTGTTAAGGGCAGGTTTGGTTTCAAATTTGTGAATAGTCCTGACAGATTAAAGAAACCCCTTATAAAGAAGAATGGCAAATTTGAGGAAGTCTCATGGGATGAAGCACTGGATTATGTGGCATCCAAGTTCAGGGAGATAAAAGACAGATATGGGCCTGATGCTATAGGTGGACTTAGTTCTGCCCGATGTACCAATGAAGAAAACTACCTTTTCCAGAAATTCATACGCGCTACCATAGGCACTAACAACGTTGATCACTGTGCCCGTTACTGACACAGTGCAACAGTGGCCGGTCTGGCCACAGTATTCGGCTCTGGAGCAATGACAAACTCTATTCCTGAGATTGAGAATAACGATCTACTGTTTGTGATTGGCTCAAACACCAAGGAGAACCATCCTATTGTAGCCCTAAGGATGATAAAGGCTGTCAGGAAGGGAGCGAAACTTATTGTGGCAGATCCAAGGAAAGTGCCGATGGTCAGGTTTGCACATCTGTGGCTCCAGCACCGTCCTGGCACTGATGTGGCTCTTCTGAACAGCATGATGCATGTGATTGTAAAAGAGGATCTGATAGACAGAGAGTTTATTGTGATGAGGACAGAGGGATTTAATGAAGAATTTATTAATAACCTCGAAGAATATACTCCTGAGGTAGGCGAGAAGATAACAGGTGTCCCAAAAGAGAAGATTATTCAGGCAGCAAGGATGTATGCCATGGCAAAGCATCCTGGTATCTACTACACAATGGGTATAACCCAACATAGCCATGGTTCTGATAATGTCTTCTGTATTGCAAATCTCGCGCTCATGACAGGAAACCTTGGAAAAGAGAGTGCTGGTGTAAATCCCTTGAGGGGACAGAATAATGTACAGGGCTCTACTGATATGGGCTGTATTCCCAACCTCTATCCCGGTTATCAGAAGGTAGATATTCAGCCAGTCAGAGAGAAATTTGAGAGACTCTGGGGTGTCTCTCTATCAGACAGACCAGGACTTACTGCTCCTGAAATGATAGCTGAGGCAGAAGCAGGTAGACTGAAGGCTATGTATATAATGGGAGAAAACCCTGTCCTCAGTGATCCTGATATTGGCCATACTGTAAAGGCACTAAAATGTCTGGATTTTCTCGTGGTTCAGGATATCTTTCTCACAGAGACGGCTGAGCTGGCAGATGTAGTTTTACCAAGTGCCTGTTTTGCAGAAAAGGATGGTACTTTCACGAATACCGAAAGAAGAGTCCAAAGAATCAGGAAGGCAATTAATCCACCTGGAGAGGCAAGAGAGGATTCATGGATAATAATGGAACTGAGCAAGCGACTGGGGTATGATATGAAGTATACTAACATTGAGGAGATCTTTCAAGAGATAGGAATGGCCTGGCCCGCAATGGCTGGAATAACCTATTCAAGACTTGAAAAGGGAGGCCTTCAATGGCCCTGTCCCACAACAGACCATCCAGGCACAAAATACCTATTTAAAGGAGGATTTCCCAGGGGCAGAGGTAGATTCACTGTGGTCAAGTATCGTCCATCAGCAGAGGAACCTGATAAGGAGTATCCTTTTGTACTCACTACTGGGAGGATTCTATTCAAGTACCATACAGATACAATGACTGGAAGAGTTGATCCTATAAACAAGGTGGCTGGGGAGCCCTTTGTGGAGATTAATCCTGAAGATGCCCTCATACTCGGAATTGAAGAAGGCAGCAAAGTAAAGGTATCCTCCAGAAGGGGTGAGATTACCCTAAAGGCAAAAATATCAAAGAGACCTGGCAAGGGAGTTGTATTTATACCTTTCCATTTTAAAGAGGCGGCTGCGAATATGCTTACAAGCAGTCAACACCTTGATCCCCTCTGTAAGATTCCTGAATTAAAGGTTTCAGCAGTAAGGATTGAAAAAGTTTAATTTTATGAGGAGGAGAAAATGTTAGAGATTTCAGAACTAAAAAAACAGATCCTTTTAAAGGACCTTAGTAACGAAGAGATCGAGGTTATAAGACAGAGGATGGAAGTGAAAAACTTTCCTAAAGGGCAGATGATATTTAAGGAGGGAGAACCTACAGAGGGTATCTATCTCGTTAACAAAGGCAAAGTAGAGATATCAAAGAGTACCCCTGATGGCTGGAAACAGACCCTGGCTGTATTGACTGAAGGACATTTCTTTGGAGAGCTCTCGGTAATTGAGGATAAAAAACACCATGGAGCCAATGCCAAGGCTATTGACAACACCGAGGTGTTTCTGATAAAAACAGAGGATTTTAAGGAGATGGAAAACACTCATCCTAAAATGATGTACAAAATAATGAAGACAATTGCAAGAGTCTCAAGTAAAAATGTCCATTCAATGAATGAGAGGCTTATAAGGGTATTGATCAGCTACTAAAACTAAAAAACAAGGAGGAGGTAATCATGCCACTGGATCCAAGAAAGCATGCAGACTGGGAAATTGCTGAAGAGGCAGAAAAACATATGAAGACAGTTTATCAGCTTGCTGAAGAGATGGGACTTGAGAAAGAGGAACTGTTACCTCATGGCCACTATGTAGCAAAGGTTGATTACAAGAGTGTACTTGAGAGACTGAAGGACCGGCCTGACGGAAAGTATATCGATGTCACAGCCATCACTCCTACACCACTTGGAGAGGGTAAATCAACCACCACTATAGGACTTCTTCAGGGCATGGGTAAAAGGGGTAAAAATGTGATGGCTGCAATAAGACAGCCATCAGGTGGACCCACCATGAATATAAAGGGGTCTGCAGCAGGTGGTGGTCTGTCTCAGTGTATCCCTCTCACACCATTCTCACTTGGACTCACCGGTGACATCAATGCAATTATGAATGCCCATAATCTTGCTATGGTTGCCCTCACAGCAAGGATGCAGCATGAGTTCAATTACACTGATGAACAGCTCGCAAAGAGAAACCTCAAAAGGCTGAATATTGATCCGAGAAATGTCCAGATGGGCTGGATAATCGACTTCTGTGCACAGGCATTGAGAAAGATCATAATAGGTATTGGTGGCAAGATGGATGGATTCATGATGGAGTCTCGGTTTGATATTGCTGTCTCCTCTGAGGTAATGGCTATACTCTCGGTGGCAAATGACCTGAAGGACTTTCGTGAAAGGATTGGAAAGATCGTTGTTGCCTATGACAAACAGGGAAATCCTGTCACCACAGAGGACTTGGAAGTGGCAGGCGCAATGACTGCATGGATGGTGGATGCACTGAATCCAAATCTTATGCAGTCAATAGAGGGCCAACCTGTACTGGTACATGCAGGACCTTTTGCAAACATTGCAATAGGCCAGTCATCTATAATTGCAGACAGAGTAGGCCTGAAACTGGCAGACTATCATATTACAGAGAGCGGTTTCGGTGCTGATATAGGATTTGAGAAGTTCTGGAACCTGAAGTGCCGTTTCTCAGGACTGAAACCCCATGCAGCAGTAATCGTTGCTACAATCAGGGCACTGAAGTGCCATGGAGGAGCACCTGTACCTGTACCAGGAAGACCGATCCCTAAGGAGTACTATGAAGAGAATGTAGAGTGGGTGGAGAAGGGATGTGCAAATCTGGTACATCATATCAACACTGTAAGGAAGGCAGGGATTAATCCTGTAGTCTGTATAAATGCATTCCATACAGACACCCAAGATGAGATAAACACTGTAAAGAGGATCGCGGAAGAAGCAGGTGCCAGAGTTGCAGTAAGCGAACACTGGCTTAAAGGTGGAGAAGGTGCCCTGGAACTGGCAGATGCAGTAATTGATGCCTGTGAAGAGGGCAATGACTTTAGATTCTTATATGAGATTGACCTGCCACAGACCCAGAGAATAGAAAGAATAGCAAAAGAGGTCTATGGCGCAGATGGAGTAGAGTATACACCACAGGCGCTGCAGAAGCTCAAGGCTATAGAAGGCGATCCTGAACTCTCTAAACTGGGCACCTGTATGGTGAAGACACATCTCAGCCTTAGTGATAATCCAAATCTTAAAGGAGTACCAAAAGGTTGGAAGCTCTTTGTTAGGGATGTGCTCGTATTTAAGGGAGCAGGCTTTGTTGTACCTGTGGCAGGTGATATAAAACTTATGCCTGGGACATCTTCTGATCCTGCCTACAGAAGAATAGATGTGGATGTGGAAACAGGAAAAGTAAAAGGACTATTCTAAATATAAGGGGGCTTTAAGCCCCCTTCCTCAAACCTTCCCCTAAATTTCTATATAGTTCTTCCTTATCATCCATCCTTTTTTATTGTAGCTATGATTTACATCATAGCTAACGTACAGGGCTTTATTGCATTATTAATCCATAGATGCATCTGCATCATTTAAAAATTCACCTGATAAGGAGGTAAACTTATGTTTTGTTATCAATGCGAACAGGCTGCAAAGGGAACAGGATGTACAAGAGTTGGAATTTGTGGAAAGTCCCCTATTGTCTCAGCACTTCAGGACCTTCTTGAGCATGCTCTGAGAACCCTGGCGGTTTATGCTGTGGAGGCAAGAAGAAAAGGTATCACAGACAACGAAGTAAATGCCTTTACCACAGACGCTCTTTTTGCTACCTTAACCAATGTCAACTTTGATGACCAAAGTACTGCAGTACTTATAAAAAAGGCTGTGGAACTGAGAGAACGGTTAAAAGAACGGGCAAAGATCTCTATTAATAACAACACAGTAGATTTTATTCCTGCCCCTGATATTGAAGGTATGGTAGCACAGGCACTACTTTATGATATTAACTCCCTTCATGATGACCCCGATATCCGTTCACTTATGCATACAGTACTCTATGGACTCAAAGGTATAGCTGCCTATGCAGTCCATGCAAGAGAACTTGGAAAAGAAGATGATTCGGTTTATTCGTTTATCCATGAAGCACTGGCATCTATGTTTAATAGAGACCTTACTTTGAATGATTGGGTGCAGATAGCACTTAAATGTGGTGAGGTAAATCTGAAGGTTATGGAACTACTTGATGCTGCAAACACCGGTCGTTATGGAGACCCTGTACCAACCGAGGTCTCCTTAGGCGCTAAAAAAGGTAAAGCTATACTGGTCTCAGGCCACGACTTAAAAGACCTTGAAGAGATACTTAAACAGACAGAAGGCAAAGGCATTAATGTCTACACTCATGGAGAAATGCTCCCAGCCCATGGTTATCCAGAACTGAAGAAGTATAAACATCTCGTAGGTCATTATGGTACAGCCTGGCATAATCAACAGAAAGAGTTTGCCAAGTTTCCTGGTGCAATAGTGATGACAACTAACTGTTTACAAAAGCCTTTAGATTCTTATAAAGACAACATTTTTACCTCTGGTCCAGTCCAGTGGCCTGGTGTAATCCATATAGAAAATCGTGATTTCTCCCCTGTTATAAAACGTGCACTTGAATTACCTGGTTTTGAGGAGGATATCCCAGGCAAAACTGTGATGACAGGATTTGCAAGAAATGCTGTTCTTTCAGTAGCTGACAAGATAGTAGAAGCAGTAAAAGCCGGCAAAATAAAACACTTCTTTCTCGTAGGTGGTTGTGATGGTGCCAAGCCAGAAAGGGATTATTACAGTAAGTTTGTAGAACTGGTCCCGAAAGACTGTATCATTCTGACTCTTGCCTGTGGAAAGTTCCGTTTCTTTGATAAAAACCTTGGTGACATAGACGGGATTCCGAGACTACTCGATATAGGTCAGTGTAATGACGCTTATTCAGCAATAAAGATAGCCCTTGCATTAGCAGAGGCATTCAAGGTCAGTGTGAATGAGCTGCCCCTTTCCTTTGTGCTCTCTTGGTATGAACAAAAGGCCGTCTCAATACTGCTTACACTGCTCTACTTAGGTATAAAGAATATCAGACTTGGACCAACTCTACCAGCATTTCTTACTCCAAATGTGGTTAATTTCCTTGTGGAAAACTATAACATTCAGCCTATAAAAACGCCTGAAGAAGACCTGATGAATATGCTTTGTGGTGAGGATAAAGAAAATAAAGACTGTCTGGAACTTGCGGAAAGACTGACTATTTAATATAAATTGACCCTGCGGTTTTACCGCAGGGTCAGAAAATCTTTTATTTTATCTTAAAAGTTAAAGAGGCTGAAAAGTCAATTTTGTGGTTACAAACAACCATCCACAGGCCAGACTTAGTAATTTTAATATATGCATTACCATTTTGATCACTTTTAGTAATCACAGGAAATGGCTCACTCTCTGACCAGTATCCTGCATAAGTTGCATACACATATGTGGACAGGGGCTTACCCTCAAAGAGTATCTTTACTGGAAAATCTTCTCCTGCCCTAACATCACGAGGATTCTTTAAAGGGATAATCTCTATCCTGTGCCCCAAAGGAAAACTCAGATTCTTGGTGTTTTTATTATTCACCACAACAATGGCCTTACCATACTTTTCTGAAGGAACCTGTGACTTGTTTCCTTTTCTTATTCTTCCTGCAGCAATAACATAGCTTCCTTCAGAAAGGACTATTTCTGCAACAAGACTCCCCTTTCTCTCCCCTTTTCTATCTTCCCATACATTTGTAATTAATCTCTTTTCTCCATTGGGTGCTACATAAGAGAACCCACTTATCTGCTCTTTCGGTATCAGGATATCCTCAAAGGGGAAATTATGACCAAATATAACCTTCACCTGGATTTCCTCTCCTGTCTCTGGATAATACTCGCTTGCATAAAGCCAGAGATCATGAGCCTTAACCGTTGTAAAGAAAAACACAACACATAAAAGATTTAGAACTGCTGTTATAACATACATTCTCTTCATAAGGTCCTCCTTTCTCTAAAAGTCTATTTTAAATTTTGCCAACCATGTGGCACCTCGCCAATCACGATTGGGCTCTCCATAATCAGAATTAAAAATATTATCACCCTCTAAGGATACAGAGGCCCTGTCAGTAACTCTTTTGATAAGCTTTACATCAACTAAGGAGTAACTATCTATAGACTTGGTATTACTGTTATCTGTATACATCTCACTTACCCACTGGGCTCCTATATCCAAAATGATTCCCGACGGCTGATAATTAAACATTACATGAGTTGTAAAATTGTGGTGTGGTGAGTATGTAAGCTCTTTGCCCGTATCTCTGTTTTCTGTATCAAGATAGGTATAGCCTATATTTAACAATAAAAGCTCTCTTATTAAAGCAAGCTTTACCCCCACCTCTACTCCTTGGATATAGGCTCTTTCTACATTTTCATAGGTTTTCACAGGAAGTCCATCTATTGTCTCATCTGGATCAACTCTTATGATCTTGTTTTCCACATCACTTCTGAAAAGGGTAATATTACCGAGAAACCTTTCTCCAAAAATATGCTCTAATCCTACTGAATAGCCCCATGCTGTTTCTGCCTCAAGATCAGGATTAGATTTATACCAATACTCTCCATGTTTATATGGCTCAGCATAGTAGGCCTGGCGGATAGTAGGAGATTTGAATCCTCTACCTACAGATGCCCGTATCTTTGTCTGATCTCCTATTTCTAATAACAGACTCACCTTTGGACAGAACTCTGTACCATACTGGGAATGGTGATCCAAACGTGCCCCTAAAACTATATTCACAGGG
The DNA here is from genome assembly GCA_002011745.1 of Nitrospirae bacterium JdFR-85. GTDB lineage: Bacteria > Nitrospirota > Thermodesulfovibrionia > Thermodesulfovibrionales > JdFR-85 > JdFR-85. The sequence goes on from MTOU01000007.1 coordinate 35,752, forward strand.
ATCCCTACAAAAAATTCAGCTTCGTCCTGAATATATCCACTGCTCAGATGGAGTGTTTTATTAGCCATGGTATAATTTAATTCTTCTTGTAGATACTCAACACCAAAGGTTACTAAATGGTTTGTTCCTAAGGGCTTGGTATAACGGGCTTCTGCATATCTATAGTACATATCTCCCCGGTAAAGTGTGTATGGATAAGGATCTGAACCATAGGAATCACCATCAAAATCCCAGTTATAATAATAACCCTGAAGTATTAATAGAGAATTATCATCAAAGGTTGCTCTAATCTGTGGAGCAATACGATATTTATAGTATTTTTTTAAAACCGTAGTGTCTCGATTTAAATATTCACGCGTTCTGTTTTCTTCCTGCACAGAAAGTTTAAGTCCTAAGGTAAGTCTTCTATTCAATTTATAGGATAGCTTAGTTTCCAAACTCGTTCTTTCATAGGTCTCATTTCTGTTTTTATTTATCCCATATTCACCCATGTCTGACTCTTCTCTTGCAGTCTGTAGAAGCATCCCTAAGGAATTTATTTTCGTTCCCCAGTACAGATACTCTATATTTGTATCGTAACTTCCATAGCCCATCTCAAATCCATAGATGGTTCTCTCTGGAGCAGGTTTTGTAATGATATTCACCACACCACCTAAGGCGTCACTCCCATACAATACTGAACTTGGACCTTTTACAATCTCTATCTTCTCTATCATCTGTATTGGAACCTGATTAAGACCTATCCCATAATCACCCATCCCACCACCTTTAACCCGTTGCCCATCTACTAAAACAAGACCATACCCATCATTAAAGGTTAATCCCCTTATCTTTGCTCTCCAACTGGAGATACCAGCAGTGTCTTCACTCCTTATGAACAGGCCAGGAGTATATCGCAGGAGGTCACTAACAGTCTGGGCACTGTATTTCTCAATCTCCTTGTTGGTTATAACTACAGTCTCTACAGGCACATCTTCTAACAAATGAGGGGTTTTTGTAGCAGTAACAACGATCTCCTTTAGATTCCATGTATCATTCTGTGCATCTGCCCATGCAAACCCATTTAGGAGATACCAAAACAACAAAAAGATAAATATCTTCCTCATCGTCCTCCTCCTAATATAAAGTTTTTAAAATCTTCGGCATCTTTCGTCCAAAAACAAAAAGGCCAGCAAAACTGCCTGGTTTCATACCAAAAGCAGCCTTCCTGGCCTTTTTCCAGGTTAAACTTTGTTAAACTTTAAAAATTATTTTAGATTTTAACTTGGCGACCTTCTTGGTCTGTTCAACAAAGACAAACAATTTTAAACCTATCTTTTAACAACTGTCAACTATTTGGTTCTATCTTTGGAAAAAAATAAATTTATCTTGTATTAAGGCCTTATCTTATAAGTAAAATTCAATATAAAATCAGGCGCGCCAGAGGTATTCAGGTCTTCTGTTAGAGAAACCTCAAAACTCCTGTTCCCTGAATAATACCTACTGCCTATGGACAAAAGAAAAGCAGGTCTGTCAACAGATGAAATGCCTGTCTCTGGATATACTGACGACTGCCCATAGAACTGAAGAATAATACTAAACTCTTTTCTTATCCATGTTTCCACTGCACCTCCGCCATAGAAGAAACTCCTTAAGTCCACCCGCTTGTATCCTCTAAGGTCTCCTGGAAACACCATCCCAAAATTCCAGTATACCATAGTATCCTCAGAAATACTCTTATTAAATAGCATAGATACACCCACATCTATACTACCATTACCAAAACCCTTTTTAACGTCTCCGGTAGGCAGTTCCAGTTCCCCTTTTATACTCCATCCAAACTCCCCTACTGATATCAGAGATTTCTTGATAGCAAATCTAATATCACCTATGTTTATCTGTTCTTCGCCCTTTATAACTAATCCACCGTTTTTTCTGACTTCGTAAAGAAAGCTATTTGATGGCCTTTTGCTTCTTCCATAGTCAGGAAAACCAAAGGTATTATGATACACTTCAAGGAAATCATCCATAAATCCTTTACTAAAAACAAACAGGGGAATATCAATACCAAGCTCAATACCTCTTTTCAGAGTTCTCTTGTATCTAAAACTAACTTCTGTAATCTCCATATCAAGGTTAACAGCCCAGTTATCTGAACCCTGCAGTGTATAAGTGCTTGAATGGGAAAGGCTGAAAGATAAGGAATCCTCTGTTGACGCCTTCTCTAAGTAAGGCGGGCAAACATGAAGAAATATCGGATATTGATTCTTGATCTGCAATGGTCCATCAAAGGAAAACACCTTGGAGGTGAAAAAAGATAGAAACAGAAGGATAAACCAAAAAATATTTTGAATGTTATATTTAATACTCATTCTTCAGCTTTTCTTAAATCTCTTAGGCTGATTCTAAAGCCGCAAACCGATTGTCAGATAAATATAAACGCCAGTAATCATCAACCGCACTACTCTGAGCCTCTCTGCGGGCATCATCAATATCATCTTTGTACCTCGATAATGTTGCAACAATTTCAAGACCAAATGCAGAATTTTCTGCCATTTGTAAATTATACGCAAAGCTTTCTGTGGCTCAAGCCCTTTATGATATGGCCAATCTTCAGTAAGAGCTGGTATACACATCTGCTACAGCCATTATTCTGGAACCAAGAGATAGTTTGTCCGCTCTATAATGAAAGGAAGCCCACTTGTTAATGTACTAAAATCTTTGATCCTTTGCAGCAAAGTATATGTAAAGTATGTATGGCTTCTTATAAGTTCATACCCCTTTCTGGTTATCATACTCCTTTCTGGTTAATTTATCAAGGTTTTTCTAAAATTCAGTAGGAACAGCGAGTTTACCCAAATCATGAAGATAGCCTGCTACTTGTAGCAATATGACATTTTATATCTGAAAATCCAGCTGTTTTAGCCAGCTTTTTACTCACAGCAGCAACTCCACTGGAATGGATTGCTGTAAATCGACTTCTAAACTCAATTATATAAGAACTAACCCTATGTTTGAAGCAAGAATGATCTCAAGTTTCGATGAAACTATATTAAGCCAAAAATATTCTTTCTGAGCAAAATCTAAGAAAATTTTCTACTAACTCGGGGTAAAGTCTTATCTGTGAGAAGAGTCATATGTCTTAAGCAAGTTATATCTAAGTTCTGCATGTTTATGAGGATTTTTGATGTCGAAATGGAGGGTATCCAATCGTTCTTTTAGTGTATAGGATATCGCTCCAATATCATGTAAAGACGCAGCAATAAATATCTCTTGTTGTTCTTTAAGAGAACAACCATACTCTTTGGCTATATTCAAAGCAATATATGCAATTCTTTGTGATAAGTGGCTATCTTTGGACTAATACAATCTACTGCTTCAGAAAGACTCATTATCAGATCAAATAACGAAATTCTTGTTTCTCTGTTATTATCCATTCCCTCCTCTACACTCTAAATAATTATTTTTTAAAAGCTTTTAAACAGTTTATTCAACCCACTTTAATATTGTAATATATAAAATGAGCAATTTCTGGGATAATTGGGCAACAACCCATAGAAACTGGAAAGTAATAATTAGTGTAATCGGATTGCTGGGAATATTTATATGGGCCTTAATCTTGAAGTATGAGTCTTCCTCAAAAAAACTTTTGTCTATTAAACACGAAAAGGCAGTGGTAAAAAAAATAGAAAAACTGGATCTTAGTAAAGTCCCAAGCAGATTCGGCACAAACGAGGGAGCAATACTTTACAGAGGAATTCTGGAATTACCTGATGGAACCGAAATCAGGGTTGTGCTTGTACCTCCTATACCTCAAATAGGTGACAGAGTACCTCTTTTGGTTGAAAACTATGATGATGGAACTACTTTTTATGAAATAGATAGAGAGAGGTGGCAGACAGGAGAACCCTTCTAAAAGACCTTCTTTCCTGCGAACAAAGAATCATAATGATACTATGCTGACAAAATCACTGCTAAAACAGCTATAAGACCAAGTACAAATGCAAGAAATCCCAAAACATGTGTTTTGGTTGGGCTACTGTAGACTGTATCAGTTAACTCTTTATTGATATCACCTACATCCTCCAAGGCTTTAGTTAAATTAGGCAGGCGTCTATGCCAGATCTGCTGACTTTTATGATAACGTCTCATTGCTGATCTCGGCTTGAACATCAACCATATTCCTCCTATAGCAAAAATAACTCCTGTAACAAGGACAGCAACCTTTTCATTTGTCTCAAACTGCGCTTCTATAATCTGTCTAAGCACTACAACAATAATTATAGCTGTTGCATAAGCAATAATCTTCTTAATTAATCTCATAATACTGAATCTTTAATCTTGGTCTTGGCTTTAATACCAAATACAGAGCCTTTAGAGGATTCTTCAATTTTTTGAATAATCAGAGGCAGCATCAAAATCAGAGGAATAATCCATATAGCATAAAAGGAACTCTTCTCTATAATCCATTTTTTTATATTACAGTATTCCTTTACTCCCTTTAGTATCCTATTTCCTTCCTTTCCATATATCTCAACCAACCTTAAAAGTGGTATGAAGGTTCCTACTTTTATAGCATGATCACTATAATCTAACTTGTCTTTATAGTAACTCACAATAAGAGAAGGAGTTTTTTCGATTTGTGCAATATCATATGGAATTATAACTCCATAATCACCATCAAGAATCCACCATTTATCATTCTTAACTTCAGCCATTGCCACTACATGACCGGATAGGGCCACAATTCTACAGGGGACTTCTTTCTCCTCTAATATTCCGCATATTACAATTGCATGTTGAGAGCAGAGACCAACTCCACGTTCGAGTGCAAGCCGGTAGTCACAAAACTCGTATTTCTTGAAAACCTTTGGCATAAAATAGCTGGCCATAAAAAGCAGATAGTTCTTATAAAATGGCACTGTTAAATTATATTTAAATCGTCCATCGTCTCTCCAATAATGAGCCATATTTTTATTTACTGCAATCACTAATTTTCTGAAAAAATCTTCTCGGTCGGTTATCTCCTCATTCAAAATGTCACTAATAAGATATTCATAGGATCTATCTATATCGTTCTTAAAAAACACATGTTCTTCTTCATATATTGCTTCATTTTTAAAAGGCATAAAAAGGCCATAAATATTTATTATCAAGAGTATGAGACCTATACTGAAAGAAATTTTTATTATTGAATAATTAAGCCCTCTTTGCATCTTTTAACAACTCATTTCTGCTCTTCTGAAAATTTACAGACTCGCTATACAAAAACAATAAATGAGAACAGAGGGCTATGTCAAATCTTTCAATCCATCTTTTCCTCTCCATATTCATTTTAAATAGTGAGAAAGGGAAGCAAGGATTGCTTCCCTTTCTCAGTTAAACTCTTATCTTTCTTTCAATAAATCGATAGCCTGGAGCTGAAAAACACACAGAAACACTGCGAGGTCTTGCCCCCAGCCTTGGATTAAGCAATTTGAGATTCTTTAAGGGTAGCTTTATCTGTGTAGATGAAGTTTTTATTGTCTTGAGTATCCTATCTCCTTCAATAATGGTGATAACACTATCCTTCGGAACTTCGCTTAACTGAATAAGTAGATATCTATTTCTTATTAATTTAACTATAAGACTAATAACTTTCGGAGATGACTTCCACAATTCTAAAGTAGGATCACCTATCACGTGATAAATTTCTAAATGATCCTTAACACCAGAATTCAGACCGTGTGCTACAAAAAGATACATCTTTGCATAGTTTAAAATATCTCCTAAACGATTATGCTTAATTGCATAACTGGCTGTAGTGCCGGGATAAGTAGGAATTACTCCAGGAAATAGAGCATCAAATAAGCCTTTTATCAGACTATCATTACGCCATGTCCCTGATACTCTGGTAGCTGCAATAAGTGAAGGAGCACCACCTTTCAGTTTCAACATAGCTTCTGCAAAGCTATCACTGGCTGCAGAAAGATCAAATCTTCCTGTTAAACAATTAATTGATAGAAAGATGGACGGATAGGCACTTGTTATAGCATCCAGGTTATCATTTGTAAAAGAAGGATGGGTCCATCCTGTAGAGTCTCCATGATCTCTATGTCCAACCATCAGTTGTCCTTCTGCTGTTTCCGAAATAAGCATTTCTGTGGCTGTATCATCATCTACTATCGCATTTTTTACTTCAGGCGGCACATTAGTACCATCTTTGTATTGCTGAGGATTTGGATTGTTAGACACATATACCCGCTGTACCTCTTTCCCTATTGAAACCAAATGACTTCGTATGGCTTCCATTGTTTTAATATAAGCTCGATCTGCCTTACCATCTTGAGGATAATCATCCTGAAAGTAGGCTGCAACTGTCATTCTTTCATAATATAATGGATCACAAGGTGGAGTTTTTTCATAACCTATGATCTGCTCTACCACATCTTGGGCCTCTTGTATAGTTTGTACAGGAATCCTTCCTATCGCAATCCACGGTGCTACACAGTCAGAACTATTTGAAGGGTCTTTTGGTGTGGAGTAATAGTAATCAGTAGCATTACCCGATACATTCTCTGTCACTATATGATTTGTATCACCAAACAATAGAACATATCGAAGTCTTGAAAAACAATGTTTCCTTTTATCTCTGATAAACTTTTTTATCTTATCTACTGTATTGCCAATATTTTTTATATCCACAATCTGCGTAGATATACCTTTGGTCCTCTTCCACTTGGACAGCTTTTCTGCAGCAGCTTTAAAGTTACTATGATATATAATGATAAATTCTGGTATAAATAGATATGGTGGTATTTCAATTAATGGTTTAATCACTCTTGCAGCCCCCCAAACTAACTTTCTCCTCGGGTTAAGTAAAAGATTACCAAAGCCTTCTCTTTCAAGTTCTGGATCTATTAAGGCAAAATCCCCCCTTTCATCTACATCGTCTTTTGATAAAAATTTAATAGTGATTGTTATATTTCCATATCCTCTGATTTTATGTTTAGCTGGATTGAATTGAAGAGGACATATTTCAACAAGGACAGCATTATATCCATCAACATCTTTTGGATCACTAATCTTTACAATATCCTTTGGATAAAACTCATCCTTTTTATATGCTTCTTCATCAAACTCGAACTCGTGTTTTTCTTGACCATCCATGGCCTCTTCTTGAGCAGGAGTCACAAGGATATCATCAAAGATTACCTCACTTCCTTTCTCTACATTAACCTCGAGATTACAACCTTGAGGTACATTAACAAATCTTCTGAATACTGGCATAAGCGGTTTACCACTTTCTGAAACAAATCCTACACCACTAATACCAACCTCCTTAAAGGAATACTTCTTGCCCTTAACATCTCGCTCATCATCTGAAAGATCAAACCCTGGAAAGATACAGGATATAGTAATATAGGTCTCTTCTTCTTTTACATCAATAATAGGTTCTGATCCATCAATTTCGATATCAAAATCATCTGAAAGTCCTGATGCATCAAGTGATTTAAATTCTTTTGCCATGGTTTTACCTCCTTTCCCTTTTTCTTAGGATTAGGCAATTCTAAAGAAGTTTTTTCAGTAATTTTTCAAATACACAAACATCACCTCCCTTCTCACCTTCGGATTTATCAATTGATATGTACCCGTAAAGAAAAAACTATCCGGAATCCTACAATAGACGGAAATCCTTGTGTGTTGAAGTGGTTTTTATTTCAGTTATTTTGCTATGATAGATTTTTTATACTTTACTCCTCTTTAATCCTTATATTCCCTCCACTAAGTATTGTTTAATTCTAAATCGTAAATCTAAAATACGACCATGGTGACCAAGAACACATCTGTCCATCAACTTTTGCCCGAACTCGCCATCTCCCACGCTGTGCCCCAACAAAAGTAATATCAAGTGTATTGGTTGTAATATTGTGATAGTTAAAACACCACCTACCTGTTTCTTCAGCCCATGTACCTGTAAAATAATCAACTTGAACATGATATTTTACCTTAGGTAGATTTACAGGGTCCCATCTGAGCTGTATTTTCCTAGGCCAGTGATCAAATACATCTTCTTTCTGCGGCTGCTTTAATTGTGGTACAACACCTTTCCACCACGTTAAAGTAGGGTCACCAAGTAGAACAAGTCCATAAAACCATTGACGTTCCCAGAGTTCATGATTAGGTCCCCGAGCTTTCCACCAGTCTACAAATGCATCTCCGATACATTTACCCTGTCCTAATGGACGATAAAAATCTTCAAAGAAAAGCATCGATCCTGACTTAGCACTTGCAATTGCAACCAAACCAAGATTTTTACCACCACCAACTTTATCGAAGATATACCAACCAGCTAAATAGTCAGGCGTTGTAAACTTGCCTGGTCCACAGCAAAATAAGTTAAAGAAATGAGAATTAGGTGGATTAGTATCTCTGAAATAAGTCGTTTGGACGTATTCGTTCTTACTCCCCACTCTTAAAGCATGTCCATGTGTCCAGGAATGTGCACATAGCTGAACCCAAGAACGTAAGGAATTAACCTCTGCTTTGTAAAGATCAGCATCAGTAGTAGTAGGATCCGTGTACTTTGTAATTACCGATGCAGGGAACATCATATCAAAGGCACAATCATCAAAACTTTGCCAATCATCATCCACAAAGGCAAGTGCTGAACGTGCATGACCTAACATTCCAAGACGGAATTTATGATTACGAGCAAAGTAATCATTAATAAGAGATGCATCATTACCACCTGCAGTTGGAGTCCAAATGCGTCCTACCCAGATTTCTGGACTTAAGTTACCACTGTGATCATTAAATTTACCATTACCATCAGGGTCACTCCACGTACCATTGGTATCCATATAATATAGATCACAAGGGAATTCAGAGTGCACACCGTGGAAATCATTAGCAAGCTCAAACCAGGGCACAGGAATTGCGCCAACTAACAGTACTCCTACGGGTCTGTATCGTTTAATATATGAACGAATATCATGTGGCGTTCCACCGCTAACCACATGAATTGTTGCCCAGTAACCATCTCGTCCTACGTCAAGTACATATTGATCAATACTATTAGAAACTGCATTGTAGACAGCTCTATCAACCAATATAAGTAGATCTCCATTGGGATAATGACGTCTTGTCTTTCTGTTTAAGTAGGCTTCATCGCGAGGAAATCTTGGACGCCGTTTCCGATCAACTCTAAATTTTGCTTTAATCAATTTTTTGTATTGTTTAAAATAATCAGCAAACATTTGATGTTTAATTGGTTTTTCAGAACGGAACTCAAGATTTTTAATATTAGCATAAGCTGAGGCAAGCTTGTATTCTTTAGAGAATGCTTTAAGATTAATAATCGTTCGGTCTTTCACCACTTCTCCTCGCAGAACTTCACCTTCTATTAATTTTTGACCCTTCTCACAAATCAGCCTATGCTTCCAACTATTTTCTTTTCTTATCATTTTTCACCTCCTATATAATTGCTCCCCTCTTGTGAAAAGATTATTAACCTGACCAGACATTATAAAAACACTTTTTTATCAATATCAGTCCTCTCAATCAATGGAAATTTACTCCCTCCTTCAACCTCTTCTTTTCCTCGCTTTTATATCCTGTTATTGGTAGGATTTACTACCCATTTTTAACTTGCTATGATATCTGACAAACTTCCCCCTTTATCTTTCTGTACATAAAATTACTCCTTTACAAAGAAACTACAAAACTTTTACTCTTCCCTCCCTTTAATTGATCAAAATTGATTAAATTATATCATGAGAAATGAGGGTTGTCAAGATAAAGTTTTTTATTCTTGTTTGTCCTCAGATAAAGACTCAATATCTCCAAAATTGCTACAATGGTTGCAGTTGACATTTTTATGCCTTTTTCTATCTTTTAACAGAAAAGTTAGTTTTTCAGCAAGCTTGAAATTACAAAGTCTCTAAAGATGATTTCATTATTTGCCGATATGATTAACCAGAGGCACAAGAAATGATATTCAGAGTATTTGAGAAAGAGGAACTAAAGAAACTCGTAGAGTTGCTCATTGCACACAACAGGGTTGTTGGGCCTGTGGAGGCAGGAAAGGACAGCAGTGGCATACCCATTTATGCATTTGGTGAGATCTTTGAGTTCAAGGACCTCAGGCTGAATTATACTACCACAAAACTATCAGCAAAAAAGTACTTCCTGCCATTTAAGGAAGAATTGGCAACCTTCAGGATGGATACCATGAACTGGCAGAAGGAGATCAATTACAATGTGAAAAGCCCCCTGATACTGTTTGGTCTCCATCCCTGTGATATAAATGCATTGAATAAACTCGACAAGGTCCTTATTCACAGTGATTATCCCATGCCCTATTATCTTGCAAAGAGGAAGAACACATTCATAGTAGGTGTCAATTGTGAACCACAGCCATCATGTTTCTGCCGCTCTATGGGTACTGATACTGCCATGCATGGATTTGACCTATTTATTACTGACCTGGGGAATAGGTATTTTGCAGAGATCCATACTGACACAGCATATAATTTCTTAAAACACATTAAAACTACTGAACCATGCGAGGATGATCACGTCAGGTACATGAAGATCGTGAGTGAGAGGAATAAAAAATTCGTCACCTATGTGGACACCACGGATCTCATGAAGATACTCGATATGGAATTCCAGTCAGAGGTGTGGAAGCACTGGGGTGACAGGTGTCTTGCCTGCGGGACATGCTCAAGTGTATGTCCGACCTGTTACTGTTATGGGGTTGAAGAGAGTGTGGATATTGATCTTAAAAGAGCAAGGAAGCTCAAGATGCTCTATTCCTGTAATCTCATAGACTTTGCTGAGGTAGCAGGGGGACATAATTTTCGTCCTGAGAGATCCACACGGCTTAAATACAGGTATTATCACAAACACAGGGGGTTTGTAGAGGCCTTTGAGGAGTCCCTATGTGTTGGTTGTGGCAGATGTGGTGAGGCATGTCTTGCAGAGATAAGAGTCCCTGATGTGATAAACAGTGTACGGTCCAATGGGGTGAGGGTATGATATCTCAATTGAAACTGATTGACATAACCAAATCATCAATGGCTGAAAAGAGGGTGGGAGACCTCTCACGCTTTGAATACTCATATAAGGCAGAAATCATGAGTGTATACCGCCTCACAGAAAAGGAGACACTTTACAGGATCCAGATAATCGACCCTGAAGAGCGGAGGCGGTTCAGTTTTACACCGGGTCAGTTTGTAATGCTTGAATTACCAGGGATTGATGAGGCACCATTTTCTATCTCCTCATCTCCAAGTATCAGGGGAGAGATAGAGTTGTGCATAAGGCGGGTCGGAAATCTCACGAATTTCCTTGCAAGGGTAAAACGGGGCACAATTGTTGGCATTCGTGGTCCCTTTGGCAAAGGTTTCCCAATGGAGGAGATGCACGGGCAGAATATACTACTGGTAGCAGGTGGACTCGGACTTGCTCCTCTACGGTCTCCCATATTCTATGTGATTGAGAATCGGAGCCGTTTTGAAGAAGTAAATATAGTCTATGGTACAAAGTCACCTGATCAACTGCTCTTTACCTATCAATATGAGATGTGGCAGAAGGATGATATCAATCTCAATATCATTGTGGAAAAACCAGACAAGAAATGGAAAGGGCCTGTAGGTCTCATAACTGATTCACTCAGGGAGATACTTTCAGGAAGGGATAAGGAGTTTTATCAGAATACATATGCGATTGTCTGTGGGCCTCCAGTGATGTTCAAGTTTGTCTGCAACATGTTAAATGAATTTCATATTCCCATGCAGAAGATGTTTGTCTCTCTGGAAAGACGCATGCACTGCGGTATGGGAAAGTGCTGCCGCTGTAATGTGGGCTCAACATACACCTGTCTTAAAGGCCCTGTCTTTGATTATTGGACTGTTATGAACCTCAAGGAGGCAATCTGATTGTGGATGGTGAGGTAAGGACATACCTTGGTGTTCCCCTTTATCGGCCAAAGGTGGCATTCTTTGAATTCACATCCTGTGAGGGGTGCCAGCTCCAGATCCTGAACAATGAGGTCAATCTACTGGACTTTTTCTCTCTCATAGAGGTGGTGAACTTCCGTGAGGTAATGACCGAACGATCTGATGATTATGAGATTGCCTTTGTAGAGGGAAGCATTACCACAGATAATGAGATAAAGAGACTCAAGAGAATTCGCAGACAGGCAAAGATGCTCATTGCCTTTGGATCATGTGCATGTTTTGGAGGTGTTAATCAGTTAAAGAACAGATTCAGAGACCTGGATTATGTAAAGAGAGAGGTGTATGGAGAGCATCCTGTGGAGAGTAAAAAGGTGAGAGCGATTGATGAGATTGTGGATGTGGATCTGAGGATATATGGCTGTCCTGTGAGGAAAGAAGAGGTTGAGAAGATCGTGCTCCACATAGCCCTTGGTAAGTCACTCACTGTACCAAAGTATCCTGTTTGTGTGGAATGCAAGGCAAATGAAAATATCTGCCTATTTGATCTGGGAGAGCCATGCCTTGGCCCTATCACCAGGGCAGGGTGTAATGCATGGTGTCCTACTAACAGGGCTGGATGCTGGGGTTGTAGGGGACCTGCTGAGGATGTAAACATGGAGGAGATGCTCAGGATCATGAAGGGGCATGGTTTTTCAGAGGAGACAATAATGGACAGGCTTGAGTGTTTTGGAGGATTCTCACCAGTGAAGATACCTGAGGAGAGCATAAGATGAGGAAGACACTGAATGTAAATGTCAAACATCTCACAAGAGTTGAGGGTCACGGTAATATCCGCATAAAGATAAGGAATGGCAGGCTCATTGAGGCAAGGTGGGAGGTTGTTGAGACACCCAGATTCTTTGAGGTCATACTCAAGGGAAAGAAATGGGACAATGCCCCATGGATAACAGGGAGGATATGTGGCATATGTTCAACAGGCCACACACTTGCGAGTATCCGCGCAGTAGAGAATGCCTTTGGGATTGTCCCTGATGAAAATACAAAGAGATTCCGACTCCTGCTGAAGCACATGGAGACACTTCAGAGCCATACTCTACACCTGTGTTTTCTTGTACTGCCTGATTTTATGAATGCAGGCAGTGTATTTCCGCTCATTAATTCTCACAGGGATGTGGTCATCCGTGCTGCAAGGATAAAAAAACTTGCCAATGATCTGTGTGATTTGATCGGTGGAAGGAGCATCCATCCACCAAGGCTCGTAGTGGGTGGTTTTACAAAATTGCCAGACAGAAGAGAACTCCAGCCCTTCCTCCAGCAACTTGAGCAGATAGAGGAAGATCTCATGGTGTTTGTTGAACTCTTCAGGGGCTTTGAGATACCTGACTTTGTAAGGGAGACAGAGTTTGTGTCTTTAAAGGGTGAGGGAGAGTATCCATTTATTGGTGGTGACCTGATCTCAAGTGATGGTGTGCACATGAAGGAACAGGATTATAAAAAGATGACAAATGAATATGTGGTGGAGCATTCAACATCAAAATGGTGCCGTCTCTCAAGGGAGTCCTTTGCAGTGGGTGCACTTGCAAGGCTGAATAATAATTTTGAATTCCTCCACCCAGTGGCAAAGGACATAGCAAGGAGTTTTGGCCTCATCCCTGTTACCCATAATCCATTTATGAACAATATTGCACAATTAGTGGAATGTGTTCATGTGGTGAGGGACTCAATCAGGCTCCTCAATGAGATATTAGATTCAGAGTGGAAAGAACAGAGGCAGAAGGTGGAGCCAAGGAGTGGAGTGGGTGTTGGTGCAGTGGAGGTACCACGGGGTATTCTGTATCACTGCTATGAGTTCGATGACAAAGGCAGGATTGTAATGGCAGACTGTGTAATACCCACTGGTCAGAACCATGCCAATATACAACATGACCTTGAGGCACTTGCAGAAGAGTATGCTACACGTGGCAAGTGTGACAGTGAGATAGAGGTACTCGCATCAATGCTCGTAAGAGCATATGATCCCTGCATCTCTTGTTCAGTACATTAAAGAGTAATTCGGTGGTTTTGGTGGAGAATAACATCCACCTCTTTTTGAGACCAATAATTCTTAAGTGATTTAAGCTAAAAGAAGGAAACTCCCTATAATAGCCAATTCTCTGGTATAATAACCTTCCATGAAGTTCAACATTCTTTGTAAGGATGAAAATGCAAGGGTGACGGTTATAGAGACCGAAAGGGGATTGGTACATACTCCACAGTTCATGCCCGTGGGCACCACGGCAACAGTGAAGGCCGTCACCCCAGAACAGCTTAAAGATATCGGGGCTGAGATTATTCTTTGTAATACCTATCACCTGTATCTCAGACCAGGAGAGAATATTATTAAGAGACTGGGAGGGCTTCACAGATTCACAGGCTGGAATGGACCGATTCTTACTGACAGTGGAGGATTCCAGGTATACAGCCTCTCTTCATTAAGAAAGGTAACTGATGATGGTGTTGAGTTTCGTTCTCATATAGATGGGTCTTTACACTTTATCACGCCTGAAAGGGCAATAAAGATACAGCATGCACTTGGAGCGGACATAATAATGGCCTTTGATGAATGCCCTCCCTATCCCTCATCCTATAAATACACTCTCCAGTCCCTGAAGCTTACAACCTCATGGGCTGAAAGGTGCAAAAGGGCACATAGTGGCAACACCTCTCAGGCACTCTTTGGAATATTTCAGGGAGGCTTTTATAAAGACCTAAGGACAAAAAGCGTGGAGGAGATAACAGAGATAGGATTTGACGGATATGCCACAGGAGGCCTCAGTGTTGGAGAACCAAAGGAGCTGATGCATGAGATGATACACTTCACTGGAGAACTGATGCCAGAGGAGCATCCAAGGTACCTCATGGGCATAGGAGACCTTATAGATGTGCTTGAGGCTGTGGAGGCGGGTTATGATCTTTTTGACTGTGTAATGCCCACGAGAAATGCACGCAATGGAACACTGTTTACATCCAGAGGAAGAATAAGCATCCAGAGGGCAGAATTCAAGGATGATGAAACACCTCTTGATCCAGAGTGTAGTTGTTACACCTGCAGGAACTTTACCAAAGGGTATCTCAGGCACCTGTATCTCTCAAGAGAAATCCTTGGGATGACACTTAATACAATACACAACCTTACCTTTTATTTCACCTTTTTCAGAAAGATGAGAGAAGCGATAATGAATAAAGAGTTCAGCAAATTCAAGACTCAATGGTATGAAATACTGAAGGACAACTTCAGAGATACAGAATATGTCAGCAGATAAAAAAGAAGGAGGTATTCGTGAATATCAAAAGACTGATCAGAAAAAGTGTGAGGACACTGGAGCCTTACAAGGCAAAAGAGATAGTCTGTAAGGTAAAACTCGATGCTAATGAATCACCCTATGGCTATCCGTCCCTTCTCAAAGAAGCGATGAAAGTCAAGACAAACAGGTATCCTGACCCAGAGGGAAAGGCATTAAAGAGGGAGGCATCAAAGAGGTGGAAAGTGCCTGCAAGGAACATACTCCTCAGCAATGGTTCTGATGAGCTGATATACTATCTTGTAACAGCCTTCGGAGGCCCGGTGCTTTATCCAACCCCTACATTCTCAATGTATGGCATCATCTCCAATGCTCTTGGTGAGAAGACCATACCAGTGCCTCTTACAGATGACTTTGATATTGACATAAAAAAGACAGAGGCAAAGATAAAACGATACAGGCCTCATCTTATTTTTCTCAGCAGTCCCAACAATCCAACGGGCAACTGCTTCTCTGAAGATAAACTCCTAAAGATACTGGAGATAAGCCCTGCAGTAGTGGTGATTGACGAGGCTTATCAGCCCTTCTCAGAAAAGAACCATCTCCCGCTACTTAAAAAATACAGAAATCTCGCTATTATGAGAACACTCAGCAAAATAGGCTTTGCATCTTTGAGGGTCGGGTTTCTCATATCCAATCCTGAAATTACAGAGGTGGTAAACAGGGTAAGGCTCCCGTTCAATGTGAACAGTCTCTCTCAGACAGTGGCTACAGAAGTATTCAGAAATTATGATAATATAGAGAAGGACATTGAAAGGCTGAAGAGGGAAAGGGACAGACTTTACCAGAGGCTCAGACACCTGAAGGGTATTGAGGTCTTCCCGTCAGAGGCGAATTTTATTCTGTTCAGAACGAAGGGGGCCAGAACCCTTCACAGGAGGCTTTTGAAGGAGGGTGTACTCATCAGGGACATAACATCCCAGATAAAAGACTGTCTCCGCGTTACCGTGGGCACAGAGGAAGAGAATGAGATATTTATAGCAACTCTTGCAAAACTTCTGAAATGAAGAAAAAGGCAGCCCTTCTGTCTGTATTCTCAAATACCACCCTTGTGGTCATAAAACTATTAACAGGTCTTGTGACAGGCAGTATGGCCGTAATCTCAGAGGCACTCCACAGTGGTACAGACCTTGTGGCATCACTGATGGCATTCCTTAGTGTAAGGGAGGCTGAAAAACCTGCTGATACAAAACACCCTTACGGGCATGGAAAGTTTGAAAACCTGAGTGGACTCTTTGAGGCACTGCTCATAGTGGCTGCTGCTGTGTTTATATTCTATGAATCTATCGCAAGGATTCTCAGAGGTGCCGAGATAAAGATGCCCCTTCTGGCAATCATTGTGATGGGAGTGTCAGCCATAACAAACTTCTTCGTCTCCAGATACCTCTTCAGAGTGGCAAAAAAGACAGATTCCATCGCCCTTGAAGCTGATGCAAAACACCTCAGTGCAGATTTTTACAGTTCCATGGGGGTGATCGGGGGACTGCTGCTCGTTTCTGTTTCAGGCCTTCATCTATTTGACTCTCTAACAGCAATCCTGGTGGCAGGTATAATCCTCTATGAAGGCATCCTTCTTACAAAGACCTCAACCGAAGGACTCCTTGACAAGTCCCTACCAGAGGAGGAGCTTACAGAGATTAAAGAAATCCTTGACTCATACAAGGATGTAATAAAGGACTATCATGAACTGAGAACACGAAAGGCAGGCAGTGAAAGGCATATAGACCTTCATATCTCTGTATGCAGAGACGAAAGCATACTTCAGACCCATAAGACCATGGACCGTATAGAAGAAGCTTTAAAAGAGAGGTTTCCTGGCTGCAAGATCGTTATTCATCCTGAACCTTGCACCCACCATTCAGACTCCTGTCCTTCAGACTGCTATTGGTTGAGACTCAAAAAATGAACTTCAAATATATAAAGATTTGATCAGCTCTCTTCTGAAGAGACCTTCCTGAAGAGCTCGTTCTTCCTGAACTCAGAGATCTTGTATACATGGTCTTTATAAAAGATAAAATACTCCTCTTTAGCCTTAAAGAGCTTGAGTAGATACTCCCTGTCGGCTGTTATCTGGAGTGCGCCCTCTTCAGTGGCACCCTCAGGGAGTTCATCCTTCTCAGGAAAACCAGATGCAGTAATGATGCTCAGACCATTCAGATAGGCTGAAACCCTCTCCTCTGGTAGTTTCTTCTCTTCTGAATACCATCCATCCTTTTCCCTTCTCATTGAGAAGGATTCCTTCTGAAGTGTCCACCTAACTGCCTTGATATCCTCTTTCTTAAGGCTTAGGATGGTCCTGTCACGAAACTCATCCTTTGAATCAGGAAGGGCATCCACAAAGGAGGCATCCACGAGGTAGACACCCCTGTCGCCCTTTCTTCTCACATAAACAAGGGAATACTTGGGACCCCTCTTGCCTACCACAATCGTCTCTGAAGACCGTGGGGTCTTGAGGGTGATATAATCGTCAGAGTCTGTAACCTTGTAATCTCTGTACTTGTCCTTATCGCGAGTTATGGGATTCTCAAGGCGTGTCTTCAGTACCTTCTCTATTAGACTTTTTATCTTACCTTCATCTGCCTTCCACCTGATGGGTTCAACCATCTGCCAGCCCTTTTCATTGTTTTGGAAGCGGTAAAGAGTGTCACCCCTTTTTACTTCAATCTCCTTTATTCCTTTTTTATTGAGGTTGACCAGATAAGAGGGACCCTTGCTGGAGAGCATGGGAATAAAGTAGAGCACCACAAGTACAACTGCTACGGCAGGCAGTATATAGTATCTCATAATGCTATCCTCCTCTTCTTTCTTACTGTCCACAGAATCAGTCCCCCAATTACTGTCAACACTGAGGGTGTGAGCACAGTAGCATATTTTACAGCCTTCTGCAGAGAAGGGGTAAGCTGCCTTATGGGTCTGCTTTCCACCCTCTTGGAACGGATTGAGATAAGGGAGTCATCCTCAACCAGCCAGTCAATACAGTTAAGGAGAAACTGGGCATTTCCTGGAGCTTCTATAAACTCGTCTGTTGCAAACTCGCTGTCTGCCACAACGAGGATTCTACTGTTACCCTCTTTGACGATCTCCTTCTCCTTTTTGTCTCCAAATTTTGTTGTAAACTTTCCAGCCACAATAAGTGCCACTGGTGAGGGAGGACCTGAGAAGTCCTCTGGCCTGAACTTTCTATTAACCGCTACATAAAAGGGTTGCTTCAGAACACCTGAATGGTCTGATGTCTTTGCGAGAACTATAAACCTGAGGCCCTCGATCTCCTTATACTCAATAGGTGAGGTATACCCCAGTGTAATGGTTTCTATGTCCCTCGTTATTATCTCCTCCCTGTTAAGGTTCACAATCTTGGGGAAGAAGGGATACCTCGTCAAGGTAGTGAATATAAAACCACCCTTTCTCTCACTTATATTCACTACTCCTGAAGAAAGGTCATAGACAAGGGCAGGCTCAATCTCTACTCCGTAGTGCTTTAACAGGTTCTCAATGCCTGTCTCTACAGTCCTTCCAAATCCGTACTGAAGATCTGCCTGGACCCTGTCAACCAGAAACAGCACCTTCCCACCCTTCATAATAAACTGATCAATCCTAAAGAGTTCGTTGTCCTCAAAATTATTAGTAGGACCAGCAATAATCAAAAGGTCTATACCCTCTGGCTCTTCATCTTTCAGGTTTATAGACTTTACATTGTACTGTCTCTTGAGAAACTCCTTCACCCTGAACAGTGGCTTTTCACCGTGGCCGGCAGAGAATCCCACTGTCTTCTTCTCTTCTGAAAGAAGCGTCTTAATCGTAGAAGAAACCTCATACTCCAGCGTGGATGTATCGGTTACTACGGGTATAGACTCTATCTTCTCGCCGTGCACGAAGGCCAGTCCCATATAGACCCTCTTAATCTGGATCTGATCATTCTCAATCGCATTGACCTGCACAGGAGGTATCCCGTATCTGGAGGCGTCTCTCTCAAAGCTGGTATCATCAGGGTCCACTCTGTCAATCAACACCTTACCACCAGAGAACCTTTTGTAATCCCTTAAGATATCCATCACATAACGAGCCGTGGTATTGTAAGGATAGGGAATATCCTTGGAGAAGAAGACCTTCACAGTAATGCTGTCCTTTAAGTTCCTAAGCATCTTTTTTGTGGCATCACTGAGGGTGTATATCTTCGTCTCAGTAAGGTCAATATTCAGATAGTGTCTTTCAGCAAGAAGAATCCCAAATATTAGAATTATTATCAAAGAGACGAGGTTCACGATCCAGAGTCTTCTGCTCATCCCTTCCTCCTCACGAGCATGTAGGTAGAAAGCATCAGAAAAAAGAGGTTCAGGCATATAAAGTAGAACACATCAGCAAGGCTTACCACACCTCGCAACATACTGTCAAAGTGGCTTAACATAGAGAATCTCTCAACAACAGACTGTACTCTTACGGGAAGAATCATCTGTAGCCTGCTCAGCACAAAGAAGACGAAGATTATACTGAATCCTGTTATAAATGCAATCACCTGACTGGATGTGATGGTGGAGGCAAAAAGTGCTATGGAGATATAGGTACATCCTAAGAGAAACAGAGCAAGATAATTCCCAAAGAGCATACCACCATCAGGACTGCCAAGCAGATAGAGTAAAAACACATAAAAGAGTGTAAACCCCAAAGTAACAACAAATAAGGACACCACAGCTATATACTTGCTCAGAATAACTTCCCATTCCTTTACTGGCAGGGTCATCAGAATCTGCAGTGTATCCACCTTCTTTTCTTCTGCAAGTGACCTCATTGTGATTGCGGGCATGAAGAACATCAGAAGAAGGGGCATAACATCCATCATACCCCTTAGTTCTGCCTCTCCCACAAAGAAGAGTGCATTGGTAAAGAACCATCCTGTTATAAGAAGGAATATACCACTCACCACATAAGCCATGGGTGAGTAAAAGAGATGCTTAAGCTCCTTTCTCAGAAGTGAACCAATCTTCATATAAACCACCTTTCTACTGCTCTGTTAACTGTCGGAATATATCCTCAAGGCTCTTCCTCTCCCTGTAAAGCTCCAGTAAAACAGCATCTTTTTCTTTGAAGAATCTGAATACATCCTCCCTTATATCCCTGCTTTCATGAGGTGTGATCCTGATGCTATAAAGCCCATCCTCGGTCTTGAGTGTCTGTACTGAGCCGAATACACTCAGTGACTCTGGAGGCAATTCTCCTCGGTACTCAACAACCACAGAGGTACCTGAGAGTTCTCCTTTCAGGGTTTCAATAGCACTGTCTGCCACTATCTTCCCGTTGTTTATAACAATCACTCTGCTACATGTCTGCTCCACCTCAGGCAGTATATGCGTGGAAAGAAGTACCGTCTTCTCCTTACCCAACTCCTTTATCAACTGACGTATCTCTTCTATCTGAAGAGGATCAAGCCCTGTTGTGGGCTCATCCAGTATCAGTATTTTGGGATTATGTAGTATCGCTTGAGCAATTCCCACCCTCTGACGATAACCCTTTGAAAGGGTGCCTATGCTCCTGTAGAGCACATCCATTATCCCACAAAGTTCTGCCGTTTCTTTAATAGCCTTTCTGCCATTTCCAATACCCCTTACAGAGGCAACAAACTCCAGAAAGTCATAAGGAGTGAGGTCTTCATAAAGAGGAGTATTCTCTGGAAGGTAACCTATCCTCTCCTTCACCTTTACAGGCTCCTCCACCACATCAATTCCATCAATCAGCACCCTGCCTGAGGTTGGATTCAGATATCCTGTAAGTATCTGCATTGTGGTGGTCTTTCCAGCACCATTAGGACCAAGAAACCCCACCACTTCCCCTTTTTTCACCTCAAAGGAGACCCCGTCAACAGCCCTTATGTCTCCATAATACTTAACCAGTGAGGATACTTCAATCATCTGAGGCCTTTAAGAATACTAAAAAGAAGCTTTTCAAGGTATGTTTTTAATATTTATTTAATAATTTATAAAACCCTTTAATCTTAAGTCAAGCACTAAATCCTCATGTCTTTGCCACAGCTTTACCCTTACGTGAGGCAAGCTTTTCAAGTTTCTTGAGTCTTGCTATCTCACCAATTGCTATAAGAGTGTCTCCAGCCCTGATAACAGTGTTATGCATTGGATTGAACTTCATCTCTCCCTCTGCTCTTTTAATTGCTACCACTATAACACCCAGTTCCCTTCCGATCCCGCTTTCATGAATCGTCTTGTCCACAATAGGAGAACCCTCTTCAACCCTTACTTCCTCCATCTGTAGTTCCAGATTTCCGGTCCTTGTTGCAAACTCAATAAAATCAACAACCGCAGGTTTCAACACCGAATGGGCAATTCTGAGTCCACCAATATGGTATGGAGAGACAACCCTGTTTGCTCCTGCCCGAATCAGTTTCTGCTCTGAACCCTCCTCCCCTGCTCTTGCCACTATAAGGAGATCAGGATTCAATCCCCTTGCGCTCAGAACCACATATAGGTTCTGAGCATCTGTGGAGAGTACAGAAATAAGGCCCTTAGCCCTCTGGATGCCTGCCTTCAGTAAAAGGTCATCCCTTGTGGCATCACCATAAAGAAAGACTATGTCTTCATCAGCATCTGTCTCCTGTGGCTCCTTCTCTATAACAACAAAAGGAATTCCTTTCTGTTTAAACTCCTTGCATATTATTCTCCCCATCCTTCCATATCCACAGATGATAAAATGTCCTTTCATGGTCTTAAGTAATTTTTCCACTTTTCTCCTCCCCAGAATATCTCTTAACTCACCTTCTATGACTACTTTTATACCATTATTTATAACATAAAAGACCACACTGAGGCCAAAAAAAACAAGCAGCAAAGTAAAAGCACGACCAGCACCCGAAAGGGGATGTACCTCTTTATAGCCTATTGTGGTAAGGGTAATAACAGTCATGTATAGAGAATCAAAGAAACCCCACTTTTCTACCAACATATACCCAATAGTTCCAATAAGAATAACAAGCAGGACAAATAGACACGAAATAAATGCCTTATCTCTAATAGAGTTTAATCCCCATCTCATTTAAGCTCTCCATCATATTCTGTGTATGAGTGCCCTCCCAGTATACCTTACTACAACCAGGACAGAGGTAAAATTCATCCCTATGGATCCTAACAAACTCAGGGACAAGACCATCAACTTCGGTCTTATCCACCTTTTCAAGTAGAGAGTTACACTCCATACACCTTTTTAATATAGATTCTGCATTTAAGGGAAATTCCTTTAGGATCTGTTGAAGCTGGGTCTGAAGTTCTTCTGATTGGATTAATATGCATTTTATACGGAATCTAAGAGGTATTCCTCTGTCACGAGTAAGCAGAATCCTTCCCTCACTTCTTGCGATCCTTACAAGCTGGCTGTCCTCTATATCTTTGAAGTAAAGCACATCATATCCGAGAAATCTCATCCACTTGGCAAGCCTACCCAACATTGCATCAGCTACAAACTTCATAATCCCCTCGACTCTTTAAATCCCTCCTTAAGGATAATCAAAAACACTACTGTAAGACCCACCAGAACAGCAACGATATTCACAAGCTTAAGGTATATTAACACAGCAAGTACAGCAAACACAGCAAAAAGCCTTATCAAGCTGAAGAATACAAGTTTTCCCTTGGCACCCTCTATACTTTCTGGATTAATAAGACCTGTCACTCCCCAATGGATGCCCTTAAGGTTTGCAAGCGCCAAGGCTCCTCCAACAAGAACACTTATAGGAGCCCTCTTCCAATCAAAAAAAGAAGAAAGAACCGCAATGAATATTAGTAGATACAGTGACTGCCTATTGATTCTTTTTATCATCTCCATTTGACTGTCTCCTCGCAAATCTGAATAGCTCTCTGAAACCTGCAATAATACCAAATATAAGGAAAATTATCTTCATATAGGGAGATGTTCCCAGCAGACTGTCAAGACCATAGCCTATGGCAAGTCCGATGAATGTGGCCACCACCATATTAAGCGGTACGGTGCTCGCTTCAAGAATACTTCTCCAAATACCTCTTCTGTCCTCCTCACCCATAAGACAGCTCCTCATAGTCTGAAAGAACCACCTCTTTTGTTATCCTAGCAATGTCTCTTAAAAATTCTGTCTGTGCCTTCTGCTCCAGTTTCTCGCAGTACTCGGGTACCCATTTTATGATATGCAGTTCAAAAAACTCTATCAGCTCATCTATCATCTCATTCTCGATAAGATAGCTAACAAACAAAAACTCCAGACCTATATGATCATAGGGGAGATTTACACTACTGCCAAGTACAAGTCCACAGGCCTCATAAAAATCAGATACCTCCTGTGTGGTGGAATTCCACAAGCTCGGACCTTCCTTGAGATTGTAGTTATACAAAGATTCATAGGGTAGAAGAGGGTCCTCTGTATCATAAAAGAGTCTGTGATAATCTTCAACTATGTCTATAAATCTGTCACTGATCTGAATCTCCAGTTCTTCAGAGACCTGTTGTAATAGTTCTGAATTAGGAGTCTCCATAAATACAGAGGCCAGCAGTTTATAGGTCTTTGCAAGATCGCTATGGTAACTGTCTATTACCACTGCTTCCCTTTGTCCCCATCAATGGTATCTAATTTTAGTTTAACATAAATATTAAACCATCAAAACAGCCCAATGCTATCAAAAATTAACTAAAATGGTTTGGAGGGCCCAGGATTAGATTACCAACATCTCTTCAATAGTAACACATACTGACTCGGCAAGAGCTTCCAGATTATATCCTCCCTCAAGGGTAAAGACCACAGGAACCCCTTCCTTAGCTGTGAGTATTCCTCTCACAATCCTCCTTATACCTTCAGAGGTTACAGAGATGTGTGCTAAAGGGTCCTCTGCTCTAAGATCATATCCTGCAGATACAAGAATTATATCTGGTCCAAAATCGGATACAAGCTCATGGAGTATTTCATTATAGGCTTTTTCATATTCCTTGTCATCTGCACCTGGTGGCATTGGTATATTATAGGTGTATCCTTCACCCTTTCCACTTCCCCTTGAATCTCTGCTGCCTGTGCCTGGATAGTGGGGATACTGATGGGTGCTGAAATAGAAGACCTTATCATCTGTATAAAAGATATCCTCTGTGCCATTTCCATGATGGACATCAAAATCTATAATAAAGACCTTTCTATACCCAAGCATCTGTGCATACCTTGCACCCACAGCAACATTGTTAAATATACAAAAACCCATAGCCCTGTTTGATGTAGCATGATGCCCAGGTGGTCGCACAGCAGCAAATACTCTTCTAAGACCCCCTTCTTTGCATCTCTTAATACCTTCTATAACAGCCCCTACTGCATAAAGGGCAGCCTCAAGAGAGCCATCTGAAAAATAGGTATCAGGATCAAGATAGCCAACCGTAGCTCCTTTTATCCTTTCAACATAGGCGGGCTCATGAGCCATCTGGATGTATTCATAACCTGCCCTGATCGGCTCAATATGGATCACCTTTTCCCATAAAGAAGCATTTTTCATTGCTTGCAGAATCGCCTTTAGCCTCTCGGGTCTCTCAGGATGCCATCCATCAGGAAGATGCTTTAAGAAGATATCACTATACACAAACCCAACCTTATTCATTCTTTTATCTCCAACTTTAATTCTCTTATCTTGGACTCCTTTATCTCGAAGGCCCTTATTATAGGTTCCTTATATAACAGACTGATTATTAGATAGGCAACATCATCATAAAAGGCAAGACTCACATCCCTGCTTGAAGGGTATGCCTCTGCCACAGGATGGGAGTGGTATATTCCCACCATTTTAAGCCCTTTGTTTCTCATCTCCTTCATTACCCTGAACTGCTCCTTGGGGTCCATAAAATAACTTGTGGGAGAATGCTCTGTATTGGTCATTCTGTATACATGAAGTACCTCATTATCTCTGCCTGCAAGAATCCCACAGACCTCCTCAGGATACCCTTCTTTAGCATGGGTAATGATATCATCTATGTCTTTATGACTGATAATGATTGAATCCATTCCGCCTTTAAGGCAGAGGTGCTACCTGTTTCAGCCCTGCTGTCTCCTCAAAATTCATCATAACATTCATATTCTGTATAGCCTGCCCTGAGGCACCCTTAACAAGGTTGTCTATTGCGGTGATTATAATAACAGCACCTGTTCTGGTATTAACCTTCAGACCTATATCACAGTAGTTAGTTCCTCTCACATTCTTTATATCTGGCATAATACCCTCCTCACAGACCCTTACAAAGGGCTCTTCTTTATAAAAATCCCTGTAGAGCGCGAGTAATTCTTCAGTATTTAGAGACTTCTTCATCTTACAATAAATAGTGGTGAGAATGCCTCTATTTACTGGTAGAAGATGTGGAATAAACTCCACCTTCACCTCTGAGCCTGCAAGCATGGAGAGGACCTCTTCGATCTCAGGAGTATGCCTATGGGTAGTGACTGCATAGGCCCTGAAAGCCTCATTCACCTCACAGAAACTCAAGCCTATATCAGCCTTTCTCCCTGCTCCAGAAACACCCGATTTTGCATCAATCACAATCCCTTCCAAATCAACAATTGATTCCTTGACAGCAGGGTACAGCCCCAGCAAGGCTGCTGTGGGATAACATCCGGGATTCGCCACGAGTCTTGTACCCCTGATACTGTCTCTGTAAATCTCTGGGATTCCATAAACAGCATGCTTCAGCAGCTCAGCAGATGTATGCTCAATCTTATACCAGGCTTTGTAGACATCGGGGTCTTTCAATCTAAAATCAGCAGACAGATCAACCACATATTTACCCTTCTCATAAAAGAAGGCAACCCTCTGCTGTGATGCTCCATGAGGAAGGGCAAGAAAAAAAAGTTCTGCCTCTTTAAGGATAGAGGAATCTTCAATTGATCTGAAATCTATTTCCAGTATACCTTTCAGATGTGGAAAATGCTCTACAAGGGACTTTCCTGCTAAACGTTCAGAGGTTACAACTGTAATTCTTACAAATGGATGAGCACTGAGCAGTCTTAACAGCTCTGCCCCTGTGTAGCCACTTGCTCCACATATCCCTACTGTGAGCATTAGCGTTTTGAGTACTGGAATCTCTTCCTTGCCCCAGCGAGACCGTATTTCTTTCTTTCCTTCATCCTGGGGTCTCTGGTGAGCAGACCTTCTTTCCTAAGTTTGGGTTTCAGATCAGAGTCAACAAGCAGCAGTGCCCTTGATATTCCATGTCTTATTGCACCTGCCTGCCCTGACAGGCCTCCCCCCTTGACATTGACCTGAACATCAAACTTGTTATGCATACCTACAAGCTCTAAAGGCTGCCGTATTATCATTCTAAGGGTCTCACGAGGGAAGTATTCCTCAACTGGCTTCTTATTCACAATTATATTACCACTGCCAGGCTTTAAAATCACTCTGGCCACTGAGGTTTTTCTCCTGCCAGTCGCACGATACATTATCTCTCCCATGCTCTCACTCCTTTAAAAAGTTTTTATAATTCAAGGGGTTCAGGATTCTGGGCTGAATGTGGATGTTCAGGCCCACGATAGACCTTCAGTTTCTTCAGCAGTTTCCTGCCAAGCCTGTTCTTGGGAAGCATTCCCCAAACCGCATCCATAATCACCTGCTCAGGCTTTCTCTGAAGTCTACTACGGGCTGTCTCAGCCTTCAGTCCTCCTGGATAACCTGTGTGATGGTAGTAGATCTTTTTGTCCAGTTTCTTACCTGTCAGTTTAACCTTTTCTGCATTTATCACCACAATAAAATCACCTGTATCTACATTCGGTGTAAACTGGGGTTTATGTTTACCTCTGAGATATGTGGCTATTCTACTTGCGAGTCTGCCAAGTATCTTATCGGTTGCATCAACAACATACCATTTCCTTTCCACATCTCCTTTTTTAGCAAACCTTGTCTTCACCTTCAGACCTCCTCTCCTTATAAAGGCTTTAATTCATTATACAACATAGATTTTTACTATAAAAAATCATTCTAAAAATTGTCAAATTTTCTTCAGACCTAAAAGCCTGAAGACCGGCTTTACTTTCAATTCTTTTAAGGGAAAACCAAATAAAATCTAATTTAATGTATAATTACAAATACCATGCGAAAGCCTATGGTTGCTATAATAGGAAAACCGAATGTAGGAAAGTCCACTCTCTTTAACAGGATTCTAAGAACCAGAAAATCCATTGTAGAAGATGTACCTGGGGTTACAAGAGACAGAGTATATGGAGAGGCAAACTGGGAAGACAGGAGCTTTGTGGTAATAGACACTGGTGGACTATATCCAGATGCAGAAGAAGAAATCTTCTCACAGATAAAGGAACAGACAATGTTTGCTATCCAGGAGGCTGACCTTATCCTGATGATGTTTGATGCAAAGGAAGGATTAACTGAAACAGACAGAGAGATAATGAAACTCTTAAGAGATGTAAAGAAACCCATTCTATATGTGGTTAACAAGATAGACTCAAAAAAGGCTGAACAGTCACTCTACGATTTTTATGAACTCGGAGTAGATGAATTGATCCCCTTGTCTGCCACAACAGGCCGGGGGTTCGGTGAACTGATGGACAGGGTAGTCAATTTACTACCAGATAAGAAAGAGGAAGAGGTCTCTGGAGATATACCAAGGATAGCAATAATAGGAAAACCGAATGTGGGAAAGTCCACAATTTTGAATGCCCTTCTTGGAAAGGAAAGAATGATTGTAAGTCCTATACCAGGAACAACAAGAGACGCTGTGGACAGTGTATGCCGTTATTATGGAAAAGAGTACATATTGATAGATACTGCAGGATTGAGAAAAAAGGCAAAGGTTTCTTATTCCATTGAAAGATACATGGTTCTGAGAGCTATAAGGAGCATTGAACGTTCAGACCTGGTACTACTCATGATAGACGCAATAGAAGGTATTACAGAACAAGACCAGAAGCTCGCCTCTTTAACCCAAAGGTATGGAAAGGGTCTTATAATACTCTTTAATAAATGGGATCTTGTAGAGGATCCTGAAAAACGGTATAAAGAGCTAATGGCACAATTTGAGAGGGAGCTCCATTTTGTCAACTATGCACCAGTCCTAACAGTCTCCGGAGTCACAAAGAAGAGACTTACAAAGATATTCCCAATAATTGATGAGGTGATAAGAGAAAGGAGGAAAAGAATACCTACGTCTGAACTCAACAGATTCGCTGCAGAGATAACCCCCATGCTTCCCACCCATAAGGGCAAAAAGACCAAAATATACTATATTACCCAGCCAGAGATCGAACCACCTGGATTTGTCATCTTTGTAAATTATCCTTCAGCACTAAAGGCCTCTCATATAAGGTTTATCGAGAAGAGACTAAGAGAAAAATACATCTTTAAAGGCACACCAATAGAAATAAAAGTAAGAAAAAAGTCCTGAGAGTTGTTAATATCCCGAAGGTTATAATAAAATAAAATATAAATTAAATCTGAAATGGAAGGGGAACCAGTTATGGATGAACTGGAAAGGCTTATAGAGGAAGAAGAAAAAAAGATGAAACATCTTAAGTTTATTGTTGACCTTACCCAGGCTATCCTCATGCAGGCCAACCTAAGTATAGAAGAGGCGATTGAGATAGTAAATCAGACAAAAAGGGCGATACTCAATCTTTTCCCAGACAAGGAAAGCACTTATGAACTTATTTATGCACCAAGATTCAGAAGAATCATTGCCGAAAGATTTACTATCCCTGGAACACTATCAGGAAGAAATTAGTAACTTCCATATATATGTCTACAATACTGTCGGCTCTACAAATGAGATAGCTAAAGATCTGGCACTGAAAGGAGTTCCTCAAAACAGTATAGTTATTGCAGATTCCCAAACCTCTGGTAAAGGTAGATTCAGAAGGATATGGATATCACCTCCAGGAGTAAATATATACATGAGTCTGCTCATAAAAGCATCTTCTGATACAAAGGTTTCTCTTGTCCCCCTGGCCACATCTGTTGCAGTTATAGATACAATACTGGAAGTAGCTCCAGAGGTGAAGAAAAAAGCTGGGTTAAAATGGCCCAATGATATTTATATTAATGGGAAAAAGCTCTCTGGGATACTTGTAGAGACTATCAAGAGAAATATCATAGTAGGGATCGGTATAAATGTAAATACCACTGCTCAGCACTTTCCTGAAGACCTTAGAGACAAGGCAACCAGTTTATACATGGAGACAGGCAGAAGTTTCAGCAGGGCAGAAATTATTGCAAAGATTTTATATAATCTCAAGGAGATATATAAAATCTTGTCTGAGAATCCCTATCATATAATTCAACTATGGTCTGAAAGAAGCAAAACCTTAAACTCCATGATAAAGGCGTATCTGCCAGACAGAACCTTAGAAGGCAGGGCTATAGGGCTGGATGAGAATGGATTTCTGAAGGTGATTACCAGCGAGGGTAAAATTGTCACCCTAAGCAGCGCAGACATACTACATCTGAGACAGTAATAATGAATAAAACTCTTCTGGGCATAGACATAGGAAATACCCATATAAAGTTGGGAATATTTTCTGAGGATTCTCTGCTGGATGTATATACAATCCCCTTAGATGAAGGATATAGTGAAAAAATCAAGGAGTTCTTTGAAGATACAATCTTCTCCAAAGCTGTAATCGCCTCTGTGGTGCCTTCAGTCACAGAGAAAGTAAGCAAAATGCTCACCTACAAGGGGGTCTCTTCCCCCTTGATTGTAAATCATAGACACACAGCTGGCCTTAGGCTCTCCATACAGAATCCTAAAACAATTGGTGCAGATCGGATAGCAAATGCAGTAGGAGGATTCAGTATATTCCAGACCAATACAATAGTGGTTGATTCTGGAACAGCCTTAACCACAACCATTGTGACAGAAGAAGGAGAAATAATTGGTGGAACAATTATGCCAGGAATAAAGATGATGTTTCATGCACTCCACAGCTATACAGCCTCCTTGCCCCTGCTGGAACCTGAGAAGACAGATACCCCTTTTGGTAACGACACTAAAAGTAGTATAATTTCTGGAGTTATTTACGGAACTGTAGGTGCTATTGAAAGGATAGTTGAAGACACAGAACAAAGAATTGGTAAAATAAAGGTAATTCTGACAGGAGGGGGGGCCGAGGCTATAAAAGGACTTTTGAGGATTCCGTTTATACATGAGCCCTATTTAACTCTAAAAGGGCTTAGAATAATATATGAAAGGCACAGAAATGAATGAATTAAGAAGAGAGCCACTTCTTGGAAGATGGGTTGTAGTACTTAAAGAGTCTCTTGCTCCAGACAGCTACATGCCCCTTGTAGAACCCCAACCTCACATAGAAAACTGTATCTTTTGTAAAGATGACAATAGCATAAAAGAAAAGTATGTGGTGAAGGACGAATCAGGCAGGTGGATGGTGAAGGTAGTTGAGGCTGAAGAGTCTGTTTTCACACTAAGTGGAGACCTTGGAAGAAGAGGAGTTGGTATGTATGACATGATGAACTCTATCGGTGTTTTAGAAACAGTAATAGAGTCTCCCGAGCATAACATCCCTCCAGAGGATATTTCAGAAGAGCATATGGCTTCTGTAATAAACACCTTTCATATAAGAACCTTGGAGTTAGAAAAAGACCCCCGAATAAGATATGTAATGATCCATAAAAACTCTGGTGCACCCTCGGGAGATACCTTTGGTCATCCCCATTCAATGATTACTGCCACTCCAGTAATCCCAAAGAGGATAAAAGAGGAACTCGATGGGGCAAAGAACTACTACGATTATAAAGAAAGATGTATCTTCTGCGATATCATACGAGAAGAAGAAAGGACAGCAGAGAGAGTAATTCTAACCACTGAACACTTCATCGTTTTCGCCCCCTTTGCAACACGATTTCCCTTTGAGTTCTGGGTAATGCCCAGAAGACACAACTGCTCATTCAAAGATTCTTCAGAGGAAGAACGCGCTGACCTTGCAAGAGTGATGAAAAGAATGTTGAGAAGTCTCAGGAGACTCCTTAAAGACCCACCTTATAATTATGTATTTCATACTGCACCAAGCAGAATTCCGAGGATGGCACAGTGGCATACCCTTGGAGAGGACTTCCACTGGCATATAGAGGTAATGCCTCGGATAAGGAGACTCTCTGGATTTGAACTTGGCTCAGGTATGTATACATTAACAACATCCCCTGAGGATGCTGCAAAATACTTAAAAAAGGAGGTAGAAGATGGAGATTAAAAGGATTCTCTTCCCCACGGATTTTATGGAAGGCTCAAAAGAGGCCATCCCTTATGCTGTTGATCTCGCAAAAAAATATGGTGCAAGGCTTTATCTTATCCATGTTATCCATGATGTTACACGGGCAACAGGCCTTTATGTGCCCCATGTAGCAGTAGATGAATTATTTAAAGGTATGTATCAAGAGGCAGAAAAACAGATAAGAAAGGAGTATCTTGAAGAACTGAGGGGTTTTGAAGATATTCAGTACGATATCCTCCGAGGAATCCCCTATGAAGAGATTACAAAATACGCAGAAGAGAATGATATTGATCTGATAGTAATAGCCACCCATGGGAGAAAAGGCCTTGATAGACTCTTCTTCGGAAGCACTGCAGAGAAGGTGGTTAAACATGCTAGATGTCCTGTACTTACAGTAAGGGCCTCTGAAGGGGCATCTTAAAATAGAAAACAATTATGATAAAAATAAAAAATATATAAAGGAGGCAAAACCTATAGTAAAGTAGTCCTTAGATACAATGTACTCGACTGTTGTCGTAGTAGGAGGTGGACCAGCAGGAGCCACAGCAGCAAGGATCCTTGCAGACAGGGGTATTGATGTGGTGCTTGTGGAAAAGTCCCCTTCTTATTTAAAACCCTGCGGTGGAGGAATTCCGTCCACTGCCTTCTCTGAACTGGACATCCCTCTGAGCAGTATCTCTCATAGATATGTACAGAAACTTAGAATACTGTCTCCTTCATCAAGGGAGATGTTTATCGAACTTCAAGGTGGAAGTATTGTCATTGTGGACAGGAGAGAATTTGATATGATGTTAAGAGAACTTGCCAAAAACAGTGGAACAGAAATGATAGAGGGAAGACTCACTGGAGTTAAGCAGGAAAGAAAAAGGATCATTTCAGAGATAGTTGTAAATGGAGAGATAAAAAGAGTGAGTTCTAAGTATTTAATAGCTGCAGATGGAGTGAATTCTACTGTAAGACGGTTAATGAATCTTCCTCCAGTGGATTATGTCTATACCTATTCGGGAAGAGTAGACTCAGTGATCACAGATTCATGTGAATTCTGGTTTGGTTCAGAACATGCACCCTCTTTTTACTCCTGGGTTTTCCCAAAACCCAATGGCACCTCAGTAGGAACGGGCACTCTCAACCATACAAAGGCAAAGGAACTCTTCAGCAGATTCACCAGAAGGAGAGCGGGTATCCAGAATCCCAAAGAACTCAAAGGATACAAGATTCCTATATGGAGGGGAGATATATACAACATTGGAAGAGTACTTTTTGTGGGAGATGCTGCAGGCCATGTAATGCCCTTCACATACGAGGGTATCTACTATGCCATGAAATCTGCTACACTGGCAGCAGAGGCGTTGATAAAGGACAAACCCGGACTTTACAGAAAACTCTGGAAAAGAAGGTTTTATACTAGGTTCAGATTTATGAATACACTAAAGGGCCATTTTTTGGATTCAGATGAGGGGATTGAAAAACTCTTCGATATCTTCAAGAATCCCAAAGTCCAAGAGGCCTCCATGAGATTATGGCTAAGGAAGGATACCTCAAGGGGAGGCCTCTTGAGTTATATAAGTCTGTTCAGGAAATTCCTAAGTTGAGCCTAAGAACAGCTATACTGTTTTCTGCTATTGTACATCTGTTCTTCTCAGTGGTACTTTTGAGGGGGGAATTTCTATCAAAACCCCGTTATACACCAACACCTCTTGTGGCAAGGATCATAATACCTGAAGAAAAACCCTACCCCATCAAAAAGACAATGCCCCAAAAAGAAAAAAACAAACAGGTCCATAAAATTCCTTCAGAAGCCAAGAAAAAAACTATACCTTCAACACCTCCTCTTAAACCCAAAAAAGAAAAACCCGCTTCTGCAAAAGAATCTCCTAAGAAGGCTCCCCCGGAGATGAGACCCAGAAAGGAACCCTCTGGTGTAAAGACTGAAAAGGAAGAAGGATTAAACAAAACCCCTTCCAGTATAAATAAAACAGATATGCCTGAAACACTTCCTCTTCCGGCAATGCCTTCAGGCAAACAATTGATAGATGAGAGAATAATAGAGAAGATGGCAAAAAAATCCCTTAAACAGACGCAGAAGCCCTCCACTGGAATCACATTTGATGCCAGCGAGTTAAAATACAAACCCTATCTACAGAAACTGAAAGAAAGGATAGAGAGCATCTGGATATATCCTCCAGAGGCAGCAGCAAAGGGTATATATGGAGACCTCTATATAAGATTTACCATCAAAAAGAATGGCCATCTTGGTAGCGTAGAGCTATTGAGAACATCAGGCTACAGAGAACTCGATGAGGCTGCACTTCAGGCACTACGAGATGGAGAGCCCTACTGGCCTTTGCCAGACTCATGGGGTATGGATGCAATAACGATAACAGGACATTTCATTTATACAATATATGGAGTATACATCAGATAGAGAAAGCAAAAGACCCTTTTCAGCACTTTATATTAAAAGCTTCAGGCTATTCTGGCTTGCGCAGATACTGTCTCTGTCAGGCACATGGATGCACCATATATCCCAAGGATGGCTTGTATATTCTCTAACACGCTCTCCTTTTTATTTAGGGCTTACAGGAACAGCTCTCACCCTTCCTATACTACTGTTCAGCCTTCTCGGTGGTATAATTGCTGATAGATACCAGAAGAGAAATGTACTTATAATAACCCAATCTCTGAGTATCCTTCCTCCCTTAATCCTCGGGGTTCTTACTCAGATGGAGCTTGTAACTGTATGGCATGTTATTACTGTTGCCTTTGTGATTGGTACAATAAATGCGATTGATATGCCTGTAAGGCAGTCCTTTCTTATAGAGATGGTTGGAAAGGGCAATCTTCTGAATGCTATAGCCCTCAGTTCTGCTGCATTCAATGGAGCAAGGATGATAGGCCCCATAATTGCTGGGTTCATAATATCAGAAATCAGCATATCAGCATGTTTTTATATAAACAGTCTCAGCTTTATACCTGTGGTGATGGTTCTTCAAAAAATGAGACTCAAAGGTGATACAAGGCTGAGCTCACAGAGGAGCATGGTCTCAGAGTTCAGAGAGGGCCTCAGGTTTGTAGTTAAAAGAAGAGATATTTCTATGATTCTGTTTACTATTTTTGTATTCAGCCTCCTTGGTCTGCCCTACAGCCACTTCTTACCCGTGTTCGCCGAAGACATACTCAAGGTAGGTCCAGAAGGCTTAGGAATCTTAATGGGAAGCGCAGGTGCAGGTGCACTCGCTGCAGCCCTTGTCATCTCTCTTCTGGGCGAGATAAGGAATAAGGATAGATATATGACCCTGTCTGCCCTCTCCTTCCCCTCAGCTCTTCTATTATTCTCTTTTAGCCGTAATTATCACTTCTCAATATTAATGCTCGTGCTTCTGGGTTTCTCAATCGTCAGTTACCTTGCCAATGCAAACAGTTCAATTCAGTTAAGGGTGGATCATAAAATAAGGGGTAGAGTAATGAGTATTTATTCCCTTGTATTCCTCGGTATGGTCCCTATAGGGAGTGCTATACTGGGGGTCTTTGCTGAGATGATGGGAACACCTGTAATACTAAGAATATCGGCAATCGTGTGTCTTTTCTCTGGTGTCCTTTTCGGTGCCCATAGATATTTCTCATCGGGATTGAAAGGCCCTTAAAGCCTCTTCTGCTGCCTTCATCTGGGCCTCTTTTTTGCTTCTTCCACTACCCTTCCCCATAATCTCGCCATTCACCAACACCTCTACTGTAAACACCTTGCTGTGTTCTTTCCCTTCTTCTTTCACTGTTCGGTACTCAGGAAGGGTACCAAAACGGTTCTGTGTAAGTTCCTGTAGGGCTGTTTTATAGTCATAATGAATTCTCTTGCTTATAACCTTGAGGATATCCTTTCCTATCAGACCTGTGATTACGGCCTTTGCCTCTGAATAGCCTCCATCCAGAAATACTGCACCAAATATAGCCTCTAATGCGTCTGCCAAAATGGTATCCTTATCCCTGCCTCCAGATATCTCTTCTCCCTTCCCCAGCCTAAGGCCCTTACCAATACTGATCCTTCTGGCAGTCTCAGCAAGAACCGCCTTTGAGACAAGATATGCCTTGTATTTTGCCATTTCTGACTCTGTGAGCCTATTGGCTGAATTGTACAGATGTTCTGCAACCACAAGCCCCAGAACCGCATCTCCTAAGAACTCGAGCCTCTCATTATCCTCTACCCCCTCCTCAGGATGCTCATTCGAGTAGGAGCTGTGTGTAAGGGCAGTAAGAAGGAATGATCTATCCTTAAACCTGTATTTTATCTTCTCCTCAATTCTCGTCAAATCTTCTGAAAAGGAGACAGGCATTTGTTCCGCCAAAACCAAATGAATTAGAAAGGGCAAAATTGACCGTCATCTTTCTCGCCTCATGGGGTACATAATCGAGATCACAATCAGGGTCAGGATTGTCAAGATTTATTGTGGGAGGCACTATGCCATGATATATAGCAAGAATACTAATAATAGCCTCCACTCCACCTGAAGCCCCAAGTAGATGCCCTGTCATAGACTTAGTTGAACTTACCACAAGCTTGTAGGCATGTTCTCCAAAGACATTTTTTATTGCCATTGTCTCTAATTCATCATTGTATTTAGTGGAGGTTCCATGGGCATTGATATAATCCACCTCAGAGGGTGATATTCCTGCATCATCAATCGCCATCTTCATACATCTTGCTGCCCCTTCTCCATCAGGAGAGGGAGAGGTTATATGATAAGCATCCCCTGTCATTCCATATCCCACTATCTCTGCATATATCTTTGCTCCCCTTCTCAAGGCATGACCAAGTTCCTCTAAGATCAGAATACCCGCACCCTCGGCCATAACAAAACCGTCTCTGTCTTTGTCAAAAGGTCGACTCGCCTTCTGTGGCTCATCATTCCTTGTGGACAGAGCCCTCATCACAGCAAAGCCCGATATTCCGAGAGGTGTAATCACTGATTCAGCACCTCCTGCTATCATCACATCAGCATCACCCCTCTGAATAATCTTGTAGGCATCGCCAATTGCATGAGATGCGGAGGAACAGGCAGTTACAACGGCCGAGTTTGGTCCTTTTGCACCAAAACGTATAGAGACCTGCCCTGAGGCAAGATTAATAATACTCATAGGTATAAAGAAGGGTGTAATTCTCCTGTAGCCCCTTTCATAAAGGACCAGTGTATACTGCTCTATCTTTGGCAATCCCCCAATTCCAGAGCCAATAATTACACCAACCCTGTCTGCATTGTTCGAGTCGATCTTCAGGCCAGAGTCATCCATTGCCATCTGACTAGCTGCTATAGCAAAATGTATAAAGCGGTCCATCTTCTTGATCTCTTTCTGCTCGATATAATCCGCAGGATCAAACCCCTTCACCTCACCAGCTATCTGTACAGGCAGGTTAGACGGATCAAACTGTGTTATCCTGTCTATACCTGATCTACCCTCCACAAGGGCATCCCAGGTACTTTCAACACCAATACCCAAGGGCGTAACTGCCCCCAATCCTGTAATTACAACTCTTCTCTTTTGCATTTTAATTCAATCTCTTATAGATGTGGCTTCCCAAAAAGTGTTTATAGAAGATCACTATAAGTCCCTAACAGTCTATGACTGATTTGTCTTCTGTTTTATATAATCTATTGCATCCTGTACTTTGACTATCTTCTCAGCATCTTCATCAGGAATCTCGACCCCAAAGGTCTCTTCAAAGGCCATCACAAGCTCCACAGTATCAAGAGAATCGGCTCCAAGGTCATCAACAAATGTAGCCTCAGGGGTCACCTGATTGATATCAACACCAAGCTGTTTTGCAATTAACTCTCTCACCTTTTCTTCCACCATAACCAGTTACCTCCTTAGGTTTTGATTGTTGCTTATATAATAACCTGATTACATATACATACCACCATTGACATGTATCACCTGTCCTGTGATATAACCCGCCTCTGTAGAGGCGAGAAACACAACTGCATTTGCCACATCCTCAGGACTACCAAATCTACGAAGAGGAATATTCTTCAACATCTCCTCTTTTATATTATCAGGCAAGGCCTCTGTCATTGCAGTGGTAATGAAACCTGGTGCTACTGCATTGCAAGTAATGCCTCTACTGGCATACTCCTTTGCTATTGTTTTGGTAAGACCAAGTAAAGCGGCCTTGGATGCGGAATAATTCACCTGACCTGGATTACCTGTAAATGCCACTATAGAGGATATATTAATTATCCTGCCAAACCTCTTCTTAGCCATGAGCTTCAGGGCCTCTTTACTGCAGAGAAATGCGCTCTTGAGGTTCACATCAATTACTGCATCCCATTCCTCTTCTTTCATTCTCAGCACTAAGGTGTCTCTTGTTATCCCTGCATTGTTTACAAGAATATCAACCCCACCCAGTTTCTCAACAACTGTATTAAACATCTCTTTTACATCTTCTGACTTTGATACATCACACTTTATAGATATTGACTCTACGCCCAGGGCCTTAAGTTCGTCCGCTGTCTTTACTGCTTCCTCATCCATTAGATCTACTACTGCAATATTAGCCCCCCTCTTCGCAAAGGCCTCACATATAGCCTTTCCTATACCTCTGGCACCCCCGGTTACTATGACTACCTGACCTTTAAAATCCATCCTCTCCCCCTTTTAATTATATTATGGAAATTACAGAGATAAATTTTACCAGAGTTGGAATAATATTTTCCAATCCTTGAAATCAATGACCATTGGTTTCGTTAATATAATTACAACAATCTTCAAATTTTCAAAGTTACAGAGTATTATTAGGCTTTAATTAACATTTTTTAAGAAAATCTATTGATATTTAATATTATTAAATGATATACCTTAAGAATATAAGGAATCTCATCTTTACTAAAGGTACATATCAACAAGAGGAAGAATAGAATTTACAGTATATAGTTTCAATGTTTAGAAACATATTGACTAATCTCAGGTCCAACTGTTAAAATTAAATAATATCCTGCGGAATAAATTTCAGTATTAAGGAGGAAATTATGGCAGAGAAAAAGAAGATGGCGATTGTTGCAAGCAAAGCAACCCTTGATATGGCCTATGCACCCCTGGTGATTGGTACCACAGCAGCAACCCTCGATGCAGAAGTAAGAATATTTTTTGCATTTGGCGGATTGAATATACTGCATAAGGAGATGAACAAAAAGCTACCTCCTCCACAGGGCATGGAGGAGATGCCCCAGCTGGCAAGTAATGTAGGCTGGGCAGCAATTCCAGAAATGCTCCAGATGTGTAAAGATGCGGGTGTAAAACTCATAGCCTGTTCTGCAACAATGAAGATGCTTGGTTATAAAGAAGAAGACCTTATCGATGGAGTAGAGATTGCAGATGCAGACAGGTTTGTTGAGTTTGCCCTCGAGGCAGACTCAACCCTCTTTGTATAGAGCCTGAGGGGCGTGTCCCATGAGACATGCCCCAAGGAACCTCCTTTCACTCATTGTCATTCTCACCCTTAGTAGATGGCTTCACATTATGATGCTCCATTGTGCTCTGACTTTTGTTAAAAGGTAATCTAAATTGTGTTGGCAAAAAAGGATGTGATAAAATGTGAAAATGCAGATAAGAAAGGAGCTTGAAGAGATACTGAAAGAGATAGGGGTGAAAGCCCCTTTTATTGAACTGGAGGTGCCACGGGTGAACTCCCATGGTGATATCTCAACACCTGTGGCAATGATGATTGCACGACAGGTCAAAAAGCCCCCCAGGGAGATAGCAGAACAGATCAGTAAGCACCTCTGTTGTCTGAGCGCCTATGAGAGGGTAGAAGTGGCTGGACCAGGATTTATCAATATATTCTTTAAGCCTGAGTATCTTTATGAACAACTAAAAAAACTCCTTATCTCTCCAGAAGAGACCCTCAGGATGAATATAGGCAATGGCCAGAGCATACAAATAGAGTTCGTTAGTGCCAATCCTACAGGCCCTCTACACCTCGGCCATGGCAGAGGAGCAGCAGTAGGTGCTGCACTCAGCAATCTCCTTGAGAAGGCAGGATACTCTGTAGAAAGAGAGTTCTATATAAATGATGCTGGCAGACAGGTATGGCTCCTTGGAGAGAGTGTTTTCGCCCGATATTGTGAGACCTTTGGGGTTGATTATCCCTTTCCTGAAGAGGGTTACAGGGGAGAATACATAAAAGAGATAGCAAATGAGCTGAAAGAAGAAGTAGCCGAAGAATATATAAACAGAAGATATGATGAGGTTGCAGAGTTTTTTATAGACTATGGAGTCAATAGAATGCTTCAGTGGATAAGGAGAGACCTCGAGGAATTTGGAGTATTCTTTGACAGATGGCAGTCTGAAAAGACTCTGTACAACGAGGGAATTGTCCAGAAGTGTCATGAAGAACTGAGGAAAAAGGGATATCTCTATGATAAAGATGGTGCAGTATGGTTCAGGGCAACAGAATTTGGTGATGACAAGGACAGGGTAGTTATAAAAAGTGATGGTTCTCCCACATATTTCGCCTCTGATATAGCCTACCACTGGTATAAGCTACAGAGGGGGTTTGACCAGTTAGTGAACATCTGGGGAGCGGATCATCATGGTTACATTCCCAGGATTAAGGCG
This sequence comes from Nitrospirae bacterium JdFR-85, assembly GCA_002011745.1. Taxonomy (GTDB): domain Bacteria; phylum Nitrospirota; class Thermodesulfovibrionia; order Thermodesulfovibrionales; family JdFR-85; genus JdFR-85. The sequence goes on from MTOU01000007.1 coordinate 75,846, forward strand.
GTAATAAAGGCACTGGGGCAGTCTGAGGAGAAACTCCATATCCTGCTTGTACAGATGGTAAATCTCCTACGAGCTGGAAGACCTGTTCAGATGTCAAAAAGGGCAGGTGAGTTTATCACTCTCAGAGAGGTTATTGAAGAGGTAGGATCTGATATCACAAAATTTATCTTTCTCACCAGGCGGCCTGACAGTCACTTGGATTTTGATATTGAAGTGGCCAAAAAAGAATCCTCAGAGAATCCTGTCTACTATGTACAGTACGCCTATGCAAGGATAAACAGTATCTTCAGAAATGCAGAAGAAGAACTGCTTAAGGACCTTGAAAAATCAGACCTTACACTGTTACGGCAGGATGAGGAATTAACCCTGATAAAAAAGACCCTCTTTTATATGATTATGTTTGAAGGTGCTGTCAGAGAACTGGAGCCCCATAGAGTTACATTCTATCTTCAGGAATTGGCAAAACTATTTCACTCTTTTTATACAAAACACCGTGTGCTTGGCAACAAGACTGAACTGAGCAGAGCGAGACTGGCTCTATGTAAGGCAGTTTTTATGGTTTTACGAGAGGGACTATCAATATTGGGTGTGACTGCCCCAGAGAAGATGTGAAGATTCCCGGCCAGGGTCGGTGTTCGGCACAAGGAGACATTTTAAGGTGTGCTTAAAACTTTAGAGGATAAAAAGAGAGAGATTCTTCAGTATGCTGAAAGGTTTTTATGTAACCTCACAGAAAGGTGTATCCAGGAATGTGGCAAAAACATAAGTGCTATTGAGTTTCCTGTTTTTAAGAAGTTTATATCTTACCGCACCAGAAGAGAGATTGAGTTTAACAGGATATGTCTTGAACAGGCAGAAATACTCTATCAGACAGAAACGGAACTGACAGAGGAGGATATAAAGGATATCCTGGAGGAAAGTAAGAGCATTGACAAAAAACTCCTCAGAGATATAAGACTTCTACCACTGAGGCTCTCTTTTAATTATCAGAAGATCTCACCTTTGAGGAGGGAGAGAATAATAAAACAGGTGATGCTTTTCAAAAGGATGCTCCATATTGAAAACCCTTTAGACTATCCTGACATGGTGAGAAAGGCCTTCCAGAAAAAGGAATTTATAAGTATAAACAACGATATTGTTGAACTTTATGCAGAGGAGGCATTTATAATAAACTCCTCACTTAAATCCATATTAAAGATAGATACAGAGGCACTTTCTCATAGAATCTACTGCTCCATGATAGACGTGGGGTTTGCTTTAAACAGAGAAGTAGCTGAAGAGATATTCGGAAAATGATAAGCTATCCCAACATAAAACCCTATATAGTAAAGATAGGCCCCTTTGAGGTGAGATGGTATGGCCTGATGTATCTCTTCGGTTTTATCACATCTTATATACTTGTGAGATACCAGATAAAAAAGAGGAAACTCCCTCTATCAACTAAGATCATAGATGAGATATATTTTTATCTAATCCTGGGGCTTATCATAGGTGCAAGGCTGGGGTATGTAATTTTCTATAACCTGGGTGAGTATATTAAAAACCCTCTTGAAATATTTGCAGTATGGCATGGAGGCATGTCCTTTCACGGAGGACTCATAGGTGCTCTCTTGGCAGGTGTCTATGTTACAAAGAGATATAAACTCGACTTCTGGCTTTATTCTGACCTGATAATTGTCACAGCACCGATAGGACTTGGTCTTGGCAGAATCGGAAATTTTATCAATGGAGAACTCTATGGAAGGGTCACAACCCTGCCCTGGGGGATGGTATTCCCAGCAGGAGGTCCTCTCCCGAGACATCCTTCACAACTGTACGAGGCATTCTTTGAAGGCCTTGTGCTGTTTTTAATCCTTTGGTATATGAAGGACAGAGTCACCAAAAAAGGCAGACTCACAGCAGCTTTTTTGCTCTTCTATGGTATATTCCGCTTCTTTATAGAATTCTTCAGGGAACCTGACCCACAACTGGGATTCATTATCGGGCCTTTCACAATGGGTCAGATACTCTGCATTGGTATGATAATCGTAGGGAGCTTTATATGGAGAGTATCGGGCAACTCTAAAATATGATATAATCAACTTAAATCTAAATTAAAGGAGGGCAAGATGGGATACTATGTTATTTTAAGTACCCTTACTGACGAAGGCAGAAAAACCCTGAAGGAGAAACCTGAAAGAATTCTTGAAGTAAATAAGGAACTTGAGGCGATGGGGATAAAGGTAAAGGAGCAGTTTGCTGTCCTAGGGCCTTATGATTTTGTTAATATTGTAGAAGCACCAGACAATGAGACTGTAACAAAGATGTCTGTGGAGATCGGAGCCAGAGGAACTGTACAATTGATGAGTATGGCTGCCATTCCTGTGGAAGAACTGATAAAGACCCTCAAGAAATAATCCCTTAATCTTCTGCCCTGAAAGAGAGCATAACTTCTGATATAACCCTTTCAGGGCAGTCTCTGTATTTTGGAGACAGATGCAGGGGTCTCACTTCTTTCACCTTTGCCCGGCGTGCAATATAGCCTGCTATATCAGCCGTGAGATGATTCCGCTGCAAGGCCCTGTCAGCATCCTCCTTTAGAAAATAGGCCTCGATATAAAGGGTATGAGAACCCTCTACAAGCTCTATTACAGCACTGATATTCTCCTCTGTAGGGGCCATATCTACAACATAGGAGACCTTCTGCCCCTCTGTTAGTCTCACTATATCCATGAGTTCAGAAAAGGAGTAAGTCCTACCATCCACTTCTATTGACTCATTATCTCTTCCCTCTCTTATCATTGTCTTGAAATGAGAAAGCCATGGACCCACTGGAAGCCCTTTTGCTTTGAGTCTTTCCTTGTCAATATTTATATGAAAGGGCTCTTTTATGGCAAAGGCAAGGACCGGAATACCATGATTGACCCTGGCAAAGCTCACATTGAACAAGGGTTCTTGAAGTAGTATGTTATTGTCTATCTGCTTCATATCTACAGGCACCTCAGAAAACCTCTGCTCAGCAGGAAATTTTGTTGTCTTAAGATCTCCTCCCACAAGTTCTTTCACAAAAATAACCAGAGGATACTCCTCTACAAGATTCCATGTATACCCTGACAGTTTCCCTTTCACTGCCTTAGTAATACCCTCTGGACCATAGATATTAACCGGTTCAGGTCTCCTCAACAGAACTCGGAGAAGTTTATCAAAGCCTATAAAATGATCAATATGGGTATGGGTTATGAATACATCGGTTAGTTTATTTATCTGTCTTGGGGTGAGATTGTCAATGTCTCCGGCATCAAACAGGATAGCCCTTTTCTCGTATAAAAACTGGACATACACTACCGGATCTTCAAAAAGGCCATTTACCGGAGAATGTATAAAAGATGGTCTCATCCAGAACAACCAGTTTAGTCTTTAACTCATCAGGCTGGTTGAAGCCCATATACCCTGATAATCTCGAGATCATCCTCTACTGAGCAACCCTTCTGTGTGAGATAGTTGCCTATGAGAAGTCCGTCTGCACCTGCAAGAAAGGCCATGGAGTTGAAATGACCGAGGGTCTGAAGCCTGCCTCCACATATCCTAATCTCACGCTCTGGCATCACAATCCTAAAAAGGCTTACAATCCTGAGCGCCTCAAAGGGATGCAGTGGCTCCATATCTTCAAGGGGTGTACCCTTTATCGGTATCAGAAAATTCAGAGGTACAGAATCTACTCCCAGCTGTCGGAGTGTAAAGGCCATCTCAACCCTGTCTGACCAATCTTCTCCAAGGCCAAAAATACCACCAGAGCAGGTTGAAAGCCCTACCCTTTTGGCCGCCTTTATTGTCCTAACCTTCTCCTCATAGGTATGAGTGGTACAGATATTACTGAAAAACCTTTTTGAAGTTTCAATATTATGATGATATCTGTACAGACCCGCCTCTTTCAGCAGAATAAGTTCCTCTTCATCGAGCAGACCCAGCGTAGCACATGGGAGAAGCCCCATTACCCTTATCTCACTTATAGCCTCTGCGATCCTCTTTAGTTCTTCTCTGTTCACCTTTTTTCCACTTGTTACAATACAGAACCTCTTGGCTCCACTGTCCAGTGCCTTCTTTGCGTGCTCCAAGATCTCTTCCTTAGGCAGAAGAGGATACTGTTTAAGCTCAGTCTTATGTCTTGCAGACTGGGCACAATAGGAACAGTCTTCAGGACAGGCACCTGACTTGGCGTTTACGATACTACAGAGGTCTACCCTTTTACCCCTGAAGTGCTCTCTGAGAGTTGTGGCTAAGTTGAAGAGCACATGGATAGGAGTAGTGCTGATAATCTCTTCAGATTCTTCTGGCGTTATTGACTCACCCTCTATTATCTTTCTCGTGATTTCTTCAAGCACCTTTCAGTAATATCTGATCTCAAAACCACTGAATTCACCAGTGTATTCTTCCCATTTTACATCTATATTTGTAACATGAGCTGCCGGAGGCCCCTTATAACAGGATGCGATAGCCTCCTCTATCACCTTCTCATCCCCCTCAAATACGGCCTCAACCCTTCCATCAGGTAGATTCCTGACCCATCCTTTAAGCCCCAGTCTCATGGCCAGATCTCTTGTAAAGGCCCTGTAAAAAACACCCTGAACTATTCCCTCGATTAAAAGATGTGCCCTTTTAAGTGCCATAGTAAATTCTACTCAGAACCACTTCCTCTTTTCAAGTATCTCTGCAAGTATTTCAGCACCTCTGATGGTTATTTTCATACAACAGTCTTCTGAGGAGTCCTTAAATCTCTCAAGGATCTCCTTACAGACCATTGTCTTTGTCTCAGCAAATAGTCTACTTGTAAACTCCTCTGTAGTTGCCTTTACCTCTGAGTCATCTTCCTCTGGATTGATCCTCCCTTTAAGCATTCCTATTGCAAGTACTCCACCAGAGAAGACACCGCAGGGACCTTCACCAGTAGCCATCCCACCACAAAAGCCTGTAGCAAGTCTCTGTATACTCTGTTCTGTTGCAGGGACAAAGACATCAACAGTAGCCTTCAGAATAGCCTCTGAACAGCAGTACCCTTTCTGGAAGTATTCTCCTGCAAGCCTCCCCATCTTTTTTATTCTTTCCTTATTAGTGACTGTGTCTGTGTTCATCTCTAATCCTCACCTGACAAAACAGTCCATTCTGAGCACACTCAGCACATTCGAGCTGTAGTACTGTATGTACAATCCCATACTCTTTCAGAATTTCTTCTATCTTTTTCCTCAAACTGTCCGCTTCAGAAAGTCTCTGGTCATTAATCCATATATGGGCTGAAAAGGCTGGTGTACCATGAGATATTGCCCAGAGATGTACATCATGGATCCCCTGGACCCCCGGAATCTCTGAAACCCTCTTTGTAATCTCTCTCACATCTATCCCAGAAGGAACAAACTCAAGAAATACCCACAGGGCATCCCTCACAACCCTTATACCTCCTATTAATATCAATATCCCAACCAAGGCACCTGCAATAGGATCAGCTATTCTGAGTCCTGTAAAATATATCACCACTGCGGCCACTACTACTCCCACTGAGGCAAGTAGATCCCCTATAATATGAAGCCAGGCACTCTTGATATTGAGATCCTGATGTCCTTTACCAAGAATCAGTGCCATCACCCCGTTGCCTATGAGACCTAACACAGCCACCGTAATCATCACAGGCGCATCCACCTCAACAGGATTCATAAACCTCTTAACAGCCTCATAGAATATATAGACTGCAATTATAAGGAGGGTACTCCCATTTATTACCGCAGCAAGCATCCCCAACCTCTGATACCCAAAGGTAGCCCTGAAATCAGAGGGCCGTTGTGAGATAGTAAGGGCTATAAGACTTAGTCCAAGTGCAAAGGCATCAGTAAGGACATGACCAGCATCACTCAGGAGGGCAAGACTATGACTGACCAACCCTCCTATAACCTCCATAACAAGGATAAAGAGGGATATACCAAGTGCCAGTTTTAATCTGTTTATATTACTCAAGCCTCTTTGCCTCCTCCCAGAGACTGTCCATCTGTTGAAGAGTCAAAGAGGAAAGGTCTTTGCCCTTTTCTTTCGCCCTATTCTCTATATACCTGAATCTTCTGATAAACTTTGAAACCGTCTTTCGCAGAGCATCCTCTGGATTTACACCGATAAACCTTGAGAGATTAACAAGACTAAAGAGAAGGTCTCCAAACTCTTCTTCAACATCCTCTCTACGGCCTTCTTTTACAGTATTTTTGAGCTCCTCTATCTCCTCTTCCACTTTCTCAAAAACATCCTCTGGCCTCTCCCAATCAAACCCTACTCTTGAAGCCCTCTCCTGGACTCTCATTGCCTTCAAAAGTGCTGGCAGGGCATCGGGAATACCTTCCATTATGGATTCCTTAAGTTTCCCCTCTCTCTTTTTATGTTCATCCCAATGCTGAAGCACCTCTTCAGAACTGTTCAGGGCTATCTCTCCAAAGACATGGGGATGTCGAGAGAGCATTTTTCCAGTGATCCTGTCTATAACATCATATATATTAAACTCCCTCTTCTCATTTGCTATCTGGGCTTGAAAGAGGATCTGGAAGAGGAGGTCTCCCAGCTCCTCTTTAATCTTCTCAGGATCATTGTTGTCTATAGCCTCAAGGAGTTCATATGCCTCCTCTACTATAAAAGACTTGAGACTCTCCCGTGTCTGCTCTTTATCCCAAGGACATCCTTTTTCAGATCTAAGGGTCTCCATTATATTCACAAGTTTCTGAAATTTTCCCTCTTTCATTATACTCCTCTTCTGTCTCCAAAAATACACTTGTGTAGTTGAAGATTTAATCTAACATAGAGGCGATCATCTATGATCCACTCAGCAAGTTCTTCTGGCTTTAGAAAGCCTTGAGCAGGAGAAAACAGAGTCTTCTCCTGCTCAAGGCTATATTCTAATACCAATTCCTTAGCCCAGAGATAGTCCTCCCGAGAGGTAATCACAAATTTGACCTCATCCTTTTGGTTAAGCCTGCGTAGATTCCCCATTTCCATCTTCTCTAACATTCCGCTTCCTGGAGTCTTTATATCAACCACTCTTACAGCCCTGCTGTCAATCTGCTCAATATTAAATGAACCATTTGTCTCAACAAGCACCTTATAGCCTCTGTCACAGAGTTCTTTAACAAGGACAGGTGTCTCCTCCTGCAACAGGGGCTCACCTCCTGTGACTTCCACAAGTTTCAATCCTGCAGCCTCTACTTCTCTTATTATCTCCTCCTTTGTTCTGAACACCCCCTCTTCATATGCATATGTAGTATCACAGTAAACACACCTCAGATTACATCCAGAAAGGCGGATAAAAAAACACGGCAATCCCATATAGGTAGACTCTCCCTGAATACTGACGAAGGTCTCGCAGACCTTCAGACTCATCTCCTGAATACCTCTCTAAGGGCCTCCTCAACAACCTCAGGAACAAGTCCTTTTACTGAACCTCCGAATGCTACAACCTCCTTTATCATTGTAGAGCTCAAAAAGGAATACTCTTCTGAGGGCATCATAAAGACTGTCTCTATCTCTGAATCAAGCCTCCTGTTCATCAGAGCCATCTGCATCTCATACTCAAAGTCAGACACTGCCCGTAAACCTCTTACAATTGCCACACCTCCAACCTTCTTTGCATACTCCACCAGAAGACCATCAAATGCTTCAACTCTCACCCTCTCAATCCCTTTAAGTGATTCCCTTGCAAGATAAAGTCTCTTCTCAATATCAAACAGTGGCCTCTTTTTCGGATTTGTAGCCACTGCAACAATAACCTCATCAAATATCCTGAGGCTTCTTATCACTATATCTATATGGCCGTTTGTTATTGGATCAAATGTACCAGGACATATTGCTATATTTTTCATCTCTCCTCTACCTCCCCAGTCTTCCTTTTGCTTAATGGATGACTCCTGTCATAAACTTCTATTAAATGAGTCAGATCAAGATGGGTATAAACCTGCGTGGATGATAGACTACTATGCCCCAACAACTCCTGTATATCTCTTAGGTCTGCCCCTGATTGGAGTAGATGTGTAGCAAAGGTATGTCTCAGAGTATGGGGACTCACCTTTCCACTAATACCTACCTCTTTAGCATACTTAACCACAATATTTCTTATCCCTCTGTCAGTCAGAGGTGTACCAAAGCGGTTTAGAAAGAGATAGTCAGTAGATTTTTTCATAAGAGCCCTTTCGATTATATATGTCTTCAGTGCATCAAGGGCCTTATCCCCTACAGGAACAATCCTCTCTTTTTTTCTCTTTCCTTTCACTTTAACAAGCCCTTCTTTAAGATTTATATCCTCGGTCTTCAGTTGTGCCACCTCCCCAACCCTCAATCCACAGCCATAGAGCAACTCCAGTATCGCACGGTCTCTTGCATATCTGAACCCAAATCCATCTGGTTTCTCTACTAATCCAAACACTTCGTCTATATCCAGAAACCTTGGAAGATTTACACCCTTCTTTGGGCCTGGAATAAGCCTTGCAGGATTTCTGACTATTACTCCTTCTCTATGGAGATATCTAAAAAATGTCCTCAATGTAGCAAGTTGTCTGCTTACTGAAGAGGCCTTTCTGCCCTTGTTGAGCCTATAAGCAATAAAACCCCTTATATCAGAAAGAGAAACCTCTCTCACATCCTTATCAATGAAGGCAAAAAAATCCTTCAGATCTTTTCTGTAAACCCTCAGTGTGTGTGCTGATGCAGCCCGTTCAACTTGTAAAAACCTAATGAATCTCTCTATCCATTCCTGATTATTCATTATTCTTATAGATTACCAAGGCAATAGATATAATTACAAGAAAACTAAATCCTTCAAGCTTTGATTCTGAAGACCTTGATAATATCCTTTATATAACTGTCTTCAAAGGTAAAATACTCCAGAGTACTGATATTGAAGAGTCTCAGAGATTAATGGTATGATAAAAACGAATCTAAACCTTAAAGGAGGTCAGTGAGTATGGAGTGTATTAAAGATGACAATCTTGCAATATGTAACTGCTCCTATGAACCCTGTGCTAAGAAGGGCAAATGCTGTGAATGTTTACATTATCACAGACGAAACGGGGAACTTCCAGCCTGTTTCTTTCATGAATCTTATGAAAAAAGTTATGACAGGTCTGTACATAACTTTATAAAAATGGTTAATACTATGGGTATGAGAACTGTATAGACCTCCTTTTGCCGGAGTGGTGGAACGGCAGACACGGCGGACTCAAAATCCGCTGGGGGTAACCCCGTGGGGGTTCAAATCCCCCCTCCGGCACCAGCTTATTAATATATTGAGAGCTAATTATCCTATCGTCTCTTTTCAAAAACACTTTCTGTTATTTAACTCCTCATATCAAGCAAAACCTCTTGATCTTAAAGGATAAGTCAAGCAGCAGAGAGGTCTGTTAAAAAAGTTGACAAAATTAATATTTCATGATATAATGTTTCATGAAATATTAATTTATAAAAAATATTTCATGAATAAGGAGTGGTTATGAAAAAATTCCAATTAAGAAGGGAAAAATTAAGCAACCAGGTGTATGCAATTCTCAAGGAGATGATAGCAAACTATCGTTTTCAGCCAGGGGCACGGATCAATGTGGAAGAAATAGCCAAGGAACTGAGTGTAAGTAGAACCCCTGTATGGGAAGCCATTAGCAGGCTTGAACAGGAAGGTCTGGTTGAGCATGTCCCCAATGTAGGTACCTTCATGAAGGTATTAACGCCAGAGGAGGCACTGAATCTCTATGAAGTTAGAGAGGTCCTTGAGGGAATGGCAGCCCGTCTGGCTGCTACCCGCATAAAGGATAGTGCTATTGAGAAGATGGCAAAGTGTCTGGAAAAACAGAAAGAGGTTATAAGGAAGCAGGACCTAATTGGATATTCCCGTTTAGACTTTGAATTCCATGCAGTCGTGTATGAAGCCTGTGGAAACCCCTATCTACAGGAACTTTTAGAGACACTAAAAAACAAGATGCGGCCTATTACTATGCATATAAAGCATGTATTGCCCAGACTCTACAAAGACCATAAACAACTCTTAGAAGCAATCCGTGCAAGAGACCCTGAAAGGGCTGAGAAGGCATTCCGTATGCATAATCAGCTAATAATGAGACTTCTACAAGAAGAAATACTAAAAAAAGAGGCAAAAGTAGAGTAAGTGACAGAGAGACCCTTAGGGTCTTTTCTATTAAATCTTTAATACAAGAGGAGGTAGGCAATGAAATTGCCAAGAGACAAAACAGCAATTGTATTAATTGAACCTCAGAATGACTTTCTAAGTCCTGGTGGGACGATGTATAAGTACATTGCGGAGCAGCTAAAGAAGAGGAATGTAATTGCAAACCTTAAGAAACTTCTTGATGGAGCGCGTGGAAAGGTAAAGATATTTTACGTGCCTTTTCAGGCGTTCAAACCCGGATTTCCAGAACTAAAACCAGGAGGTCCAGGTACAGAAGGGCTCCGTGGAATAGAGATGAAGATGGAGGCTGACTGGGGCACAGGTGCCTGGATAGAAGGCACTCCAGGGCCAGAGATTATTGATGAATTAAAACCCCATGATTCTGACATTATAGTCCGTGGAAAGATGACTCTTGATGCCTTCCATTCTACTGCTCTCAACTATCTGCTCAGGGTAAATGAGATAGAATACGTTGCCTTTACAGGATTTCACACAAATTGGTGTGTGGAGTCATCAGCCCGTTCTGCCTATGATCTGGGATTCCGTGTAATTGTAATAAAGGACTGTACAGCTACTGATACTGACAGGGAACAGGAGTATGCTGAGGAGGTGATCTTTCCTCGTATAGGCAGGGTGATGACATCTGATGAGTTTCTGGAAGCAATAAGTTAACAATTCTAATACCAAAAATTAACAGTAAGGAGGAACTAATGAGAAGTAAAGGAACTCAAATAAGAGGTCTGTTTTCTCTGATATTAACTCTGCTGATCTGTATCTCCTTACCTGCGGTTGCCCTTTCAGAGGCACCACCCAAGGAGATAAAGGTTGGTTTGATTTTTGGATTAACTGGTGCAGCCTCTCCTGTAGGGCCTGTCCAGCTTGATGGTGCAAAACTGGCTATTGATGAGATTAATGCTGCAGGTGGTCTTGACTGGGGAGGTAAAAAGATACCTGTTACATATGTAGTAAAGGATGACGAAACAAAGCCAGATGTGGCAATTCGCAGATTCAGAGAACTGATCAATGAAGAGAAGGTACATGTGATAGTGGGACAAACCTTCGCCTCTATTACAGCCGCACTTAACAAACAGGTTAAAAGATATCCCATTGCCTATTTCCCTGTTAATGTAGTAGCCCTGAAGATGTTCTCCAAAGAAGAGATGGCTCCAACTACATTTGCGGTTCATGGTTGTGCATACTCTGCTGGATATGCAAGTGCAGCCTATATCATCAATAAGCTAAAATTAAAAAAGATAGTCTTCTTTGGTCCTGCCTATGCATTTGGACAGGATCAGTGGCGTGGAGCTAAGGATGCATTCAAAAAGTATGGGATAAAGGCAGAGTATTTAGAATCTCCTGTTGGTACCACTGACTACACCTCATATCTGACAAAGATTATGGCGATGAAACCAGACATTGTTATGCTTGCCCACTGGGGCACTGACGCAATCAATGTTCTTAAACAGGCATATGAGACAGGACTTAAAAAGAAGACAAAGATCTGGTTCAATTGGATGACCAATGTTTTCGGAAGTGGTGTCCCACCTGAAGCACTGGAGAATGTCTACTCCCTCATGAGCTGGTACTACGATCTCAGTGGCTTCCCTGACAAAGAGATAGTTGAACAAGGTCGTGCATTTGCTGAAAAATTTAGCAGAGTTTATGGATATCCACCTGATCCATATTCTGCCATGGCATATATTGGTACCAAGGAGGCTCTGAGGGGTATCTCATTAGCCCAAAGCACAGATCCTTTTAAGATAGCCAAGGCCATAATGTCAAACCCAACATTTGATTCCATGAAGGGCAAAGGAGTATGGCGTAAAGACCACCAGCCCATCTTTAAGTACAACGCCTTCGTGGTGGTGGGGAAGAAGGCCAGCGAACGTAAGGGCAAATGGGACCTTGTAAGGGTTATTGATGCTTACACAGGAGAAGATTACCTGCCTCCTCTGGAGTCCCTTGGTTACTGATTTCCTTGTCAGAGCCTTTTGCCTTAGTAGAGGCCTGGCCTCTACTAAGGCCTTTCATAAAACAACGAAAGGGTTGTTTCTGGATGCGTGAGAAGGTGATCTTAGAGACCCAGAATCTGAGCAAACAATTTGGTGGCTTTGTAGCTGTAGAGAAGGTTAACTACAAACTCTTTGAAGGCGAGACCGCAGGAATCATCGGTCCCAATGGTGCAGGCAAGTCAACCTTTTTTAATCTTCTAACAGGTCTCTTTCCTCCAACTGAAGGGAAAATCCTCTTCTTCAACCAAGATATTACCAGCACACAGGCTGAACATCGGGTTGAACTTGGACTTGTGAGAACCTTTCAGCTTGTATCAGTCTTTGATTCTCTGTCTGTTATAGATAATCTGATCTTAGCTGTTACACGTTTTAGTCCCATTTTCACCAATAAGTTCCGATTCTTCTTTCGTGATGCCCATATTAAGAACATTACCGAAAGGGCAAAAGAAGCATTAAACAGGGTTGGTTTAGCAGACAAGAGTCATATCCTCACATCTGAACTCTCTTATGGAGACAAACGAAAATTAGAGATTGCAATGGCACTTGCACTTAATCCCAAGGTTCTCTTGCTTGATGAGCCCTTTGCAGGACTCAGTGATGTAGAGATTAAGGAACTCTTGAATCTTTTACATAAAGTAAAAAAAAGTCTTACACTGATAATCATTGAACATAAAATATCCCGTATTGTTGATCTTGTTACACGTCTTAGTGTAATGCATGAAGGCCGTATAATTGCTGAAGGAAACCCCAAAGATGTGTTATGCAATGAAACTGTCCGCAGGGTTTATTGGGGTGGTGAGTCTTGCTCTGTAGATGGAATAACAGACTCTTCAGATAGGAGAAGAAGACCATAATGTTGCTTTCTGTTGAAAGAATAAATGTTTCATATGGCAGGGCCAGGGTACTTTCAGATGTCTCCATTCATGTAAATGAAGGTGAGATGGTCTTTATTGTAGGACGAAATGGAGCTGGTAAAACCACTCTTCTGAAAACAATAGCAGGATTTCTTTCACCCGAAGAAGGCACCATTAGATTCGGTAGTGATAAAGTTAATGCTCTCGGGCCTGAAGAGATGGCACTTAAAGGAGTAAGATATGTGTTTCAAGATAAAAGGGTTTTCACAAAACTCACTGTTAGAGAAAATATTCAGCTTGCAGCCTATGCTGCAGGTGTAAGTCTAAGCGAAGCAGTGGATAAGATCGTTCAACTCTACCCTCCAATTACAAGATTTTTAGAAAGCAAGGCAGGCACCCTTTCTGGAGGACAGCGCCAGATTTTGCTGCTTGGACGTGCATTAATCGGCGATCCCTGTTTGCTCCTTATAGATGAACCTACAGAGGGACTGGCTGCAGGGATAATTGAGGAGGTCTTTAAGGTTCTGGAGATGACAAGAAGAAAGGTCTCTATGCTTATTGTAGAACAGAATCTGGCAGTAGTTCGGAGGCTGGCTGACAGAGTCTATGCAATGAAAGAAGGACACATTGTTGCAGAGGTGAACACTCCAGAGGATATCCAGAATCAGACCTTGCTTGAAGAGTTCTTATAGTGTTAGGAGAGTGTTAATGAGAAATAACTTTTTAGAGATTGTCAGAAAAGTGGACATCCTTTTCATAGGATGTGCTTTTCTGCTACTGGCTCCTGTGCTTACTGTGCAAAGAACCAATGATTTTATTATCTTCTGTATATTTGTCTTAGCATATAACCTCCTTTATGGCTTTATGGGACGGCTCTCTTTTGGCCATATGTTGTACTTTGGTGTAGGCGCTTATGCCTCAGCTCTTACAGCAGAACACCTCTCTGCCAACCCCTTTGCAGCAATTGCTGTAGCCTTGGTAGCTGGTGCAGGCACGGGTATTTTACTTGGTCCTATTACAGTCAGAACCACAGGGGCATGTTTTGCCCTTATCAATCTTGCCTTTAATCAAGTGGGTTACTTCCTGGCACTTATAGCACTGGCAAAATGGACAGGTGGAGAGGATGGAATGGCAGCCTTCTTTGATAATATATGGATTTTTGATTTAGGGAATCGTTATGTAGTTTTTGGATTTTCTCTTTTATGTCTGCTTCTGGTCGTATATATAATGAAACGTCTTACAAGTTCATCCTTTGGTATTCTGCTCAGAACTATAAAAGAAAACGAGACAAGGGCCAAATTCCTTGGATACAACACTTTCCGTTATAAACTGGCTGCATTTGTGATTTCTACAACACTCTCGGCCTTTGCCGGAGCACTATCAATAATAAATTATACATATGTTACACCCAGCTTTATTGATACCACAAGAAATGTAGAGGTGATATTTGCAAGTCTCATAGGAGGCTCTGCAAGTATTTATGGATCACTTGTTGGGGGTATAAGCTATATGATCATCAGTAACTACCTACCTAAGTATATCCAGAGATGGGAGATGTTTCTTGGAGTGGCTCTTCTTCTGCTTGTATTTCGTTTCCGTTCTGGTCTGTGGGGATATATATCTGAAACTGTAGAAAAATATGCCTTAAAAGGAGCAAGAGAATGATTGATACAATCGCCTATGGGCTGACCATTGGTGGTATTCTGTACATAATCTCAATAGGACTCTCCCTAACCTTCGGAACAATGCGAATAGTGAACTTTGCCCATGCTCTTGTTTATACAGTAGGTGCCTATGTGCTGGTTGCTTCTCTTTCTCTGTTTAATGGCCATTTCATTGCTGCCAGTGTGGTTGCTGTATTAGCCGTTATTCCATTGGCATACCTGATTGAACGCTATGTTATACGCCGTCTTTATGGTGAGTCAATTGATTATGCCATAATAGCAACCTATGCTGTTTTGTTGATTGGAGTGGATGCAATAAAGTGGATCTGGGGAGCCATTCCAATTCCTCTTTCCGACCCTGTGGGCAAAGCATGGAACATTCTGGGTGTGGAGTTGCCTCTGTATCGTATTATTATAATAGCTCTTTCTATATGTGTCTTTTTTATCTTGGAACTCTTTTTTAAATATACAATTGTGGGTAAAATAGTGGTTGCTGGTTTGGAAGACAAAGAAGCGGTTAGGAGTCTTGGAATTAAGGTAGACAGATATTTCTCATTGGTCTTTGTAATCGGCAGTTGCTTAGCTGCGCTCGGAGGAGTCCTTTATGCACCTATAACCACTGTGCATCCCTATATGGGATTTCAAGTCCTGCTTTTATGTTTTGCCGTGGTGCTTGTGGGTGGACTCGGCAGCATGAGAGGTACATTTCTGTCTGCATTTGCACTCGGTATGGTAATGGCTGTCACAGGCAGATTCTGGGGACCAGCTGCTGAGACCATGGTTTTTGTAGTTATGGCAATTGTCTTAATCTTTAAACCAATTGAGGTTTAGCCTTTTAACTCAAAAATAAAATCTATCTCCAGAGGTGAATTAAGTGGAAGCACCTGTACCCCAACAGCAACCCTTGTGTGCCTGCCTGCTTCACCAAAAATATCGATTAACAACTCCGAGGCCCCATTCAGTACTTTTGGTTGCTCATAAAAAGATCTGTCTGAAGCAACATAACCATTAACTCTGACACAACCTTTTACACCATCAAGACCAACCTCACTGTCTAAGATAGAGAGTGTATTAAGAACCACCTGCCGTGCACATTCCCTTGCAGTCTCTATATCCACATCCACAGGAACCACACCCTTTGCAATCAACTCACCATCTCTGAAGGGGAGAATACCACTCAGAAACAGAAGACTACCCACCCTCTTCAGAGGTAGATATACTCCTTGAGGCACAGGAAATCTTGGAAGGACAATATTAAGTTCTTTCAACCTCTCATAAATTGACATGGTTAACTATTATACATGAGATAATTTATAGTTGCCAACATAGGTATTTTATAGTATAATAACCCTAAACAATGCTTGCATGAAGCAGGCTGAATCCCTATGAAGGGGAGGACTTCAATGAAAATAAGAAAAGTAAGAAGACTCGCCTCAACTATTTGTAAATGTAAGTCTTCCTGCTAAAAAGAGGGCAGAGTACTGCCCTCTTTCTCAACAAAAGCTTCATTTGTCTTGACAAAATATAGAACAAAAACCTATTATTTTTTACATATCCTTGCCAAAGGACCGACTTTTAGTAGAAAGAAAGGCAAGAATAATAAGCTTAAGGTTGTTTTTTAATGGAGAGGAAAGTTTTATATTTTGAAAAACCAGGGCCAGAGAATACCAAGGCCTGTTTAGAAGTAGCAAAGGAAGTCCTGCAAGAGGGGAAAATAAGGGATGTGGTTGTTGCCTCTACAAAAGGAGATACTGGTTTAGTCTTTGCCGAAGGACTGAGGGATTTTGATCTCAACCTTATAGTAGTCACCCATTCATATGGTTTTAGAGAGCCAAACACCTTGGAGATCTCTGATGAGACAAAAGAGAAGCTCCTTAAGCTGGGTGCCAGGGTATATACAGGCACAATGATCACTCATACCCTTGAAACCGCCTTGGCACAGAAATTTGGAGGTCTCTATCCCACTCTTCTAGTTGCCCAGACCCTGAGGAGATTTGGGGAGGGATCAAAGGTCTGTTGTGAGATAGTTATGATGGCTGCTGATGCCGGACTAATACCTGAAGGTGTAGAAGTTCTGGCTGTGGCAGGTACAGCCAGGGGGGCAGATACAGTTATGATTCTCAGGTCTTCTACCTCTAAGAGGTTTTTGGACCTTAAAGTACTTGAGATCTTAGCAAAGCCAAGGAGTTAAGGATGAGAGTGAAAGACTGGTTAGAGCAGGCAAAAAGAACGATCTCTTCTGCAGAACACTCATTAAAAGGCGGTTTTTATGAGGATGCATCATATCTCTCTCATCAGGCTGCAGTGCTTGCAGTGGTTGGTCTTCTAATCAGGCTCGGAGAGGTCGAAACAGGCTCCTCTGTATATTACATGCTTAAAAAGGTAAAAGGCTCCACTCAGGAGGTACTTCATAATGCAAGAGTACTTGATACATACTATCTTCCTTCCCGTTATCCCTATTGTTTTGAGAAAGGAACCCCTAAGGACTACTTTGATGAAGAAACTGCCAAGGAGGCGATAGAGAGTGCAAAGAGCATCCTGGAATTTGTTGAGAAACAACTGGGCTGACAAGTACTTTTTTGAACCTTTAAGCGAATTTTTAAGCCGTCTTCATGAAGACAGAGGTGGTATTGTAGATGGAGTGGTAATATTCTCTCCAGAGGGAGAAGATGTACCACCACCCAAACCACCTGTCTTTTTACTTGTGCTTTATAAAGAGCCCGTTGATTTTCTCTTTGAAAATCTATTCTTAAGAGAAAGAGACCCCTCTGGAATATTTAATTTTTTCTGTTATCAGAGCAAGGGGTTCAGAGAGATGTTAAACAACAATAATCCCCTTGCCAGACAGGCGTTATCCACAGGAATAATAGTTCATGAGACTGAGAGCACCCTTGAAGAATTCATATGCTGAAATATCTCCTGAAACGTACATCTGAATTTCTGATCACCCTATTCGGAATAACCACCATATCCTTTTTTATCATCCATCTTGCACCAGGTAAACCCACAGATATACTCAGTGAGTTGAACCCAAAAATCACACCTGAGGCGAGAGAGAAACTGGAAAAGTACTACGGCCTTGACAAACCTATACCAGTACAGTATTTAATGTGGCTCAAGAGGGTAATAAAACTCGACTTTGGTGAGTCATTCTCCACAGACCGGAGGCCTGTCTGGGATAAGATAAAAGAGAGACTCCCAATAACAATTGGGATCAATCTACTCAGTATGCTTCTCATATTCGCAATAGGCATTCCTATTGGTATAAGTTCTGCCACAAGACAGTACTCCACCTATGATAAGGTAACCACGGTCATTGTATTTATAGGCTATGCCATGCCAGGATTCTGGCTTGCCCTGCTTCTGATGCTACTGTTTGGAGTACAGCTCCAATGGCTACCCATATCGGGGATAAAATCCATGAACTACGAAACGCTTAGCTTTTTCGGAAAAGTAGTTGACATAGGCAAGCATCTTATACTGCCGGTGTTTGTTGCTGCCTTTGGATCCCTGGCAGGAATATCCCGTTACATGCGTAGCAGCATGCTTGAGGTTATAAGACAAGACTATATTGTTACAGCAAGAGCAAAAGGATTGCCAGAGTCTGTTGTAATATACAAGCATGCCCTACGGAATGCACTTCTGCCTGTTATCACACTACTTGGGCTGTCAGTACCTGGACTCATAGGCGGTAGCGTCATATTTGAACAGATATTCAGCATTCCTGGAATGGGCCAGCTCTTCTGGCTTTCAGTAATGCAGAGAGACTACCCTGTAGTGATGGGTCTTCTGACAATAGGAGGGGTACTCACTCTTATAGGTAACATGCTTGCTGATATCTGTTATGCAATAGCAGATCCAAGAATAAGGAGGCAATAAAAGTTGGGCATTCTGTGGCAGAGGTTGAGACATAACACACTTGCTATAGTGGGTGGAGTGCTTGTGATACTACTTTTTCTTGTGGCTATTTTTGCACCCTTACTCGCACCCTATGAACCTGACTATATAGACCGTCATCATATACTGGAACCACCAAGCCGACTCCATCCACTCGGCACTGATGATCTGGGAAGAGATGTCCTAAGCAGAATGCTCTATGGTGCAAGGGTATCTCTTGCAGTAGGATTTGTTGCTGTTGGAATCGCCACAGTGATCGGGGTAATTATCGGAGCAGTAGCAGGCTACTATGGAGGGTTAGTGGATAGAATACTTATGAGATTCGTAGATATAATGCTCTCCATACCCACTCTGTTCTTGATACTCAGTGTGATAGCCTTTGTGGGTGCCAACATCTGGAATATCATGATAATAATAGGCCTTACTTCCTGGATGGGGGTAGCAAGACTTGTGAGGGCAGAGTTTCTGAGTCTAAAAGAGAGAGAATTTGTACTTGCAGCAAGGGCATTGGGGGCATCAGACCTCAGGATCATCTTCAGACACATGTTGCCAAACAGCCTTGCCCCTGTCATTGTAAATGCAGTACTTATGGTGGCATCAGCAGTGCTTCTTGAGTCGTCCCTCAGTTTCCTCGGTCTCGGAGTACAACCGCCCCAGCCAAGCTGGGGCAATATCCTTACAGCAGGTAAGGCAAATATTGAGATAGCTTGGTGGCTTTCCCTGTTTCCAGGGTTAGCGATACTAATCACTGTCCTCTCCTATAATCTACTGGGTGAAGGTCTTAGGGATGCCCTTGATCCAAGACTGTGGGAAAGGAAATAAATCAATAAATTATATAGGCCTCGGTTACGTATCTCCTCATCATCCTGTGAGTGTTAAAATAATAGGCAAGCATCCTGATAGAATTCCTCATCATCTTAATCCACTCATCCCTCTTAGTATAATAAAGAGGTATCACTATCTCCTCCAGCTTTCTGTATAGATCATCAGCCTCCTTTTCAGGA
The DNA here is from genome assembly GCA_002011745.1 of Nitrospirae bacterium JdFR-85. Classification (GTDB taxonomy): domain Bacteria; phylum Nitrospirota; class Thermodesulfovibrionia; order Thermodesulfovibrionales; family JdFR-85; genus JdFR-85. The sequence continues at coordinate 95,448 of MTOU01000007.1, forward strand.
TCAGAAGGCTCATCAGGGCCTCCTCCTATTGCCCAGCCAGTAACACCCTCTTCATGTCCCTCTATCCACCATCCATCAAGTACACTGAAGTTCAGCACCCCATTATGCGCTGCCTTCATCCCACTTGTACCTGATGCCTCGTAAGGCCTTAGAGGAGTGTTCAGCCAGACATCCACACCTGAGATAATCTTCAGTGCAAGCTCCATGTTGTAGTTTTTAAGATAGGCTATCTTTATCCTGCCTCCAAGAAGCCTTTTTATCTCAAATATACGTTTTATAAGCTCCTTACCCGCAATATCTCTTGGATGGGCCTTGCCAGCAAAGATAATCTGTAGCTTTCCCTCCCCTATCTTTGCGAGCCTTTCAATATCTGTAAATATCAGATCTGCCCTTTTGTATGCAGTTGCCCTTCTTGCAAAACCAATGGTAAGTAAATCATAGTCCATACCAACGCCTGTCTCTCTGTTGACATGATCTATCAGTTCCCTCTTTACATCCATATGGGCCTTCCAGATCTCCTCCTTTGGTATCTTCCCAGCCCTCACAAATATCTCAGGCTCATTTGCCCAGCCCGGAAGCCAATGATCATAGAGTTGTCTGAATCTTGGATGAGTCCAAGTGAAGGAATGGACACCATTTGTTATTGCATGTATCTCATACCCAGGAAACATCTCTTTAGAGACTTCTCTATGTTTTTTAGCCACTCCATTTATATAATGGCTGAGGTTCAGTCCCAGCAGCGTCATATTCAGATGTTCACTGCCTCCATACTCCTTTATCACCTCAACAGGAACAGTATCTGTATATATTCTCTCCACAAGATCATAGGGGAACTTATCATGTCCTGCCTCTACAGGTGTGTGTGTTGTGAAAACACATAATCTCCTTACTCTCTCAGCATCCCACACGAGTCTATCGTCCCACACCTCTTCAATATCTCTGCGGAATCTTCTGAGGAGCTCTATGGTCAGCAGACTCGAGTGACCTTCATTCATGTGGTACTTCTTCACCTCAAAGCCTATCTCATCAAGCATCCTGACTCCTCCAATCCCAAGCACAATCTCCTGTTTCAGCCTGTATGCCTCATCACCACCATACAGGTAGTGTGTTATTGCTCTATCCTCAGGCAGGTTATCTTCAAGATCAGTATCAAGAAAGATAATCGGTACTTTACCACCTGTCACACTCACCAACACATAAGTCCATGCACCAACCGCTACTTCTCTACCCTCAATACCCACCTTCACCTTATGGGGAAGTCTATGTAGATATTCTTCAGGATTCCACTCATCAGGCATCTCTATCTGATTCCCTTCAGGATCAATATCCTGTCTGAAATATCCCTTTCTTGTAAGGAGAGTAACTCCCACAAGGGGTATCTTAAGGTCAGCAGAGGACCTTATGGTATCTCCAGCAAGAACCCCGAGGCCTCCACTGTAGGTAGGGATCTCGCTCATGATACCTATCTCCATCGAGAAATAAGCAATTACTGGTTTTTCTACAAACTCCTCAAGCATTACAACCTCCGAATGTAAATTATAACATTATCTGTTAAAATAATATTATCTTAACTAACATCCTTACCTTTTTATTAGGTTTTAGGTTTAGGTTGACATTTTTCATTTTATTTTGTTATATTTTTTAGTTACAAAAGATTAACCTTTATTCCTTATATAAACACTTTTAGTGGAGAGGTTCCCGAGTGGCCAAAGGGGACGGGCTGTAAACCCGTTGGCGCTGCCTTCGGAGGTTCGAATCCTCCCCTCTCCACCAGTTGTAAGCGGAAATCAGAAGTTAGAGGTCGGAATTAGTAGTTCTTTATAACCTGAAATACTCTGACATCCGACAGCGGACTTCTGATTTCTGGAAGCGGGAATAGCTCAGTGGTAGAGCGTCGGCCTTCCAAGCCGAGGGTCGCGGGTTCGAATCCCGTTTCCCGCTCCAGAACGGAGGTCAGATTAACAGAGCAGAGAAGTATTACTGAGTGAGCCCATGTAGCTCAGTCGGCAGAGCACGTCCTTGGTAAGGACGAGGTCACCGGTTCGATCCCGGTCATGGGCTCCATTTTTTAATAATTTTATGTTTTAATGTTATAAATCTGACAAGAAGGGAGGAGTTATGGCAAAGGCAAAATTTGAGAGGACGAAGCCTCATGTAAATGTAGGGACGATAGGGCATGTAGACCATGGGAAGACGACGTTGACGGC
>MTOU01000021.1 GCA_002011745.1 Nitrospirae bacterium JdFR-85
CACACCTAATGGAGTGTGTCAGGTATGTCATACCCAGACGGGGCACTGGAGGAGTGATGGCACAAGGGCAGCCATAGGGGTACATGCTACTGAGAATGGGACTGATTGTATGAGGTGTCATCCTCATACTGAGGGGTTTGCTGTAACCTGTTACAGCTGTCATGGATATCCACCTACAACAGCCACTCTTGGGGGTCCTGATGGTTTGGCAAGCAATGAAGGAGGTACAGGCTCCACCACTGCTGGTGCTCATCAGACCCATGCCGTAACCCGTGGATATACATGTAGTACATGTCATGAAGGAGGGATGCCTGCATCTACTATATATGATAAGATTATCCAGATAGGATTTAATATCTTTAGTGTACAAGGGGGCAGTTATGATGGGCGTAGTACCCTTGCGAATGGTTATTCCTATGGACAGGGCAATGCCTTTACAACTATTACCCAGAATGGGTCAATGAGTTGTAGCAATATCTACTGTCATGGAATGCTTACTGATGGTACTAATTGGGGTGGAGGGGCGAATACCCAGCCTGTATGGAGTGGTACTGTTGCATGTGGTGACTGCCATGGTGCTACTGCTTCAAATCCTCCCCCTCGAGGGAGTCACTCAAAACATGCTCGTGCCTATCTTGATGGTTATAATTATAGCTGTGGACTCTGTCATACAGACCCTACGGTGGATGAATCCCTTCATGTGAACAATAGATCCGAGATTGTATTTTCATCTGATCCCAAGACTTCTGGAGGGACCTACAGTGGTACTGATACCATGCTTGATGCTTATGGTACATGTAATAATATTTACTGTCACAGTACTGTACAGTCCTCTCCACCAGGAAGTGGTCCTACCTACAGGCAGACACCTCAATGGGGTGCCACAATATCCGGTTGTGATCAGTGTCACTACTACAGTAGCTCTACGCCACAGCTTGCTACAGGCAGTCATCAGAAACACTTTGATTATTCAGAACCTCAGGAGTGTTATCCCTGCCATAATTATAATAATACTGATGATCCCTGTTTTTCCTGTCACGATCCTACTACTGTACAGCCTCAAAGGGACAGACATGCTAACTACACCATAGATGTAGCATTTGCTCCCAAATATGGAGGTACTTATTCTGGCACTTCCCAACCTGGAGATGCCTATGGTTCCTGTTCAAGTGTTTACTGCCACAGTGATGGTACAGATACGCCCACATATACAACTCCCACGTGGGGCAATCCTGCTTCTGGTGCCTGTGGGACCTGTCATGGGGCAACAGCCTCCACACCTCCTTCTACCGGAAGCCATGCAAAGCATGCTGGCAGTACAGCAATATATCAATTTAAGTGTTATAAATGTCATACGAATACTGTGAATAATGATGCCCCTGCCACAGTGTCTGCGTCAGGATACAGTACCTACCATGTGAATAAAACAAGGGATGTGGCAATAGAACCTTATACTGCTGGCTCTGTGCCTGGTGGTGGAAGCTTTGATCCTGCTACTAAACAGTGTTCTAATGTATATTGCCATAGTAATGCCAAGGTGGGTACAGCAGTTGAACAGTATGCCATTGTAACCTGGGGTGGAGCAGCTCTTGATTGTACATCCTGTCATGATTATCCTCCTTCCTATACAAATGGCGGGGCAGGTACTGCTACTGCCAACAGCCATCCTACCCATGTAAACAGTGGGATAGGTTGTCAGAAGTGCCATAATCAGACTACACAGGATGGTACAACCATAAGATTGGATATACTGCCTACCAAACATGTAAACGCAAATACACAAGATGTATACTTTGACTCTACAAATCCTTCCGGGATATATAATACAGCCTCTAAAACATGCTCTACCATCACCTGTCACAATGACGGAACCGCTGTATGGACTGGTGGTACTGCAGCAGGAGATACTCCAGCATGGGGAACCGATGCTGGCTGTGGTGCATGCCATGGTAATACAATGTATACTGACTACAGAAAGGCTGCACCTCTTTATACCTCAGGCTCACCAAAACCTAATGCCCATCAGTATCATGTGGATACAAGAGCTACTCCCTCAGGAGAGACACAGTGTTTACACTGCCATTATGCAACTACAACTACAAACACCACAATAACAGATCCAGCAAATCATAAGAATGATGTTTATGATGTGGTGGCAGGTTCTACATATCCAGATGGTGATAACATAACAGGAGGAGCTGTAACAGTAACAATTAATTATACCTTCAATGGGAGTCCTTCTGATGATACCTGTTCAAATGTCTCCTGTCATCCTACGGGTCTTGCTGGTACAAAGACAGCAAGTGTTACAGTCTGGAGTGATAACTATAACTGTACTGACTGTCATAATATTGATCTTACCAATACCACAGGTTATCATCATGCAATGAATAATACACAGTCTGGGTATCCAACTACTGTTCCTCAGGGTGATGCTACTACAGGCACCAATGCTACAAGCAGAAAGTGTACCATGTGCCATGTAGACCATAGTATATTCAGCCCGAGACTGAATGCAAGTAATACCACAGGAAGGTCAATGCTCTTGAGAACAGATATCGCTACTGTACCAACAGCAACGAGTGGATATGCAAACAGTGATTATGTGACAGGTGGAGGAATTTGTATCAGTTGTCATCAGAACTCTCTAACAAAGGATACAAGCAGAAGGGCCTCTGATGGAACCACTGCTACTGTTGTAGTAACAGATACAGATTACGCAGGCAGTGCTCACCAGTATACTGTTACCTCAACACTCCATGATGGTTCTACATTCAATGCAAATTGTTCCAAGTGTCATAATGCAAGGAATAATGAGACTACTACATTTCAGACCTCAGCCAACAAGTTTGCTCTCCATGACAGTACTGTGAGGAGACTGTTTGCATTCCTCGGAATTACCACACCCACAGATCCTCTTGAGGAGAATTTCTGCTTCAGATGTCATAGTCAGAGTACTGATACCAATCCTGGAGGTGGTCCTGCAAAGGCAACTGGAGGAATGGACTATTATGGTGTGGCTACTATGAGTGGAGAGTCAGAGGCGATATATTCTATCTTCGATACAAAGGCATACACACATCCTGTAACCTCGATTTCAGGTATACACAAGCCTGGAGATGGTTCCTCATACAATGATGGTTCACTAACTGGAACAAATCGTCATGCCGAATGTGAGGACTGTCATAACCCCCATGCTGCTACTGCTTCGAATCCTCTGAAAGGAGCATCTGGAGTAAGTATAGCTAATCCAACAACCAATTTTACAGAGCTGACATCCACAAATTATACCTATGTGTCTGATGCTTCTGTCACAGTAACACAGCCTGATGGTACAACTACTATAAACCTTGACTACAAGGTGTGTATGAAGTGTCATTCAAACTGGGCCTATGGTGTCTCTACAAATGCACCTAATCCAACTCCTTCCGCCACCTGGCAACAGACCAATATGGCTCAGGAGTTTAATGTAAACAACTGGTCTTATCATTATGTGGAGGGAGACCTCTTGGCATCAGTTGCACCAGACCCTGGCACCACTGGTTGCGATTCTTTTGGTCCTTCAGGGCTTGCAAATACTACTCCAAGGGCCAGCACCACTTATGGTAGTTTCAACAGTACCTATATAGGCCAGATGGAACCCACACTGGCGGGTCTGACTGATGCTGAAAGGAGGCAGGCTAAGTTGAGGTGTAGCAGTTGTCATGGAGTAGACAATGCATCAGGTACAACTCCCGAAGGGCCTCATGGTTCTTCATATGCCTTTATTCTTAAGGTACCTTCAGGAAGCCCTTATACCAGATGGGATAGTACTGTATCAGAGAGGGATGGTAATGTCTGGTGTTTCAACTGTCATGACCCTAATTTTAGTAGTACTGGATTCATGGAGGGCACCAGGAATCTTCATACCAGAGATCACAACAAGAGGCCTTGTCAGTATTGTCATGTGGCGATACCTCATGGTTGGAAGAGATATAGATTCCTGAAGTTTGTGGATTGTGATCCTGCACCTTACAATGCTACAGGGAATACGGGACTTAAGAGTGGAATTAATTGGAAGACGAGCGGTAACTGGCAGGAGAATGACTGTCATGATGCTGCAGTGGCAGGGTGTGGTTAAAAATAATAGATTTCAGGTTGATATGTGAGAGTAATAAAGGTTCTCAAGTCAAGGCGATATGCAGTTACATTTATCATATTGATAACACTCTCACTTGTACTTGCCACGCTGGTGCCGCAAAGAGCCAGAATGAGCGAGGCCGAATGGTTCAGGTTTCGGGCCAGATTCCCTGAGGTTGCAGAGTTCATCCATCTTACAGGTCTTGACCATATTTATACTACCTGGTGGTTTCTCATAATAGTAGGGCTATTCTCACTTAATATTGGCTTGAATCTTTCAGAAAGGGTAGGTGTTGCCTTAAAACAACAGAGGAACAACAGACCTCTGGGACCTGAGCAGATAAAGAGACTCAGTCTTCATAATATCCTGGCTGTGTCCGAAGATATGGAGCAGACAGTGCAGAGGGCTGTCAAAGTGTTGAGGAGGTTTCATTATAGAGTGAAATTATCTCCTGGAGGTATTTATGCATATAAGGGGAAGATAGGATACTGGTGGGTACCTCTGTTCCATGGAGGTTTACTCACAGTGATTGCTGGAGTATTGATAAGTGGGCTTTTCAGGTTCAGTGGTACCTTTGAAATCTCAGAAGGACAGATCTTCTATGGCAGAGAGGATGAGTTTATCAGTAAAGCATATGGAGCATCAGGTTACAGACCCGAATTTGACTTTTCTTTGAGACTTAAAAAATTCAGGGTTCAGTACTGGGATGATAAACATCCGAGACTTTACCAGAGTATAATGGAGGTGTTGCCCAGAGAGGGAGAGGCTTTTACAAAAGAGGTAGAGATGAATAAACCCTTACGATACAAGGGATTCTCCTTTTACCAGACCAAGTATTATGGGTATTCTGCATATTTCAGTCTGGTTGATAAAAGAGGTATGGAACGGACTACAGGATATGTAAACTTTCCTTACAGGGAAAGATATAATAAGGAGGTGCTAAAACAGGATTTCGTTGTTCCTGGCACCAAGGTTCAAGCAATACTTGAGTTAATGCCTTACAACCCTGCTTCTGTTAAGATAGACATAAGAGAGGGATTGAGGAAAATATGGAGTGGGACTCTTAATGAAGGAGATGGGGTTGAGATAGGAGACTTTTGGCTTAGGTTTAATAGAGTCCTCTACTGGACCGGGATTTATGTCTCCAAGGACCCGGGTGTAGGGGTGGTTTACTCTGGTTTTGTATTGATTGTACTTTCAACAATGGGAATGGTCTTTGTAATACCCAGAATAGTATGGATAGCCTTTGGCAATGGGAAACTCTATATAGGTGCCCATGCATATCGGAATAAAGAATTTATTGAGGAAGAGTTCAGAAGGATTATAGATGAATTAAAAGGGGCGTTTTATGGATATTAATACCGAAGTACTGCTTCACTGGCTTGCTACAACAGCTTATGGATTAAGTAGTGTGGGGGCTATTGTTGGATTCGTTTTTAAGAGGGAAAAGATTATTGATACCGCCCTCTGGATAGGTCTCTTGGGTCTCCTTCCACATACTGTTGCAATAGGAGGCAGGTGGCTCAGGGTAGGCCATGGACCATATATAAACATGTATGAAGTGATGAGTTCTGATGCCTGGGTTGCCATGGTATTTTATCTGCTTATACAGTTGAGGTTTAAGTTTCTCAAGAAGGCGGCACCAGTTATTATGTCTCTGATCTTTCTCTCTATGGGATTTGGCCTTATGAGTACCAGAGATGAGATACCTCTGCCTCCTTCACTGAGGAGCTACTGGCTTGTACTTCATGTAATCTTTGCAAAGCTCTGTAGTGCATCACTGCTGGTTGCCTTTGGCTGTGCTGGATTGTATTTATACAAAAACTCCAGAAAAGAGGAGACAGGTTTTACAGAGAAGCTACCCTCTCTGCAGAGATTGGATCTTCTTATATACAGATTTAATGCATTAGGTTTTGCCTTCCTTACCATAATGATTATAGCAGGCTCTATATGGGCGAATAATGCATGGGGTAGATACTGGGCCTTTGATCCTGTGGAGACATGGTCTCTGATTACATGGCTTGCCTATGGCCTTTTTCTTCACTTGAGACTTAACAGGCAGTGGACTGGCAGAAGGTCTGCGTATGTTACATTGTTCATATTCACCCTCTCGGTGCTCTCATTCTTCTTTATACCCTATTTTCTGAAAACTGTACATTCTGAATATCTGGTAAGATGATAAAGAAAGGATGTGCAGTTTTGGTGGTTGGTGTTATTGGATTTATGCTATGTGGGTGTGAAAAGCACCCTGAGGATGCAGAGATTATATCTGTAGTGTATAGGTATAATCAGGCACTAATTGAGGCATACAGTAAAATGAATTTTAATTCTTTAAAAGATGTGGCTACAGAGCAGGAGTATAGAAAGGTTATGGTATATATCAATTCCTATGCAGGGTTGAATCAGAGGATAAATGCCAGATTGATAGGTTTTAGGATTGAAAAGGTTGAAGGCAAAAGAAGAGACCTCTTCTATGTATTTACTTCAGAGACATGGGAATATGAGAGAGTGGATATAGAAACGGGCAGAATATTAAATCCAGAAAGGCGATATATCTATAAAATGAGATATGAGATTGTAAGGGATAGGGATGACAGATGGAAGGTTAATGGTCTGAAAGTTCTTGAGGAAGTGAAGATATGAAAAGGATAAAGAAGATACTTCTTGTAACACCTCCATATCATTCTGGTGTAGTGGAGTCAGCAGGGGTATGGCTGAATTTAGGGTTTGTGTATATTGCCGGTAGTCTTCGTGCTGCAGGATATGAGCCTGAGATATACGATGCCATGAGCTATTGGCATGGATATGAGGATATACAGAAGAGGATAATAGATTCAATGCCTGATGTAGTTGCCACAACAGCCTTTACTGCTGAAGTGGTGGATGCTTTGAGAGTCCTTAGACTTGCAAAGGAGATAAATCCTGAGATTGTTACTGTCATAGGGAATGTCCATCCCACTTTCTGTTATGAAGAGATATTGAGAGAGTCACATGAATATGTGGATTTTGTAGTACGGGGTGAGGGTGAGGAGACAATGGTGGAGTTGGTGGAGTGTATAAATGAGGGAGAAGACCCTGCCAAAGTACGCTCTCTGGCATTTTATAGAGATGAAGAAGTAGTGGTTACACCGCCTCGACCTTTTGTTAGGGATCTGGACAGGTTACCATTAGCGTGGGATCTGATTGACTGGCCTTTATATAAATACAAGCCAATGGAAGGTTCAACCCTTGCAATAGTGAGCTCTTCAAGGGGATGTAATCAACAGTGCAGTTTCTGTTCCCAACAACTATTCTGGAAGAGGAAGTGGCGAGGAAGAAGCCCCGAAAGTTTTGTCAGTGAACTGGAGTATCTTCGTGACACCTATGGAGTGAATGTGGTGATGATAGCAGATGAGACTCCCACACTTTCCAGAAGTAGATGGGAACGTATTCTTGATCTTCTGATTGAGAGGGATGTGGGTATAAAGATTCTTATGGAGACAAGAGTGGACGATATCCTTAGGGATGAAGATATTATGTGGAAATACAGAGAGGCAGGGATTGATCATATATATGTGGGAGTGGAGTCTACATCCCAAGAGACCCTTGACAGATTTAAAAAGAATATAAAGGTGGAAGAGTCTAAAAAGGCTATTGATTTGATTAACGAGTATGAAATAGTATCTGAGACTTCTTTTGTTCTGGGTATGCCTGATGATACAGTAGATAGATTCAGAGAGACTGTTGAACTTGCAAAGTTTTACAATCCTGACCTTGCATTCTTTCTTGCTATAGCTCCTTGGCCCTATTCTGAGATATATTCAGAACTCAAGGAATATATTGTAATAAAGGATTATAGAAGATATAATCTTGTAGAGCCTGTAGTGAAACCTAAGAATATGACCCTTGAAGAGGTATCCTATGAACTTGGAAGGGCATCAAGAGAATTCTATATGTATAAATTAGAGAATCTCGATTCCATGACATTAAAGAAGAGAGAATTTATGATCAAGGTAGTAAACCTGATTGCTACAAGTTCTTATCTCGCCAAGGCTATGAAAGGCGAAATACCAGAGGAGATAAGGAAGATACTTCAGAGTCTGGAGATCAAAAGGTAAACTCCCGATCCAAGCACCTTTCTTGCCTTAGGTAAATAGTTTCCAAAAATTAAAGAGATAGTCTCTTCTGATCCAAGTCAATCGCAAGATCAGAATAGTTTTTGATCATTTGACAGATATTGGTATCTTTAATTATCCTTAATAAATCGTTATGAGTGCTTCCACCGAACTGCAGAAGCTGAGATCTGTTGCTACAGGCTTCATGGGTGCAAGGGTGCTCATTACTGCAAACACCCTCGGTGTGTTTGAGCTTCTTGAGAGACCTCTGAGTGCCCAAAGTGTATCCAGAAGACTCAATACCTCAAAAAGGGCAACGGAGATATTGCTTGATGCCCTTGTGTCCCTCGGTTTTTTAAAGAAGTCTGGCAGAAGGTATCAGAACTCTTCTGTCTCAAACAGATTTCTCCTCAGGAAGAGTCCACACTACCAGGGAGACCTCCTCAGACACTACGGCAATCTGTGGCAGAGCTGGTCTGGGCTTGACGAGGTCGTCAGCAGAGGTGAACCCTCCTCTGCTGAGTTTGACTTCAGGGCATTCATCATGGCAATGGACAATATAGCGAGATTCAAGGTGAAAGAGGTGATGAGGAAGGTTCGCCTTAAAGGTGTTAAGAGGGTACTTGATCTCGGAGGAGGTCCCGGCACATATAGCCTCGCCTTTGCCAGGAAGGCAGAGGAGGTGGTGCTTTACGATAGACCCGAGACACTCAAGATTGCCAAGGAGAACATAAGGAATGACCCATTTAAAGACAGGGTGGTACTTAAGGCAGGTGACTTTATGGTTGATGATCTGGGAGAAGGTTATGATATGGTATTCATGAGCCAGATACTACATTCATACAGTGAAAAAGAATGTCTCGGACTGATAAAGAAGGTTAAGAGGTCGCTTCTTGATGGAGGCATGGTAGTGATCCATGAATTCTATCTTGACAGGACAAGGACATCACCTGCATCTGGTGCTCTGTTTGCCGTAAACATGCTGGTTAATACACCTTCTGGTAGAAGCTATACCCATGAGGAACTACGATCGTGGCTTAAGAAGGCAGGTTTTCGAGTCTTTCAATCAGACAGACTTCAGGAGACAGTGCTTATACAGGCTGAAAAAAGGGGATCGTGAAGACACTAAAACGGCTCTACCACTGGGTAATAGGCTGGGCAGAGACACCTTACGCAACAGTAGCCCTCTTTCTACTCGCCCTTGCTGAGGCATCCTTTTTTCCAGTACCTCCAGATGTACTGCTTATAGTGCTCTGTCTTGGCAGGAGTAAGAGGTCTTTTTTTTACTCCGGGATATGTACAGTGGGATCGGTTACAGGAGGTATGCTCGGTTTTCTGATTGGGCTTAAGTTCTGGTCACTGGCACAGGGGATAATCTTCACCTATGTGAAACCTGAGACCATAGATGCTGTGAGAGAGTATTTCCTCAAGTACGAGGCATGGGCGATTGCTGTTGCAGGGTTTACCCCTATACCCTACAAGGTATTTACCATATCCGCAGGCTTTTTTAGGGTTGATTTCTCAGTTTTTGTGATCGCCTCTTTTCTGAGCAGAGGAGCGAGATTCTTTCTGATTGGTGGTCTTATATATCTCTTTGGTGAAAAGATAAGGGAATTTATCGAAAGGTATTTTAATCTTCTGACATACTTGGTAGTGCTTCTGCTTATAATAGGCCTTCTCCTTTTGAGATGGTTGAGTTAGTCTATTTCATTCACCTTTTCAAGATAATTCTCCCATGCCTTGAGTGCCCTTTCAACGAGTGCCTCTTTTTTTAACTTCTTGTTCTTTATCTTTCTCTTCAGAGGGGGTAGCAGTCCAAAGTTTATGTTACTCGGTTGGAATCCTTCTGGAGAGGACTCTGTGATATACCTCACCAGTGCTCCATGGGCTGTCACTTCGGGTGGTTTTATAAACTCCTTTTCCTTTACTGACCTTGCCACATTTATACCTGCAAGAAGCCCCATAGCAGTTGATTCCACATAACCCTCCACGCCTGTGATCTGACCAGCCAAGTAGACTCCTGGCTTTACCTTTAAGCTCAGGTCCTTGTTTAAAAATTTTGGTCCATTTATAAAGGTGTTTCTGTGAATGCTTCCATAACGGAGAAACTCTGCATTCTCAAGACCTGGTATCATGCGGAACACCCTCTTCTGCTCTGGCCACCTGAGGCGTGTCTGGAATCCTACGATATTGTATGCAGTCGCCTCTCTGTTTTCTACTCTTAACTGGACCACTGCATAGGGTTCTTTGCCTGTTCTGGGGTCAATAAGACCAACAGGCTTCATTGGACCGAACCTGAGAGTATCCTTACCCCTCTTTGCCATAACCTCAATAGGCATGCATCCTTCAAATACCTTGTCTTCCTCAAAGTCATGGGGCGCTACTCTGTCAGCCTCTATGAGGGCATTATAAAATCGGTCGTATTCTTCCTTTGTCATAGGACAGTTCAGATAGTCATCCCCTCCCTTTCCATATCTTGATGCCCTGAATACCTTAGAGTAGTCAATGCTTTCAGCATCCACAACAGGTGCAATGGCATCATAGAAGTAGAGATACTCACTGCCGAGGAGATGTCTGAGACTTTCAGCAAAGGGGTCAGATGTGAGGGGGCCTGTGGCAATGATACAGGGGGGTGGAGGTACCTCTGTGACCTCTTCCCTGATGATTTCCACAAGGGGATGGTTGGAGAGAGTCTCTGTTATATAAGAGGCGAAGAGGTTTCTGTCAACCGCAAGAGCTGCTCCTGCAGGCACCTCAGCCCTCAATGCGGAGGCGATTATGATGGAGTCAGCCATCTGTAGTTCTTTCTTGAGCAGACCAACTGCTGTTGTCAATTCCTTTGATCTCAATGAGTTGGAACATACAAGCTCTGCGAGGTAACCCGTCTTGTGGGCTGGAGTGCTCTTCTGGGGACGCATCTCGTAAAGCCTTACTCTAAGTCCCCTTTTTACCAACTGCCAGGTGGCTTCAGAACCAGACAGCCCCCCTCCTACTACTGTAATGGGAGTATTCTCTCTCTGATAGGACAACTTTCTGGAAAGCCTTTAAAAGAAGATTTTTTCTATGCCTCGGCAGCAACAGGATAAACGCTTACCTTCATTCTTCTCTTGTCTTTCCTCTCGAATCTTACAATTCCATCAATGAGTGCGTAAAGGGTGTCATCGCCACCCCTGCCCACATTAAATCCGGGATGGAATTTGGTTCCTCTCTGTCTCACAATTATATTGCCTGCCCTTACAAACTGGCCTCCAAATCTCTTGACCCCTAACCTTTTGGATTCACTGTCTCTGCCGTTTCTTGAACTGCCAACACCCTTTTTATGTGCCATGGTTAACCTCCATAGTTAATGGTTTCAATCTTGAGTTTTGTGTAGTACTGTCTGTGGCCCCTGAGGCGTTTAAACCCCTTTCTCGGTTTCTTCTTGAATACGAGTATCTTTTTGTCCTTTTTTGTCTCAATCACCTTCGCCTTTACAGAGGCGTTCTCCAGATAGGGAGCACCTACAATCAGGTTGCCGTCCTTATTAATAAGAAGCACCTTGTTGATCTCAAGACTTTCTCCCTCAGGCACATCCAGCTTTTCTACCTTCAGAAGCATGCCTTCTGTCACCCTGTATTGCTTTCCACCCGTCTCTATTACAGCATACATACTACACCCTCCTCTCCTTAATTACCCTAAAAATATATTTAACCTTAAACTGTCCAGAAAAGTCAAATTTAACAGTTAACCTTTCTCTATCTCCTCCTTTATCCTCCTGAGCCACACCCTGAGGTCTTCTCTTAGTTTTTTGAGTATCTCTTCTCGCTTTTTCACCTTCTTTGGGTGGCCATATATCAGGAATGCAAGCTCCTTAATCCCTTCTGCCACATCCTTTATTAAGGAGCCTGTCTCACGCCTTTTTGTCTCTTCTTCATCTATGGCAAGGACTTCATCAGATATAACAAATTCTTCATCATGTATCAGGAGAGTTCCTTTAGGTGTCTTCTTCAGTTTTAGGGTTACTTTTAAGTTGCCATCAAGATGTTTTACTACTATTTTTTTGTTCTCTATAAACTTTTTTATTTCTGTTATATATTCTACTTCTTTGTCTTTATGTAAGAGACGAACTCTGAACCTTGTGCCCTTTCCTATCTCTGCCTCGGTCAATTTCTCTACCTTTATGACCTCATAGGCAGGGCTGAGTTTCAAGCGCCTTTCTAAGTCTTTGACAAACTCAAAGACCCTCTCAACAGGGGCGGCTATCTCTATTTTTTCAACCAGCCTTAGCATTGTTTAACAGGGGTTGACATTACCCTGAATCTTATTGTTAAATTATTTTAGCACTTCTTTGGGGCTGTAGCTCAGTTGGGAGAGCGCGTGAATGGCATTCACGAGGTCGGGGGTTCGACTCCCCTCAGCTCCACCATTTCTCTAAACCGCTGGAATAGATACCTTGAGTCATTTGGTCCTGGTCCTGCTTCAGGATGGTATTGTACAGAAAATACTGGTAGTTCCACATGTTTCATTCCTTCTTCTGTACCATCGTAAAGATTTCTATGGGTAAGGACTACCTGACCTCGTAGACTTTGGATGTCTACACAGTAGTTGTGATTCTGAGAGGTTATCTCCACACGTCCGGTCTCAAGGTCCATCACAGGATGGTTACCACCATGATGTCCAAATTTTAATTTGTAGGTCCTGCCCCCCAGTGCAAGTCCAAGTATCTGATGACCAAGACAGATTCCGAATATAGGTTTTTTCCCGAGAAGCTTGCGGGCATTTTCAATCCCGTATTTAACTGTTTCAGGATTACCAGGACCATTACTAAGTAGCACTGCATCAGGATTCATCTCAAGGATAGCCTCTGCAGGGGTAGTGGCAGGTACCACTGTGATATCAAAACCTGCCTCTGCGAGGTTACGGAGAATATTGAATTTTACTCCAAAGTCATATACTACTACAGATAGCTTTCTTGAGAGGCTATCTCCTTCAGAAGGGTTACCCTCCCATCGCCAGAGTCTTTCGGTCCACTTATAGGGTTCTTTTGTAGTAACAGAACTTACAAGATCAAGGTCATCAATCCCTGGATGGTCTTTAATTTTCTCATAAAGACTCTGGGGATCAAGATCCTCTGTAGAGATAATCCCCATCTGGGCACCATAGTTTCTGATATGTCTGGTCAGTGCTCTTGTATCAATACCCTGTATCCCCACAATTCCGTGTCTTTTTAGATACTCTCCAAGGGCCTCTTCCGCTCTCCAGTTACTTGGGTAATCAGAGTATTCTTTTACAATAAAACCCTCTACTTTGGGATTACCAGCAGATTCTATATCCTCACTGTTTATCCCGTAATTACCTATCTCTGTGTAGGTCATAGTGACTATCTGTCCTTTGTAGGAAGGGTCTGTAAGGATCTCTTGATAGCCTGTGATTGAGGTATTAAACACTACTTCCCCCACTGTCTCACCCTTTGCACCAAAGGAGTATCCCTCAAAAACAAGTCCGTCCTTTAGTACCAGAATTGCCTTCTCCATTAGACCTCCCTTGTTATTCCAAAAAATAGATTCTGAAAATAATTATATCACAATCTTTTTGTTTATGAATAATCCGAAATTTATTTGAAATATTGAGGCTAATCTGATATATTAATAAGCACTTAGTAGAGGGGGTGATAAAATTTACTGGAGGCGTGTATGAGCAAGAAGAAGGTTTTAGTAGTGGATGATGCCAAAATTTTTCAGGATATCTACAAAAACCTCCTTATACCAGAGGGATTTGCAGTGAAGGTGGCAAGCAATGGAATGGAGGCGCTGAAGATAGTTAAGGAAGAAAGACCTGATCTTGTACTGCTTGATCTTAATATGCCTATTATGGATGGATTCAAGGTGCTACAGGCAATAAAGTCAGACCCTGAATTGTCCTCTATCCATGTTGTTGTTCTCACCTCAAGAGGGCTCCCTGAAGAGATTGAAAAGGCTTTTAATCTTGGAGCTGACAGTTACCTTGTTAAGGCGACGGCAAAACCGAAGGAGGTTATCAGTAAAATAAAGAGTATTCTACAAGGTTAGTCTGGAGCATTAATTGTTTCATGAATTATTCTGCTGATTTCGTGGATATTATAAGGTTTGATAATAAATCCTTTGAATCCATAGTGTTTAAAATTTGCAATCACAGGGTCATTTGAATATCCACTTGAGACAATGGCTCTAACCTTAGAGTCTATTTCCAAAAGTCTCTTTATAGCCTCTTTACCTCCCATTCCACCTGCTACTGTGAGGTCAAGGATAACAACATCAAAAGGTTCGTCTTTATGCAAGGCCTTCTCATAAAGTTCCAGTGCTTCTTCACCGTCCTTGGCAACCTCTACCTCATATCCAAGCTCAGGTAACATCTCCTTTATAAGGTTTCTTACAACCTTATCATCGTCCATTACAAGGATCTTCCCTTTACCTTTATAAAGATGTGTAGCTTCCCTTGAGGCGGAAGGTTCTTTGCCTGAAGCAGGAAGATATATGTAGAAAGTGGTTCCCTTGCCTGGTTTTGAGCTGACTGTGATATGGCCATGGTGCCTTTTTATAACTGAATATGTAACTGACAGACCCAGCCCGCTGCCGCCATGTTTGGTCGAGAAGAAGGGATCGAAAATCTTATCAATATATTTATTATCGATACCTACTCCTTGGTCTTTTATGGTGATTCTAATATATCTACCAGGATTGAGAGGCAGGGGAGAATCATCTGAAATAATAATGTTTTCACAGGCCACCTTTATTCTTCCTCCATCAGGCATAGATTCTTTTGCATTTAGAATAATATTCTGAATTGCTTGACACATCTGAGTCTCATCTATTTCCACATTCCATAGATTATCAGGAAATTCAAAATCACACTTAACATTTGATCCCATAAGAACAAAAGATGCCGACTCTTTTATAGTTTCTCGAATATCTGCAGGCTTTTTAATCGGTGCTCCGCCTTTTGAGAAGGTGATAATCTGTTGAGTCAGGTCTTTTGCTCTAACAGAGGCCTTCTCAGCCTCTGTTAGAAAGGCATACAGTTTTTCTCCTGGTTTTACATATAACTTGGCAAGACTTAGGTTGCCCAGGATCCCTGTAAGGATGTTATTGAAATCATGAGCTATTCCTCCTGCAAGTACTGCCAGTGCCTCAAGTCTTTGAATCTTTAAAAGTTCATTCTCAATCTGTTTCCTCTTCTGGATCTCTTTTTTAAGTTGTTCATTAGTTAATTTCAGTTCATGGGTGCGTTCTCTTACAAGTACCTCAAGTTGTTGTTTATGTCTCTTTAGTTCGGTCTCTGCCTTTTTCCTCTCATTTATCTCTTTAAGGAGCTGTGTATTGAGATGTTCAGCTTTTTCCTTTGACTCCTTCAGAGATGATATCAGTCTCAGGTTTTCATATTTCAGCATTATGGAATTGTTGGTCATCCTGTGCATGAAATAGGCTATTATTATGATTAATACCTCAAAAAGAATTAACATTCCTCCCATTGTTAGATGTATGATGTCTCCAATGGTGAAGAATCTGATTGTGAGAGGCAGTAGTGCAGGTACTGTAAAGGCCAGGAAGCCCTTCATCAGGACAGAATACGCAGCAGCCGAACCTGCGACCATTCCACCAAGCACAAAGGCAACAAATGCCTCATAAAGGATTGAATTATGAGGAAAGGAGAATAGCCCTACTGTGCCCCATACAATTCCTGATAAGGCAGTACCTGTAATAAAGAGATTACCAGCAAGTTTTATGTCTGTGGGTGAGAATTTGAGCTGTCTGTATCTTATATAGATCATGAACCTGATGAATGTTACTATAAGCACAGCAAAAAACCAGAAAAGAAGGATCTGTCTATCAATTACATTTCTTAATACAATTACAAGAATTGTAGCGTTTGTAAATGATGCTATTAGTCCTAAGGGGAAGTTTTGGTAGAAATGGGCTATCTGGTCAAAATAGAGTTGATTCTTTTCATTGTTGTTCATATTCTTAAGTTCATTATATCAAAAATCTGTGTAGAAGTCTCTTAATTTTAAAGTTCACCTTGTTTTAATGGTTGATTCCCTATCTTTTATAAAAAATCTATTAAGTTTTCCTATTAATAATTAAAGCCTAAAGTAAAACTTTTTTGTTATTATAATTTTTATGAGAATTATCAGAAATATCGATGAGAAAGGGCTGTCCCTTATTAATCCTGTGGCAACAATAGGAAATTTCGATGGTGTTCATCTGGGGCATCAGAAGGTGTTCCAGAGGGTTAAAGAAGTTGCTTCTTTAATAAAAGGTACCTCAGTAGTGATAACATTTCATCCCCATCCTATGGTGGTTCTGGCTCCTGAGAGAGAGGTGAAGCTACTCACCCCCCTTGAGGACAAATTAAGACTGATAGAGACTATGGGTATTGATGTTACTGTGCTTATAGATTTTAACAGAGACTTTGCAAGAATGGAGCCTGAGGTTTTTGTAAAGGATATACTTCTCCAGCGTCTTGGCATAGTGCATCTGCTGATTGGTCAGAATTACAGGTTTGGTAGAGGTAAAAAGGGGAACACGCAACTGTTAAGAAGGCTTGGCAGACGATATGGTTTCAAGGTGAATGTAGTCAGAAATCTGAAAATAAATGGACAGACTGTAAGTAGCAGTCGTATAAGGCAACTGCTTTCATGGGGGAGAGTCTGTGAGGCTGCCGCCCTTCTGGGCAGGGCCTACTCCATACATGGTACAGTTATAAAAGGGGCAGGCAGAGGAGCAAAGGTGTTGGGTATTCCTACTGCTAATATCTCAACCCCCTATGAGATTGTACCAAAGGAAGGGGTATATGCAGTTAAGGTGAAGATTGCAGATGCACTGTATGATGCAGTAGCCAATATTGGCAAAAATCCTACATTTGGTTTACAGGAACAGAGTTATGAGGTCCATATCATGGACTTTAATGAGAATATTCTTGGTAAGGATATAAGGGTCTACTTTATTGATAGACTGAGGGGAGAAAGGAGGTTCCAAAGTCCAGAACAACTTAAGGAGCAGATACTAAGGGATATAGACACAGCAAGATATATTTTAAAAAGACAGAGGATCAACATCTATCCTTAAGGCCCCTTTTAGAGAGGAGGCCACCCTTTCTATATTTTTGATTGCTTCAGTGAGCTTATTTCTGTCCAGTTCTTTAAAGGTAAGTTTTATACAGCTTCTGTAACCTTTCAGTGTTGAAGTGATGACTGTAGGTCCTATTATATCCAGACCTTTAAGTAATTGTTTTAACCTATGGAGCTGTTGTATGTCTATGTCCTCACCTCTTAGATGAATATATACATTGGTTAACCTTGTGAAGGGAGGCAGATTATTAAATCTTCTCAGTTTGAGTTCTTCCATTATAAAGCTTCGGTAGTCCAGATTCTTTAAGAACTTAAATAATGGATGCCAAGGCACAGATGTGGGCAGTATCAGTTTTCCCTCTTCAGAGAGTAGGTCTTTCATATAAAAGACTTCCTGAACAAGCCTCTCAAGGGACCTGAATTCAGGAAGATTGAGAAAAAGGTCTGGATTCAGGAGTGCGATTATTTTGAATCTAATGTCTTCCTTATTGAGTTTTTTGATTGTTCCTAATACAATGCCTGCCCTTAAGTTTGCATCTGTTTCATCAATTATCTTTACATTAACTCCAAATTTCTCTTTTAGGGTTTCATACAGCAGTTCTATCCCTGCACCGTAAGGCTTCAGCATGAAACCTCCACAGCGTTTACAGGATGAGGGAACCTGCTCTGTTCTACCACAGTTATGGCATACAAGCCCTCTGTTCTTATGTAATATAAAGGGTTTTTCACAGGTAGAACAGGTAAAAAGGAATTCACATTCTTCACACATGAGCATTGAATAGCCCAGTCTATGATGAATGAGCATCACCTTTTCATTTTCATCAAGAGCCTTTTTTGCTTCTCTATAAATATCCTCTGTAAGAAAGGGTATAATTTCTTTTGTTCTTTTTAGTATCCATATTCTCTTTTTTTCTATTCTCTGGAATTCTATAAGAATATATTTGCCTCTTTGGCAGTTATAGTAAGATTCGGCAGAAGGGGTCTGAGATACCAGAACAACAGGTGTCTTCTCCAAGTAACCTCTCATCACAGCCACGTCTCTTGCATTGTATCTTGGAGACTCCTCTTGTTTGTACGTATGGCTGTGTTCATCCAACACAATGATCATTTGTGTTTTCTTAAAGGGAGAGAA
The DNA here is from genome assembly GCA_002011745.1 of Nitrospirae bacterium JdFR-85. Classification (GTDB taxonomy): domain Bacteria; phylum Nitrospirota; class Thermodesulfovibrionia; order Thermodesulfovibrionales; family JdFR-85; genus JdFR-85. Next base: position 18,432 of record MTOU01000021.1, read on the forward strand.
GATCGCGCCTCGTGTGCCCACCACGATATCATATTCGCCCCTGGCAATCTCTCTTAACAGAGAAGCCTTTATGCTTCTGTTCAGATTCCCGTGGAATAGACAAACCCTAAGACCCTCTATGTCTGAGAGAAAAGAGAAAGTCCTTTCAGCATCCTTTACTTCAGGTGATAAAACAATGATTCCCTCTCCTGGGGTTGATGCTCTCTTTTTTGCCGAGATATGTGTTATCAGATATCTCAGCAAAGATTTCTTCATATGTATGTTTTCAGGCCTCAAAAGAAATGTCTGATATATTCCTTTTTTAAACACATCAATGATATGTTCAAGACTTTTAAAACTGAAGGGCTCTTCTGATATTAATGATACAGGTTTAATTTCAGGCCTTAAGGGCATGGCTTTCTTTTTTGGGAAATATAAAAAGTCTCTGAAGTGCATACTCTTTAACACTGTGCCTTCATTCGAGAAATAGTAATTTGTAGTCCATTCAAGGAGTGTGATCAGGGTTATAGGAAACTCTGGATACTCTCTGCAGGGCTCTATAATCTCCTTCAGGTTTTCTCTTTCGTCTTCATAGCACCTTATCACGAGACCTATTTTAGGCTTTCCCCTCAGAGGTGCTTTCACAATTATGCCTGGCGAAATTAAAGGGACGAGATGTTCTGGTATCCTGTATGTGAGGAAGGGAAGATTCTGTGGGAAGACTATATCACAGAGAAACATTTATTTCTTTCTCTCACTGAATAACCTTCCGATCTCTTCAAGAAATTCTTTCACATCTCTGAACTCTCTATAAACAGAGGCGAATCTCACATAAGCGACCTTGTCGAGTTCTCTCAGATGGTTCATAACCTCCTCTCCTATCCAGGCGCTCATGATCTCACTTTCTCCTGTATCCATCGCCTTTTTTTCTATTGTGTCCACAATATTCTGGAGGGTTTCAACCGATATAGGTCGTTTCTCACAAGCCTTTTTCAGCCCATTGAGGATCTTCATCCTGTCAAAGGGCTCTCTTCTGCCGTCTTTTTTTATAACCACAGGTACAGATTCTTCTATCCTTTCATAGGATGTGAATCTCTTATTGCAGTCGAGACAGAGGCGTCTTCTTCTAATTACATCACCCTCTTTGCTCTGGCGAGAATCTATGACCCTGTCTCTTAGGCTACCACAGTAGGGACATTTCATGAGTAGATGGGGAACCTCTCACAGAGTTCTTTCACTTTGCTACTCACTTGTTTAAGGTGTTTTTCGCTTTTTGAGTTGCTGAGCACGGTGTCAATCAACTCTGCTATCTCTACCATCTCCTTCTCACCCATTCCTCTTGTGGTGACACAAGGGGTTCCGAGTCTTATTCCACTGGTGATTGTGGGGGGCCTGTCATCGAAGGGGATGGAGTTTTTGTTAACAGTTATACCAGTCCTGTCAAGGGCCTCCTCTGCCTCCTTTCCTGTTATGCCCCTGTTTCTAAGATCCACAAGCATGAGATGGGTATCTGTTCCTCCTGAGATTATCTCAAAACCTCTTTTGATCAATTCACTGCAGAGTTTTTTTGCATTTTCCACAATCTGTTGTTGGTATTTTTTGAAGTGTTCAGAGAGTGCCTCTTTTAGGGCCACGGCCTTTGCTGCTATTATATGGACTAATGGACCACCCTGGATCCCTGGAAATATCATTCTGTCTATTGCCCTTGCAAATTCCTTTCTGCACATGATCATTCCACCCCGGGGACCTCTAAGGGTCTTATGAGTGGTGGTTGTGACAAAGTCGGCATAAGGAATGGGTGAGGGATGGATTCCTGCTGCTATAAGTCCAGCAATATGGGCGATATCTGCAAGTAGATATGCTCCAACCTCACGTGCTATCTCTGCAAAGGCCTTGAAGTCTATAATCCTTGAATAGGCACTTGCACCAGTAAGAATCAACTTGGGCTTGTGTTTCTTTGCGAGGTCTCTAACCTGGTCATAATCTATATAACCTTCCTTTGTTACACCATAGGTTACGGCATTATAAAAGAATCCTGAGAAGTTTACAGGTGCTCCATGAGAGAGATGTCCACCATGGCTCAGACTCATACCGAGCACAGTGTCCCCTGGCTGTAGCACGGAGAAATACACAGCCATATTTGCCTGGGTGCCTGAATGAGGCTGAACATTCACATGTTCTGCACCAAAGAGTTCCTTTGCCCTCTCAATAGCCAGTTCCTCCACCTCGTCTGCATACTCACATCCAGCATAGTATCTCTTGCCAGGGTAACCCTCTGCATATTTGTTAGTAAAGACCGAGCCCTGGGCCTCAAGCACAGCCTTTGAGGTGTAGTTTTCAGAGGCGATCAGGACGATCTTGTTTTTTTCTCTCTCTGTCTCTGCAACTATGGCATCATAGACCTGAGGGTCTACCTCACGGAGGGCTTCAAACTCCATTTCTTATCTTCTCCTCTATCAGTCTTATTTTTTCCAGCCTCCTGAGATGTCTGCCGCCTTCGAAGGGGGTCTCAACCCAGACCTTTACAATCTCGCAGGCCACCTCTGAATCAAGTACCCTTCCACCAAGCACCAGTATATTTGAATCGTTATGGAGGCGGCTCATTCGGGCAGTATAGGGATCATGGCAGAGTGTTGCCCTTACCCCTGGAAATTTATTCGCAACTATAGACATACCAAGGCCTGTTCCACATATGAGGATTCCCCTTCTGAATACTCCTTTTGAGACTGCTTCAGATACCTTAAAGGCATAATCAGGATAATCGACAGAACAACTGTCTTCTGTACCATAGTCAACAGGTATGTAACCAAGGTTCTCCAATAGCTCCTTGATGACACTCTTCAACTCAAAACCCGCATGATCAGAACCTATTGCTATCTCATTGGGAGGCATGTCTGTTGTTATCGTTTATGGTAAATTAGTGAAGGCATTGAAGTCAAGCAATTTATTAGTGTATAATTATATTTTAATTTATCACTAACAGCTTTGGTTTCATCCCTTATATGGTCATTATGATCATTATATTAAATCATCAATAAAGGGAGGATTATGGCTGATAGAACAAAAAAAGGGAAGAAGGATAAAGAGAGTCCTAAGGTTTATCTGATCGATGTGACAAACCGTGATGGTGTACAGACCTCGAGAATACTTCTACCAAAGCTTGCCAAGACCATGCTCAACATCTATCTTGACGAGATGGGAGTATATCAAAGTGAGGTAGGATTCCCTACCCTGAAACATGAGATCAACTATATCAATGCAAATCTGGAGCTTGCCAAACGTGGGGCAATAAAGAGACTCCACCTTGAAGGCTGGTGTAGGGCTGTGCCTGAGGATGTGGAGCTCGCCTTTAAAAACTGTCCTGAGCTGAAACATATTAATGTATCAGTCTCGACCTCTGAGATAATGATAAAAGGTAAATTTCAGGGACGGAAGACCTTTAAGGATTTGGTAAAATCCATGGTTGAGTCTGTAAAACTGGCCAAGCAGATGGGAGCAGAGACAGTAGGTGTGAATGCAGAAGATGCCTCCAGAACAGAGCTTGACCGTCTTATTGAGTTTATTCTTGCTGGTAAAGAGGCTGGTGCTGACAGATTCCGCTACTGTGACACCCTTGGTGCAGATGACCCCATCACCATATATGAGAGGATAAAGGCACTTTCAGTAGCAACAAAGTTTCCTATAGAGATGCACTGTCATAATGACCTTGGAATGGCAGAGGCTGTTTCAGTGGCAGGTGCAAGGGCAGCGATAGAGTGTGGTATTGATACATATATAAATACTACGGTTAATGGTTACGGTGAGAGGGCAGGTAATGCTGATCTTGTCTCCACAATTTTGGCCCTTAAGTTTTCCACAGGTCTGCGGGAAAGGGCCCCTCTTGATGAACATGTTAATTTAAAGATGGCCTGGAAGATAGCAAGATATGCCTCTTATCAATTTAATATTCCTATTCCCATTAATCAGCCTGGGGTCGGTGCCAATGCATTCGCACATGAGTCTGGAATTCATGCGGATGGTGCCCTGAAGGACAGGAGAAACTATGAACTATATGACCCTGAGGATGTGGGCAGAGGCGAGCCAGACCTGCTTGAGACAGGCAGAGTTATCACCACAGGCGCATATGGGGGTATAAAGGGTTTCCGTTATGTTTATGACAGATTGGGTATACACTTTAGGAATGATCAGGAGGCAAGAAAGATTCTGGAACTGGTCCAATATGCGAATCTTCATACCCAGAAACCTCTGACAGATGATGAACTCAGGTTTATTGCTACCTATCCTGATATTGTAAAGAAGATCCTGACAGTAGATTTTAAATGAATAGATACACAATTACTCTCATCCCTGGAGATGGAGTAGGGCCAGAAATTACTGAAGCGACCAAGATGGTTCTGGAAGCCACTGGTGTACCCATCGAGTGGGACATCCAGGAAGCGGGAGAGGAGGTATATAAAAAGGAGGGAACACCACTGCCGGAGAGGGTAGTAGAGTCTATAAAAAGGAATAGAGTTGCTATTAAGGGACCAATAACCACACCTGTTGGGAAGGGTTTCAGGAGTGTGAATGTTACACTGAGGCAGAGTCTTGACCTTTATGCCTGTGTCAGACCCTGTAAGAGTTATCCTGGTGCAAGGACACGCTACGATAATGTGGATATTGTTATAATAAGAGAAAATACAGAAGACCTCTATGCAGGTGTGGAGTTTGAAAAAGGCAGGCCAGAGACTCTAAAACTGATTGAAGAGTTTAATAGATTAACCGGTAAAAGGATAAGAGAGGATTCGGGGATAAGTATTAAACCTATTTCTGTTTATGGTACCCAGAGAATAGTAAAATTTGCCTTTGAGTATGCAAGGGCAAATGGGAGGCGAAAGGTTACAGCAGTGCATAAGGCGAATATAATGAAGTATTCAGATGGACTATTTCTTGAGGTGGCCCGTGAAGTGGCAAAGGAATATCCTGATATAGAGTTTGAAGACAGGATTGTGGATAATATGTGTATGCAGCTTGTCCAGAAGCCGGAACTCTATGATGTGCTTGTGCTACCCAATCTATATGGTGACATTGTATCAGACCTTGGTGCAGGACTCATAGGTGGACTTGGCCTTGCCCCTGGTGCTAATATAGGAGATGAGGTTGCAGTATTTGAACCTACTCATGGTAGCGCCCCGAAATATAGGGGCCAGAACAAAGTAAATCCTATGGCAATGATACTTTCTGGTATGATGATGCTCAGGCATATTGGAGAACAGGAGGCTGCGGAGAGGCTGGACAGAGCCGTGGCAGAGGTTATAAAGGAAGGTAGAAGAGTCACATACGATATGAAACCCACCCCAGATGACCCAACAGCAGTGGGTACTATGGAGGTGGCAACAGCTATAGTGGAAAAACTCAAGAACTAAATGGAATCGATACCCATAGGTACTCCTGATGAACTGGTTGGTACAATAGTAATCATTGTATGCATCTGTATTGTTGCATTTCTTACCAGTTCAGAAGCTGCTCTTATTTCTGTAAACAGGATAAGAATCAGGAATCTTGCAGAAAAAGACAACAAAAGTGCCAAAGCTGTTCAGTCAATACTTGCTGAACATGATAGATTTTTTGGTACCATTCTTCTTTCAGAAAACTTCTTTATAATCCTTGCCACTTCAATAGGTACCGCTCTTCTGCTCAATATATTTGGTGAGAATGGATGGTTTATTGCTTCATTGGTGATGACGGTTCTTGTGGTTATTCTGGGAGAGATTACACCAAAGACGATAGCCATGAGCCATTCTGAGAAGTTTGCACTCTTTGTGGCAAGACCTATAAAATGGCTTATCACAATTACCCATCCTATTGTATGGTTCTTTACAAGGCTGCCGAGCTGGATATTGAAGACAATGGGTGCCAGGACTCCTACATCCCCATTTGTTACGGAAGAAGATATAAGAACAATGATTGAGCTTGGTGAAGAGTCTGGCTCACTTCTGGAGGAAGAGAGACAGATGCTCCAGAAGGTATTTGAGTTTGGGGATACCATAGCATCAGAGGCGATGGTACCGAGGACCGAAATAGTGGCGATTCAAGAGAATGCTACGGTTAGAGATGCGCTTAATCTTGTTAAAGAGAAGGGATTCTCAAGATATCCTGTTATCCAGGATACCATAGATAATATTACAGGGATTCTATATATAAAAGACATTCTGATTAAGATGTCGGATGGAACAGTGAGCCCTGATACGCCTATAAAGGAGTTCGTCAGAGATGCCTATTTTATCCCAGAGAACAAGAGGGTGAGCGAACTCCTTAATGAGATGCAGAAGAAGAAGTTCCAGATTGCGATTGTGATGGACGAGTATGGAGGGACAGCAGGCCTTATAACCCTTGAGGATCTTATGGAGGAGATTGTAGGAAGCTTACAGGATGAGTTTGAGAAACTGGAGGCAGAGAAGGATGTAGAGGTTGTTGATGAAAGAACAGTTATTGTTTCTGGTAATACTCCTCTTGATGAGGTTTCTGAATTGATAGGGGTGAAACTGGAAAGTGGAGATTTCCATACCATCGGTGGTTTTGTGTTTGGCCTTTTTGGCAGACTCCCAAAGGAAGGAGAACAGATCAGATATCATGATCTTAGGTTTCTGGTGCTTGCGATGGATGGAAGAAAGGTGGCAAAGCTGAAGATAACAAAGGTGTAGATGAGAAAGAAGGTTGCTATTATAGGAGCAGGTAATGTAGGTGCTACAGTAGCACAACTGGTTGTTATGGAAGGACTTGCTGATGTGGTGCTTTATGATATTGTGGAGGGAATGCCACAAGGCAAAGCCCTTGATATGTATGAGGCTACACCTTTGTGGGGTGTTGATGTAAAGGTGGTAGGTACAAATGATCTAAGTGAGATAAGAGACTCTCATATAGTGGTTATTACTGCAGGAGCAGCCAGAAAGCCTGGTATGTCCAGAGACGACCTTCTCCAGACAAATGCCAAAGTGGTTGCATCGGTAAGCAAGGTGCTTCCAGAACTCTGTCCAGATGCGATTGTTATAGTGGTGACCAATCCCATGGATGTTATGGCACAACTGTGTTGGCAGATTACAGGATTTCCTCATAAGAGGGTGATGGGAATGGGTGGAGTACTGGACTCTGCCAGGTTTAGGAGCTTTGTGGCAGACAGACTTGGGGTGTCTGTACAAGATACAGAGGCCTTGGTGCTGGGTGGACATGGTGACCAGATGGTTCCTATGCCGAGGTTTACCACAGTGAGGGGTGTGTCTATTACTGAACTTCTTTCTAAGAAAGAGATAGATGCATTGATTGAGAGAACCAGATATGGAGGGGCAGAGATTGTATCTCTGCTTAAGACAGGCAGTGCCTATTATGCACCTGCTGCCTCTACGCTTCAGATGTTAAAGGCAGTGCTTCTGGACGAGAAGAGGCTTCTTCCTGCTGCAGCCTATCTCGATGGTGAGTATGGGATTAAAGGGCTTTTTATTGGTGTGCCAGTGGTGCTTGGGGCAGAAGGGGTGGAGAGGGTAGTGGAACTACAACTTACAGAGGAAGAGAAAGGGTTCTTTGAGGGCTCTGTAAAGGCTGTCAGAGGGCTTGTGGAGAAGCTGAAATCTTTTGTTGTTTTTTGAAAAATTCCTTCACTTCATGTTATTATTGTTGGCCTTATTCTGATAGAAACCTTAAGATTAACTTTAATAAGGAGGATGTCTGGATGGAGAGGACTCTCTCAATTGTTAAACCTGATGGTGTTAAGAAGAATCTCATAGGTGAGGTGATAAGGAGATTTGAGAATGCAGGATTGAGGATTGTAGGGCTCAAGATGCTCAAGATGACCAAAGAACAGGCAAAGGGTTTTTATATTGTCCATAAAGACAAGCCTTTTTATGAAAGTCTTACAGATTTTATGTCTGAAGGCCCAATAGTGGTTATGGTGGTTGAAGGTGAGAATGCCATATCAAAGGTCCGTGATATTATGGGAGCCACAAATCCAAAAGAGGCTGCTTCTGGAACAATTAGAGCAGATTACGCAACTGACATTGAGCGTAATATTGTACATGGCTCTGACTCGCCAGAGTCTGCAGAATATGAGATAGGATACTTTTTCTCTTCCATAGAAATAGTAGGATAATAAAATCAGGTTTGTAAGATATCTTTTATATACTCTTCGAGCCTCTTTGGTTTGAAACCGAATAGTTTTTCCACAGCTTCTGGTTCTGTGATGTTATCAACCTGCAGCATATTTAACTGTTCTACACTCACCTCTGGAGGAACTTTGCCAATAACCTTGGTAAGGAAGGACATGGGGAGGGCTGCTTTTACACATGTCAGAGGCACATTAAGAAGAGGCTTCTTGATACCCATAGCTGTCATGTATAAGTTGAGAATCTCTCGATAGCTTAGATGTTCGGGTCCACCCAGCTCATATATTCTGTCCCAAGCATTCTCATTCTCAAGTATATACATAAAACATTTCACCCAGTCTTGGATAAAGATAGGTTGGAATTTTGCCTTTCCTCCTCCTGGTACAGGTATAAAGGGCCCCAAGGAAAACAGTCTCTTAAGATTCTCTGTAAAGCCATCTTCTTTACCAATTATGAGAGAAGGTCGGAATATTACATATCTTAGTCCTGATCTCTTCACAATCTCCTCTGCCTCTGCCTTTGCACGCGAGTACCTAAAGGGGGCATTGAGGGAGGCACCAAGGGCGGACTGATAAAAGAATCTCTTTACACCAGAGGTTTTTGCCTCTTCAACCAGATTCTCTGTTCCTTCTATATAGACTTTCTGGAATGTGGCCTTTGGGGTCTCTCGTATTATTCCTACAAGATGAACAGCTATATCAACTCCCTCCATCACATTTGTTAGACTTTCTCTGTCCGTAATATCTCCATATACAATCTCAGTAGCAAGTTTTTTTATCTTTTCTGCCTTCTTTTCTGAACGGACAAGGCATCTTGTTCTGATTTCTCTTTTGTTGAGTGTCTCCAAGAGGTTTGTTCCCACAAAACCTGTTGCACCAGCAATAAATATCATTCTTCAAGCAACTCCCTGAGCTTACTATAGGAGGCCTTTTTTATTTCCTCATGCAAACTTCTTCCATTTGCGTCCATTGTTACTATCAAAGGGAAATCCTCCACATACAGATACCACATAGCCTCGGGTAGACCAAACTCCTCCTTCCATACACCTTTCACCTCTACAACTCTGTCTGCAAGATAGGCAGCAGCTCCACTTATTGTATGGAAATATACACAGCCTACCTCTGCCATTGCCTCAAGAGTATTCTGTCCCATTCCTCCCTTTCCTATTATTCCTCTTATACCATACTCCTTTATAATAAACCACTCATAGGGTTCCATCCTTGAACTGGTGGTGGGGCCTCCTACTATGAATCTGTATCCCTTGTCTGTTTCCTCAATAATAGGTCCACAATGATAGAGCACCCCTCCTTCAATTGTAAAGGGTATTTCAGTCTTAGAGGGTCTTTCCTCAAATAGATACTTGTGAATTCTGTCTCTGCCTGTGATTATATATCCAGACAGTAGAACCCTTTGTCCTACTTTTAAGCCTTTGACATCTTCCTCTCTTAAGGGTGTCTTAAGTTTTATAACATCTATCTCCATACAAGCCTTCCTCTACGATGTGCCCAACAGCAAAGGATGACCTCTACAAAGAATGTGGCAGGATGTCTATGGGCATAATCGAGATGCACTGCCAGTGCAGTGGTGTTTCCACCAAGTCCAAGAGGCCCTATCCCTAAGGAATTTATCTCCCTGAGCAGTCTTGTCTCAAATTCTGCAATATCTCTATCAGGATGCCTTTCATGTAGCTTTCTAAGAAGGAGCTTCTTGCCCAGTAATGAGACCTGATCCAGTGTGGCACCCACGGCTACAGATATGGTATAAGGTGGACATCCCTTGCCCTGTGCATTCCAGACCGCATCAAGAATGCATTTTCTTATCCCCTCCAGATCTCTCTGAGCATTAAGTCTTTCATCTGGAAGCTTATACAGTGCTGACACATTCTCACTGCCTCCACCCTTTAGCAGTAGGTCAACTACAAGAGTTGAGTCTTTTGTCTGTTCTATATAGACTAAAGGAAAATCTATACCAGTGTTATCTCCAGAGTTTTTCCCAGAAAGAGAGTTTACTGCATTGGGTCTTAGAGGCACCTCTTCTGTGGCCTTTCTTGTGGCTCCAAAGAGTACCTTCTTTAACTCTTCCTGTCCAATACTCTGGGGTGCTTTGACAAAAAATATTGGTACTCCTGTGTCCTGACAGATAGGTCTCTGTGAAGTTCTGGCAATTGAGATATTTTGTAATACCTTTTCAAGAGCATCTCTTGCCTGTCCTGACTCCTGCTCTGAGGCTTCTTTTAAAGCCTTCTCCACATCTGGGGGTAGTGAGGTAGCAACCTTCCTATAAAGCTCCACTATACCTCTGCTAAGATTCAATCAGCCCTCCACCATCATTTTGAGTCTTCGGAGACTGTCTATCTGTTTTTCCTTTTCCTGCTTCATTTCCTCAAATATCGATTTTGTATTGCTGTATTCAGCCTTTTCTGACAGCCGTCTGTAAAGATCAAATGCTTTTGCTTCTAACTCAAGGGCAAGCATTAAGGCCTCTGTATCATCTATAAAATCCTTCTCCTCAAAGAGTTCTTCAGGCTTAACAGAAGGAGTGTCTGTGTCAGTCTCTTCTAAATCGGCCTTTTCTGTAAATTCTTTGTAGCTTAGAGTTTCCTTTTGGTCACGAAATGCCTGATAGAGATAACAAAGATATCTTATATGTTCCTGTTCCCAGTCTCTCAGCTTCTTAAATCCCTCCTTGGCCTGTTCAGTATATACCTTTCCTAAAGCAAAATCATAAAATTTTTTGATTCCTTTCTCCAATTTTAACACCTCTAATAGTGCATTAAGCATATCCTCTTTTTCAATGATCATTTTTACCCCCACTTTCTAAATATAAAATTTACTATCTTTGAGTGTTCTGATTATTGTTTAGGTATTAAGCTTCCTGTAGAGTACAAAAGTCCTTCAAGGCTACTCCTCTTTTTAGCATAGTCTTTTTTATGCTAAATGTCAAGGATTAAAGAGAAATATAAGGATTATCTCTCTCTTACTGCCCTGTGTTCTCTGAATTCTCTTTCTCTGGCAGTATTTATTTGTTTTCTCTTAGGTCTTTGCTTTGTCTTTTTAGGAATGGTAACTGCTTGAGAGTGTTTATACTTTGTTGGTTCATCTATTCTGAAAACAAGTTCTTCATCTGCTGATACAAGTACAATAGAGTCTTCCTTAATTTCTTTCACTCTATAACCAGATATTATATCACCAATTTTAACAGCTCTTTGTCTTATACCTCTTCCAGCTGTAGAGAAAGGTTTCTGTTTGTCTTCTATAAATGCGATTCTGTTTTTGCCGTCAATTACTGTTCCATAAAGAATTATTTCTGGTTTACCTTCCCCAGTTCCTGTGTATATTTTTTTGTTTAAAGGTTTTCTGTCGGGATGGAAGAGGTTTTTTTCATTGATTACTACATACTCACTCATTGGAGGAAGTTTTGTCTCAGAGGTTAAGTTTTTAATTGTATTGGATTTTTTTGTTCTGGTCTGGTCCAGATTGAATTCAACATTAGAGGCAGATACAAATCTGGTGTATGTATAGGAAACAAGGGAAAGCAACACGACAAACAATAGAATATTTAATATATTCAGGTGTTTAATCATAAATAATTATAACTTTTTGAATTAGGATAACTCCAGTTTTTTCAAAACCTTCTTTCTGTCTGCAAGCAGTCCCCTGGTACTGACTGATAAAAAGAGTTTCCCTTTAATATTATAGATTCTAACCCTATAAAAATTTCCATAGGTTCTCATTACAAGGCCTACAAAAACGAGCAGAGTAGCAATTCCTATAAGGGGTACTCCTTTGTCCACCCTGTAGCTCAAGACACTCGCCTCCTCAAAGTCTATAAATAATAGTCTCTTTCCAAGGACTTCTGTTTCTTTTCCCATTATAAGATTAGCGAGTTTTTTCTTTTTGCCATTCTGTATCTGGTAGAGTATAAATTGAGGCTCAAGTTCTTCTGTCTTTCCATTCTTTTTTAATACCTTTCCATGTTTGACTGTTCTGGCAAGGAACCTGCCCTCCAAGCCTTTAATCTTAAAGGGTTTAAATATCTCTATCTCAATCTCCTTATTTTCTACTCTTAGGGATATCCTCTGTTCATATCCCATCTGATAGAGGGTGAGTCCATCTGTTCTGAAAGGATGATTTACCATTGTAGATGCTTCGATGGTTTTGCCCTCAGGTGTGGTAAGCACAAAAGAGGTGTACCACATCTTTGGAGAAAGGCCTTTGTGTTCTGAAGGTTTAATCTTTGAAAATCCTAAACCAATGGCAAGCCTTGAAAGAGGACTTTCAGGATACTCAAAGTCAAGGGTCTGATAGTATTCTGTTCTGAACTCTTTGAGTTTTATTTTGTATGCCTTATCTTTTCTTTCTTCTCCAACACTAAGACCGATTCTCTTGAGGAATCTATTCAGTCTTGTATTGGGGTCATACAGAGAGAACTCTATCTCCTTGTCTTTCCAGAGAGTGAGTTCTCCCTCATGTGCTGTAAGGGCTGTGATAAAAAAGCCTGCTATTGCCATTATCATCCCGAGGTGATATATCCAGGATAACCACCAGAAAGGCAGACCTTTTCCATAGACATACTGAGTATCCTCTGCCTCGATTAACTTGAATTTCGCATTATTCAGTTTATCTTGAAGTCCCTCTAAGGATAGCCCTTCAGGTATGGGTATGAGCATCTTCTGGTCCGATGCTGTCTGAAGTGGTACAATCTCAGACCTTTTTCTGAACTTTACCAAACGGGTCAGTATACATACCAGAAGATTCAGACAGAGTAAAAGAGTAAGGAAAATGAACAGTGGTGATATGAATATATTCAAGAGATTGAGCTGTTTTACAAGCCATATATATCTGCCTCCTGCCTTTACATAGCTATCAAGATCTACTCCCTGTGGAAAAATTGTTCCCAGTATGTAGCATATACTCATTGCTCCAAGTATCCATAGAGAGGTTTTCAGGGATGACAGGGTCTTATAGAACCATCTAAACAGCATAGGTATGCATACTAGGTATATTAAGGAGTTTGGATAACCAGTTTACACCAAGAAAGGTCATCACCATACAGATGAACCCAAGTATATTGATATAGGGAGCGAGATTGTCTCTCCATCGGGGTATCGCCTTTGTATGCAGATACATCGCATATACAGTCCATGTAATCAGAGACCAGGTCTCTTTTGGGTCCCAGGACCAGTATCTGCCCCATGCATCATTGGCCCATGCAGCACCAGAGAATATTGCGAAGGTGAGCATTGGAAATCCCATGAGGATCAGTCTATAAGAATATCTCTCTATCTGACTGTCAGGCATTCCGAAATCCTCTGCCCTTATGGAGTCTCTTCTTCCATAGAGGAAATTGACCGCCTCTAAGGAGAAGCTTACTACAAATACTGCATAGGCGGCAAAGGCCACGATCACATGCCACTCATACCAAGGGCTCTGCAATGCAGGGGGAATTGGAATAATCTGGGGATTTCTTGTCAGGAGCGCATACAGACATGCACCAGCAGATATCAGAGATATAAACAGCCCTGGTAGGTGAATATCCCTGAAACGACTTTGTACAAATAGATAGGCAATAGTGGCAGACCAGGCGAACCATGACAGTGTTTCATACAGTGTCTGAAAGGGTGGCCGCCATCCTTCCACTGTTCTCAAGACTATTAGGAGGGTATGTATAATTGCTGTGCACCATAGCAGACTGGTTAAAGCCCTTCCGAGCCCCTTTTTTGCTGTTAAGAAATAAAAGATACCTATTAAAAACCCAGATAGATAGAGTATTGCTACAAACCAGTATAGTCTGAGTTCAACAGTTAACAGATAGGCTTCTCTAAGGAGTATCTCTTTCTCTGGGGTCATATGCCCTTTTCGAGGCGTTCTATAAGGAATTCAGGAAGTCCTATATTTTCCATCTTCTCCTGAGTCTTTCTGAAGTTATATTCCACTCTCAGTATCTCCACCTTTTCTTCGTCCAGTATCACGTAAGTAGCTCTTGGATCACCATCCCTTGGCTGGCCTACACTGCCTGCATTTATCATATATCTACAGGACTGTTTGAACTCTGTCTTATCATTATACACGACCATCTCAGAGGAAGGTAACCTTTCAATGATGAAGGGCCTATGACTGTGACCAATAAAACATATCTTTTCCTCAAAATACTGGAAGTTTACCTCTGCATCATACAGTGTCAATATATAGTTCCAGGCATCAGGGTCTTTTGGAGTAGAATGTACTAAGAAAAGACTCTCTTTTGAAAGTCTCTTCAGGATCTTCATCTCCTCCAGTAATTTCCTTGTCCTTTCCTTTATCTGGGTAGCAGTCCATTCTGCTGCTACTCGGGCATCTCTGTTGAAGTACTCAAGAGGAGTCAGACCTATTACTGCCCAGTCATGGTTGCCTGCCAGTACTACTTCGCAGTTGTCATATATGAGTTCTACACACCTGTCAGGGTCTGGCCCGTAACCTACTGCATCTCCAAGAAAGAGTATCCTTTTAATACCTCTTTCTTTTATTTGCTGGAGCACTGATTCAAGAGCCTCCAGATTTGCATGGACATCTGAGATTATTGCTAAAGGATAATCCATGGTTTAATGAATACGTTTCTGTATCCTTTTTGTTATCCTGTCAAGAATACCGTTTATAAATGCAGGTGATTCCTTGTCAGAGTATTTTTTTGATATCTCGATTGCCTCATTTATTGTTACAGCCGCGGGTATGTCATCCCTGTAAAGAAGTTCATAAGTAGCAAAACGGAGTATATTTCTGTCCACCACTGCCATCCTCTCAACACTCCAGTGTTCTGATACAGATGATATTGTCTTATCGATTTCTTTTAAGTGCTGAATAGTTCCCATCACAATCTCTTCAGTAAATTTTCTTATCTCTTCAGAGGCTGGATGGTCCTTCCAAAAATCCTTTAATTTGTCTCTGTCTGGATTAGTACCCGTGAGGTCGAACTGATAGAGTATCTGAAGTGCATACTCCCTTGCCCTTCGTCGCTTCATAGTTTTTTAAGCAGATTGGCCATCTCCATCGCTGTGATTGCGGCATCCCAGCCTTTATTGCCAGCTTTTGAACCAGCCCTTTCAATAGCCTGCTCAATAGTGTCAGCCGTGATAATACCAAAGGCTATAGGTACACCTGTCTCCATGGTAGCAAGTGCTATCCCTTTTGAAGCCTCTGAAGCAACATACTCAAAATGAGGGGTTGCTCCACGAATTATGGTGCCCAATGCAATAATGGCATCATACTCAGCCTTCTCTGCCAGTCTTTTCACTATCATAGGAATCTCAAACGATCCAGGAACACGGACTATTGTAATATCTTTCTCAGAAGTTCCATGTCTCCTTAAGGCATCAATTGCACCGTCTATCAGTTTTGTTGTGATGAAGTCATTAAACCTGCTTGCCACTATACAGAATTTTAATCCCTTTCCACTTACTTCACCCTCAATAATCTTCATCTCTGCCTCCTAAACTCTTTCCAGGATATGACCAAGTTTGTTCTTCTTGGTCTTGAGATAGCCTATATTTTTATCATTAGGACGGACCTCAATTGGTACACGTTCCACAATCTCAAGTCCATACCCTTCAAGTCCTACAATCTTTCTTGGGTTATTTGTCATTAATCTTATCTTTCTAACCCCTAAGTCCACCAGTATCTGTGCACCTATACCATAGTCTCTGAGGTCAGGCTTGAATCCCAGTTTAATATTGGCTTCAACAGTATCAAGACCCTGATCTTGGAGTGCATAAGCCCGGAGTTTATTGGCAAGACCAATACCCCTTCCTTCCTGCCTCATATAGAGTATCACACCCTTTCCTTCATCCCTGATCATACTCATCGCCTTCTGCAGTTGTGGTCCACAGTCACATCTTTTTGAGCCGAAAACATCTCCAGTGAGACACTCTGAATGTACCCTAACAAGCACAGGTTCATCAGGGGTGATCTCACCCTTTGTGAGAGCAAGATGTACATTTGAGTCAACCATATTTTCATAGGCTATGGCCTTGAACTCTCCTCCATACTCAGTGGGAAGGGTAACTTCTGCTATTCTTTTAACCAGTCTCTCTTTACGCATCCTGTATTCGATCAGGTCTTTGATTGTGACTATTTTAAGGTTGTGTTTTTTGGCAAATTCCATTAGCTGTGGAACCCTTGCCATAGTCCCATCATCATTCATAATCTCACATATCACACCTGCCGGATAAAGGCCAGCAAGCCTTGCCAGATCAACAGAGCCTTCGGTCTGTCCTGCCCTCTGAAGTACCCCACCTGGCTTTGCCTTCAAGGGGAATACATGTCCTGGTTTGACCAGATCCTCAGGCTTTGTGTTAGGGTCTATTGCTGTCTTTATTGTGGTTGCCCTGTCATGGGCTGAAATACCTGTGGTAACTCCCCGGCGTGCTTCTATCGAGACTGTGAAGGCGGTTCCGTAAGGAGAAGTGTTCTCATCTGTCATCATAGGGAGTCTTAACTCTTCAACCCTTTCTGGTGTGAGACTGAGACATATGAGGCCTCTACCATATTTTGCCATGAAGTTTATAGCCTCAGGGGTGACCTTCTCTGCTGCTATACAGAGGTCACCCTCATTCTCCCTGTCTTCATCATCTACAAGGATGATCATCTTGCCCTGTCTGATATCCTCTATAGCTTCCTCAATAGTGTTAAATTTATATTTGCTTCTCATCTTTTAACCTCCTTCTGTTTAAAAGACAGGTAATTCTTAAAAATTATAACAGATTTGGGTACTGTTAAGCTTAGTTTATATAAACCCACCTTCTCGGAGTTTCTCCATTAGAGTGGATTCACCTCCTCTGGTTACTCCAGTAATAAACTTTTCTATGTATTTCCCTATTATATCGGTTTCAAGATTTACTGTGTCTCCTACCTTTTTGTAGCCTATTGTTGTCACCTTTGCTGTGTGAGGAATTATGACCACTTTAAAAGACCTCTCTGAGAGGTCTGCAACTGTGAGACTTATCCCGTCTACAGCAATAGAGCCCTTTTTAACAATATATCTCATAAGGGCCTCTGGTGTCTCTATCTCAACATGAAATGTCTCTCCCACCCTTGTTTTGCTTTTTATTCTACCAATACCATCTACATGACCTGTTACGATATGACCCCCAAGTCTATCACTCGGTCTTAAAGAAGGTTCCAGATTAACATAGTCTCCCTTTTTCAACATTCCCAAATTTGTATTCCTGAGGGTCTCATCTGAAAGGTCAAAACTCAACAGTTCACCCTCCAATGAGGTGACTGTTAGACAGACTCCATTAACGGAGATGCTATCTCCTAATTGTGACTCTTTGGATATCTCTTCAGACCTTACAGCAAGTTTTGTTATATCGGCCCTCTTTCTTAGGGATTCTACTATTCCAAGTTCTCTAACCAGCCCTGTAAACATACTATTCCTCTACATCAATCTCGAATTTCAGTGTTACTGAGTATCCTGCAGGCAGTTCCACCCTCTCTGACCAAGAAGTATAGATACTCACAGATTCTTCAGAGATTGTTACAGAGATATCAGAATAGTTTATAGGAACATCAAGTGAGACTGCCTTATCGTATACCAGCTTTCTGTATCTTTCAGGGTTTCTGTAACTGAGACGGGCGATCTCTTTTGTTTCTGATCTGAGTGAGAAATACTTGTAATAGGGGCCAACAAATTTGTATCCGAGATAGGCAGATACTATTAGTAAAAGAATACATATGAGAGGTCTTATTGCTCCCTTCTGGTTGTTCATAATAACCTCCCTTGGGGAACTCCCCTTGTATGTAGTTAGTGTATAAGCTTACCAATTCTATTCAGCCTTGGAAGATGTTTTGTTCTGTCCCAAGACCAGTATATAATAAATGCTTTACCTTTGACATCCTTCATATCCACAAACCCCCAGTATCGACTGTCATAGCTTTGGTCTCTATTGTCACCCATCACAAAGAGTTTCCCTTCAGGGACATAGACAGGTCCAAAGTTATCCCGTACATCCTTGGAAAGAGGTCTTATATCATTGTCTGTATGCTGTACATAGGGTTCATGAAGGGGTTTCCCATTAATATAGACCACCTTATTCCTCTCCTCCACCACATCACCACCAACTCCGATAACTCTTTTAATAAAATCTCTTGTCGGGTCTTGAGGATATCTGAAGACTATTATATCCCCTCGTTTAGGTTCTGTGAAGACAAGAATTCTTTTGTCTGTGAAAGGGATTTTTGTGCCATATATAAACTTCAGTACCAGTATATGGTCCCCCACAAGCAGTGTGGGCTTCATTGAGCCTGAAGGTATCTTAAATGCCTGAACAACAAAAGCCCTTATGATAAGGGCAAGTATAAGAGCGACTATTATAGCCTCTGCATACTCCCTTAGTTTGCTCTTTTTCTTGTAACTCATATTCATTGCTCTACTCCAAGAACAGAAAGGAATGCTTCCTGAGGAACCTCAATCCTTCCAAGCTGTTTCATCTTTTTTTTACCCTCCTTCTGTCTTTCTAAGAGTTTTTTCTTTCTGGTTACATCGCCACCATAGCATTTTGCGAGAACATCCTTCCTTAAAGGTTTGATGGTTTCTCTTGCGATTATTTTTGAACCAACGGCAGCTTGAATAGCAACCTCAAAGAGCTGTCTCGGTATTACTTTCCTAAGCCTTTCTGTTATCTGGCGTGCTCTATAGTATGCCTCTTCTGTATGTACAATAAGACTCAATGCATCTACAGGTTCACCATTGAGAAGGATATCCAGTTTCACAAGCTGAGACTCCCTGTATCCAATAAATTCATAGTCCATGGATGCATATCCCTTTGAGAGGGATTTGAGTTTGTCATAGAAATCCCATAGTATTTCACTCAATGGTAGGTCATATACTAACATTATTCTGTCTCTGCTTACATAGTTGAACTCTCTCTGGACCCCTCTCTTCTGCTGGCAGAGAGACAGTATATTGCCTACAAATGCTTGAGGCACAAAGATAGTTGCCCTTACAAAGGGTTCTTCTATCTTCTTGGGTCTGCTGGGCATGGCCTTGGGATTGTCAACCATAATGATACTGTCTTTCTGGTCAGTAACCCTGTACACAACGGTTGGGGCAGTGGCTATAATGGAGATGCCAAATTCTCTCTCAATTCTCTCTTTTATGATCTCCATATGTAGTAGCCCAAGGAAGCCACACCTGAAACCGAATCCAAGAGCTGCAGAACTCTCGGGCTCAAACCTTAATGAAGCATCATTTAGTCTCAGTTTCTCCAAGGCATCCTTGAGATTCTCATAGTCTGCACTATCTACAGGATAAAAACCGCAATAGACCATTGGTTTTGCCTCTTTGAATCCAGGACAGGGCTGAAGCACGGGTCTTTCTTTCTCGGTAATAGTATCTCCTACCTTGGTGTCTCCTACATTCTTTATACCTGCAATTATGTAGCCTACCTCTCCTGCACTCAGAGTATCAACTCTCTGCATCTTGGGGGTAAACACCCCAACCTCTGTCACCTCAAATTCCTTTCCTGTGGAGAAGAGTTTTATCATGGATCCCTCTCTTACCATACCATCAAATACCCTTACAAGGACTACGACTCCTCTGTAATTATCAAACCATGAATCGAATATCATCGCCTTCAGGGGTGCCTGAGGATCACCCTTTGGAGAAGGTATCTTTTTAACAATAGCCTCAAGGACATCCTCTGTCCCTATACCCAGCTTTGCAGAGACCAATACAGCGTCTGTACAATCTATCCCTACCACCTCTTCTATCTCTCTTTTTGTGGATTCTGGGTCTGCCTGGGGCAGGTCTATTTTATTTATCACAGGGATAAGTTCCAGGTTGTTCTCTACTGCGAGATAGGCATTTGCGAGTGTTTGGGCTTCTACTCCCTGTGTAGCATCAACTACCAGAAGGGCTCCTTCACAACAGGCAAGACTTCGGGAAACCTCATATGAGAAGTCAACATGCCCAGGTGTATCAATAAGGTTTAGAATATATTCTTGACCATCTTTTGCCCTGTAATGAATCTTTACTGCATGTGCCTTTATGGTGATGCCCCTTTCTCTTTCCAGATCCATACTATCAAGGATCTGTTCTACCATATCTTTCTTACTAACTGCTCCAGTAATCTCCAGAATACGATCAGCGAGAGTCGACTTCCCGTGGTCAATATGGGCTATTATGGAGAAGTTTCTAATATTTTTCATTTTATATTTCTGTTTCATTAAATTTGAGTGCTAGATATGCGGCCCCGAGGAGGCCTGCATCTTCTCCAAGGGTGGCAGGCAGAATATGTGTTTTTTCTATTAATTGTGGGAATGCCCTTCTTTCTGCCTCTTTTTTTGCTTCCTTTGCAAGTATATCCCAGGCACCAATTAAACCACCACCCACAATCACTGCCTCGGGAGAGAAGATATTCACAAGAGTGGCAATCCCTATCCCGAGATACTTTCCTGCCCTCCGAAGAGAATCCCTTGCAAGAGAGTCTCCCTCAAGGGCATATCTGTAAATATCCTCAGAGGTGATTCTATAGAAATTACCCTGATAGGCCTCTCTCATTATACTCTCTTTGCCTTTCTCTAATGCCTCTACCACATATGAGACCAATGCCCTTGCTGATGCATAACTCTCTAAGCACCCATTGTTACCACAGGGACATGAGAGTCCTTCAGCCTCTACAGTAATATGTCCCAATTCAGCAGCAACATTAAGGAGATCGCCTCTGTAGATAACCCCTCCTCCAATGCCTGTACCCAAAGTGAGCATAACAAAATTTTCACTCTCCCTTCCTGCTCCAAGCCATTTCTCACCAAGGGCTGCAGCGTTTGCATCATTCTCCACAACTACAGGCACTGAAAATCTCTCTTCAATATCTTTAATGAATCTCTTATTCTCAATAGCGGGTAGATTGGGAGACTTTTTTACTACTCTCTCCTCCTTATCAATCACACCTGCTAACCCAATCCCTATTGCATCTATCTTTACCTCAGAGAGGGTATCAATTGAGTTTATTAGCTTCTCTACAGTATCCTCTCCTGAAGACTCCTTTATCTTTCTAATGATATTGCCCTTCTCGTCTACAAGGGCGACTCTTATATTCGTGCCACCAATATCTACGCCTATAACAAACTGTTTCTTTAACATTGGGTATTAAAGGTTGAAGCCGGAATTTATGTAGATGAATAGAAATTTTAACATATTCATTCTATCTCTTGCATAATACAAATGGACTATTATGTGGACTATTATGCACTTTTTATATTCTCAGTTGTCCCTTTTGGGACACTTATAGTATGGATATTAAATGGATAACAGGCCGAAATTCTTTTATATCAATGAGTTCGCCTTCAGAATCATTAACTGGTATGCCTTTTGCTTATTAGAAATAACGACTACATAGTAGTCAGTAATTTAAAGAAAGGGGAGGTAAGAGGCTATGAAACGAAAGTATGTAGTGTTTTTTGTAACAGCCCTCTTTCTGATGGGGCTGTTTGCTTCCGTTAATGCAGCACAGTGGGCAAATCCGGACCTGCTGGTCACTCCTCAAACCTTAAAACAGAATCTTGGAAAGCCAGATTGGGTTGTGGTTGATTGTCGAGACTACAAGAAGTATCTCGCAGGTCATATTCCAGGTGCTGTAAGTTTTGGTAAAAGGTGTAAAAAGGCCTTAAGAGACCCTACAAGTAGGGTATGGAAGGATGTCTCAAAATATGAAAAAATACTGGGTAACGTGGGGATAGGAAATGATACGCATGTAGTATTTTATTATGGTGACCTTAGAGACATGCCTGATGCATCGGTAGGATTCTGGGTGCTGGAGTATCTTGGACATGATAAGGTCCATGTGCTGAATGGTGGAATTGGGGCATGGCTTAAGGCGGGTTACAAATTAGAGAAGAAGCCTGTTAAACCTAAACCAAAGACATTTAAAGTGAAGCTACGCAAGAGTGTCTATGCAGATACCACTGAGATACTTGCCATTGCAGAAGGGAAGAAGAAGGGTGTACAACTTATTGATTCAAGGACAAAGAAAGAGTTTATTGGTAAAGACTGCAGGGCCCTCAGGTGTGGACATATACCAAATGTGACTATAAATGTTTCTCACATTGATACTCTACCCAGAACAGCGAGAGGTGGGATTTTACCAGTGCTTGATCCCAATGTGGTCTCTAAGGCTTTTGCCAGTCTTGACAAGAATAAGAGAACAATCGCCTACTGTCAGACAGGGACCCGTTCTACCTTGACATATCTTCAGCTGAGGCTTCTTGGGTTTAAAGATCCTGCAAACTGGGATGAGTCATGGAGAGTATGGGGTTCATCTCTGGAGAACTTCCCGATTGATGCCCCTAATGGTGTTCAGTACTACAACTTTGCAAAGGTGAACAAACTTCTAAAGAAACTTAAGCATAAAGTTGCTACCTTAGAAAAGAAACTTAAGAAACTCGAGAAGTAAGGATACTCAAGAGAGCAGCCCCTCGTTGCCCTTCTCTTCTCGGAAGTGCGGGCTTTGTTATCCCCTCAGGGGATAACAAAGCCTACTTTATACTAACCCAGTTTTTATTAAAAGAATTATCCTCTATGTTTTCTGCCTTGGTATAATCCTCTATTTTGGTATGATATAATAAAGGATATGGAGCATAACTATGCGGAATTAATAGAGAAGTTTTTCAATGAAAGGTTTCTCTATTATCATATTTTTGAAGAATTTTTTATTGCCTTTGTCTGTTTTATTATATCTCTGAGGTCTTTTTCTATACTTAAAACAGAGGAGAACTTATATCATGAACAGCGTAGTAGAATCTTTCTCATAGCTTCTGCCTTTATTATACTTGGAATAAACAGTACTACCCATGCATTTATCCATGCCTATGGTCTTAATCTGAATCTCTTGTATCAGACACTGCTTGGTTACTGCTTAGGACTCCTTGTACTCATAGTGGCTATCTCTGCTGTTAAACCGAATAGTAAAAGATTTCTTCCTTTCCTTTATGTCTTCTTTCTTTTCCTTCTGATCCCTGATTTATATGAAAGATTTCCTGTCTTTTCTGAGTTTAGACCATTAGTATGGATATTTGTAGCATATCTGTCAGGTGTGGTTTGTATGCTTTATATTGCCACCTACTACAGAACCTCAGATCAGAGATTTCTATATTCTGCCTTTGGGCACCTGCTTATCTGTATCTCTTCAATATTTCTGTTCTTCCCTTCAGCTATTGGTTCAAGGATGTGGCTTTATGGACATCTCTTCAGACCCATTGGTTTTGGTATATTGCTTTTTAGCATGAACCGTAAGGAGTTATTGCAGATTGGAGGTAGCATACTCTACA
The DNA here is from genome assembly GCA_002011745.1 of Nitrospirae bacterium JdFR-85. GTDB lineage: Bacteria > Nitrospirota > Thermodesulfovibrionia > Thermodesulfovibrionales > JdFR-85 > JdFR-85. The sequence continues at coordinate 41,848 of MTOU01000021.1, forward strand.
GGGTTCTTGCAGCTTTCAGTCTTCTTGCTGGGATTCCTCTTTTAACCTTTGGCATAACTGTATTTTATGAGAATATCCATCCTATTCAGATAGTGAGCAAAAGGATGCTTATATTCCTGTTATTAATAGTTACTCTCGCCTCTGCATTACTCTTTGGCCTTGGGCTTATAATCAGACTTATAAAACCTATCCTTCAGTTGAAAGACTCTGTAGATACCCTTGTGGAGACAGGATTCAATAGAAAGATTGATATTAACAGCAATGATGAGATTGGAGAGCTTAGTAAGGCATTCAATGATATGGTCTCAAAACTGAGAGAGGCTATGCAGGAGCAGGACAGGCTGAGTAGACTTGCTGCTACAGGAGAGCTTGCCGCAACCCTTGCACATGAGATAAAGAATCCTCTGAATGCTATAGGAGGAGCAGCCTCTTACATAAGAGAGAACTTCAAAGGCACCCTTATTAGAGAGTTCCTCCAAATTATTTCAGAAGAAGTTTCGAGAATAAATAAACTTACAGCCACATTGTTGAGTTTTGCCAAACCTGTTAAACCTGAAAAGCAGACAGTGGATATTAATAAGCTTGTTAAAGAGACACTGGATTTACTCTCACAAGACATTAGAGAAGAGAATATCAATCTTAGGACAGAGTTACAAAATAGACTCCCATATGTGAATTGTGATCCTAACCAGATAAAACAGCTGCTTATTAATCTCCTGCTGAATGCCTTTGATGCAGTTGACGGCAATGGAGAAGTTGTAGTAAAAACAGAAGCCTTGGATGGAAATCTCTTCTTAAGTGTGAAGGACAATGGAATCGGAATTAAGAAAGAATACCTTGATCAGATATTTAATCCCTTTTTTACAACCAAAACAAGAGGTACAGGTCTCGGGCTTGCTATCTCCAAGAAGATAGCCAAAGAACATGGAGGCGACCTCTTGGTAGAAAGCACCCCTGGCAGAGGCAGCAAGTTTACACTTTCAATCCCAATAGAGTAAAATCTTTTGACATGAAAAAGAAGATCCTATTAGTTGAGGATGAGATTAACTCTCTTAAGGTATTCTCCAATACCCTTAGAAAGCATGGGTTTGATGTGGATACTGCAAGGACTGCAGAGGATGGCCTTGAGATGTTAAAGGACAATTATTATGATCTTATTATATCTGACTTCAAGCTTCCCGGTATGGATGGAGAGAAGTTTCTTGAAAAGGTTAAAGTCACTCTTCCTGAGGTTCCAGTAATTCTGATCACAGCCTATGGCACAATTGAGAGTGCTGTTAATGCGATGAGAAAAGGTGCCTACACCTATCTTACTAAACCTGTTGATCTTCAACTGCTGGTTACAGTCTCCAGAGAAGCCATAAGACTTGCAGGACAGGATAATTATAACACCATTAATGGGAAGTATCAGTTCTTCAATATAATTGGAAAGACTAAAAAGATGAGAGAAGTATTCTCACTAATACAGAGGGTGAGTAAAACAGATGCGAATGTGCTTATTCTTGGTGAAAGTGGAACAGGTAAAGAGCTTGTTGCAAGAGCCATACATTATAGTTCTTTAAGGGCTGATAATCCTTTTATCCCAATAGACTGTACTACCATCCCTTCAGAACTTATGGAGAGTGAGCTGTTTGGCTATGAGAAAGGGGCATTCACCTGTGCATATGAAAATAAAATAGGTCTGCTTGAGATGGCAGACAAAGGCACAGTATTTTTCGATGAGATAGGCGATCTTGATGTGGGATTACAGAAGAAGTTACTCCGATTTTTACAAGAGAAGGAGTTTTATCGTTTGGGAGGGAAGAATAAAGTAAAAGTTGATGTAAGGGTTCTGGCGGCTACTAACCGTAATATTGAAGATGCTGTGGAGAGAGGAGAATTCCGTGCTGATCTATACTACAGGCTTAACGTGATTACAATTAATGTGCCTCCCTTGAGAGAGAGAAAAGAGGATATCCCAATGCTGGCTGAACACTTTCTGAATCTGTTCTCTAAGAAGAACAGGAAAGAGATAAAGGGCTTTGATAAAGAGGTGATTGATATATTTATGACATATGAATGGCCTGGTAATGTGAGAGAATTAGAGAATGCTATAGAGAGGGCTGTTATTCTATGTCCCTATGATACGATTACTATTGATTGTCTTCCAAGAAAATTAAAGAATCTTACAGAGATACATGATAATGAGGAATTTAACTTGATGGAGATAGAAAAGAGGGTGATCCTTAGGGCCCTTAATAAGACCTCATGGAATCAATCAAGGGCTGCTGAGCTGCTCGGTATCTCAAGAAAACAACTACGTACCAAAATGAAAAACCTTGGTCTACTTCAGTAGACAGGCAGAATAGTCTCTGTGATTATACTCTGAGTCCCTTTAAAATTTTTTTCTGCAGTGTATGCCTCTTCAAAGGAGTTGAAGACCCCAAACACTGAGGAGCCACTTCCTGCAAGAAGTGCTGCCAGTGAGCCTGCCTCAATGAGCCTATTCTTGATCTCCTTTAGTTCTGGATAGAGTCTGAAGACAGGTTCTTCAAGGTCATTCTGTAGTACATACATAAGGCTGGTTTTATCTTTATACTGGAGGGCCTCTAAGGTTTCTTGAAGGAGTGTTTCTAAGTCTCTTCTGTCAGTCCTGTTTATGTTTACCAAAGAATAGGCCTTTTTAGTAGAGATACCGTAGGGGGGCTTCAGAATAAGCAGCCAGAATCTTCTGGTCTTCTTATATAAAGGTTTTACAATCTCTCCTCTGCCCATAACAAGGCTCAAGGGTGATGAAAGAAAGAAAGGGACATCAGAGCCTATGGCAGAGGCTATATTGAAAAGCTGTTTTTCTGAAAGATTCAGTCTCCATAGTCTATTAAGGCCTATTAAAGTGGTTGCTGCATCTGTGCTGCCTCCTCCAAGACCTGCCTGAAGGGGTATCCTTTTTATTACATGAATACGTGCTCCCTTCTGGATGGATGTATGTCTCTGAAGTAGAAGTGCTGTTTTGTATACAAGATTCTCCTGCATCTTTATGTCTTCGGTACAGGTTACCTCGATTCCTTTGGGTATTAGTTCGAATACAAGGGTATCATAGAGAGTTATCTTCTGCATAAGAGAGAAAAGGTTATGGTAACCATCAGGCCTTTTTGATAGAATCTTTAGAAACCAGTTTATCTTGGCCGGTGCCTGGAGTTTAAACATGAAATATTATTGACTGTTACTGTTTTTTTATTTTTAAGTCCTTTATTTTCTTCTCTAACCTTTCTTTAATCCCCTCTTCTTTTTCGTGGAATTCCAGTGCCTTCTGATAGTATTTCAGGGCCTCCTTAGGATTGTTTAGTTTCAAGTATACATCTCCGATATGTTCATAAATTACAGGGTCATCACCAACCTTCTCAAGAGCCTTCTTAAGCTGTTCGAGGGCCTCTTTGTATCTGCCCATCTGGTAATAGACCCATCCAAGAGAGTCAATGATGTAGCCACTGTCTGGTTTTAACTCAAGGGCTCTTTTAATAAGGCTGAGTGCCTCCTCAAGATTTATCCCCTTTTCAGCATAGCTATAGCCGAGATAGTTTAGGGCTTCTGCATGATTGGGGTTAAGCTGGATAGCCTTTTTCAGGGCATTGACCATCTCGTTAAATCTCTTCTGTTTTTCATAGACCACTCCAAGGTTGAAATAGAGTTCAGCATCTTTAGGAAACTTTTTGATTCCTCTTCTCAGAGTATCCTCTGCTTCTTTGTATCTCTTAAGCCTTACAAGATTCATTGTCTTGTATATATAGTAGTCAGGTTTTTCATCAATCCTGATTAATTCATCATAGGTCTTTATTGCCTCCTCATATCTATCAGTCTCGGAGTAAAGGTAGGCAAGATGCAGTAGTCCCCTGATATTCTTAGGGTCAAACTGGAGCAGTTTTTTTACCTCTTCAATTGCCAAATCATATTTCTTGAGCATCTCAAGGGCTATTGATAAATAGTATCTTGATAAGATATCCTTGGGTTGAGACTCCAGCACTATTCTGAACTCCTCTATAGCCTTTTCATATTTTTCATCGTCAAGATACAGGAGCCCCAATCTCTTGTGGATGTCAATATTGGTAGGCAGTTGTCTGCTTAATTTTTTTAGCTCTTCAATGGCTTCTTCGATTCTGTTCTCTCTTATATAAAGGCTGGAAAGGCGTTCCCTCGCCTTGGTATTATGAGGATTTGCCTCTATACTCTTTTTGTAGTATTCAATAGCCTTTTTGTAGTCTTTCTTTATCTCCATAATTAATGCAAGGCTAAAATAGGCAGTATCAAAATCAGGACGTATATCTGTACATTTGAGATAGTATTTTTCAGCCTTCTCATACTCCTCCATTTCAAAGTATACACTGGCAAGATAATAATAGCCCATGATGCTGTCAGGTTTCTGTTCTATAAGTTTATGAAGAATCTGGATCGCATCCTCATATTTCTTCTCTGAAGCATAGAGCACACCCAGGAATAGATAGGCATCTGAATCCATAGGATCTATTTTTATGACCTTGTTGTATATATTTATAGCATCCTCTCTCCTATTCTGTCCGTTATATAACTGGCCAAGTAGTTTCAGGGCTGGCACATAATCTGGAAACTTCTCCATCGTTTTCTCCAGTACTTCGGTTGCCTCTTTGAGTTTTCCTGTCTTAAGAAGCAGGGAGCCTATTACTACCTTTAAATAGGGTGATTCAGGATCAGATGATGCAGCCTTGTTGTAATACTTCAGTGCTTCTTCCCATCTTCCCTCTATTTCAGCCATATAGCCGAGGATATAATTGAAGTAAGAGTTACTATTGCTGGTAGCTTTATCCCTTAGAGGGGTTTTCACCTGATTGCTCTCTGTATTCCTTGGATGAGGCGTAGAGGCACAGGATAAAATAAAAAGCAGAAGAACTATTATTAGCTGTTTATGCATGAATTAATTATCTCATATTATACCAGCTATGGTCAAAGAATGGTTTTTGAGAAAATTATGGATATTCCAAACCTTAGTAATCTATAATTTAGTAATGGGAGGAAGTACCAGAAGATATACAACATCAGAGGCTGAGGGCACTGTAGAGAAACGATCCAGAAAAGAGATAATTGAAGAGGCACTGAAAAAAGACCTCCCATACCTACGTTTTGAGAAGGAACTTGAGAGAGAGTTTCTTGACCACTACTTCCGTCATTCGCTGAATCAGGCACGTTTTGCTATGTTTCTGGGTTCTGTCTTCTATGCTGCCTATGGACTGCTTGACTATATAATGTTCTCTGAAGTTAAGACCACATTTTGGGCTATCCGTTATGGCATAATCCTACCAGGCTTATTGCTGGTGTTTATTGCACTGTTTTTTATAAAGACTGAGAGAATGCTACAGATATGGCTCAGTCTGGCGATACTTCTTGCAGGCAGTAGCGTTGTTGTCTATAACAAAATAATATTGGGTGATTTTTATATAGGGCTGATACTCATAATTCTTTTTGGTTGTGTGGTCTTGCCTCTTAGATTCAGATATGCAGCCATCAGCAGTCTGGCTGTAACTTCTGCCTACATAGGCATAATAGGTATAAATATTCATCAGAAACCTGTTCCTGTCAATAATGTTTTTGACCTTATTACAGCAAATGCCTTTGGATTATTTGCATGTTACCTCTTGGAAAAATACAAGAGGAAGGAATATCTACAGCTGTGTTTGTTAAACCTGGAAAAGGATAAACTGAGGGAACTATCCTTGGTTGATGGACTTACAAATATTGCAAACCGAAGGGCCTTTAATGATTTCTTCTCAAGAGAATGGAGTCGTGCCCAGAGATTCGGTCATACTGTGGCACTGTTACTTATAGATGTCGATCATTTCAAGCTTTATAATGATGCACTGGGACATCAGGCAGGTGATGAATGCCTCTGCAGGATAGCAGGAGTACTTAATCTATATAGAAGACGGGCCAGTGACTTTGTAGCCCGTTACGGAGGCGAGGAGTTTGTCTTCATGCTCTTGGGAGCCTCTTCTGAGTATGCCATAGAGGTTGCAGAGGCTATACGTATGAAGGTGAAAGACCTGCAGATACCACATCCTGCCTCAGGTATTGATAGAAATGTGACTATCAGTATAGGAGTCGCTTTCTGTGTGCCTACCAGAGAGATGGAAAAGGAGGAGCTAATTAAGATGGCTGATAAGGCCCTGTATCAGGCAAAACGGAATGGCAGAAACAGGGTGGTCTTTTTACAAGACCACTGAGAGACAACCCTTCCTGCCCATATTTATTATGTTTCTTGGGAGGTTTGATTGTTGTAATATTTATTAGAAGGACTCCTTTCAATACCTCATTCATTTCTGTTACTATAAAACATGTACATATCCAAGAAAGAGATAAATGGGGTTGTAAATTATTTTATCTGTGAGACCTATGCTGAGGGTGGGAAACTGAAGAGTCGAGTGCTCTTTGAACTTGGGCCAGATCCAAAGAAGTACATTATCTACCCTGGAGGCAACAGTTTTTATATTGATGAGACAGTGGAGTTGAGTATTGCCAGCAAGGGATACAATGTGGATACCTTTGAACTGGAGGCACTCTTCTGGCCTTACTTGGACCCAAGATTAAAGAGAATTCTTAAAGACCCTGTACGGAAGGCCTCTTCAAAGAGGTACAAAAGAGAAGAACTCTTCCAGATGCAATCAGAGATCCATATATTCGACAAAAGGAGGCTCCATTTTCTCCGCTTTGGAGTGATCAATCAGGATGAGATAAACACCTATCCTTATAGGTTCTTTAATAGACTGCTTGGTAAATCCAGAGATGAGATTGAATGTATGATTGATGAGGCAGAAAAGGCTCTCAAGAGGTCTGAGCTTAAGATCTATGTATATACTATCTTCAATCTCAAGAGTCACTTCCCCAACATGATGGATGCCCTTGTTGCTCCCTTTGCCCTTGATCAGGATAAGGTTGATGATGCCTTCTTAGAGGAACTCTGCCGTCTTAACAATGATAAGGAGTTCTGGGGAGAAGACCCACCAAAGGGAGGTCTCCATAGCTATCTGAAGAAGTATGTGATTATGTATTTTGATAATGAGTTCCCCAAGAGCAGAAGAGTGATGAGGGGTTTTGACTGGAGAGAGTTCAAACAGTATCTGTTACGCAAAAGAGAGGTTGCCCTTAAAGAGGCTCTTAAGGTGCTTAAGATTTCAGAGGATGAATACAGAAAGATGACAAAGAGACAGTTGAGGAAGAAATTCCGTCGTCTTGCCCATCAATACCATCCAGACAAAGGAGGCTCAGAAGAGAAGTTTATCCAGTTGTCTGAGGCTTATCAAAGACTGCTTGAAGAGAAGAAAAAGGAGAAGATATGGAGGTAGTTGAAGATGGCAGAGAAGAAACTCCGTTTAGGACTTCCAAAGGGTAGTCTTCAGGAGTCCACACTAAAACTATTTAAGAAGGCAGGATATCATATAACTGTTTATTCCAGAAGTTATTATCCCTCAATAGATGACCCTGAGATAGAGGCGATGCTTATCAGGGCGCAGGAGATGGCACGTTATGTAGAGAGTGGTATCCTCGATTGTGGTCTTACAGGGTATGACTGGATAGTAGAGCAGAATGCAAATGTGAAAGAGGTGGCTGAACTGAATTATGCAAAAGAGGGGCTTAGGCCTGTAAAATGGGTGGTAGCAGTCCCTGCAAACTCTGATGTAAAAAAAGTTGAAGACCTTCAAGGCAAAAGGATTGCAACCGAGCTTGTGAACTTCACAAAGAAGTACCTCAAATCAAAGGGGATTAAGGCTACTGTAGACTTCTCCTGGGGGGCCACCGAGGTGAAGCCACCCCATCTTGCCGATGCGATTGTGGAGTTGACCGAGACTGGTACATCTTTGAGGGCAAATAATCTCAGGGTGATAGATACAGTTCTTGTCTCTACAACCCGTTTTATTGCCAATCGTAAGGCATGGAAAGACCCTTGGAAACGGCAGAAAATAGAGAATATAGTGATGCTTCTGAAAGGTGCCCTTGAGGCAGAAGAAAGGGTTGGGTTAAAGATGAATGTCCCAGAAGAGGCATTAAAAAAGGTACTTTCTCTGCTTCCTGCAATGCATTCACCCACTATATCTATGTTGACAGAGCAGGGATGGTATGATATAGATGTGGTGATTGAAGAGAGGCTTGTGAGAGATCTTATTCCAAAGCTGAAGAAGGCAGGAGCAACAGGAATAGTGGAGTATCAGTTGAATAAAGTGATTCCTTAGTATCGAATTCCTAACTCCCGAGTCTCTTTATTAGCTCCCGGAGGGGTATGCCCTTGTCTTTGGCTATTTTTTTTATATCTTCATACTCAGGGTAGTATCTTTTTATACCATTGTATTCTACTACCTTGAATCTTATCTTTCCAAACTCAGTCTCTTTCTCCTGTATGTTTCTTTTCAGAATGCTTCTTCTCATCTCATAATATCTTATCCCCAAGGTGGTGGTCTCGGCAAAGACGATGTCCTTCAATTTCTGAGTATCCTCTCTCTTTGACAGGAGGGTGAGTAGAGTGCCAGGACGGGATTTTTTCATGATTACAGGAGTGAGATACACCTCAAGGGCTCCTTCCCTTAGAAGTTTCTCTATAAGATATTCATACACCTGTGGATTCATATCATCAATATTGGTTTCCATCACCACAACCGTCTCCTCATTGCTGTTTGGAATTTTTTCACCCACAAACACTCTCAGGATGTTTGGTTGTTCCTGAAGCTCCATTGACCCAGCACCATGTCCTATCTTCTGGATAATCATCTCATGCATTGGTCCAAAGCCCTTTACAATGGACCTGAGAATTGCAGCCCCTGTAGGTGTAGTGAGTTCCTGCATCACACCGCTTGAGTAAACAGGGATGCCTTTGAGAAGCTCAGCAGTTGCTGGTGCTGGTACAGGTAGCAACCCATGAGAGGTGTTTACATGGCCACCTCCCACATTAACTGAAGAAGCATAGACCTCTTTCAATTCTAGATAATCAATACAGAGGAGTGTGCCTATAACATCAACCAGACAGTCTATTGCTGCCAGTTCATGCAAATGCACATCCTCTCGTAAGATTCCATGGACCTTGGCCTCTGCCTCAAATATGTTTGTGAAGACCTCTAAGGCCTTCTCTTTAACAGAGTCTTTCAGCTTAGAATGTTCAATCAGTGCTCTTATATCTCTGAATCTTTTACCGGCTTGTCCATCTTTAACCACTACATCTATCTTTGTAGCCCTTATACCCTTTCTCTTCACCTCTTTCTTTTCAATCCTGAATTCATTCCTCAGGCTCTCTTTAAGATTCTTTAAGAGATGTTCAAGGGGGGCACCAAGGTCGGAGAAGGCTCCAAGCAGCATATCTCCACTTATACCTGAGGAGCAATCAAGATAAGCAATCGTCATGAGTATAATGATACAAAATATCACGTTAGGCTTTCAAAAATTTGATTTAAAGGTTACTGAAGTGATAAAATTTTAATTTAAATCTAATACTTAAGTGAGGTGAGCATGTTACAGGATAATGTACCCTTAGGGCTTACCTTTGATGATGTCCTTCTTCTGCCTGCAAAAAGTGATGTAGTGCCAAAGGAGGTGGATATATCAACAAAGCTCTCGAGAAATATACCACTGAATATCCCCATAGTCAGCGCAGCCATGGATACAGTCACAGAGGCCTCTCTCGCAATAGCCCTTGCAAGAGAGGGAGGAATCGGGATTATCCACAGAGCCATGTCTCCTGAAAGACAGGCCCTTGAAGTGGACAAGGTGAAGAAATCTGAAAGTGGAATGATTCTTGATCCTATAACAATATCTCCTGAGGCACCTATTAGTGATGCTCTGGAGATAATGGCAAGATACAAGATATCAGGGGTGCCTGTAACTGTAAAGGGTAAGCTTGTGGGGATACTTACCAACAGGGACCTCAGGTTTGAGACTGATATGTCAAGGAAGGTTGAAGAGGTGATGACAACAAAGAACCTAATCACAGCAAAAGAGAATATCACCCTTGATGAAGCCAAGGAGATTCTTCATCAGTACAAGATAGAGAAGCTTCCAATAGTTGATGACAAAGGCAATTTAAAGGGGCTTATAACAATTAAGGATATTGAGAAGAGGAAGAAGTATCCTAATGCCTGCAAAGATGAGGTAGGACGCTTAAGAGTAGGGGCTGCAGTAGGAGTAGGGGCGGATGCAATTGAAAGAGCAGAGCTGCTTGTGGCAAAAGGGGTTGATGTGATTGTTATAGATACTGCCCATGGTCATAGTAATGCAGTTATTAAGACCCTGAAAGAGCTAAAAAAGAGGTTTGAGATTGATATAATTGCTGGCAATGTAGCCACTAAGGAGGCTACAGAGGACCTTATAAAAGCTGGTGCTGATGCTATTAAGGTAGGCATTGGACCAGGCTCTATCTGTACCACAAGGGTGGTTGCTGGTGCAGGGGTCCCACAACTGACTGCTATAAAGGAGTGTTACAGGGTTGCAAAGAAGTACAAGGTGCCATTGATAGCGGATGGTGGAATAAAGTACTCAGGGGATATAACAAAGGCACTTGCAGCAGGTGCCCATTCAGTGATGATAGGAAGTCTTTTTGCTGGTACTGATGAGTCTCCTGGAGAAATAATTCTTTATCAGGGTAGAAGCTATAAAGTCTACAGGGGGATGGGTTCCCTCGGGGCTATGCAACAGGGCGCCCGTGATAGGTATGCACAGGAAGGGGTGGAGTTATCCAAATTGGTCCCTGAAGGTGTAGAAGGAAGGGTTCCCTATAAAGGTCCCCTTTCACAGAGTGTCCATCAGCTTATCGGGGGCCTTAGGTCAGGAATGGGTTATTGTGGTTGCAGATCACTGGAGGAGCTCAGGAGAAAGGCAAAATTCATAAGAATCACAAATGCAGGCCTGAGAGAAAGTCATGTCCATGATGTTATTATAACCAAAGAGGCGCCAAACTATCGTACAGAGTGGTAAGAAATGTTTAAAGAAAAAATTCTTGTCCTTGATTTTGGTTCCCAGTATACCCAGCTTATTGCCAGAAGGGTGAGGGAGTGTAAGGTATACTCTGAGATCTATCCTTTTAATGTCTCTGTTGAGAGGATAAAGGAGTTTTCTCCCAAGGGTATAATACTCTCAGGAGGTCCATCAAGTGTATATGATGATGAGGCTCCTCTGCTTGAGCCTGAGGTGTTCGAACTTGGTATCCCTGTGCTCGGGATATGTTATGGGATGCAGGTTATGGCATATATGCTTGGTGGAGAGGTTAACAGGGCCCAGAGGAGAGAGTATGGCAGGGCAGAAATAATTATTGATGATGACAGGGACCTGCTCTGGGGTATTACTGATCGCTCGGTGGTCTGGATGAGCCATGCTGACCGTATTGACAAATGTCCAAAGGGGTTTCAGCCAATAGCACATACAGAGAACTCTCCAATCGCAGCTATGGCAGATTACAGCAGAAAGCTCTATGCACTGCAGTTTCATCCAGAAGTGGCCCATACAGAAGAGGGGAAGAGGATCATCCAGAATTTTGTAATTAATATATGTGGTTGCAGGCCAGAATGGCAAATGTCTTCTTTTATTGATTGGTCTGTGGAGAAGATCAGAGAAAAAGTAGGAGACAAAAAGGTGATCTGTGCACTCAGTGGTGGAGTGGATTCTTCTGTGACGGCACTGCTGGTGCACAGGGCTGTGGGGGATAACCTTACATGTATCTTTGTAGACAACGGGCTTCTGAGAAAGGGGGAAGCAGAAAAAGTAAGAGATACCTTTCAGAGACACTTCCAGATCAGACTCCTCTTTGTCGATGCCAGAGAGAGGTTTCTGACTCTCTTAAGAGGGGTGGTTGATCCTGAGGAGAAACGGAAGATCATTGGTAGAGAGTTTATAAAAGTGTTTGAGGAGGAGGCGAGAAAGATAAAGGATGCAGAGTTTCTTGCACAAGGTACACTCTATCCTGATGTGATAGAGAGTGTGTCTTTCAAGGGGCCGTCTGCAACCATCAAATCACACCATAATGTGGGAGGTCTACCAGAAGTAATGGATTTGGAGCTGGTTGAGCCCCTCAGGGAGCTATTCAAAGATGAGGTCAGAGAACTGGGTGAAGAACTGGGGTTACCAGAGGAGATATGCTGGAGACATCCCTTTCCTGGCCCAGGTCTTGCAATAAGATGTCTTGGAGAGGTGACACCACATAGACTGGAGATACTGAGGGAGGCAGATGCGATAGTGCTTGAAGAGATTAAAAGGGCGGGTTATTACAGAAAGGTGTGGCAGGCATTTGCGGTGTTGCTTCCGGTAAGGAGTGTAGGGGTTATGGGTGATGAAAGGACATATGAGTATGTCCTTGCAGTAAGGGCTGTAACAAGCCTTGATGGTATGACAGCAGACTGGGCAAGACTGCCTGACAGTCTTATGGCACGGATATCAAACAGGATTATTAATGAGGTAAAAGGGATAAACAGAGTGGTGTATGATATAAGCTCAAAACCGCCGAGTACTATTGAATGGGAATAGTATGATTGATTTTAAAGAGTATATAAATAAACGGCGGGAGGCAGTTGATCAGTACCTGAGGGAGTATTTCAGTAAAAAGTTTCAACCTGAGATACTTTATAATTCAATCACCTATTCCCTTTTTGCAGGAGGCAAACGTCTCAGACCCCTTCTTGCCATAGCCTCTTATGAGGCATGCGGTGGTGAGTATTCTCATATCCTGCCCCAGGCTTCAGCTATTGAATTGATCCATACCTATTCCCTTATACATGATGACCTTCCAGCCATGGATGATGATGACCTCAGAAGAGGCAAACCTACAAATCACAAGGTCTTTGGAGAGGCTATAGCGATCCTTGCAGGAGATGCCCTCCTGACAGAGGCCTTTGTAATGTTTTTGAAGAGTGAGTATTTTTCTGCAGATGCCCTTGTAAAGGCGTGCAGAGTGTTGGCAGATGCTGCTGGAGCAAGGGGGATGGTGGGAGGACAGGCCGAGGATATACTGTCTGAGGGGAAAGAGCCTGATCCTGACACCCTCTTTTTTATTCATACACATAAAACAGGTGCCCTAATTAGTGCCTCTGTAAGGATCAGTCCAATTCTTAGTAATGCCCCTCAGAGTATCTATGATTCTTTAACCATCTATGGAGAAAAGATAGGACTTGCATTCCAGATAGTGGATGACATATTGGATGTGACAGGAGATGAAGAAAAACTGGGCAAAAAAACAGGTGCTGATAAGAAAAAAAAGAAGATGACATATCCTGCCCTTTACGGGATTGAGAGGTCCAGGGCAGCAGCGAATGAGCTTATAAAGGAGGCCCTTGCTGCCATAAATATGCTTGATGAAAGGGCTGAGCCTTTGAGGGCAATAGCAGAGTATATAATCAAAAGAGTTGAGTAAGAAAGAGAGACTCGATCTATTACTGTTTAAGAGAGGTCTTGTTGAGAGTAGACAACGTGCCAGAGCACTTATTATAGCAGGTAAGGTTCTGGTTGATGGGGTAGCCCTTACAAAGACTGGTGCCCTTGTAAGTCCAGATGCAGATATAACCATTCAGTATGAGCTTCCCTACGTAAGCAGGGGTGGCCTGAAGTTGCAGGAGGCATTAGATTTCTTCAAAATTGACCTTAAGGATAAGATCGCAATGGATGTTGGTGCCTCTACCGGAGGTTTTACCGACTGTATACTCCAGAGAGGTGCAAAACGGGTATATGCGGTGGATGTGGGTTATGGTCAGCTACACTGGAGACTGAGAAAAGATCCAAGAGTGGTGGTAATGGAGAAGACGAATATCCGATATCTCGAAAGGGACAAGATTCCTGAAGATATTGACATAGCAACCATAGACCTCTCCTTTATTTCTCTAATAAAGGTTTTACCAAAGGTGAAGGAGTTTCTGGGTCATGGTGCAGAGGTGCTTGCCCTTGTAAAGCCCCAGTTTGAGGTGGGCAGAGAAGAGGTGGAAAAGGGTGGGGTGGTTAGGTCTGAAGCCAAAAGGCTGAAGGCAGTGCAGAAGGTATGTAACTGCTTAGAGGAACTGGGCTTCAGGATAGAGGGCACAAAGGAGTGTACTGTTAAGGGACAGAAGAAGGGAAATGTAGAGTACTTTGTGTATGCCATATTGAAAGAGAATCCACCTTTTGTGTTAAAATGCCAGTAAGATGGAAGAGATTGGTATTGTACAGAGCATTGATGGGGTTATTGCAAAGGTTCTTGTAAAGAGAAAGAGTATCTGTGATAAATGTACTGAGGGGAAATGTTTGCTCACTGAGGGTGGAGCAATAATTGAGGCATTCAACCAGGTGAAGGCAAGGGAAGGCCAAAGGGTGAAGGTTGTTTTCCGTCCTTATTCTTATCTGAAGGGGTCTGTAATTATATATGGTATTCCTGCTATAGCACTGGTTGTAGGTGCTATAGTTGGCAAGGAGTTTTTAAGTAGGTTTATTGAGACGATAGATCCTGACCTTTTGTCAGCAATTGGGGGCTTTGGACTTTTTCTGATAGCCTTCATTGCTGTAAGAGCGATCACATCAAGAATGGAAAAAAAGGTAGAGTACAAGCCTATTGTGGAGGAAATACTACCACCAGAGACAGTGGATGAAGAATAGTTTATTCTGTTGGAGAATTTAAAAATAGAGCAAAGGGGGTAGCATGGGTAAAGTGGATGTAAAGAATATCAGAACCTTTTCAGTTATTGCCCATAGTGGTGCAGGGAAGACATCTCTGGTTGAAGCAATGCTGTTTAATGCAGGTATGATCGACAGGATGGGTTCAGTTGAGGCAGGAAACACAGTAACTGATTATGAACCTGAAGAGATTGAGAGAAAGATATCCATCACTTCTGCAATCGCTTTCTGTGACTGGAATAATTACAGACTCAATATTATAGATACCCCTGGTTTTTTGAACTTTATAGAGGATACAAGGGGTTGTCTCAGGGTTTCAGATGGTGCAGTACTGATAGTGAGTGCAATATCAGGAGTTAAGGCTGAGACAGAAAAGATATGGAAATATGCCTGCGAGTATGAACTGCCAAGAATAGTCTTTGTGAATAAGCTTGATAAAGAGAATGCGAGTTTTTCAAGGGCGATTGGTGATATAGAGAAGTCTTTTGAGACAGAGGCGATCCCTTTGAATATACCTATTGGTGAGGCAGACAGTTTCTCAGGGATTGTAGACCTGATAAAGATGAAGGCATATAAATGGGAAAATGGCAAGAGAGTAGAGATAGAGCTTCCTGACTCAGAGGATGTGAATGAGTATAGAAAGAAACTGGTGGAAAAGATTGCAGAGGCTGATGATGAACTTATAGAGAAGTATCTGGAAGGTGAGGACCTATCTGAAGAAGAGATTATCAGGGGTATAAAAGAAGGTTCCCTCACAAGGAGGTTTCTCCCTGTGGTCTGTGGAGCTGCCACCCAGAATGTGGGGATAGACCTGCTGATGGATGCCATTGTGCTCTGTCTGCCTTCTCCTGAAGAGATGGCAAGGATAAGACCGATAGTGGGTAGAAATCCCAAGGATGGTTCAGAAGTGACAAGAAATCCCTCTCCTGAAGCCCCCCTCTCTGCATATGTATTCAAGACCATAGCTGATCCCTTCGCAGGTAAACTCACTGTGATGAGAGTCTACTCCGGCACCCTCAGGGCAGACTCTACTGTCTATAATGCATCCACTGATACAAAGGAGAGGATAGGGCAGGTCTCTTATCTTCTTGGAAAAAAACAGGTTCCTGCACAGACAGCAGGTCCTGGAGAGATTGCTGTGGTTGCAAAGCTGAAAGAGACCAACACAGGAGACACCATCTGTGATGAGTCAGCACCGATTGTTTTTGATAGAGTAACTTTTGCAGAGCCAATCCTCTCTTATGCGATTGCTCCAAAGAGTAAAGGGGATGAAGAGAAGATCAGTGCAGGACTGCACAAGATAGCAGAAGAGGACCCTACCCTAAGGTATTACAGGGACGAGGAGACCAATGAGCTCATACTTTCAGGTATGGGGCAGGTGCATATTGAGGTGGCTTTACAGAAACTCCAGAGAAAGTTTGGTGTTAGTGTAGAGATGAAGACCCCTAAGATACCCTATCGTGAAACGATCAAAGGCAGAGCAAAGGCTCAGGGTAAATACAAGAAACAGACAGGCGGTAGAGGCCAGTATGGTGACTGCTGGATAGAGATAGAACCACTACCCAGGGGTGCAGGGTTTGAGTTTGTGGACAAGATAGTTGGAGGTGTTATCCCGAGGCAGTATATACCTGCAGTGGAGAAGGGTATAGTTGAGGCACTTAAAGAAGGGATACTTGCAGGTTATCCAATGGTTGACCTGAGGGTTACTCTCTATGATGGTTCTTACCACTCTGTGGACTCCTCAGAGCTTGCCTTTAAGATCGCGGGTTCTCTTGCAATTAAGAAGGCAGCCATGGAGGCAAAGCCTGTGTTGCTGGAGCCTATAATGAAGGTGGAGGTGATCACTCCAGAGGATACCCTTGGAGCAGTAATAGGAGACCTTAATGCAAAAAGGGGGAAAGTCCAGGGTGTAGAGCCCCAAGCTGGTGGTAATCAGAAGATTGTTGCCCTTGTGCCAATGGCTGAGATGCTCACATATGCAAATCAGCTACATAGCCTCACCTCGGGCAGAGGACTCTATACAATGGAATTTTCCCATTATGAGGAGGTTCCAGGGAATATTGCACAGAAGATCATTACTGAAAGAAAGACAGAAAAGGAAGCAGCAAAATAATAAAGCAGGATATCTCTTGTTCTTTGTTGCTTTCTTTTTGTTAATTACAGTTATAGATGCGTCAGCTACTGTAGATATAGAGAAGAATAATTCACTGGTAGTTGTGAGGATTAAGGATGAGAAGCTTTCTGAGGTACTGAATTATCTGGCAGAGAGGTTTGGATTTGCCCTTGATATAAGGTATCCTCTAACAGAAAGGATTTCAACAGCAATAAAGGCATCTTCTCTGGAAGAGGTAATAATAAAACTCCTGAGCCTCTATTATATAAAAAATTATTCCATACATTTTGACTCCCAAGGCAATATCAAAGGTGTGAAATTCTATAAACCTGGATCCTCAACTAAACCATTTGAGAAGACCTCTATATCTGAGAAGATATCGAAATCTCCTGAAGAACCAGAGGAGGAGGCTCCTGCTGAAAAGGTGCCATTATATGAGGTGCCCTCGAAGCCCCTTTATCTTCCACCTAAGAGTACCTATTGAAAAATTTGATTTTATAGAGGAGGTTTTCTTTGGAAGAGAAAGAGATTGTTCCTTTGCTGAGGTCACTGGGGTGTGGTGAGAATGTAATAGCCCATATACTCGCTGTAAGGAGGCTGGCGCTACAAATAGCAGATTCAGTAACCATCTCTGTTGACCGTGAGCTTCTTGAAAAGGGTGCAGTTTATCATGATATTGGTAGGGCCAAGACTCATGGGATTGAGCATGCAGTGGTTGGTGCTGAGATGGCAAAGAATATGGGGCTTGACGAAAGAGTTATAAGAATCATTGAGAGACATATAGGAGCAGGGATAAGTAGACAAGAGGCTGTAGCGCTTGGTCTGCCTGAGAGGGATTATATACCAGAGACACCTGAGGAGAAAATAGTAGCATATGCTGACAATCTTATTGATGGAGACAGAGTAGTCAGTTTTGAAGAAGCACTAAGGAGATTCAAACTCATACTCGGTGAGGACCATCCTGCTGTTGAGAGGTTTATAAAGATGCATAAAGAGATCGAGAACTGGAGGGAAGGTCAATAATTTCAGTATTTTTAACCTTTTTTTTGTTAATATATTAATTAACTATGAGAAGGGGAGTGGCCAGAAAGGTACTTATCCTACTGGGCATCCTGTTTCTACTGGGGACTGCAGATGCCAGTACTGTTAAAGAGTTCATACTCGACAATGGTCTGAAAATACTTGTATCAGAGGATCATAAGGCCCCTATTGCTACCTTCCAGATATGGTATAGGGTAGGCTCAAGAGATGAACCTGGTGGGAAAAGTGGCATCAGCCATCTGCTTGAACATATGATGTTTAAGGGGAGTAAGAACTTCGGTCCAAAGACATTTTCACGACTCATTCAAAAGAACGGTGGTGTTGACAATGCCTTCACCACAAGGGATTATACAATGTATTATGAGACACTTCCTTCTGACAGAATAGAACTTGCCTTGGAGTTGGAGGCTGACAGGATGAAGAATCTTCTTCTCAGGGATGAGGATGTAAGGTATGAACGTAATGTAGTTATGGAGGAAAGAAGACTTAGATACGAAGATGACCCCCAGAGCCTTGTGTATGAGGAAGTGGTTGCTACTGCATTTAAGGTGCATCCATATCATAATCCTGTAATAGGCTGGATGTCAGAGATTGCCAGTATAACAAAGGAAGACCTCTTTAAACATTATAGGTCCTATTATTGTTCCCAGAATGCCTTTATAGTGGTGGCAGGTGATGTAAAGGCAGAGAAGATACTGAATATGGTAAAAAAATACTTCAGTGATGTTCCTGAATGTCCTGAAAGGAGACCCCTCTCATCTCAGGAGCCCCAGCAGCGGGGTGAAAAAAGGGTGTATGTGAAGAAAGAAGCAAAATTGCCTTATGTGTTGATTGCCTACCATGTTCCGAGCTTTCCAGATCCAGACAGTGCTGCTCTTGATGTGCTGAGTTCTGTGCTTTCTGGCAAAAGTGGAAGGTTGTACAAGAAGCTTGTGCGTGACAGGAAAGTGGCAATAGGGGCTTTTGCCTCTTACAATGGATTGCAGATTGATCCATTTCTGTTTTTTCTTGGAGGTACAGCGACAGAGGGCACTGATGGCACCACCTTGGAGAAGGCACTACTTGAGGTTGTGGAGGAGATAAAGAGGAAGTTACCTGAGGAGAAAGAAGTACAGAAGGCAAAGAACCAGATTGAAGCCACCTTTATAATGGGACAGGATTCCATATTCTTTCAGGCAGAGCTTATAGGGATGTTTGAGATACTTGGAGACTGGCGCCTGAAAGAGAGATATCTTCAACAACTAAACGAGGTTACTCCAGATGATGTCTCTCGTGTAGCAAGAAAATATCTTACCAAGGAGAACAGGACAGTAGGTATACTCATACCCATAGATAGAAAGAAATCAGAAGGAACAGGTCATTAAGGGGGCGGAATGTGGCTGTCTGAGGCATTCAGGTATATCAGGTGGCAGGATATTCTGGATATACTTATTGTTGCCTTTGTGATATATCGGCTACTTCTGCTTATAAAAGGTACAAGGGCTGTACAGATGATCATTGGACTCTTAATTCTGCTTGCTGCCTTCTTTCTCTCTGATTATCTACAACTGCATACCATGTATTGGATTATTCAGAGTTTCTGGGCACAGGTGGTCCTTGCCCTTATAATCCTTTTTCAGCCAGAAATAAGAAAGGCCCTTGCGAGAATGGGACAACCTCCCTTTCTGCCCAATCTTGCACCTGCATCAGAGATGAAGTCTGTAGATGAGATAGTAAGGGCTGCTGTGACCATGGCAAACAGAAAGATAGGGGCCCTTATTGTTTTAGAGAGGGATATCTCCCTGAATGAATTGGTAGAGATAGGGACACACCTTGATGCAAGGGTGTCAAAGGAATTGCTGTTAAGCATATTTCATCCCTCTTCACCTATACATGATGGTGCTGTGATAATAAGAGGAGACAGGGTGGTTGCTGCAGGATGTTTCCTTCCTATCACATTCAGGGCAGACATAAGCCGATCTCTTGGGACCAGACATAGGGCAGCCCTTGGTTTAACCGAGGAGTCAGATGCTGTGGTTGTAGTAGTTTCTGAGGAGACAGGAATGATATCTGTTGCAGAGTACGGCAGATTGGAAAGCCCTATGGATATGGGTTCACTTATGGAGTATTTAACAAGGGTCTTCACAGAACGGAAAACAGAGAGGAGACGGAAGTGATGGTGAAGTTGAATCAGGTCTTTCTTAATAATATAGGACTTAAGCTTCTGTCTCTTGCACTCGCAGTGGTGCTCTGGTATCTGATATCAGCAAAAGGTGTCTCTGAAGTGACTATTGAGGTGCCAATTGAATATGTGAATATACCTCAAGGGTATGAGATTGTTTATAAAAATGTGGATAGAGTGAATATTACACTCTTTGGGAGTGAAAGAATTCTCAGATCTCTCAAGACAGAGGACCTGAGGGTTACAGTGGATATGAAGGGCAAGACAGAAGGTAGACTGAGGTATAAGATAACCAAAAAGGATATTAAGATCCCTTCTGCAGTCAATGTCTCTGAGATAGAGCCTTCACAGGTAGAGGTATTGCTTGACAGAACAGAGACAAAGACAGTCCCTGTAGTGGTTTCTTTATCAGGGCGACTGAAAGATAAATATAAAATGGAGATAGAACCGTCAGAGATTGTTATAGCAGGGCCTTCGAGTATCTTAAAGAAGGTTAGATATGTCATTACTGATAGGATAGTTCCAGAGGATGTGGGAACAAATACAGTGAAGCGGGTCAGGGTCCATTCAGAATTTGAGAGGGTGAGACTACTTACAGATACAGTGGAGATTAGGTTTATAAAAAAGGAGGCAGAGAAATGAAACTCTTTGGTACTGATGGTATCAGAGGTATGGTTAATCGTAATCCCATGACTCCAGAGACAGTAGTAAAGATTGGGATGGCAGCGGCAAAGACACTCAGAAAGATTGGTGGCCGCAATAGAATTCTTATAGGAAAGGATACGAGAATATCGGGATATATGCTTGAGAGCGCGCTTACCTCTGGAATCTGCTCTATGGGGATGAATGTGGTACTGGTGGGTCCTTTACCTACTCCTGGGGTGGCATATCTCACAAGAACAATGAGAATGGATGCAGGTATTGTCATATCTGCTTCACATAATCCCTTCCAGGACAATGGGATAAAGTTTTTCGGACCTGATGGTTTTAAATTGTCTGACAGTATTGAAGAAGAGATAGAAAGACTTGTGCTGGCTAAATCTTTCCTGGATGAGCGTCCTGTAGGGGCATCTATTGGCAAGGCTTACAGACTTGAGGATGCCACAGGCCGATACATAGAATTCATAAAATCGACAATACCAAAGGGTTTTACACTGGAGGGGCTAAAGGTAGTTGTGGACTGTGCCAATGGTGCAGCATACAAGATAACCCCTACTGTATTGACTGAACTGGGGGCAGAGGTGATTACCATCAATAATCATCCTGATGGAACGAATATAAACCACTGCTGTGGCTCTACAGATCTACACCACCTCAAAGAGGAGGTACTACGTCATGGTGCCCATGTAGGAGTGGCCCATGATGGTGATGCTGACAGGTGTATGCTTGTTGATGAGGAGGGGAGAGAGGTGGATGGAGACATGATGATGGCAGCATGGGCTAAGGAGATGAAGAAAGAAGGAATCCTGAAACGTAATACAGTTGTGGCAACAGTTATGACAAATCTTGGAGTGGAAAGGTATCTACAGAAGAAGAGGATTAGGCTTGTAAGGACTCCTGTTGGAGACAGATATGTAGTAGAGGAGATGATAAAAGGGGGTTATAACCTGGGAGGTGAACAGTCAGGACATATAATATTCTTTGACTACAACACCACAGGGGATGGACCTGTAACGGCACTACAGATGCTGTACCTTATGAAGAAGAAGGAGAGAACTTTGTCAGAGCTTGTCTCTGATATATTCCTATATCCCCAAATACTGATAAATATTGAAGTAAAGGATAAAAGTGTTATCGAAGATGCCAGGGTTAAGAAGTCTATAAAGGCTGCAGAGCAGAAGCTCTCTAAGGAGGGAAGGATTCTCGTGAGACCCTCAGGAACAGAGCAGAAGATAAGGGTTATGGTTGAGGGAGCTGACAGGGAACTGATTCAGGAGATAGCAGAAGAGGTGTCAGAGACTATAAAAAATACAGACAACTCCAGAAGTGGTGGTTGAAGGTGCCTTTGTCCTCTGGATAATTATTATAGAAGCTATTGTCCTGAGTTATATTTTTCTCTATTTTCCCAATTTTACATTCATACTCCTTCTTTCTCAATTATGTATCTTCCTCAAAAGATTCGGCATAAAGAGGACGGTGCTGCTGTTTCTGGTCTTCTCCACGGTTTTTGTATACTCCCATTCAGTGCATTTAGGGAAAAGCTTTACTCTTATAAGGAGGATGGATAATGTAGTCTTTGAGGGTATAATCGATGATCTGCCCATCAAGGGAGTCCATAAGTGGAGGCAGGGTATTTCCCTACGGCACCCCAGGATAGATTCGGATACAGAGATTATTCTTGACAGACCTCTTCCACCAGGAACACTGATAAGAGGGATAGGGCTTCTGAAAATGAAGCAGAGGAGATACAATCCAGGTAGTCTACCACATAGTCCTAAAGTAATAATCATACCGAGGAGTTTTTCTGCAAGTTCTATCAATAATATAAGATATCTACCACAGATACTCAGATGGAGACTCCTTGAACATTTCTACAAGAGTTTTCCTGAGGATGTGGCTGAGGTTTTATCTGCTGTGGTAGTAGGACATAGTCCTCAGAAAGGGCTTTACAGTGCATATTCAAAGGTGGGAGTCTCCCATCTGTTGAGCATCTCAGGTACCCACTTTGGACTTTTTGCCTTCATGGTGTTTTCATCAGTATTCTGGGTAGCCAGACTGATGCCTCTTAAATGGCTTATAAGGATTAGCTCTTTTGTCAGCCTGAAAGAAGTGGCAGCAGTGCTGACCCTACCACCTCTGTGTTTTTATCTCATGCTCTCAGGTGGAAGGATACCTGCTATGAGGGCATTTATAATGACTATGTTGTTTCTTATAGGACTGCTTCTTGGTAGAAAGAGACAGTGGCTCTATGCAGTATTATTTGCAGCAGTGGTCATTCTACTGACTGACCCCCAGGCTCTATTCAGTCCTTCATTTCAGCTCTCTTTTATGGCAGTGCTTTTTATAGGACTCACGATTACTAAAACAGAGCCTCTCGTTGAGAGATTCACAAACAGATTGGTTAAGGTATCTCTGAGGCTGTTCTTTATCACCTCTGGGGTCTTCTTTGGATTAATGCCTCTGATTACATACTGGTTTCATCATATCTCCATCTTTACAATACCTTTTAATATGGTAATTACACCTATTGTATGTTTTGTTATCCTTCCTTTTGCGATTTTCTCAAGCATAGCATTTCTTATCACTGGAGAATTTCCCTTTACAGGTCTTTTAACAAAGATGGTCTCCCTTGTTAACACCACTGTTGTGGCTGCCTCAGAGTCATCTATGGCATGGATGCCTGTAAAGGGATTTTCTCCCCTGGTGATTGTATTCTTATACCTCTCAGTGCTTATGCTGATTTTAAGAAAGAAGCTTGTTTCTGGGATATTTTTTGTTACAGGAGCTTTGCTTATTCTTTCTTCTTATACCTTTGACAGAGCATATTCAGTCATGGTTACCTTTCTGGATGTGGGCCAGGGAGATGCTGCTGTGGTGGAAGACGGAAGAAATACCATAGTCTTGGATACAGGTCCCACAGGTGTCGAGTTGATCAGCTATCTTAGATATCGAGGTATAAAACAGGTTGATGCACTGCTTTTAAGTCACGCAGGTACGGACCATTCAGGAGGTCTATGGAGAGTACTTAGAGAGTTTGAAGTGAGGGAGTTATGGGACAATGGTTTTATTACCTATAAACCATCCCTTCCTGATAGAGTAAGAAAGAGGAGACTGAAGGCAGGTACGATGTTACAAAAGGATGATATGAGTCTACTTGTATTACATCCTCCAGAGGGATACTATATCTTAAGGGGTGACGAGAAGAACAACAACTCTCTTGTGGTAAAGGTTGAGAAGACTACTCTGTCAGTGCTTTTTACTGGTGACATTGAAGGGGATGCAGAGGAGTCTCTACTCAGACTGGGAAGATATCTAAGGAGCAGGGTGCTGAAGATACCCCATCATGGAAGCAGCACCTCCTCTACAGAGAGGTTCCTAAGAGCAGTATCTCCAGAGATGGTGGTCGTAAGTGTAGGCTCTGATAACCCCTATGGTCATCCCCATAGGGATGTACTTGAAAGGCTTAAGGGGTATAAGCTCTTAAGAACAGACATTGATGGGGCCGTTAGGATAATGATAAAGAGGGATGGTAGCACTTTGGTTAGGAGATACAGGGAGTCTGTTTTAAAGAGAGTTTCCTCTGGTGATCTTAGAGGAGAACTCAAGAACCTGTATAGACTCATCTCTGTATGGTGATATAATTTTAAATCTCAATTACAGAACCCTTCTCAAGCACAACATATTTTGTATAAAGACATGAGAGAAGTTCTTTCTTTATGGCTTCAGTGAACTGGGGCTTCATATGGGTGATATAAAGTATCTCTGGAGTTATTTTGTACCTTTCAAGCATCTCAATTAGAAGGGTGGGACATAGATGTCCTGTGCTGAGGGCGATATCCTTCATCTTATCTGGATAACTCACCTCAACAACAATCTTCTTCACATCTTTTTCTTTCACCTCTCTCCAGAAATTCTCTGTTGGGCCTGTATCGGCAGTAAAGGCAATATACCTGTTCTCTGGAGTTCTTATTATATATCCAAAGGTCTCTACAGAGTGCTCCATCAGTACAGGATAGACCCAGAGCGAGGCTATACTTTCTGGCTCAGCAGGTCTAAGTTCTATCAATCTGAGAATAGGTGATGACTTAGAAGGTATACAGGTGAAATCAGGCCAGATGCTGTTGTTGAATATATGTTCTTTCAGAGCCCTAAGAGTGGAGCAATGTCCATAAACAGCGAGGGGTTTTAGGTAGTTACTATTCAGTCTGTTGCCAACCAGAAGAGGAAGGTCTCGGATATGGTCTACATGAGGATGTGTGAGAATTATATGATCAACCTTTTTCTGTTCCTCTAAGCTGAGATAATCAACAACTGATCCTGCATCAAGAAGCATCCCTGAGTCGAAAAGGAAAGTAGTAAAATGACCAACTACCTTGATAGTCACTTCTGAGTCTACTTTCTTGATTTATATAAATCGTATAGATACTTGAGTATTATAGGCTCTTGGCGGATCATCTTCTCAAGAAGCTCTTGTGTAAGCACCAAGAGAGAGACCTCTGTAAGACTTATAACAGATGCAGTTCTGGGGCTAAGGGTTAGAAAGGCTATCTCACCAAATATGTCTCCCTCCAGCAGAACAGCCAGTCTGATCTCTTCGTCCTTTACATAGGTCTTCACCTCTACAGAACCTTTCATAATTATATAGACAGTTCTGTCTGTGTCTCCCTCTCTTATAATCCTGTGTTGAGGGGGGAAGGTGAGTGCCTTTGCCCTTTGCAGCAGCATAATTACACCCTCTTTTCTGAATGGTTCAGGTAGCAGTTCTGACCTTAGAAAGGTCTCCTTTAGCTCCTCTACAGTCTGATGCTTCCCTAAGGGTGCGGTCTGCTGAGGAGTAACTTTCTCTGTTTTAAGTTCAACAAGTAGATCTGTGATCTCCCTCTGAACCTCTAAATCATGGGGCTTAATAGAGAGGATCTTCTTCAGTGTGAGTATCGCCTTTTCATAAATTCCTTCTTTCTTGTATAGCTCTGTTGCCTTTCTGTAGGCAGCCACTGCTGCATCCCAGTTGCGCTTGTTCTGGAAGAAGTCTCCGAGTTTCAGGAAATGAGTAGGATCATTCGGTTCTTCCCTCACAAGGGAATCAACCATCTGGATTGCATGGTCCCAATCTTCTCTGCTAAGGGAATCGAAAAGAACTCTCCAGTCCTTCTCTGTAGCCATAATTGATGATAAAGATAGCCCTTATAAAATGTCAACTATTGCCTTTATTTACTGCTATACTGTAGAGTTTTACAGGTGTCTCTCTGCCTCTGACTTTTACAGTGCCCACTGTCTTTATCTCCACCACAGCGTCCATCTTCATGATAAATTCCTTGGAGAGACAGTTGTATGTAAACTCTGATATGAGGATGTCTGTATTGTACTGTCTTGTAAGGGACTCAAGCCGGGCTCCCAGGTTTACATGGTCTCCAATAACAGTATAGTCCATTTTCTTGTCTTCTGAACCAATGTTTCCTACAATAACCTCTCCCGTGTTGATTCCTATGCCGGCATCTATTTCTGGTCTTCCCCGGGCTCTGCATCTCTGTTGAAGAAGTCTGAGTCTTTTTATCATCTCTATGGCACACTGTACTGCCATCTCTGCATGTCTGGGTTGTTTTACAGGTGCACCCCAGAAGGCCATGATTTCATCTCCTACAAATTTATCAAGGGTTCCATCGTGGGCGAATATAACATCGGTCATCTCCTTAAAGTATTCATTCAGGATTGAAACTACCTCCTCAGGGGATAGCTTTTCTGCTAAAGAAGTGAATCCTTTTATATCAGCAAACAACACTGTTACCTTCTCCTTTACACCACCAAGTCTCACCATCTCAGGAGACTCAATCAGCCTTTTTACTATCTTTGGGGAGACATAACAGGAGAAGATACGTTTTATCTGCCTCTGACGTCTTTCTTCTAAGAGATATCTGTAGGTTACAGCTATTCCTCCCTCTAACAGCACCACAGCCATAGGATAAAAGAGGTTAAGCCTCCACATAAATCCTTCGAATATTATGAGATTGAAAAAGAGAACTGCTACAGCCAGTCCACAGAACCAGAGGATTGTTCTAACTGCTCTTGAGGGTCTGATAAAGATGCCCAAGGCTCCAGAGACTGCTATAAGGAGTATGTTTATAAAGCTTGGGGCATCTTTTAAGATTCTTCCTGTAAGGATATTTGATACTACAGTGGCGTTCTTCTCAGTTCCTGGTGTATTTGCAGAAAAAGGGGTTATCACAAGGTCATACACTGTCAGGGCTGTTACACCCAGTAGTACCACCCGATCTCTCAGTTCCTCTTTAGATATTTCTCCCTCAAGCACCCTGTAGGCAGGGATATAACAAAAACTTCCCTCTTTGCCAAGATAGTTTATCAGCATTCTGCCAAAGGTGTCTGTAGGAATAAATCGATGACCTATCTCAACCCCCATTCCGCCAATTACCTTCAGGGCATCTACAGATACACCCATTGCTACCCTTGCTACCTGTAGGGCAAAGGAGGGCACCAGTTCTCCATTATATTGAAGGTACAGATACTCCCATCTCCTCTTACCATCTCTGTCAGGCATGCTATAGACATGTCCAAAGACTGTAGCAGTGGCTATCTCCTCAGGGGGCAGAAGACACCTATATGCTTCAGGTACCCTAAGAAGACTGTAATTTTCTATCCTCTGCACAGTACTTCTGTAGAGGTGCTGAGGTATTATGCCTCTGTATTTCTTATTCTCCTCTATCTCAAATCCGAGGGCAAGTACTACACGGTTTCTGTATCTGGAAAGTACTTCTGCAAGACGCTGGTCTGCCACATCGCTTTCAGGTTCTACATAAAGGATGTCAATACCGAGTACTCTGGGCTCTGCAGAGAGGATATCTTCTATGAGTCTGGCCTGAAGTGCTCGGGACCATGGCCATCTGCCGTATCTCCTAAGAGACTCTTCATCAATAGCCACAATAACTATCTCATCAGACACAGAAGGAGTATGTATTAGGTTTCTTAATTTAAACCTGAAGTCCGTAAGAAGACCCTCTATATGTTCATTTATGACTGAAGGAGAAAGGAGAAACAGGGATACCATAAGAAGGATTATGGATATATGGATTAATGTCTCTTTTGTCTTCATCAGATAATAGACATTGGAGTGGGTTCGACCCTCTGCATCTGGATAATCAAGGTGACCTCATTCTCAAACAGATCAGCAAGGGTGTCACCTTTAAAGATGATATATCCCTCCTGGTCAATAGCCAATGCAATGAAGTGTCTCCCTTTGCCCTTTGGTACCATAATGAATGTCTGAAAGTCTCTGCTCCAGTCTATTATCTCAAATTCTTCCTCTATGGTAGGCATATCAGGGGCCTCAACTACTATTTTTATTAGTGATACTGCTCGGGGTATCTCTGTGATGGAGACACTGTCTGTCTCTTGGGTGCCAAAGCTTATATACACTGTTGAGTAGGGATACTCCTCTATAGTACCTCCACAGGAGGCGAGGAGAATTATAACAACTGTAAATATTAGAAGTCTCATTCCTTCACCTTGGAAAGAGTATTTTTATTCCCACCCTTGTTAATTCAACAGGTGGTCTCTGCCAGAGGTGTCTTTTGAGTCTCTTTGAGATATGGCGAGGCCTAAGAGGTTTAAGCAGTTTAGGAGGCTTCTTCCTTATAGAAACCTTGCCTACAACAGCTGTTCCTTTAATAATGGGCCTAAGTTTAGAGGTTATGATTCCTCTTATCAGGCGGGGAGGGTTAGGTCCTTTTATTATTGAAGACTCTCCCTTCTGTATAACAACAATAGGCCCTCCTTTGATGTTTCTCAATTCTACCTCTCCCTCTATCACATGTACAAATGTGGTCAATGCCTCTTCAGAACCTTCTATCCATATGATGAACCTTGTACCCCTGACTGATGCTAATGCAGTTGGGGTATGAATCTCTAACTCAGAGTTTCCGACAAAAACTCTTAATGCGCCTCTTAGTAGTTTATATATAGCCTTTGAGCGTCCCTTTTCAGAATTGTATAGATACTCTTTCACCACGAGCCTGCTCATCTCAGACAAGTTCAGGACACTGTCATCTATAAAGTAGAGCTTTGCCCCTGAGTCTTTGCCTGTCTCTACAGTATCCTCCATAAAAAGAGGAGCCTGAGGAGTGGCCTCTTTTTTCTCTGCTTCTCTCAGGATATATACCTCTTTTCTTACACTGAGTACTTTGCCCGCCCTTGTGAGTGCATGGATATTCTCTGGTAGGGTAGCTCCCACCGTTAGACAGACAAGTAAGGCTAATATAGCCTTTCTCACAGTACCTCCACCTTCAATGTGAGAGAAGTTATACTTCTTTTATATTCAAACACATTGATGTTAGAGATGTTCCTGATGTAGTCCTGTTGTAGTATAAGCATCATCTTTCTACTAATGTTGTATATTAATTGGAGAGTCACCTCGTGTAGTCTGTCCTTTCTTTCTATATCTGTGGGTATAAAAGGAGCTTTGAAGCGATTTTCAGTGAATTCATACTCTATGCCTATGAGAGCCCTCTGGATGGGATATCGAAGTATAGCTCCAATGGAATAGCCATTGTAGTCCCAGTAGTCCTTTTTTGTCCTTGTCCATTCATGGGCTCCTGATATAGTGGTTTGAAGGGTCCTTACTCTGAAAGTAATACCTCCTTTTACAGTATGCTTATGCCCTGACCTTATTGAGTTATCCTCAAAAAGGGAGCTATCCCAGTATCTTTGCTTTTTATACTCGTAACTGAGACTGCTGGAGACAGCTCTATTATGGATAATTCTCATGTTAAAATAAAATCCATGGCTTCTGCCATATAGCTTACTGCCAAAGTAGGAGTATTCAAAGGCATAGCCTGTTTCTGTAGAGAAGTTTTCACCAGAAGACCACTGTATACAGGGGTTAAGCCTTTGATAGTGGATATTAAACTTAGTTAAATCATCTTTTTGGTAGAGACTCTGGTAGAGGTTGTATCTTGTAAGCATCTTGGCATTGTTGGTGCTGAAGAGTCTCAGATAGGCGTCAACATAAAGAACCCCTTTCAGGTCTTCCTTCTCTGGTGCTTTAATTGGTGGATTTGTGGGTTCAAGCACCACATTTGTGTCATACTGTAGAGAGGCATAGACACTGAGTCCATATGCTGATGGTTCACATATCCTAAGCAGTTCTGTGACACCCTCTCTGATGGTACGATCCTCAGAATTCAGTAATCTTCTCAGATGAGATACTGCCTTAGTACATTCATCTGTAATGGTGTAGAGTCTACCCAGTTCCAGGTGTATGTAGTCATTCTCTCCTATTATACTGAGTGCCTTAAGCAAAAGCCCTTCAGCATCGGTGTATTGTCCTGTTCTGCTATAAGTGATCCCTAAGTAATATAAGGCCTCTGGATTGAGAGGGTCTTCTTTCAGGGCTTTTTGAAATAGCTGTTCTGCCTTGGAGTAGTCACTCCTGTTAAGGGCTTCAATACCCTGGGCTATAAGTAGGTCTTCTGACAGGATATGCTCACTCTTTGCTGAGGCATCAACAGGGGCAGGAACAAAAAAGAGATAAAATATTGTGAATATTAGGAGATATCTACTTTTTATCTTTTTCAAGTTCATATCTCCATGTAAGGATTTATTAAATTATAAAGATTTTACAGGCAAATTGCAATCTTTTCTGATGAAATTCCAACTGATAATCGGTTTTGGGGAAGGGGTATCGGGTCTATGTCAGGTGTCTAAAAATTGTTTATAATTAATCTATGGAAGAAGAAAAAGAAAAACTTGTAAGATTCAATCTGTATCTGGAAGAAGAGGTGCTTGAGGCGTTGGAGGAGGTGGCAAGGGAGTATACAGAGGAGACAGGGAAGAAGTGGTCAAAGGCAGCTGTGATAAGACTTGCTCTGAGTGAGTTTTTTACAAGAAGGGGTAGATTAATCTAAGTATCTATTCACATCCTGATAATTAAAACTTCTGTCTCTTAGTACTCCTTTTACAAAATGGAATATTTTACGCCTTTGTTCTCTGCTCAACTGGGGATAGAATACTGGATGGGCTACTACTGCACCTCTGAAGGCATAAAAGGGTGCTACCACTGATAGTATCTCCTCGTCAGAGGTTTTCTGCAGGTAGGAGTCATAAAAGAGCTTTAGAGCTTCCTTGTAGGCATCCTTCACTTCATTGTGATACATTATTGAATAGAAGATATAGTTAATACTAAGGGCGGTGATGTCATCTGCAGGCTCTCCCCATGGACCACGACTCCTGTCTAAGAGGACAAACTCTCTGTCTCTGAACCATATATTTCCTGGATGGAAGTCTCCATGTATCTGGGACAGTCTCCTGTAAAGGGGCTTCAGCTTGGCTCTCCAGTCAATACAGAGCTTTTCTATTTCTGCCATCTCCTGATAGCTCAGAACACCTTCAGGATAGAAATCAAAAACCCCCATCAGACACTCTCCATGCCCGATTGTATCTCTTAACTTCCTCCAGTAAAGGTCTTTCGATTCCTTCTTTACTGAATGGATGTCTGCAAGGTACTCTACCATGGAGTGGATCTTTTCCCGGTCTCTGCTGTTAAGGGAATCTTTCTCTTTCATATCTTCTAAATCAACAAAATAGTTCGTTCCCTCCACTTTTTCCATTACAAGAAAGTACTCCTTGCCACCACTTATCGATTTAACAGAGCCATCCTCCATCAATGCAAGCACATCCACTGGTCTCACATGGCTGGGTAGATTGGGATATTCATCATAGGCAAGTAGGAATACAGAAGCCCTGTCTGAGGGATAATCATGGCCGAGCCCCTGAGGGGCCAGGTCTTTGATTACATACTCATATCTTTTACCTTCAGACTCAAAGATCAGGGAGAATCCTGTACCATGTACTCCTGCTCCTAATCTTTTAAACTCTAATAGGTTTACATCCTTGTACCTCTGTCTTAAGTATCCAAGTATAGCCTCTTTCTCAATCATTGAAACCTCCAAGAAAAATAGCCGGTTTTTAGATATAATAGTATACCCTATGAATATTAACCCAGTACAAGGAGTATGCTATGAGAATCTGGATTGATGAAGACAAATGTATAGGTTGTGGAAACTGTCAGGAGATATGTCCTGCGGTGTTTGCATTGGATGAAGAGATAGGCAAATCAAGAGTGATTGATCCTGATGCATGTGACTATGCAGACTGTTGTGAGGCAGCAGAGGAGAACTGTCCTGTTGAAGCGATAACAATTGAGCCTGACTGATATGTATGATCCAGAAGGACTTCGATATAGACCGAGTAATAAAGCTTGTCCAGAGACATGTCAAGGAATTGGATCTTCCATGGCTTGATCAACTCTCCAGAAGAGACAGAGATCCTTTTAAAGTGCTTATTTCCTGTATTCTCAGTCTCAGAACTCAGGATAAAACCACATCAGAGGCCACAAAGAGGCTATTCAGCCTGGCCCATACTCCTCAGGATATGATAAAGCTCAGCACAAAAGAGATAGAGAAGGCGATCTATCCTGTAGGCTTTTACAGGGTGAAGGCAGAAAGGATAAAGAGGCTTTCAGATACAATAGTACAGAAATACAATGGAAAGGTGCCTTCCACTTTAGAAGAGCTCTTGAGGCTTGAAGGTGTGGGTAGAAAAACAGCAAACCTGGTGATAACACTCGGCTATGGAAAGGATGGAATATGTGTGGATACCCATGTCCACAGGATCACAAATCGCTGGGGCTATGTGAGAACCAGAACACCTGAGGAGACAGAGATGGCCTTAAGAGAGAGGCTGCCAAAGAGATACTGGAAGATGCTGAATGGTCTTCTTGTGGCCTTTGGGCAAGGTATATGTAAGCCTATCAGTCCTTTATGCACAAAGTGCAGGGTTTCAGAGTGTTGCAGAAAGGTAGGGGTAAAGAGATACCGATAAAGGTGGACTACACAAGGGTGCTGGATTCAGACAGCTTCAGCTCATTTTTGTAAAACCTATGAAGTTTGGTTAAATCTCTATACAGTCGAGAGAATGCTTCAAAGTTGAGGGACTGCTGTCCGTCTGAGAGTGCCTTGTCAGGCTCAGGATGGACCTCAATCATCACACCATCTGCTCCTGCCACTACAGAGGCGAGGGCCATGGGCCTCACAAGGTCCCTTTTACCAGTAGCATGACTTGGATCAAAGATCACAGGTAGATGGGAGATTTTTTTAATCAGAGGTATAACAGAAAGATCAGCAGTGTTTCTTGTTGCCCTCTCGAAAGTTCTGATTCCTCTTTCACAGAGGATAACCCTCTCATTGCCCTCAACTACTATGTATTCTGCAGAGGCGAGCCATTCATCCACAGTGGCTGAAAGCCCTCTCTTCAGCAGAACAGGCTTCTGTACCTTACCAAGCTCCTTCAGGAGGTCAAAGTTCTGCATGTTTCTTGCACCTATCTGGAGTATGTCTGCCACTTCCTGGACTTTTTCCACATGCTCTGGGCTCATCACCTCAGTAACCACTTTTAGTCCAAACTGTCTCTTTACCTCTGCCAGAATTCTCAGACCTTCCTCTTTTAATCCCTGAAAGCTATGGGGTGATGTCCTCGGCTTGAAGGCACCTCCACGAATTATCTTCACCCCGAGAGAGGTCAGAATCTCTCCTGCCCTCATCATCTGCTCATAGTTTTCCACCGCACAGGGACCTGCTATAATCACGAATTCATCAGCAATGCCAATCTTTATTGTATTATCAATACTTATAATAGTATCCTCAGGATGGAAGTCTCTGCTTACAAGTTTATAGGGCTTTGTAACATGAATTATTTCCATTATTCCCTTGAGTCTCATGAGAGGTGTATCATCAATCCATCCCTGGTTTCCTATCACCCCTATGGCAGTCCTTTCTGCACCAGGGATAACCACAGGCTTCAGCCCCATCTCCTCAATAGTCTTTTTTACCTCTTCTATATCCTCCTCAGTTGCCCACTGATGCATTACAACAAGCATAGACTTCTCACTCCTAAAGCTATTCTTTTCTATCTTTTCTCTTATACTCAGGGTCTCCAAAAAGAACCCCTCGTAGCCAGCGATGGGCGAATTTAAGTAGTTCCATCTCGTCTTCTTTTATTCTTTCAATCGTTTCAGAGTCTATATCATGTACCTTAAGGAACCTGCTTTCAAAGACAAAGTTTCTGAAACTGTCAATATCATAGCTGCAGAGAAGAAACAGTCTCAGGCTCTTTTCATCAGGCTGAAGATCTGATGCAAGGAGCTTTTTACTGAGAAGTATATCAAACCAGAACTTATTTGTATCATCATAGAGGTTTATCTCTTGTGCCTGTCTCCATTCTCTTACTGTCCACTCTCTGTCTTCATTGTAGCCTTTGCAGTATGACTCCTTAATAGGAAAGAAAAAGTCGTCTCCTCCCAGTTCTCGGCTTTTCAGAATTGCAAAACCTATGGGATAGTATCTGCATACAACGGGTCTATCTGAGTATATGGTACAGCCCGAATCAGTTACAAAGGGGCATCTGCCTTCTGGTGTCATTCTAAGCATCAGAAGAGGGAGTTTTGTCTTTTTTAGCTCAGCCATTATGGTGTATTTTGCTATAAACTCCTGTGAACTAAGGCCTAACCTCTGTTTCATTCGTAGTATGTCATAGGGTGTGAGAAAGACGTCGATTTTGCCACAACAGTGGGTGAAACACTCCAGACCTTTATGACACATAAAGGTGAATTTACTGTCAAGAGACATCTTGATTGGTGTTATAGGACTTCCTGAGAGTTGTTTGATTATATCTTGCATTTTATTCTCCTTCTTCAATTATTTTATAGGTGTAGCTTATATTGGCTACACCTTCAAGGGTTGCCTTAACAGAACAGTATTTATTCATGGAGAGTTCTACAGACCTCTTAACTGCCTCTTCAGATATATTTCTGCCCTTCACAATATACTCTATGGTTATCTCAGTAAACTTCTTTGGATGGTTTTCTGCCCTTTTGCCAACTATGTTTAATTCAAACCCTGTAACATTCTGTTTCTTTTTTTTGAGAATGGATATTACATCCATGCCTGTGCAGCCTCCCAGTCCCATAAGTACAAGCTCTGTTGGTCTTGGTGCTGTATCTGATCCTCCTACCTCATGGTCACCATCCATAACAATACTATGGCCTGATGTTCCATCTGCAACAAACCTCAGACCATCAACCCACTTCACCTCTACCTTCATACACACCTCCTTGTTTATAACTGAGGCTAAAAAGATAGCCTTTATTATTATAAAACCTTAACACCAAATAATTCATTTACCCCAAAACCTGAGTTGGGCCTGGTCAGAAAAGAACGCCTTTGCGTTGTTTTTGAATTCTCTTCAGATACCACCTTTCTCAATACTAAGTCTTGTTATAAGGAAGGGGGCCCCCATCCCCGGAGGGGGAGGGATGGGGACGTGGAGGGGGACAGTAGGGTTGTGTATATATTCTAATAATAAAATTGTGAAAAAAATGTGAAGATTTTTAATCGTAGCCTTCGAGGGTGAAGGAGGAGAATATCATTGGATAAAGAACTATTAGGAAAAAGACTATAAGCAATAACAGGGCAGTGAGTAACCATCTCCTCTGCCAATGCATGAGGGGGACCCCTTCTGCTTTCATTAACTCTGCAAAACCTGGGAATAGTCCAAATACCGTTGCTCCTAAAAGAGTGATATAAAGAGGATATCCCACATAATGGTACTCCTTCTGGAGAATATCAAAAGGACAGTGATGGGTCGGAATCTCATAAAAATAAAGAGAAATGAAACTTATTAGAGAAACAATAGAGATAAAAAAGAATAATATTGCTAAGAAGGCTGTTAAGTATATAAGCCATATTTTTGTGTATCTGTAAGACAGGAAGCCTGTGAGAAAATATGCTGCTACTGTGGCAAAGAAGGTATACTTCATGGGCCTGATGGGCAGACCTGCCAATGTGCTTGCTATGCCTCTTGAGTTTTCACTGAAAAGGGCACCGCAGCAGGAGGTGATTACATCAGGGCTTAAACCCAGAAAGAATTTTATTTCAAAATAAACGTCTAAGATGAAAAGAGGTAGAAAGAGAATGAGAGAGGCATATTTCTTTCTTACAAGAGGTAGATTCTCTGTTCTCTGGTCAATATAATTGATAAGGATCCAGATCGATGATACAAAGAATATAGTAACTTTCAGTAGCAGTGCCCACCAACCAATAGTATTTGCATTTAGAGTGCCTGTGGCACACATTGCTCCTACAAACTGGGTATGTATATCATCAACTGTATAGATAAAAAGAAAAAGGCTCAAGAGATTAATGGCAAGAACAAAAGCAATCATACTTGAAAGAAGATAGGTCTTTCGTTCAAGGCTCAGCTGTCTTGCAGAGGAACTCTCTCTATCCCAATAACGGATGATTTTGAACCCCTCATAAGAGCTATACAGGACCATTACTGTAACCAGGGAGGTACCTCCAAGCAGGGCAATTATACCAGGGTGAAGAATCATCTTACTGTGTCTCTTTTATCATGCCGTCTCTTAACTCAATTACTCTGTCTACCACACTACTGTCATATACCAAAGGGTCATGGGTTGCAATTATCACGGTCTTGCCACTCCTTTTTATCTCTTCAATGATTCTCAGAAACTCCTCTGAAAGCTTAGTATCAAGATGAGCAGTGGGTTCGTCTGCAAGAATAATTTCAGGGTCATTAATAAGGGCCCTCGCAATGGCTACCCTCTGCTGTTCTCCTCCTGACAGATGCTCTACATTGAAATCTGCTCTTTTGCTTAATCTCATGCTTTCCATTACTTTCTCTGCACGAGCTTTTATCTCTGTCAAGGAGAGTCCTGTAGGATAAAGTGGAAGCATAATATTCTCTCTCACGGTGATTCCCTTCAAGAGGTTGAACTGCTGAAACACGAATCCAAAGGTCCTGCGTCTGATTTCTGTGAGAGATCTTTCTGGCAGTTTTGCCACATCCCTACCACTTATCAAGATTCTGCCAGAGGTGGGTCGGGACATACAACCAATAAGGCTAAGGAGAGAGGTCTTTCCTGAGCCACTCGGTCCTTTTAGAACCACTGCCTCATTTTTGTTTATCCTGAGGGATATCCCCTTTACTGCCCACACCTCATTAGGCTGACCT
Source organism: Nitrospirae bacterium JdFR-85 (assembly GCA_002011745.1). Taxonomy (GTDB): domain Bacteria; phylum Nitrospirota; class Thermodesulfovibrionia; order Thermodesulfovibrionales; family JdFR-85; genus JdFR-85. Next base: position 78,525 of record MTOU01000021.1, read on the forward strand.
GGATTGTACACTTTTGTTACATTCTCAAGTACTACAGTCATTTATCCCCTCATCACCTGGTCAGGCTCTGTCATGGCCGCCTTCCAAGAAGGCACTATTGTAGAGGCCATATAAGGCACTACTGTGAGAAACAGTAATACAAGGATTTGATAGGCGCTTACATAGGGTGTTAGCTTCAAAGTAGGGAATACTACTGACCATCCTTTAAGGGCAGTAGATAGCAAGGGTGCTCCAAAGAAGAACACGTGCATGTATCCACCAATAAGACCGGTGAAGAAAGAGAGTGAAGAGAGAACAAATCCCTCCCAGAACTTCAGTTCCATTATATCCGAACTCTCCCATCCTATGGCCTTTAGTATTCCTATCTCTCTCCTTTCTTCTGCAGAAAGCCCTGTTGCCTTATCCCAGGCAAGTATTACAAATGCCACCACTGCTGCAATAAACATTGTGAGTATCATTCCACTACGCCAGTCAAAAAGAGACTCATATGTTCTAAGAATCTCCTCTCTTGTTATAGGTCTTGTAGAGGGGAACAGTTTTTTGATCTTCTCTGCTACTGTCTCAATCTCTTCTGGATTGTAGACCTCTACCACAATATCAGTGGCAAACCCTGTAGGTATCTGAAAGAGTCTCTTTATATCATCATTACTCAGGATAATAAGGTCATTGGTCAGAATATCTGAGGCTGTCTTAAATATACCTGCAATCTTGAAGGTATAACTGATTCCATCTGCCCCGATAATAGTGATTCTATCTCCCACCTCAGCGAAATATGCCTTAGCCACTCCTTTACCCACAATGCATACCCCTTTCTGCTCAGAAAAGAAACTTTTCCCTTCTAAGATCTCAATCTTCCTGAGCATATCCCTATTTGCTCCTAAGAGGGTGTAATTTGCTCCAATAAAAGGGTCATAATAGTAACCCCAGTACCGGGGTTCTACTTTTCCGACACCTGGTATAGTCTTTATTTTATTTATATACTCAACAGGTATAAGTTCATGCCTCCCTGCGACAGTCCTCTGTACAGTGATCTCTGGGGCTCCTTGAAGGATCTCTATGGCCTCTTTTTTGAGTGCATAGGTAAGAAGTAGTATAGAGGATAATATAAACACGAGTAGAGAGAAGGCAAAAAGTAGGGCAAGATTCTTATACTTTCTTCTGCAGAGACAAGAGAGCGCAAATTCAAGAATCATTAAATGACGCCTCATTTGACCGCCTCCAAAGGCCTTCTGAAATGGGGTGGAGGAGAGAGTACCGAACCCGCTGGGAAATGTTCTAAACAGGATGGACAGTCCTGAAAGGCACTAAAGATATCAGTCTGCGAAGGATGTCTTGTATATCTTGCTTCAGTCCATATAGCAAGGTCTGTTGCAGTCAGGCCCTGACAGAGTTGTCTGAGATATTTCATCTCATCAATCCTTGTGTTTATGGAGATATAGCTGAAAAGTAAAATTCCTATCAGTAGAAGAAGCTCTACAATGAAGATCCCTATGAATACTTTGTATTTCATAAATTTTTATGAGAGAAAAGAAGCGGATTTATCCGCTCCTTTTCTCTACTGAACTACATATGCTCCATCTGCATATGTTCCATCTTCATCTTTTTCATCTTCATTTTGGGAAGTACATTAGGAGTTATTTCAGAAAACTGGAGCATTTTCTTGCCCTTGTGGTCTTTCATGAATATCTCTGCTTTTTCTTTGCCCTTTACAGGAATGAGTTCCATACCCATAGGACCATAAACATCACTTCCGATAACAAAATATAGATCCTTATCATCTGCCTTTACCATTTTTGTTGTGTAGTATTCTGTTACATATATGGCATCAATCTGGTCTGCACTTTTGCCATACTTTCCCAAGTTGAAATAGTACCTGAACATGTCCTTGGGTCCATCAAATGCAACGTATGTACCATCCTTGAATAAAATCTCTGCTACCCATTTGGGATACTTGGATACAATCATTCCACATACTGGACACTTGTCTTTTGGTCCAGGTGTCACTGGTTCTGATGCCCATGCAAGGGCGAAAACTCCCAATAAAAGTAATACAGCCAGTATTATATAGACTTTTCTCATAAGAAACCTCCTATTAATGTATTCTAAGGGGTAAGACCCCTCCAAATAAATATTATGATGAGGTTTATCTTGAGGGACAGGGTGGTTTGAAGTGTTCCTGAGAAAGGATAAATCTCTTATAGGTTTCTCTATTTAGTATAATCGTACTTACAGAAAAGACTACAAGGACTACTGTAATAGGAACAAATACTTCAGAGTTGTATCCGAAAGTAGAAGATTTTTTATTACATATATCAGGTAAGATTCTTAAATTATGTTTAGAAAGATCGTTTCTTGACTTAATAAAAGTAACCCCTGAGAAAAGAAGTCCTATAACTATCACAGGTATCAGAATAAGAAATATCCTTCTGACCCCTGTTATTCTGGATTCTCCCTTCTTCTGCACAGAAGGACTCCTTTTCCTATCTGTGGCCTCTCTTCCTCCCAGCACCATGTTTTTTTCTCTCTTAATTGTATGGTTCGGATTTAAATATTTAAAAGTTTACATTATCAATATCTTTTATTTCAATTTTGTCTTTCAGTATGATAAAAATTTTAAATTTAACCATTTAAAAAATTAATTTGTATAAGGCTATCAGGAATCTTTAAAATATGTTTAAATAATTTAATAGGGTGGGGTGAAAGTGGATAGAGCCTGTGATGGAAGAAAATCAGGCAGTAGAAGAGGGGAAGGGGTAGGTATAAGTATGAACCTATTTAAGAAGTTTAACCTAATATCTAAGAAAGGGAGGTGAGAGGCGACAGAACAGGATATAGCAAAAGACATAAGTCATTTCACTACAACCTGCACGCAAAATAAAAACAGAAAATTAAACAAAATCCTAAATAATAAGCTGGGAGGTAGGTATGAAGAAGAAACTATTTTTCCTTACTCTAATAGTAGCCTTAATAGCTGCAGGTCTTATTCTTCAAAGTGGAGAAGAGAGGGCAACGGCTGCAAAGAAAGTATATGAAGGAACCCTTTATGTTGCTGGTATGGGTGGCCATTTTGCTGTTGCTGATGTAGTAATTGATCCCAGTGATACTGAACAGCCTATAAAGGTAAAGAACTTAGACAAGATTGATATTGGAACTGCAAAGACCCATCCTACACATGATCCCAGAATTGATAAAAACAACAGAAGCATTATGTTCTGGTCCACATATAAGTATGATCCCAATGGGAATCTCCATGTGGGCAAGACAGACCTGAAGACTGGTAAAGTTATAAAAGATGTTGCTCTTCCCAGGCCTGATAGGGCCAAGAAGGTGGTAGCTAACTACTGCGGTTCAGGTCAGTCAGACAAATACTATATGCCTGTGTCCATGTCTGATGAGGGTTATATTGATGTGTTTGATAAAGAGACCTTGGAGCTCAAACATCGTATCTGGGTTTCAGAGCTGGGTTATAAACCTGGCACCTATACATTTGCCCATGGAACAAACACTCCAGATGGTAAGTACTTCCTTTTGACACTAAATCTCACTCCTACAGGCTGGACAAAGTGGACAGGAAATACCCAACTCATTCTGCTTGATATGAAGGCCCTTGAGCAAGGAAAAGCCAAGAAAGTGGCAGAGGCTACCATTACTGGAATGGCAGGAAAGACTATTACCTTCAGGCAGTACTTCACCAACAATGGTAAATACCTCCTGCAGTCAGGTGCTGACAGGGGTTATCTCATCGATGTGAAGACCCTTAAGGTTCTGGATGAGATAGCACCTCTTCCTGGTGAGAACCATGACATAATACCCACCCCCGATGACAAATATGGCATTATGACTCTGAGGCAGAAGATCAAACACAAGGGTAAAGAGATAGTTGATGGAACTCTCCTGTTGTATGATATCGAGGCAAGAAAGACCATAGGCAAACCTACTTCAGTCTGTTATCCTTGTCATAAGTACTTCGGAAAGAAGGCTGTACTCTGTGGAATCGAGGCAAACTGGAAGTAGTTAGAAGGTTCTGAGGCGGGGAAGCATATTTCTCTCTTCCCCGCCCCTTTCCTTCAAAGTCTCTGAACCCCTTTTAAAATCTCCTAAGACAAGGATTCTCTCAACTTAAGAGAACCTGGATGGGGGCGTAGAAAGTGAGATTTAGCATCCATACAGTAGCTATAAAGAATCTGAGGAGGAAACCCTTCAGGAATGCTGTCCTTGTGTTATCTATAGCTCTGCTTGTCTGTTTGCTTGTATTTGCTGTCTCCTTCAGTACAAGTGTGAGTTCAAGTATAAAAAAAGCGACGGCTAGGCTCGGAGCTGACCTGATTATTGTGCCTACAGGTGCAGCAGGCTTTGCACAGGATTTCCTCCTTGAGGCAGAAAGAAAGTCATTTTATATGCCCAAGAGCGTTATTGAAAAGGTAAAGAAGATAGAAGGGATAAAAAAGGTCACCTATCAGACATATCTACAGACGATTCCAGGTGTCTGTTGTGATGTGGCACAGACACAAGTTATAGCCTTTGACCAGGAGACAGACTTTATTGTTAAACCGTGGCTGCAGAAATCCATAGGCCGTCCGCTCAAAAGTGGTGAGGCTATTGCTGGATATGAGACAGCAGAGAACCTTGGATTGGGTCTTCTTGAGGTTGAGAAGACCATATTTAACAAGCAGTTCAAAATAGTAGGTGTACTTGAGAAGACAGGTACAGGGCTGGATAATGCATTATTTATGACAGAGAAAGACTTAGAAAAGATTGTTGCATCAGGTGATTCTCCTGTTAAGAAAGATATGATATCTATTATCTTTGCAAGAGTAGATGGTTCCCTCGATCCTTATCATGTGGCCTTAGAGGTAGAAGGGAAGGTTAGAGAGGTGGATGTGGTACCGAGAAAGGAGATGGGTAGAGAGCTTCTTAATACCCTTCAGGATATAAATAAGATATTTCTTATCTCCATAATAATAGCCTCTGTTCTTACAGTCTTCCTCACTTGGGCGATCTTTTCCGCGATCGCAAATGAAAGGGCAAGAGAGATCGGGATTATGCGTGCAATAGGTGCAAGACAGTCTCATATTGTGAAGGTCTTCATCTTAGAGGTGATGCTCCTTGGAGGCGTAGGGAGCTTTATGGGTATGAGTGCAGGCCTATATCTGTCGCTTATACTCACCAAGGGATTCAGTTTATTGAAGAAGATGCCAGCAGATATTAGTCTGCCTGAACAGATCCTTATAGCCATTATGGGTATCCTCTTAGGGGTATCTATCTGTATTGTAGGAGCATTAGTGCCTGTAAACCAGATCAAGAAGAAAGAGCCGCTTCTGGCGATAAAGGAAGAGTAAGATGGCACAGGTGGAGGCTTTAAATTTAACCAAGATTTATACAATAGGAGATGAAGAGATCATGGCAGTTAACAATGTCTCCCTGAGTATCCAGAAGGGGGATTTTATCTCTATTGTAGGACATTCAGGCTCTGGTAAAACCACGCTTTTGTCAATGATAGGTGGAATCCTGAGACCCACATCGGGTAGAGTTCTATTTGAAGGTGTAGATATATGCTCCCTTGATGATGATAGCCTATCAGATCTTAGGAATCAGAAATTCGGTTTCATATTTCAGGCTGCCACACTACTGCCTACTCTCACTGCAAAAGAGAATGTTCTGCTGCCTGTAGCCTTTGGTGGTTGGAGAGATACTGTGGATACCAAGATTGAGGAAAGGGCAGTAGAATTACTGAAACTGATCGGACTGGAAGAGAAGATTGATGCCTATCCCTCACAACTTTCAGGAGGACAACAGAGACGTGTGGCTATAGCAAGGGCATTGATAAATGAGCCTCAGTTAATACTGGCTGATGAGCCTACTGGTGATCTTGATGAAGAGACAGAGGCAGAGATAATAGGACTTTTTCATAAGATCAACAGACAGTGGGGGACGACCTTCATAATAGTAACTCATAGTCTGGACATAGCAAGACAATGTAAGAAGGTATACAGAATGAAGCAAGGAACATTGAAGGAAGAAATCACAGAGTATACAGCCTAAGGGGGATGATATGCAAAGGAGAGTATTATGGTCAAAGGGAATTTTATTATTAATTGTTTTTATTCTCTTTGCCTGTACAAAGGGAAAGCCAGAAATCATTGTAAAAGGTGCTACATTGATCCCTTCTCCCAAGATGAAAGGAGTAGCATCTGCCTTTATGTTTATTGTTAATGAGGGCGACGGAAGCGATAAACTGATTGGATGTGCCATTAAAGAATATCCCTCTGTGAGAGGAGAGCTGCATGATATGATAAAAGGGAAGATGACAAGAGTCCTTGAGATATCTGTGCCTCCAAAGGAGACAGTAGCACTCAAGGCAGGTGGACTTCACCTGATGTTCTTTGGTGTACCTGATTCATTACCTAAAGAGGTAACTGTACTTTTGAGGTTTGAGAAGAGCGGAACTGTGGAGGTCAAAACACAGGTGGGAACTCTGTAGTTGTCCCCTCTCTTTGGATTTTCCTCCCTGCTGTCGTTTATAATTAAATATAATGGAAAATTTTATCAGTGTTGTTATCCCAAATCGTAATGGGAGTGCCACAATAGGAAAGTGTCTTGAGTCTGTATTCTCATCTCGTTATAAGAGATTTGAGGTGATTGTTGTTGATGACTGCTCTGATGATGACTCTGTAGACATTATAAAGAGATTCCCCTGTAAGCTGATCCAGCTAAAGAGACATTCAGGTGCATCAAGGGCGAGAAATGTAGGGGCAGAAAACAGTAGTGGAGACATTCTCTTTTTTATTGATGCAGACTGTATCCTCAGGGAAGATACCCTCTCAATAGTACATAAAACCTTTTCCGAATGTTCTTCAGATACCATCATAGGTGGCACTTATACAAAGGTCCCCTTTGATAAAGGCTTCTTCAGTACCTTTCAGTCAGTTTTTGTAAATTATTCAGAAACAAAAAAGACAGACAATCCTGACTATATTGCTACACATGCAATGGCAATTGATGTCCATACCTTTAGGGATTCTGGAGGCTTTAGAGAAGATTTTCTTCCAATACTTGAGGATGTGGAGTTTAGCCATAGGCTCAGGAAGATGGGATATAAACTCCATATGAACCCTGAGATACTTGTTCAGCATATATTCAATTATAATTTAATAAAGTCTCTGCGGAATGGTTTTAGGAAATCTAAGTACTGGACCATGTATTCTATTAAAAACAGAGACCTCTTTGTTGACTCTGGTACAGCCTCCTTAGAGTTGAAAGTAAATGTTGTCTCATACTTTCTGTCTCTTCTATTTATAGCCTTTTGGATATACTCTCTGAAGGGTGTATTCTTGTATCCATTGCCAATTATATACGCCTTTAATATTTTCGTGAACAGGAAACTGATAAAGGCATTTTATGATACAAAAGGGCTGGGCTTCGCTTGTCTATCCCTGTTGTATTATTTGATGGTTTATCCCTTGGCAGTAGGCATAGGAGCGATCGCTGGTGTCATAGCCTATCTATTTAGCCCTGAACTGCGCAAGTTAATCCGTGTCAATGACAGGACCTATACCAGTAGTTGTGAGACTACAGATAATCCAAGTATCAGGGGATGAGGTTTTCTCCATTCCGGCATATTGGTACTATTTTCTGGAAGAGTCGTCCAATACATCTTACTCTTTTTGTGACAAGAAGGTGTAATGCACGGTGTTCTTTCTGTTTCTATGTCTCTGAGACCTCTTCAGAGGTAGCCTCAGAAGAACTCTCTTTAGAGGAGTTTGAGAGGCTTTCAACATCAGTGGGAAGTCTTCTCTGGCTTGCCTTCTCAGGTGGTGAGATATTTCTTAGAGGTGATATTGCAGAAATAACAAAGATATTCTATGATAGGAACCGTCCTGCCATAATACTTTTGCCTACAAATGGGCTCTTGCCTGAGGTTATAAGGGAGAAGACCGAAGAGATTCTTAGATATTGTAAAAGAAGCACTATTGTAGTGAAACTATCCTTAGATGGTCCTGAATCACTGCATGATTCCTTAAGAGGGGTAAAGGGATGTTTTAAGAAGACCCTCCAGACATATGATATCCTTTCTGAACTGCTCTATAAATACCCAAACTTTGAACTGGGTATAAATACTGTATTCTGCTCCATGAATGAGGATTACATGGATGAGATTATTGAGTTTGTCAATGGATTGGACAATATCAGAACCCATACCATATCGTTAATAAGGGGTGAAGTAGCAGATGAGAGGCTTAAAGAGGTAGACCTTAGAAAATACCTTCGAGCAATCCAGAAGTTAGAGAGTAACCTCAAAAAGGGTGTATCTGCTGTTTATCGTTTCAGAGGGGCCAAGCTTAAGGCATCTCAGGATATTCTGCAACGACGTCTCATATATGAGACCGCCACTCAGAAAAAGGCTCTTATCCCCTGTTATGCTGGTAAAATTAATCTTGTTATCACAGACACAGGTGAGGTCTATCCCTGTGAGAGATTTAGTCCTTCTCTGTTAATGGGTAATATAAGAGACAGTGGTTATGATATTCGGAAAATTCTTGGTTCTGAAAGGACAAAAGAAGTGGTGCAGTCAATCAGAAATGGCTGCTACTGTACTCATGAGTGTTACCTTATGACAAATATACTATTCAATCCCTCTACATATCCTATGCTAATGCGCGAGTATATTCGGTTGCTTTTGGGTTCATATCTACCCAAGGTGGCCTCTTGAGGTTAGGCCTTCTTAAAAATGTCCTTCTTTGCCCATAACCAGAAGAGACTCTTGAAACCCTTTAAAGCGGCTTTAATGTCATGAATGTTTCTTATATTCAGTAGCCTTCTGAGAAGATAGCGAGGCCTTGAGTAGAATTTTCTGAAGGCTATCTGTCTGAGTTTAAGAATCTCATCTCTTGTCATAGTATATGGAATAAAGGCAGCACCCTGGTATGTGAAGTCTGAGAGATCCTCAGATATGGTACCGTACTTTTCAAGGTTGTTATAGAGATATGTGCCGGGGAATGGTGTTATTGCATGAAAATTTGCAATATCAGGATCCAGTTCTAAGGCGAACTCGATGGTCTTGAGACCTTCTTCAAAGGTCTCTCCGGGTATACCAAATATAAAGGGGGTACTCACTTTAAGACCTACCTCTTTTGCTGCCTTTACAGCCCTACGGGTCTGCTCAAGAGTTATCCCCTTTTTTATGGTATTCAGATTCTTCTGTACCCCGCTTTCAGCCCCAAACAGTATTGCCCAACATCCTGCATCCTTGAATGCCTGAAGAAGCGGTTTGTCCACTTGGTCCACACATGCAGAAACAAACCATGTGAATTTAAGTCTCCTTCTTTTTATTTCCTCTGCTATCTCCATTGCTCTGTTGTAGTCTGCTGCAAAGGTATCATCCAGAAACTTTATCTCTTTATACCCCTGTCTAAGGAGTGTCTCGATCTCTGCCAGCACATTATCCACACTCCTGTAACGGATGCCACTCTTTCTTTCAGGATCAATTTGGAAGCAGAATATACATCTTCTCTTACAACCCCGTGAGGTTATCATTGTAGCAACAGGTTTTCTCCTGTATGTGGCTGGAGGGGGTATGTACTTGTTGGGATCTCCTAAGAGTTCTCTTGCTGGAAATGGGATAGAATCAAGGTCCTCTATTAAGGGTCGGGGAGGATTCTTTATGATCCTGTCCTTTTCTCTGAATACCACGCCCTTTACACCTCTCAGGCTTCTGTCACTCTGGAGCATCTGAAGCATCTCAGGTACTGTAAGCTCACCCTCTCCAGTAACAACAGCATCTATGGCCTCAGCATCCTCATCCTCAAGACATCTCTCTTGCATAGCAATAGGGTAAGGTCCTCCTACACAAATAAAAGTCTCTTTCAAGACATCTTTTATATCTCTTGCAGTCCTTTTTGCCCTTGGCCATCCAAAGGTGGTCGAATATATACCCACAAATTCTGGTGAATATCCCTTTACCTCAGCAATTATCTCATCATGGGACATGAAAGCGCCATTTAAGAACTTTACCTCATGGCCTGCCCTCTGCAGACATGCAGCCACATATAGGGTTCCGAGTGGTTGCCAATAGTTAATCTGTGAACCTGCTGTCTTAGATGAGAAGATGTCTTCTGGTCTCCATGCGGGTATGACAAGAACACACTTCATGGTCTGCTGTTCTGGAGAATCCTCTCTGCTACCTCTATGCCTGACTCCATTGCATGATCCATATTGTAGTATTTAAACATCCCTGTTCTTCCAGCTATATATAGGTTTTTGAATTTCTGTAGATACTCTAATATCTTATTATAGTGTGTTTTGTATTCTGTATCCAGTATCGGATATGCCTTTGGGACTCTTACGATGACGCTGTCAATAACCTCATCTTTCCTAATAAATCCCATTTCTTCAAGGTAATGCACTGTCACATCTGTAATCTCTTCATCAGAACTACTCCATGTCTGATCTCCTTCAAAACAGAAATACTCAGTTACAAGCAGAGTCTTGCCCTCTGGAGCCATCTTGGGACTCCAGTTTGTTGGTTCATGTATTCTCCCAAAGGGTATCTCCTTCTCTGGTACATATATCCACGTCTGGTCAGTAACATTTCTACGGTTTATCATGATTGTGGCTATTACAAGGTCTCTGTATCTGAGTGAAGAAGAGGCTCTTCTGACTTCTTCAGGAGGTTTCGGGTCAAGACTGTTTATCAGAGTTGTAATAGGGATTGTGGATACAAAATTCTCACCTTTAACAGTATGACTACCATCACAGTTTTTAACCACTACACTCTCTATCCTAAAATCTTTATGATTTATCTTTTCAATCCTTGTATCTGTCTGAATAGTGTTATATCTGTTTATCTCTTCCTGGAGCCTCTCTGATATTCTACCAATTCCGAGAGTCGGGTAGAGGAATCTATCAGCCAGAGTAGGAAGGTTCTTCCCACTGAACCTGAAGAAGGCATTCTTTATTGCTGTGGCCAGGGAGAGTCCTTTGATGCGTTGAGCTACCCATTCTGCACTTATTCTATTGCAATTAATTCCCCAGACCTTTTCACTGTATGTCTTAAAATAGATATTAAACATTGTCCTTCCAAAGTTACTTACCACCCAGTCTTCAAGGGATACATTGTTACGAGGCCTTATCACCTTTCTAAGCCTCTCGATAGAATAATCAGCAACTATTTTTAGGGTAGTGGGGATTCCAAGACCAAAGATAGCATTTGTAGGTTTCAGGGGATAATCAAAGTACTTTTTTGACATGTATATTTTACTTTTTCTGGGAACAACTAAAAGTTCCCCCCTCATTAAATTCTTTATAAAATCTTCAATTTTCTCTTTTTTTGTAAAAAATCTATGGCCTCCGAGGTCAAAACGGAAACCATTCTTTACAACTGTTCTTGCTAATCCCCCTACTACATTGTGGGCCTCAAAGACTATAGTTTCCCTCTCTGCTCTTGATAAAAAATAAGCTACTGTAAGGCCTGAAAGTCCACCACCTAAGATTATGACCATAAAAATATTTATCTTGCAATCAATACAGGAACCTTGGCATTGTTGGCCACTTCTCTACTTACACTCCCCATAAATAAACGAGAGACCCTGGTGCCTCTTGAGCCCACAATGATCAGATCAACACCTTCCTCTTCTGCTGTGTTTAGTATCTCCTCTGCTGGATGACCTGCCTTAATAACCGTTTTTATTCCCTTTATTCCAGCATCTTCAAGTAATTTCTTGTAATGTCCAACAATTGCCTTTGCCTTTTTGTCCAAAGCTTTCTTATATTCTGTACCTTCCATTACTTCTTTTAAGGTAGCCAGTTCTGCTTCACTCAGCATTTCATCTATTAAAGACCTGCCCTCAAGTTTCTGCACATGAAGCAATATAATACTTTCAGGCCTTACAGAGGGGAACAGTTGTATAAATCTGTCAATAATAGTTCTTGAGCCTTTTGTGTCATCTACAGCAAGTAAAACTTTTTTCATTTAAACCTCGATTATTTTTTAAATTTTTAATGTCCAGGTGCTCCATAGCCTCCCATGGGTGCTCCATAGCCTCCTGCGGGTGCTCCATAACCTCCTGCGGGTGCTCCATAACCTCCTGCGGGTGCTCCATAACCCCCTGCAGGCGCTCCATAACCTCCTCCAGGGGCTCCATAGCCGCCTGCCTCTCCTCCATATCCACCTGTTGCTGGACCCGTTGCTGGGGCTCCTGAGATATCTATATTACGAGGCGCGAGACTATAACCCATTAGAAACCCTAATATTCCTACCAAAATCACAACAACAACCCATACACTTGTTTTCATATATCTCCTCCCTCTAAATTTTTAAAAGTTACCCTCTCTCAATTTTCAGTATTATCTTTCCAGCCTCTGTCCTTTCCTCCAACACCTCATGTCCTGCCTGCTCACACATCTGCATAATAGTCTCTTTTGAAGAAGGATTGTCAAAGATAACCTCCAGAATTTCACCTTCTTTCATTTTCTCCAGAGACTTCTTTGTGTAGATCTGGGGATGGGGACAGACATATCCACATACATCGAGAACATAAGTACCATCACCTGTCTTCTCAAACTTTACTGCCATCTTTTTAACCTCCTTTTTGATTTTTTATTTTAATTTTACTTCAAAAACTCTCTAATTCTTTTGCCATCTTTCTTTCAGTCCACCAGTTAAAGAACTTTACTCCAATGAATGCACCGAGTACCATTCCTGTTCCATATACCCACCCATTAGGGTCACCACCTGCAGCCCTTATAAAGAAGGCACCTATGTTACATCCGAGAGAAGGTCTTGAGCCAAACCCCATCAACAATCCACCCAAGATACCCCATACATATAACTCTCCTTTGGGCCATTTAAACCTGAATTCATTCTGCAGACGGGCCATTACCATGGAACCAAAGATAATACCCAGTGACATCCAGAGTGCAGGATTACGCCACAGTTCAGGGATACCATTCACATATCCAAAGAAGATATTGTCATGCATGTTCCACCCAAACTTTTCCAGTATCCAAGCTCCAAACTGTGCCTCCTGGCTTGTAATATACCAGTATCCAGGATCAAAGACCGTATTTCCTACTGTAACATCACCCACAATCTCACGGATAGAGGAGAGTTTAGGAACAAAATTGGGATCATATAGCTTGGCTCTGGCTGAGAGATCCAGCCCATGTCCCATCCTGGTCAGAAGCTGTCCAAAGTTGTTTACACCGAATTTTACCTGCATTCCCTTCATAACAAGTATATGGAGACCTGCAGTAATACCAATAAGCACTCCCATTAAAGAGGTTCTCTTTGAGGCAGTAATCATATTCCATATACCTGCAAGTTCATCACCCAGTCCTGTCTTTCCTTTCTGTTTTCTCCTCTTTTTAATGAATCCCTTTCTTGCCCACTTCATATATACAACTATCAATATTAAAGTGGCTGGTAGGATGGCATTTATAAGAGAATTACCTATGAAATAATGTATAGTAGTGGGATGACCATTAGATATAAGCTTAGCTATTGTATACTGGGGTTTGTTCCATACATAACCTGCCAGATACCTGTCAAACCAACCACTCTCCATTATATAAGGTGGTATCCATTTCTTCTGCATTGCTGACTCAACCCAGGACTGTGGAAGAAGCTTGTCGAATACACCTCCAACATCTACAAATATTGCCTGTCCAAGAGAGAGTCCAAAAATCACTGCAAGAATGGAGGTTCCATTACCTTCACCTATTTTGTAGAGAGAACCTGAAGCACATCCACCCGCAAGAACCATTCCTATACCAAAGATTGTTCCTGATATTAACATATGAATACCAAAAGGAGCAGGATGGAATGTACTCATATTAGTTGCTGAAAGGACTGCCTGAACAATACTAAAAAAGACAAGTGCTATCATTATCCCCACTGCCATTCGGGGAACACCTGCAGCAAATAAGTCCCTGGAAGCAGATGCAAAACAAAACCTTCCATACTGGAGCATCATACCATAAGCAAAACCAAACCAGATATAAACAATCAGATAGATATAATAAATGTTAACCTTATAATAAATGAAACTGATGAGCAAGAGGGCTCCCATAATAATGTATGCCCACATCTGATTTCTCTTTTCTTCCATTCCCTCTACCTCCTCCTTTCTGATAAAATTTTATGTAATGTTAAAGAAGAGTGAAAAAAATTGTCAACTAAGAAAGATTAATCTTTCTATAATTTTATTTAATACTTTATCTGAAATTATATCTGAAAGTAAAAATAATTTGCAAGTAATTCTTTTCAGAAGGGGGTGAGGGTTTGTCAGAGTTAGAGGAGATAACAGCTTCTACGAGAGTGGTAGACATTATTAAGAACTTTCCTGAGCTCACAGAGTATTTCCTACGAATGGGTATCTGTGGTTGTGGATATGCATGGGAGAGTGATTATTATTGGAGTATGGAGAAGGTGGCAAAAGAAAAGAAGCTGGATTTAAATAAACTTCTTGATGAGTTAAACAGGATGATTCAGTCATAGAATACTCTTACTATTGTTTTATATCGGAAGACTCCTTCAGTGGTGGAAAATGTTATGGAATGTGTATAAGGGCTGATCTCCTGTTCAATATAATCAGGTAGAGAAACCTCAGTACTGTCTGATATTATTAGTACGGCTGTAGAGGCTTTTGTATAAGAGATGCTTTGGTAGTAGCGGGGGATTTTATACTCCCATGTGAATCTCAAGGGTGATGTTTCAATTGTTCTCTGGGGAGGGGAGAGGTTGTTGCCTCTGTAATAGAGTATGTTTTTCTCAGTAAAGATATCTAAAATTGGTACAGATATTGCGTAATTAAGCAGAGGATACTGAAGGTGGTTGTCTTTCTGCAATGTAAAGACCTTTACATTTTCTATGCTCAGGGTATTGAGAAACTCACCTGCCCTCATTAGGTTAACAGTACTCATCTTCTGTAGAAAGGGAAGATATGCAGAATATCCTATTGTAAGAGAATAGACCAAGATAGAAAGAACAAAGAACCTCTTGAGTCTTCTTCCATGAATACTCTGGAGGCCATAAGAGGCCAGCAAGACAAGCATAGGAAAAGCCATTATTATATATCTTATTCTTTTTATCTCAAGTAGAAACACAAGTAGCAAAGGCCATGCTGCTATTAAAAATTTACTGTCTTTATTTTTAAGGGCTATATATATAGAATATACTGCTATAGCAGTTATAAATGGATGTGTCTGGAAGAGAAAGGTTGAGATGAAGCCCTCCTCCCATCGTCTCAACCCAGGCCTCTGGTAGGTGAAAAGGAGTCTGATCTGTTCTGAAAACACTTCAAGATTGGACAGAAGAGTCCCTCCTATTAAAAAAGCTGACAATACTGCTACTGGAATTACAGTAAAGGGCTTTGATTCTTTGAAATACAGTACAAGAAATATAACTCCCAATACAGAGAGCATCAACCAGGTGGAATACTTGGAGAAAAAGGCCAGAAATATTGATATTGATGAGAGAACTATCATTTTTGGACCATCCTTATGAAGGGCATTTATAAAGGTGGCTACAGCGAGAGTAAAGAAGAACATAGTAGGAATATCTACAAGCATGAGAGGCACCTGAGAGAAGAGGTATGGGATGCCTAAGAGCAACAGGCCCGCATAAAATCCTGTTTCTCTGTTCCAGAGTAATTTTCCAATATAGTAGATACATACAGTGGTGCCTGAGAAGAACAGGGTTGTAAGTATCTGTATATAAATCCTTTTTTCTCCAAAAAATTTAAAAATCAGGCCATAAAGGAAGGGAACAAGAGGCATATCAGTCCACGCAAAGATCTCTCTACCCCATTGTCTAAGGAAGTATCCAATCCCAAAGAGCTCAAGATGTTTGGCCTGGGTAAAATACCTTGAGGCATCTACAATAACCTCTGGTGTAAACCAAAATCCTATTGATACAGTAAAAGAGAATAAGAATAAAAGAAGAGGATGGTAATAGTCATCGAAGGGGATTGCAGAGGCCAAAAAAGCCCCTCCAAGGCCTATAAGTAGAAGAACAAAGACTTTGACATGATTGATGTGTAAGAAAACCCATTGCCAACTTGTGAGTTTATTGTCGTCTATATTACGAAAAATGAAAAGAAGAAGAAAAAGGATAAGGGTTAAGAAAGAGATAATAAAAAAACAGGAGACATCTACTGTCTCCTGTTTTTCATTAAGAACAATAAATCTTTTCACAAGCTTTAGAGTACTATCACCTTATCAGCTTCATGCTGCATAACTGCATTGTTGTACTGACTGCCACATACTACCTTTTCAGGAATACCACTCTTGTCGATTCCGAGACCAGTTGCATTATGGTCACAGAAACTCATATCTACTCCTTCAAGTTTACTCAACTCTGTATACTTTGGATTCTCCAGCAGTTTTGTACCTGTATCCATTGTAAAGATAATAACCTCATGTCCCCTTGCCAGGGCAGCTTTTGTGATCCCAATGACATCATCAAGATGCTTGTCTGTATTAACGAATATTCCTAATTTCATTTTATTACCTCCTTAGATAAGCTTAATTTACCATGAAATAACTTTATCACTCGATTCAATGAGTTCAACAATCTGATCATAATTTTTATTTTCTCTTAAATCAACAACTGTTACTTCGTGTGATTTTTTATGTTCCTCCATAAACTTCTTTGCTGTGTCATCAGGGTCCTGTTTTAAGAGATATAGGATTTTCATGATTACTTTACCTCCTTTCAGTAAGGTATTATGTGATCATACTCTAAGAGTTTCTGGGCTATCTCTTCAGTGGAAAGATACTGCATATCTTCATTGTCTTTACAGTTGGTGTAAAGGCCCATTTCCATATCTTTTATTGTTTCCAGATTCAGAGTATTCTGCTCATTCTCTTCCACTTTCCTGTCCAGTACATAAACATCGATGATGTCATCCATAAGAGTAATACCCACAGCCATCCTCAGTGCCTCATCCTGTCTGTCCCTGACCAATATTGCAATCTTCTTAGCCATCTCATAACCTCCTTCTTTTATTCCTTAAAGTTAAAGTTTATATATTTTATTTAACATTCTACTTTAAGTCAAGTCTGCCTTAGATTAGGTAATGTCAATCTTTCTGTGTAAATTCTTTAAGAGGGTGTAAACTCCAATGCTCATTCAAATAACTTATTACTGCATACACTATCCTCTCTATACTTTC
>MTOU01000014.1 GCA_002011745.1 Nitrospirae bacterium JdFR-85
CACTATCCCTCGTATAGTCTCCCCTTGCTCTACTTCCAAAAAGTAGAATTTTCTCAATTCGTAAACCCACCTTCTCTATCTCTTCAGTGATTATTTTTTTTGCTATTTCAACTTCGTTATTCATAGAGTCACCACCAAAATAAAAGTTCAAATCTCAAAACTAAAAAGTCAAATCTGTAATACAATTAAAAATCCAGAAATTGCTCATCTTTTATTTTTTAGCGTTAACAAACTTGCTGCAATCATATTTGCAAGTTCTTCAACCTCTCTTAGCAACTCTGTTATAACTTTTTTGTTAATTCTCAATCCGTCACGAATTAAACAAAGCCAGTATTTGGTTTCATTTGCTGACTTTAAAGCAATTTGATAAAAATTTATAAAATCTCTTTTAGACCTAGCAGATTTGGCCTCTGTTATATTAGCTCCTATAGAAGTAGCAGACCTCAGCAACTGGTCTAATATTGACACATAAACTCTTTTCACTTCAATAGATTCTATAAATCTAATAATCTGAATAGAAAATGAATAACAACGATTTCTTAAATCAGTTTTAAGTTGTGAGTTGTCGTTTTGACTTTTGAATTTTAAGTTTTTAGTTTCCATCATCACCAAAATAAAAGTTCAAATCTCAAAACTAAATCCCCTTTAAAATTGTTTTAAACTTTAAGTTGCAGTTTTGACCTTTGAGTTTTTAGTTTTAACTTTTCATCCTCGCCACCATATCAACGGCTTAATCAGTTTATAATCCAGATTCTCTATATCAATCTCTTGTCCATCTTCAAAAACCACACTTTTGAGTTCTGTCTTTGTTTTCCTGCCCTTTTCCGAATAGAAGACATTAAAGGCAATTACACCGTCAGGGCGTTTCTCTTTAAACTCATAAATAATGTCTCTCTTCTCATTTGCCTTTTTATGCTCAAGGTTGGAGACATCAAAGAAAAACCTGTACCCCTCCACCTCAATCTCAAGACTCTTAAACAGCCTGTCTGTCTTGACATAATAGAGCATGTGGGTCTTCCAGAAGAGGATAACATCCCTGTCATCTGTGTAAACCTTTTCGTAAACATTCTGATGCAATGGCGTGTACCTGAAATATATAGAGCCGCTTTCAGAAAAATAACGATGAAAGAATGTATAGAGTTTGTCAAAAAGTTCCTCTTTAAATTCAGGAAAAGGTTTTACGGCCTTTTCAATATCCTCCTGAAGGCGAGGGAAGACCCCCTTTTCAAAGTAACGGGATTTTATCCGCATTAGATTGATGTAGCCCCCTTCTCCCTCAACTCTGGCACCTACAAAGATATCCTTCAGTGCGTTATAAAATTTCTGTTCTTTGGTCATAACTTTCTTTGGACCTCCATAACATTTTCAACATTTTTCTGGAAGGCAAGGATATCCACTACAGAAATCTGCCCTTTTTGAGAGTTCCAGACTCTGCCGCAAAGCTGAAATTAGTTGAAGTTCTATATTGTCGAATATTCTGGGCATTTCAGCAGCAAGTTGCTTGTTATATTATATAAAATACTTCCCTTAAGAGAATATCTTTAAATTTTATGAGTTGAATCTTCCTTGCATAGACTGGTTACGGTAAAAGCGAAGCCTTTTACCGCGTTGTCCAAGCAGTATCAGAGACATTGCCAAAAGAAAGCAAAGAGAAAAAACTGTTAGATGGCTTTTTAGCAGGACGGAAAGAGTAAAAGAAGAGGTTAGGAGTGAGAGGTTGTTTTGAAGATGAGGCCGATATAGGAGAAAATATATAGTCTCACATTATATGAAGAAAAATGAAATAAACGGTGATTGCGGATATATTCAACTTTTAGATTAGAAAGATTAAAAGTTATATCTCTGATAACCTCAGCGGTTGAAACCCCAAATAGAATTAATTTATCATTTAAATCAATGCGAAAGAGATTTTATATATACCCCCTCCTTTCCAGTCTCCTCCTGGTCCTGGCATTCCCCAAGATTCAGATCTCATGGCTCGCATGGGTTGCCCTAGTCCCCTTTCTATTAACCCTTTATGAGACTAAAGGGGCTGACTCTTTCAGGGCAGGGATGGTCTTCGGCTTTGGATACTTCTTCGGTACCCAATACTGGATATACCACTCCATAAACCATTATGGAGGTCTGCCCTTTGTGGCAAGCCTTTCTGTAGTTATGCTTCTATGCCTTTATGAAGCCCTTTATATAGGGGTCTTTGGACTTGTTCTGTCTTGGATTATAAAGAAAAGAGGGCTTCCCCTCATAGCAGTGGCACCACCACTGTGGTGTAGCCTTGAATACCTTAGAGGACATCTCTTAACAGGCTTTCCCTGGTCAAGCATTGGATATACTCAGAGTGGTGTGCTTGCAGTTGTCCAGATAACAGACATAACAGGCATTTATGGGGTATCTTTTCTGATTCTGCTTATAAATGCCTTTTTCACAGAGACATGGAAGAAAAGAAAAATAGAATTCCTGTCAGGGATCGCTGTTTTATTGATTATCTCAATTATTATTATCTATGGATTCTATAGAATCAATACAATCCAGGACCTTCCTTTCCAGAGGATAAAAATCGGTCTTGTACAGGGAAATATTGACCAGTCTATAAAATGGGATAGCCGGTATAGGAATTATGTAATAAAAACCTACAAAGAACTTACCATAAAAGTAAAAAGAGAGGGAGCAGAGCTTATTATATGGCCTGAGACAGCACTGCCTTTTTATTTTGGATATGAGAGAGAGTTTTCAAATGACCTAAAGGAATTTGTAAGGGAACTTTCTCTTCCACTCCTTACAGGCACACCAATGGTGAAAGACTTCAGAAAATCTAAGGAGGACTCTTATATATTTACTATTTCCAACAGTGCAGTGCTTTTAGACAGAGATGGAAATGTATCAGATATTTATGATAAAATACATCTGGTTCCTTTTGGTGAGTATGTCCCTCTAAAAGAGATCCTCTTTTTTATAGATAAAGTAGTAGAAGGAATTGGTGATTTTAAAAGGGGAGAAAGATATACACTCTTTACAGTTGACAGTTTAAAATTCTTTACACTTATATGTTATGAGGTAATTTTCCCCAGTCTTGTTAGAAAATTTAGGGATGGAGACTTTATAGTAAATATAACAAATGATGCCTGGTTCGGGAGAACCAGTGGTCCCTATCAACACTTTGAGATAGCAAGAATAAGGGCTGTAGAAAACAGAATTCCTCTTGTAAGGGTGGCAAATACTGGAATAACTGGTGTTGTTGATGCTGTAGGAAGGGTTTTAACAAAGACAGAGATATTTAAAAGGGATTATCGTACAGTTGATTTGGCAATCCAGAATAGTTGGAGTTTTTATAGAATATACGGAGATATTTTTAGTTTTTTAAATTTTGTCATAATGGGTATAATAGTCTTAATCAGGTTATCGGGAGGTAAAAGGAGATGATCACGGTTTCTGAGGTAAAGGAAGAGATTTCAAGACTCAAAAAGAGAGTATCTGATTTAAGAGGTTGTCTTTGAAGTAGAAAAACTTCAAAGAGAACTTTCCCACCTTGAATCAGAATTGACAAAAGAGAGTGTCTGGTCAAATCCAGATAAATTAAGAGATTTACAGAAAAAAAAGGCAGAAATAGAAGATATACTTGTCCCTTTTCAGAAGTTAGAGGAGAGGGTATTGTATCTGTCAGAGTCCTCTACTGTACTGAATGAGAAAGAAGGTGAACTGCTGGTAGAGGACTTCTCCATGGATATCAACAGAATTAAGGAAGAACTGGAAACACTGGAACTCAGGTATCTACTTTCAGGAGAGCATGACAAGGGGAATGCCATAATGGAGATACATCCAGGAGCAGGTGGTACAGAGAGTCAAGACTGGGCACAGATGCTGATGAGAATGTATCTAAGATGGGCAGAAAGGCATGGTTATAAGACAGAGATCCTGGACCTCCAGTACGGTGATGAGGCAGGGATTAAAAGTGCAACAATTACCATAAGTGGACTGTATGCCTATGGATATCTTAAGTCCGAGATTGGGGTACATAGACTTGTGAGGATATCACCCTTTGATGCTAACAGAAGAAGACATACCTCTTTTACTGCTGTACTGGTCTATCCTGAAATAGAAGAGGATATTGATATAGAGATCAATGAGGAGGACCTAAAAATAGATACCTTCAGGGCCTCTGGAGCCGGAGGTCAGCATGTAAACAAGGTATCCTCCGCAGTACGTATCACTCATATTCCTACAGGTATTGTGGTAACTTGTCAGAATGAGAGGTCACAACATAGAAACAGAGCCCTTGCTATGAAGATACTAAAGGCAAGACTCTATGACCTTAAAAGAAAAGAACAGGAAGAGAAGATGGAGAGTCTCATAGGTGAGAAGAGAGAGATAGGTTGGGGTAATCAGATAAGGTCTTATGTACTTCATCCTTATAGACTGGTTAAAGACCACAGGACTGGGGTAGAAACAGGCAATGTTGATGCAGTTCTTGATGGTGATATTGATATGTTTATTAATGCCTTTTTAAAGATGCAGGCTAAAGAGACATCTTCTGTGTAGATTTTAAAAAGTGAAGTAAGAGCAATAGTAGGGATTGTTTAAACTGTGAATAGAGAAAATTATTATTAGATTACAATAGAAAAGGAGGTTAAAAACAGAGATCATCTAAGGGAGGATATATCAACATCATTAACAGGATTTATATTTACACAATTTATTAACATTGAACTTACTCTGTTTTTAAGAGTACCACTGTACTTAAAAGCAAGATTTTCACATATTGTTAAAAACTTGTTAAAAAATGAATAAAGCTGAAGTTTGGAATAGGTGTCTTGATGCAATAGCACAGAAAGTAGGTGAAGGTATATTTGACCTATGGTTTAAGCCTATTAAGGTGAAGCATTTAAGGGAAGGTCAGTTAATACTGGAGATGCCAAACAGATTTTATAGAGAATGGATTGAAGAGAACTATTCAGATATTATATCAACCACAATTAAAGAGGTTACAGGTGAGAATTATGAGGTTAAGTACTGGGTTGGAGAGAAACAGGACAAGGAACAGAAAAAGATATATGCCCATCTGACTCACAAGAAAAGGGCCCTGAGGCAGAAAGGTGTATATCTAAATCCAAAATACACATTTGATGAATTTGTTGTGGGTCCAAGTAACCAATTTGCTCATGCTGCTGCAGTTAAGGTATCAGAGGCACCAGGTACTGTCTATAATCCCCTGTTTATATATGGTGGAGTTGGTCTTGGAAAGACTCACCTAATAAGCGCTATCGGTAACAGGGTAATAGATACACTACCTAATATGAAGGTGATATATGTCCAGTCTGAGCAGTTTACAAATGAGGTTGTTTCTGCAATAAGACATGACAGGATGACTGAATTTAAAGAAAAATACAGAAATGTGGATCTCCTTTTGATAGATGATATACAGTTCATAGCAAACAAGGCATCAACACAGGAGGAGTTCTTTCATACCTTCAATGCCCTTTATGAACAACAGAAACAGATAGTCATCTCCTCTGATAGACCACCAAAGGAAATTCAGGAGATAACTGATAGATTAAAATCACGTTTTACAATGGGTCTTATTGCTGATATTCAACCTCCTTCTTTTGAGACAAAGATGGCGATAATTCAGAAAAAGGCACTTTATCTGAAGATAACAGTTCCCGAGGATGTGACCCAGTATCTTGCGATGAAGGTGAAGTCTAATATCAGGGACTTAGAGGGTTGCCTTCTTAAGCTTGCAGCCCATTCATCTCTTACTGGAACACCAATATCGTTGGATATGGCCAAGAATGTCCTGAAGGATATGATTCTCGATGAAGACAGGCCTATAACAATAGACCGGATTCTGAGAGTAGTATCAGACTTCTATGGAGTCAGACTACAGGATCTCAAATCCAAAAAAAAGACAAAAGAGATAGTTACAGCAAGGCAGGTTGCCATGTATCTCTGTCGTCAGCTTACTGACCTGTCTCTCGGTGATATTGGAAAAGGGATTGGTGGAAAGGACCATGCCACGGTTATTTATGCATGTAGACAGGTTGAAAATCGGAAGCTCTCTGATGAGTCCTTTAACAGAATAATAGAATCAATGACAAAAAAGATAAAGGAAGGCTAAGGAGGCTATCATGAAGTTGAAGATTGCAAAAGAGGAGCTTTTAAAGAGACTATCTGATATTCAGAGCATAGTAAGCAAAAAGTCCACAATGCCGATCCTCGGTTATTTTTTATTGTCCGTTGGAGAGGAGAACTATATAATCGCCACTGACCTGGATACAGCTATAAAGGAGCCTATAGAGATTACAGAGGTGGAGGAAGGGGGGGAACTCTGTATCCCTGCAAAGAAGCTCTATGAGATTGTAAGAGAGGTGGAGGGAGATCTGGTTCTTGATTCAGATGGCTCTGAGTGGCTGAGACTCACCTCAGATACCTCGAGCTTCAGGCTTGCCTGTATGAGTAGTGAAGAGTTCCCCAGATGGCCAGAGATTAAGGATCCTGTAACCATAGAGATAGACTCTCAGCAACTTAATAATATGATAGCTAAGACACTGTATGCAGCAGGTGAAAGCGACACAAGATATACTCTTAACAGCCTGCTTTTCCATATAAAACCAGAAGGGACATTGACTGTGGTGGGTACGGATGGGCACAGGCTTTCAATGGTGAGACAGGAGATTCCTGTTAATACTGACAAGGAGATGAAAATACTGATTCCGAGAAAGTCTGCCTCTGAGCTGAAGAAGTTTCTTGTTGAAGATGAAGAAAAGGTGAAGATTGAGATAGGCACTAACCATGTCTCATTCAGTATAGGAGAGATACTTTTTCTCGTAAGGCTGATAGAAGGGAATTATCCCGGGTATGAACAGGCGATTCCCTATCAGAATGAGAAGAAGGTGGTGATAGAAAGGGAGAATTTTATAAAAGTGCTGAGAAGGGTCTCTGTGATGAGCAGGGAACGGCAGAGTGCTGTAAAGCTTGATCTTAAAGATGGCAATATGATCCTTAATTCTTCCTCTCCTGATCTGGGTGAGGCGAAGGATGAGATTGGGGTGAGATACACAGGAGATGATATCTCTCTCGGTTTCAATGCAAGGTATCTGCTTGATGCCCTCAGTGCAATGGACTCTGAAAGGGTCATCTTTGAGATACAGGAGCCCCTTAGTGCCACACTTCTTAAAGAAGAGGGGAATGATAATTATCTATGTGTAATAATGCCAATGAGAATATAAATAGTAACATGGGGAGGAACATTGGAAAGAGAAACAGAGAAGTATACTGCAGAAGATATAAAGATTCTTAAAGGGCTTTCTGCTGTAAGAAAGCGGCCTGCAATGTACATAGGTTCTACAGGACCTGAGGGGCTTCACCACCTGGTTTTTGAAGTGGTTGACAACAGCGTAGATGAGGCCCTTGCAGGGTACTGTAAAAATATACAAGTAATTCTCCATTATGATGGCAGCTGCACCGTGATAGATGATGGAAGAGGCATCCCTACAGAACCCCATCCAGGAGACCCTAAGGGCCGTTCTGCAGCAGAGATAGTAATGACAGAACTGCATGCTGGAGGAAAATTTGAGGCAAAGGCATACAGGGTTTCTGGTGGACTTCATGGTGTGGGAGTCTCTGTTGTGAATGCCCTTTCAGAATGGCTTGAATTGGAGGTGAAAAGAGGAGGAAAGGTGTATCAACAGAGATACCAGCGAGGGTTGCCTGTTACAGAACTGACTGTTGTAGGTAAAACAAGGGGCAGTGGGACAAGGGTTACCTTTAAGCCTGATGCAGAGATATTTGAGACCACAGAGCTTAGTTTTGATGTATTGAGTCAGAGGCTTAGGGAGCTTGCCTTTTTGAACAAAGGGCTCAGAATTAGCATCCATGATGAGAGAACTGGTAAAAAACAGGAATTTTACTACAAGGGAGGAATCGTATCCTTTGTAGAACATCTGAACAAGAACAAGACAGTGCTTCATCCAAAACCCATTTACATCCATGGAGAGAGGGATGCAGTGATAGTGGAGATTGCTCTGCAGTATAATGACTCCTATACAGAGACCATATATACCTTTGCCAATAACATTAACACCCGTGAGGGTGGGACCCATCTTATAGGGTTTAAGTCTGCCCTTACAAGGACAGCAAACCAATACGCCCAGAATATCAAGACAGGTAAAAATGGGAAAGTGACAATATCCGGCGATGACATTCGAGAAGGGCTTACAGCAGTTATAAGTGTGAAGCTGCCAAATCCCCAGTTTGAGGGTCAGACAAAGATGAAACTGGGCAATACAGATGTGAAGGGGATAGTGGAGTCTATAGTGAATGAGCAACTGGGTACTTTTTTTGAGGAGAATCCCTCTGTTGCAAAAAGGATTATAGAGAAGGCTATCCAGGCAGCAAGAGCGAGAGAGGCAGCAAGAAAGGCGAGGGAGTTGGCCAGAAGAAAAGGTGCTCTGGATGATGCAGGTCTGCCAGGGAAACTTGCAGACTGCTCAGAGAAAGATCCCTCACAGAGTGAACTCTTCATTGTAGAGGGTGATTCTGCAGGTGGTTCTGCCAAACAGGGTAGAGACAGACGTTTCCAAGCGATACTACCCCTGCGAGGCAAGATCCTGAATGTGGAGAAGGCCCGTTTTGACAAGATGCTCTCATCCGATGAGATAAAAACCCTTATAGCAGCCCTTGGTACAGGGATAGGCCCTGATTTTGATGTGGACAAGGCAAGGTATCACAGAATAATCCTGATGACCGATGCCGATGTTGATGGTGCCCATATAAGGACTCTTCTTCTCACCTTTTTCTTTAGACAGATGCCCCAGTTGATCGAAAGAGGGTATCTCTATATTGCCCAGCCCCCTCTTTATAAAGTGAAAAGGGGAAGGACAGAGCGATACATACAGAATGAGACAGAGCTTCAAGAGATGCTCTTTGAGCTTGCCTCAGAGGAGGTGTCCCTCAGAATAAAGGGTATCCTTACAAAGGGCAAGACTTTAATCCCTTACCTGAGAAGGCTTTCTGAGTATGTTAATCTTCTGGAGTGGTTTGGGCTCAGGAGGAAGGATACAGAGATACTGGAGTACCTGCTTGATGAAGGTGTAGATGCAGAGATACTTAAGGATCAGCAGACCTTAGAGTCCCTCTGCAGAAGACTCTCAGAGAGATTTCCTAACCTCAAGATTACAGAGATAACCTTTGACGAAGAACATAACTGTTACAGTACAGAATTGAGAAGGCTTGGAAAGAGGGTAAAACTGAATGCAGAGTTCTTCAGTTCTCCAGACTTTAAGGAGATTGTTAATCTCCACAGAACTGTAGATGAACTCGGTCCTAAGCCCTTTCTTATCAGATTAAAAGAAGAAGAGAAGACCTTCACTGGACCAAAGGAACTACTAAACTTTATAATGGATGTGGCGAGAAAGGGGCTCACTATCCAGAGATACAAGGGACTTGGAGAGATGAATCCTCAACAGCTCTGGGAGACAACCATGGACCCTGAAAAGAGGACATTGCTTCAGGTTACTATTGAGGATTCTGTGCAGGCAGACCAGATATTCACTGTGCTGATGGGAGAGCAGGTAGAACCCAGAAAAGAGTTCATTATAAAACATGCCCTTGAGGCGAGAAATATTGATATATAAGGAGTCTGGATGGGCGGTTCTGTCTTAGATTTTATTCTTCAAGCAGGTTTGGTTGTCAAAAGTGTTATCCTTATTCTTCTTTTATTTTCTATTTTTTCTTGGGCAGTAATAATCTACAAGTGGAGATTCTTTGCAAGGGCAAAAAGGGAGAACGAGAGCTTTCTAAAGTTGTTCAATAGAGAGAAGAACTCAAGAACCCTTTTTCTTGCAAGCAGGGGCATGCTTGTAAGCCCTTTAGCAGCGATTTTCAGGGCGGTTTACACAGAAGAAAACATAGACAGGACAGAACTGCGAAGGTCTATAAAGAGATACATGGCCCTTGAAGAGGCAAAGCTTCTCAGGTATCTGAACTTCCTGGCCACTACAGGCTCAACTACCCCTTTCATAGGACTCTTTGGTACAGTCTGGGGTATAATGAATGCCTTCAGAGGTATAGGAGCTGCAGGCTCCGCAGCCCTTGCTGTTGTGGCCCCTGGTATTGCAGAGGCCCTTATTACCACAGCCTTTGGTCTTGCGACAGCCATACCTGCTGTTATTGGTTATAACTATTATCTCAGCATGGCCAGGAGAATGATAATTGCTATGGAGGATTTTGCCGAAGAATTAGAGGATTACTTTAGCAGACCTTCAACCTGAACCCTTTGCCTAAGAGTCTATTATGAATCTGAATTGGTTATTTGAACGGAAGGGACTTTTTATAATTGCAGGTCCCTGCGTGATTGAGACAGAAGAGGTGGTATATGAGACCGCCTCTACCTTGAAAAGGCTCTCTGATACCTTGCGACTGCCCATCGTTTTTAAGAGTTCCTATGACAAGGCAAACAGGTCTTCTATCAACTCCTACAGAGGTCCTGGGTTAAAAGAGGGGCTCAGAATTCTGAGAGAGGTAAAAGAAAGATTTGAGCTGCCTGTGCTCACAGATGTTCACTCTCCTGAAGAGGCAAAAGCGGCCTCAGAGGTGGTGGACCTGCTCCAGGTGCCTGCTTTCCTGTCACGGCAGACAGACCTCATCCTTGCCTGTGCAGACACAGGACTGCCTGTTAATATAAAAAAGGGGCAGTTCCTTGCTCCCTGGGATGTGGGGAATATTATTCAGAAGTTTGTCTCCACAGGCAACAGAAAGGTGATGATAACAGAGCGGGGGACCACCTTTGGTTATAATAACCTTGTGGTTGACTTCAGATCATTTCCGATCATACGTTCTTTCGGTTATCCAGTCATATTTGATGTAACCCACAGCCTCCAGTTACCAGGAGGTCTTGGGAGTTCATCAGGTGGGCAGAGGGAGTATGCCCCTGTGCTTGCAAGGGCAGCAGTAGCAGCAGGGGTGGACGGGCTTTTCATGGAAGTCCATCCTGCTCCAGATAAAGCCTTATGCGATGGTCCCAATATGATAAGGCTCAATGATCTGGAGGAGCTGCTCAGGGTGGTAATAGAGATCGATAATATAATAAGAAAGGTCTTAAAATGAAGACACTCACTGTAGAGCTTGGCAGAAGAAGCTATCCCATATACATAGGCAGTGGAATCCTAAATAATCTTGCTCAGAAGCTGAAGGATTACAGACTCACCTCCAAGTGTGCCATTGTGAGCAATCCCACAGTGTATAAACTCTATGGAGAGGCCTTTTACAATAGTCTCTCAGAGGCGGGTCTGAATACAGTTGTGGTATTGATCCCTGATGGGGAAGAGTATAAAGATTTCTTCTGGGCCTATTATATTCTTTCTAAACTTCTTGAGGAAGGGCTTGACAGAGGCTCGGTCCTTTTTGCCTTGGGAGGAGGTGTGATAGGGGATATAACAGGCTTTGTCGCCTCCACATATATGAGGGGGATACCCTATGTCCAGGTGCCCACAACGCTCCTCTCCCAGGTGGACAGTTCTGTAGGAGGCAAAACAGGGGTGAACCACCCCCTGGGTAAAAACATGATAGGGACATTTTATCAGCCCATGCTTGTATGGATAGATGTCCAGACACTCAAGAGCCTGCCAGAGAGAGAGTTTCTGGCAGGACTGGCAGAGGTTATCAAATATGGGGTGATCTGGGACAAAGACTTTTTTGAGTTTCTGAGAGACCAGAGGGAGGCTGTTCTTAAACAAAAGGAGGATGTCTTGATAGAGGTGATAAAAAGGTGCTGTGAGATAAAGGCAGAGGTTGTATCACTGGATGAGAGGGAGTCAGGACTCAGGGCGATACTCAACTTTGGCCATACCATTGGCCATGCCATAGAGACAGTAACAAATTACAGACAGTATCTGCACGGAGAGGCAGTTGCCATCGGAATGGTTGCTGAGGCGATGCTCGCCCAGAAGATCTCTCTCCTCAGCACAGAGGATGCAGAGATGATAAAAGAGGTTGTAGCTGATTATGGTCTGCCCATATCAACTGGTGGTAGGCTGCAAAGGGCTCAGATGCTGAAGGCGATGTCTCTTGATAAAAAGGCAAGAGGAGGAAGGATAAGAGTTGTGCTTCCTCAGAGGATTGGCAGGGTAAGGATTCAGGAGTATATAGAGGTGGAAAAGCTGACAGAGGTGCTTAACAGTATATGAGGGTACTGAAGGAGAGGATTTCTGCACTTCAGGACTTTTATATAATGAGTTTTAAGGCTACCGTGGGGGTGTTTCAACGCCCCTTTTATTTTAGAGAGACCTTGGAGCAGATGGACTACGCAGGAGTGGGTTCTCTGCTGATAGTACTTCTTGTTTCTCTCTTCATTGGTATGGCCCTTTCACTTCAGATATCCGCAGAACTCAGTGCCTTAGGGCTTAAGATGTACACAGGCAGGGTGGTGGGGATGGCAATAATAAGGGAGATAGGTCCTGTGGCTGTGGCTCTTACTTTTGCAGGCAGAGTGGGCTCAGGGATGACTTCAGAGATCGGCTCCATGGTTCTGGGACATCAGGTGGATATGCTTAGGGTGTTTGGAGTGGACCCGATAAAGAAGCTTGTGGTGCCGAGGGTCTTCAGTGCTGTAGTGATGCTTCCTGTGTTGACAATACTGGCAGATGCAGTGGCACTGCTTGGAGGATATTACATTGCAGTAGCAGTGAGCCACCAGAGTGGTTCTTTTTACTGGAGTCAGATAAAGGATATACTGGATTTTGAGAATGTATTCTCTGGAACAGTGAAGCCTTTCATCTTTGGGTACCTTATTGCCTGTATAAGCTGCTATATGGGGCTCAAGACCTTTGGAGGGTCCAGAGGCCTGAGGAGGGCGACCACCACAGCAGTTGTTCTATCAACAGTGATGATAATAGTTACAGATTTTCTCCTTACAAGGGTACTACTGTATCTGCTCGGGATGAAGGTATGATAAGATTTGAGAAAGTTTTCTTCTCTTTTGGTGAAAAGAAGGTGATAAATGGACTCTCATTTGAAGCCCACTTTTATGAGAAGATCGCCATACTCGGTGGAAGTGGAGAGGGAAAGACAACCCTTCTGAAACTGATTCTGGGCCTTCTGAGACCGGACAGAGGAAGGATCATAATTGATGGTAAGGACATAGGGGGTCTTAAGGAGTCAGAACTTGTGGAGGTTAGAAAGAAATTCAGTATTGTTTTTCAAGAGGGTGCACTCTTTGATTCCATGACCGTTAGGGACAATGTGGCCTTCTGCCTGAGGGAGTTCACCCAGTTTGATGAGGATGAGATAGAAAGGAGGGTAAGGGATTTGCTCAGACGTGTGGGGATTGAAGAGGCGATAGACCTGATGCCTGAGGAACTGAGTGGAGGGATGCAGAGGAGGGTTGCTATTGCAAGGTCTCTTGCCGCCTGTGAGCCAAAGATGATACTCTATGATGAACCCACAACAGGACTGGATCCCCTTACAGCAGATACCATCTGTACATTGATAAATGAGTTGTCTGCTGGAGAACCTCCTCATAGGAGAGGGCTTATTATAGTGACCCATAAGGTTACAGATGCCACAAAGGTGGCGGAGAGGTTTATGTACCTGAAGAATGGTAAAATAGTTTTTGATGGGGATATACAGGCACTGAAGCAGACAGACAATGAAGAACTGAGAAGATTTATAAATGAGATTTTATAATGTATGACTCTCGTAAGGATATAAGGTGGATGAATCTGAAGATTGGACTGATCATCACGGCCGCCCTTGGGGTGATGTTTATAACCATCATGTTTGCCGGTAATATAGAGGGACTCTTTATAAAGAAGGCGAAGCTTTATGCAGTTTTTGAAGATGTGAAAGGGTTGAGAGAAGGAGCGCCTGTCTGGTTTGCAGGTATAGAGATAGGCTCCGTAAGGTCTCTCTCTCTGACACCAGACAGAAGGGTGAAGGTAGAGTTGTCTATATCACCTGATGCAATGAGATTGCTGAAGAAAGACTCTGAGGCAACAATACTCACGCTGGGGCTTCTGGGCGATAAATACATAGAGCTCTCTCAGGGTTCTCCAGAAGCTGAGCCCCTTCATGCAGGAGACACCATAAAGGGCGTGGCACAGATTGAGTTCAAGGACATTGTAGAGACCTCTCAGGCCTCTCTGTCCAAGCTCACAGAGTTTATCCATGGACTTGAAAGATTTATCAAAGAGATACAGGAAGGTGAGGGTACCCTGACAAAATTACTAAAAGACCCTGAACTCTACAACAACCTCAAGAAGAGCACAGAAAATATCAATGAGATATCAGAGGCACTAAAGGAAGGAAGAGGTTCTCTTGGAAAGCTACTGAGAGATGACAGCCTTTACCAAGAGCTTCTCTCCACCACCAGAAATTTGAAGGATTTTACAGAGAAACTGAAAATGGCGGAAGGAACCCTGAATAGACTCATCGAAGACCCTGAACTCTACAATAAACTGGCCTCTGCTGCTGGCTCTATAGCCGAGTTTTCTGATCGTCTGAACAAGGCAGAAGGAAGTCTCAGGCAGATTATTGAAGAGAGAGAGCTCTATGATAGATTGAACAATTCACTTTTGAAACTGGAGAGGATCTTAGAGGAGATTCAGTCAGGCAAGGGACTGATGGGTGCTATGATAAGAGATGAAGAGTTGAAGGAAGACCTTAAGAAGACGCTCCAGTCTCTGGATGCCCTTATAGAGGATATTAAGAATAATCCAGAGAAGTACTTTAAGTTTAGTCTATTTTAGGAGGTCTTATGGGAGATGTTCTTGCATTTGTACTTGCAGGTGGTAAGGGAGAAAGGCTTTTTCCTCTCACAGCCTTCCGCTCAAAGCCTGCCGTGCCCTTTGGAGGTAGATATAGGATTGTGGATTTTGTATTGAGCAATCTCATCAATTCAGGGATATATTCTATTTATCTCTTAGTACAGTATAAATCCCAGTCCCTGATAGAACATATAAGACAGCACTGGATACTTTCTCCTATACTGAGAGACCATTTTATTGCAGTGGTACCGCCACAGATGAGGATAGGTCCAGAGTGGTTTCAGGGAACAGCAGATGCAGTATTTCAGAATATAAATCTTATTAACCATCACAGACCAAGGCTTGTGGTTGTCTTTGGTGCAGACCATATATACAGGATGGATATCAGGCAGATGATAGATTTTCACCTCGAAAAAGGGGCTGATGTTACAGTGGCAGCAAGGCCCGTGCCCCTCAAAGAGGCAGGACATTTTGGAGTAATCCAGACTGACAGTGATCAGAGAATAGTGGGGTTTCAGGAAAAACCAGACAATCCTTCTCCAATGCCCTCTAATCCTGAGATGGCATATGTCTCCATGGGCAACTATATATTTAATGCGGATGTTCTGGTTAAGGTGCTGTTGGAGGCTCAGGAAAAGAAGCATCACGACTTTGGGGCCCATATACTCCCTTCTCTTGTTGACAGGGCCCGCCTGTATGCATACGACTTTGCTGCCAATCAGGTGCCTGGCACAAAGGACTACGAGGAGAAAGGATACTGGAGAGATGTAGGAACAATCAAAGCATTCTATGATGCACATATGGATATGCTTGGAGAAAAACCTGTCTTTGAATTGAGTAATCAGGACTGGCCCATTTATCCCTCCGGGCAGAAGGCACCAGCTTCAAAGTTTATAAATGCGCATATTGAGGATAGTATTATTGCAGAGGGTGTTCTCATAAAGAATGCCTTGGTGAGACGTTCTGTGATCAGGACGGGAGTGGTTGTGGAGGATGACGTAATAATAGAAGACTCTATAATTATGGATAATTCAGTACTTAAAAAGGGTTGTCATCTGAAGGGGGTGATAATGGACAAGTGGAATATTGTGAAGGAAGATATGAGAATAGGGTTTGACCCAGATGAGGAGCGCTTCGGGCTTCATATAGACCCTTCTGGGATCAGAGTTATCCCAAGAAAGGGTTGGAAGGGTTAAATCAATAAAAGAACGAGGAGGTTGTCATGATTAATGTCACAGTTGCAGGTGCTGCAGGAAGGATGGGCAGGAGAATAACCGCTTTATGTCTGGAGCATGAGGAGATAAATGTTGTTGGAGCCCTTGAGAGGAAAGGCCATGAGAAGGTGGGAGAGGATATAGGGAATCTTCTCGGGATTTCTCCAACAGGGATAAAACTAACGGATGATATTGGAGAGATTATTGAAAGTACCGATGTCCTGATTGATTTTACCTCCCCAGCCTCGACACTTCATAATCTCAGAGCTGCTGCGGACAAAGGTAAGGCTGCTGTGGTTGGGACAACAGGGTTTTCAAAGGAGGCACTGAGTGATATAAGGGCTATTTCTGAGAAGATTCCCTGTGTGATGGCACCAAATATGTCTGTGGGGGTAAACCTCCTTTTTAAGGTCTTGAGAGATGTGGCCAGGGTTCTCGGGGATGATTATGATGTGGAGATCATTGAGGCACATCACAGGATGAAGAAGGATGCCCCCAGTGGTACAGCCCTCAGAATGGCAGAGGTCATAGCAGATGCCCTTGGAAGGGATTTGGAAGAGGTGGCTATCTACTCAAGAAAGGGGCTAATAGGTGAAAGAAGCAGACAGGAGATAGGCATACAGTGTATAAGGGCGGGTGATATTGTTGGAGAGCATACAGTTATTTTTGGCGGTATAGGTGAGAGGATAGAGATTGTACATAAGGCCTCCAGTAGGGATACATTTGCAAAGGGTGCAGTAAGGGCAGCCCTCTGGGTTTATGGTAAGACGCCAGGACTGTATGATATGCTGGATGTGTTGAATCTAAAGGATTAACTTATTCAGAGACGGCCTGATCTTATAATTGATATAAGAAGCCAGAATCCGAGAATAAAGGCTACAATAAAGCCTGTAAGCCCAAGCAGGGGTATATCAAATACCTTTCCTCCAGTGCCTGAGAGGGTGAGGACTGAAGAACTGAGTATTATCGCTGCAACCACTATACTAAATGCAAGACGGTTAGTAGAACGGTCTATATCCCTTATTAACCTGTCCAGACCGATGGGTGTCATCTTGAGGTGTAGCTCATCCCTGAGGGCCTTCCGCAGGAGGACCCTCAATTGTCTCGGGGTCTTTGTGGAGAAATCATAGAACTCTCCCACCTGCCTCTGAAAAGACTCATAAAAACGGGAAGGATGATACTTGCTTTTAATGAGTCTTTTTGCATAGGGTTCTGCCACACTTATGAAGTTGAAATTCGGGTCAAGCTCCCGGCCGATGCTGTCAAGTATAAGCATACATTTGTTCAGTAGAAGCAGATCAGAGGGTATACGGAGTTTATGCTTGATCGCTATATGCAGCAGTGTGTCCAGATACTGGGCGAGATTTATCTCTGCAAGGGTGACGTCATAAAGTGGTATCAGAAAATCTATCATGTCTGCCTTGAATTCCCTTTTGAATTCCTCGATATCCACATCTTCTTTCACAAGGCCGAGTCTGATATACTGTTCCACTATCGTGTCAAAGTCCTTCTTCACCAAGGCAATGAGAGCTGTAGCAATGCTTTCCATAATATCAGGAGTCAGCCATCCAACAATTCCGAAATCCACAAGGCCTATCCTACCATCGGGCATCACAAAGATATTGCCTGGATGGGGATCAGCATGAAAGAATCCATCCTCAAGAAACATCTTGAAATAGGCATCCACCCCTTTAAGGGCAATCTCTCTCCTGTCAATACCCAGCCTTTTAATCCCTTCAATATCATCTATTCTGACACCGTCAAGTCTCTCCATAACAATCATTCTCTTTGATACAAACTCGGGGTATAATCTGGGTATATGTATATGGGGATAGTTTGAGAAGTTACGCCTGAACCTACACATATTTTTCGCCTCTTCAGTAAAATCCAGTTCCCTTTTAATTGTCCTTGAGAACTCATCAACTATCCCTTTAGGATTGAAGACCTCGGTTTCAGGCAGGTATTTGACCATTAGGGCAGAGATACTCCTTAGGATTGAGATATCTGTCTCGATCTGTTCTGCAATCCTTGGCCTCTGGATCTTGATCACAACAGGGGTTCCATCCTTGAGCACTGCATGGTGTACCTGAGCAATAGAGGCCGCAGCCACAGGAGTCTCATCAATACTATCGAAAATATCAGATACAGAGACCTTCATATCTTCTTCTATAATTCTTATAACATCTGAGAAAGGAAAAGGTGGCACTTCGTCCTGCAGCTTCTTGAACTCATCAGCAAAAGGTTTTGTTATAAGGTCAGGCCTTGAGGAGAGCAACTGAGCCAGCTTTATAAATGATGGACCCAACTCTCCAAAGGCAAGCCTCAGTCTCTCAGGCAATGTATGGGTAATGTCTTCAGGAGTCTTGAGTATCTTGAGACGTTTGGGCAGAGGCAGTACCTTGTGTAGGTTGAGTTGTTCCACAAATTGTCCAAGCCCATGCTTTACAAAGACATAGACAATCTGTCTTACTCTACTGATATTTTTGTAGGTCCTTTTGAGTCTCAGCAGTTCAAATAGCATATATGCAGCTTATTCTTT
The DNA here is from genome assembly GCA_002011745.1 of Nitrospirae bacterium JdFR-85. GTDB lineage: Bacteria > Nitrospirota > Thermodesulfovibrionia > Thermodesulfovibrionales > JdFR-85 > JdFR-85. The sequence goes on from MTOU01000014.1 coordinate 18,507, forward strand.
TTCTGCCTCGGTTTTCTGAAGAGCCTCTTCAAGCTTTTTAATCCTTGCTGAAAGGGTCTTGATCTTTTTATTCAACTCTTCCACATCCTCCCTTGTGGGAAGGTTCATCTTTTCAAGAGTCTTTGTTACAATGTCTGAAATGGTATTTGTTATCTCCTCAGATGTCTTCTCAGCCCGTTCAGACCATTCCTTCAAGAGCTTTGCCCCCTGAGATTCACTTAGCTGGCCTTTTTTAACAAGTTCATCCAGAAATTCCTTCACTCTTTCTTGGACGCCTATTCCAGCAAACAGGGCATTTCTTATCAATTCAAACGGTGTCATACCCACCTCCTTATATTTAATCTTCTATTCATTATATCACAATAGAGCCTTAATAAAGAGATTTTGTCTCCTCAAGATCTGCTTTTAGCCTTAACTCAAATAGTTTTTGAGGGAAAGAGGTGTTTATGGATAGTTGTTTAAATTGACTCTTGGGTTTATCGGATGCCCTGATTTTGGTTATAATTGCATATTAGATGTATAGACCTGAGAAGATAAAATGTCTCCTTCACAGAGGATTCACCCTTCTTGAAGTCCTGGTTTCAGTGGCGATTGTTGGAGGGGCGATTGTAACATTGATCTATACCCTGAATTATCATCTCGGTCTACTTGAAAGACAGCGTACTGTTACCGAAGGTGTACAGATTGCAAAAACTCTGCTGGAGAGTATAGAAGTTGAAACCTTGGAAATACCAAAAAAGATAAAGAAGGGAGAACTTAAAGGATTTCAGTATATTCTTTCCTTAGAAGAGAGTCCGCTACAGGGGGTATATATCGTCGAGGTTGAGGTGAGGAAGGCTGAAGAGAGGATAGTTATGAAGAGGCTTTTGAGACGATGAAACAGAAGGGTTTTACCCTGCTGGAGCTTTTGATTGCGATCTCACTGGTTGCTGTTGTCCTTGGAGCCATCTACAGCACCTTTTTTCTTTCTGAGCGTGCTATCAGTGCTTACAAGGGTTACGCTATAAGGTTATATGAAGCCCGAAGGGTCTTAGACCTTCTATCAAAAGAACTAAAAAGTACTATTTATAATATAAAGGATAAAAGGACAGCTTTTGTTGTTAAAGACAGAGACATCTATGGCAGACAGGCTTCTGAGATAGAGTTTATCACAGTGGCAAGTCCTGAGGGGCCTTATCGGGTCAGCTACTATGTGAAAGAAGACAGAGACTCCAATATGCTTATGAAGAGGTTGATTCACTTGAATGGAAACCAGATGGAAGTGATAGCTTGTAGAGATATAGAATCCTTCTCTGTGAAGGTATATGATGGGAAGAGATGGTATGCACAATGGAGTCCTGAAAATCGCTCTCTCCCCAAGAAAATAGAACTGACCTTAGAGATTAAGGTGAAGGACAGAACCGTCTCCCTCAAGGAGATGGTGAGACCAATGATAGAGGTGATGAGATGAAAGAGCGGGTTCTGGAGCTTCTGAAGAGAGCAAAGCGGCCCCTGGGTTTTGGAGAGATCGTTTCTCAGATGAAGCTCAAAGGCGCTGAGAAGAGGCTCTTGAAGAAGACTCTGAGGGCCCTTCTTAAGGATGGCAGTGTTGTCAGAACCAGAAAAGGCAGATACGGGATTGTGGAGGAGATGAGACTCTTGAAAGGCTATTTTGAGGCCCATGAAGAAGGATATGGGTTTGTGATTCCTGAAACCCTTGGACAGAGGGATATCTTTGTTCCTCCATGGGCAACCCTTGGGGCGATGGATGGAGACAGGGTTATTGTGAGGGTGGAAAATGAGAGAAAAAGAGAGGGAAGAATAATAAGAATACTGCAGAGGGCACATAAAAAGGTGGTGGGATGGCTTGAGTCCTCCAAAGGTCTCTGGTTTGTGAAACCGAAACGAAAGGGTGCAAAATTTACAATATACATACCCCCCAGGGCACGTAAAGGTGCGAAGAAAGGGGATCTTGTTGTTGCAGAAGTGCTTACCTATCCCAGAGATGGGGGTCCAGCCACAGGCAGAATTTTAAAGAGACTGAAGGAACCAGAAAAGCCGACAGATGATATTGAACTGATAATTGATGAATTTGAGCTCTCGAGAAGATTTCCTCTTGGGGTTACAAGAGAGGCCAAAATATTGCCTTCAGCACCAAGGCGGAAGGATTTGAAAGGACGTGTAGACCTTTCTGGGCTTCCAACAGTCACCATAGATGGAGAACGGGCCAGAGACTTTGATGATGCTGTCTCAATCATAAAAAGAGAGTTTGGCTATACCCTCTATGTACATATCGCAGATGTGGGATATTATGTTCCATGGGACACAGCAGTTGATATTGAGGCAAGAAGAAGGGGCACAAGTGTATATCTTCCTGACAGGGTTATACCCATGTTGCCAAAGGCACTCTCAGAGAATCTTTGTAGTCTTAAGCCGAAGGTTCTGAGGCTTTCCTTTACTGTTGAGATGGACTTCTCCAGAGAAGGTGAGAGAATAGATGTCAGGTTTTATCCGAGTGCGATAAAGAGCAATGAGCGTATGACATATACAGATGTGAAAAAGATCCTCATTGATAATGATCAGGATCTACGAGCAAAATATGATTATCTACTCGAGAATTTCGAGACAATGGCAGAATTGACAGAGATCTTGAGACATCGAAGACTTGCTCGTGGTAGCCTCGACTTTGACCTACCAGAGCCTGAGGTGCTTCTGGATATAATGGGTAATCCTGAAGACATAGTGGTAGCTGAGAGAAATTTTGCACATATGATTATAGAGGAGTTTATGATTGCTGCTAATGAAGCTGTTGCCGAGTTCCTCTATGAAAAAGGAGTTCCTTCTATCTACAGGGTACATGCAGAACCTGAACCTGACAAACTTGAGGAGGTAGTAAAGGTGCTCAGAGCTGTAACAGGTAGCAGGTATCGGAAGATGTCACCTTCGGAACTGCCTAAGGTGCTTGTATCAGTTAGAGACACTCCATTGGAAGACCTGATTAACTATATTGTACTCAGAAGCCTGAAGCAGGCAAGATACTCCACCGAGAATATAGGCCACTTTGGTCTGGCCTCCAAGTGTTACACTCATTTCACATCTCCTATAAGGAGATACCCTGACCTGGTGGTGCATCGGGTGTTGAGACAGGTGCTCTCTGGCAAATCCCTTCCCATGAAGGAGTCCAAATGGGAGGAGCTTCTTCAGGAGATAGCCTTTCATTCAAGCAGGACTGAAAGAGTGGCTGATGATGTGGAAAGGGAGGCTGTCAAGGCCCTGAGGGCATGGTTTATGAAGGACAAAGTGGGTGAGGAATTTGATGCAAAGGTAGTCTCAGTTTCTCCATACAGCCTACGCGTGAGACTGAAGGATTATTTTGTGGAGGGTATAATCCATGTATCATATATGGGTGATGACTATTATATCTTTGATGAGCAGCACTTACAGTTGAAGGGAAAAAGGACAAAGAAACAATACAGACTTGGAGATGAAATAAAGGTGAAAGTGCTCCGGGTAGACCTTGTTGAAAGGGAAGTTATATTTGGCATCTTGGATTGAAGGAGTTAAGGGTTGGATAGAGATAATCTCCGCTCTGTTCTTGAGCATCTCTATAGAACCTATGACTTTGGCAGTAGAATCAGCAGTGATCCTATAAAATATCCCCGTCGTTACAAGCAGGCGAGAGATATAGAGGTCGTGGGCTTTGTCTCTTCCTGTCTCGCCTATGGCCGTGTTAACCAGTTTATGTCTGTTATTGAAGAACTTCTTTCTCTGATGAGAGAAAGCCCCTATGAGTTTATACTGGACTTTCAGCCTCAGAGGCAGTGGCAGAGGTTTGCCCATATTCAGTACCGATTCCAGACAAATGAAGATATTATGGCTCTTCTGGCAGTCCTTTCAGAGGTGCTGAAGAGATACCATAGTATAGAGAATGCCTTCAAAGCCTTTTATAAAAAGGATGATATTAAAGGTGCTATAGAAGGTTTCTTTCAGCATATTATAGCCTTAAATAGTGTATTGGCAGACAGAGGAATCGTTTCCCCTAATAGCAAAGGGTTCCTTCAACTATTTCCCCTTCCTTCAAAAGGCAGTCCTTGTAAGAGAATGAATCTGTTTTTGAGATGGATGGTGAGAGACAGGGATATAGACTTTGGTATATGGAAGGGTATCTCTAAGAGCAGGCTCATCATACCTCTTGATACACATATAGCCAGGATCAGCAGATGTCTTGAACTCACAAAGAGGACAACCCAGGATTGGAAGATGGCAGAAGAGATTACAGACTCACTAAGAGAGATAGATCCTGAAGATCCCCTCAAATATGATTTTGCACTCTGTCATCAAGGCATAAAAGGTATCTGTTCTAAAGAATGCTCACCTGAAACTACATGTTCTCTGTTTTTTCATATATTGAAGGGGTAGCCTTTTCAGAAAAAGCGCAGAATCTGCACTCTGGCATGTCTTTGACTTTCTGACTGACCAGTCAGTATAATATTTAAACATGAAACGCTCAAACAAAAAGAGAGACAATATTCTTAAGGCTGCTATGGAACTCTTCTCAAAGAGGCCATATCATAAGGTGGCAATGGATGATATTGCAAAACGGGCAAAAGTGGCAAAGGGGACTCTTTACTATTACTTTGAGTCGAAGGAGGCGCTTTATGCTTCTCTCCTTCATGAAGGCCTTGACAAAATGCTTCTAAAACTGAAAGAGAGATTTAAAGAGGACGACCCTCTTCAGAATATTAGACTCTTTATCAGTGAGTTGGTAAGTTTCTTTAATGAAAATAGGCACTTTTTTATGGTACTTCAGACAGAGGAGTCAAAGCTATTTAGAAAAAGACTGGGTCACTGTTATAAAAAGATATGTACAGTCCGGGATATCCTCACATCTTTAATAAAGGAAGGTATGAAGAGAGGGTATATTAGAGAGGACCTTGAGCCCTCCTTAGTAACAGAAGCGGTGATGGGGATGATAAAAGGGCCTGTACTTCATAGCCGGATTGACCCCAGAGTTCATACAGCCACTGTTGTGAGTATCCTAACTGAAGGAATAAAAAAAGGATAAATCTTGAGCAGTTACGGAGACAGACAGAAGGCAAAGGAGATTTTTTTTGCCTCTTTAAAGGCTGTTGACCCCTATGAGGTAGTCAGGGCTCATATGGAGGGCGTCCTTCAGAGATATCATACAGGTGGTTATAAAGAGGTCTTTCTCATTGCTATTGGCAAGGCTTCCTGCAGGATGGCAGAGGCAGCTGAAGAGGCCTTAGAGGGTATTAATTACAGGGGTGGTGTTATAACCAAATATGGTCATAGTGAAGGGTTCCGTTCAGAGAGACTCTCTCTTTATGAGGCAGGGCATCCTGTGCCTGATCTTAAAGGACAGGAGGCTACTGAAGAACTCCTTCGAGTTGCCCAGAATATTGATGAAAAGACCCTCTGTTTATGTCTGATTTCAGGAGGTGGTTCAGCGCTTTTTGTCTCTCCTGTTGAGGGATTAACCCTCCAAGACAAACAGTCTATAACAGAGGCCCTGCTCAGGTCAGGTGCTGATATCGTGGAACTTAATACAGTGAGAAAGCATCTGTCCAAAGTTAAAGGAGGCAGACTGGCGGAGAGACTGTATCCATCCTTTACGATGACTTTTCTCCTATCTGATGTTTTGAAAGACAGGCTTGATATTATTGCTTCAGGACCAACGGTTCCAGATCCCTCTACTTACAAGGATGCATATAGGGTGCTCCAGAAATACGGCCTTGTTGATGATGCTCCTGAAGGGATCTTGAAGGTTCTGAATGAGGGGATGAAAGGATTAAGAGAGGAGACACCCAAGCAGGATAGCCCTGTATTCAAGAAGGTTGAAAATATTATTGTAGGCAGCAATAGAACAGCTCTTTATGCTGCTTACAGGAAAGCAGAGACAATAGGATTACAGCCAAAGATACTTACTGATTCTCTGCAGGGTGAGGCAAGAGAGGCAGGCAGGTGGCTGGCAGAGAAGGCGAAAGAGGTAAAAGACGCTTTAGAAGGTCCTGTGTGTCTGATCTCTGGTGGTGAGACAACAGTTACTGTCAAGGGTAAAGGGAAAGGTGGTAGGAACACTGAACTGGCTCTTTCCTTTGCATTAGAGATTGACGGCGTTGAAGGAATAACCCTCCTTTCTGCAGGCACCGATGGCACAGATGGTCCTACTGATGCTGCAGGTGCAGTGGTGGATTCAGAGACAATCAAAAAGGCAAGGGCTCGAGGGCTTGATCCCTTACTTTTTCTCGATGACAATGACTCTTATACTTTTTTCCACCAGACAGGAGAGCTCCTTATAACAGGTCCCACAGGCACCAATGTCATGGATATACAGATAGTAATTGTGAGATGAAGACACTGGTCATTTTTACAGATCTCGATGGAACCCTACTTGATGAGCACTACTCCTTTGAACCTGCAAAGGAGGCACTTGAAGAGCTCCAGAGAAGGGATATCCCTCTTGTGCTCTGTTCCAGCAAGACAAGGGCAGAGATTGAACATTACAGAAGTCTTCTTAAAAACTCCCACCCCTTTGTTGCAGAGAATGGAGGAGGAGTATTTATACAGAAAGGGTATTTTAAGGAGAAGACACTTCCTGAGGGATATGAGCAGCGGGAGAATTATATTCTTATAAGGCTTGGGGCAGATTATAAAATTTTAAGAGATGCTATTAAGAAACTACAGCAGAAGGGTTACAGGATAAAAGGTTTTGGTGATATGAGTCCTGAAGAGATCTCCCGACTTACGGGGCTTGCACCTTCAGAGGCTCTTCTGGCAATGAAAAGAGAGTTTGATGAGCCCTTTATTCTTCTCAATGGTGAAAAGAGGATCGAACAGATACTGAAGGAGATAGAAGAGATGGGCCTGAGATACACTAAAGGGAGGATTTATCATCTTCTGGGGGCTTCAGACAAGGGCAAGGCTATTAGAGTCTTGAAGGAGCTTTATAAAAAACACCTGGGAGATGTGCTTACAGTAGCCCTTGGTGACAGCCCCAATGATTTGGAGATGCTTCAGGCTGTGGAGGTGCCTGTGGTTGTCAAAAGACCAGATGGGACAATAGATGAAACCCTTGCCTCTCTAAAAGATGCTATTTTTACTGAATACAGTGGTCCTGCAGGATGGAACAGAACTTTGAGAAAACTTCTTACAAAGCTTTAGAGGAAAAAGTTTTAAAATAGCTAAGTAAATTGATTATTAAACTTGTAAGAGCGTAACTCCAAATGTTACACTTTATTAATGGGAGGAAGGATATTGGTTATAGATGATGAACAACTACTTCTTAAATCCATCGAGAAGGCCCTTGAGAAAGTTGGATATACTGTACAGACAGCGGGTAACAGAGAAGAATTTTTGAGCTCTATAGAGAGAAATATCTATGATCTGGTGATCCTTGATATTCATATGGAAGATCTGAAGATGGAAGAGATTATCAGGCTTGCAAAAGAGAAGATGCCAGATGTAAAATTTTTAATAATAAGTGGAGATGAGGAGACCACAGTTGAACACCCCTTTATTCAGAAGCCTTTCAGAATAGAGGTTCTGAGGAGTAAAGTAAAAGAATTGATTGATGGAAAAGATAGCAGAACTTGACCTGAAGCTCTTTTATCTCTTCAATCATAATCTCTCAAATCCCCTGTTTGATGCTCTGATGCCTTTTATTACAAACCATGTGCCTTTGCTCCTGCTACCAGTAATTATTTTTCTTTTATTCAAACAAAAGATACATTTCCTGAAGCCCTTGGTTCTGCTGATTCTTGCTCTTATCTGCTCAGACAGTATTGTGAATATTCTCAAAGAGGCGATAGCAAGGCCCAGACCATTTAGTGTGCTCTCTGATGTGAGGCTACTTGTGGGCAAAGGGGCCTCTTATGCCATGCCCTCAGGACATGCCACCAATGTCTTCTCCACAGTCTCGGTTTTATTGTTCTATCTCAGACAGCAGAAGAAATCTTTCAATCTTGGTGGTCTATCCTCAAGAGCGCTTTCTTTTTACCTTCTTTTGGCTGCCTCTGCAGTTGCCTTTTCAAGAGTATACGTTGGGGTCCACTGGCCCTCAGATGTTATTGTAGGAAGTGCTATTGGTTTTTTGGCAGGAGTGACTGTGTTTTATTGTTATCACTGGATTGGAAGACTTCTCAGAGAGAGAGCCTATTTTAGAGTTACACTGGTGTTTCTAATTCTCATCAGTCTATTCAGGGTGTACTATATCGCTACAGGCCCCCTTGATCTCAGCCCTGATGAGGCACACTACTGGGACTGGTCTCGGAACCTGCAACTGAGTTATTACTCTAAGGGGCCTGCTATTGCATACATAATAAGGGCAGCTACAGAGGTGTATGGGAATACGGTCTTAGGGGTGAGACTGCCTGCCGTAGTCTTCAGCTTTCTCAGTGCTCTGGTGCTGTATTTTTTTACAAGAGAGATTTCTAGGAGCATGAGACTCAGAGAGGACAGCGCCTCTCTGGCCGGCATGCTCTCGGCACTGGGGCTACAGATCATCCCTCTTTTTAGTGCCTTCGGCATAGTGAATACCATAGACGCGCCTCTGATCTTTTTCTGGTCACTCTCTTTATGGCTCTTCTGGAGGGCCTTAAACAGAAAATCCTTTTTTTATTGGCTCCTTACGGGCATTGCTGTTGGTATAGGGCTTCTTACTAAATATACAATGGCATTCTTCTATATATCTGCAATGGGATATATACTCTGGGGGAAAAAATCTGAAAACATTTCTTTTAAAAGAAGTGAACTTCTGTTTTCTTCTAAACCCTGGTTGGGTTTTTTAATCAGTCTTCTCCTTTTTATGCCTGTAATTATATGGAATGCCCAGAACAACTGGGTCACCTTCCTTCATACAGCAGGTCAGGCAAACATTCAGGAGGGATTTGTATTGGACCTTTATAGCTTCGTTGAATTCATAGGCTCACAACTCGGAGTTATAACTCCTCTGATCTTTGTCCTTATGCTTATGGGCCTTATCAGTCTTAAAAGGACAGCTGAAGGGAGCTTTCTTTTCTGGTTTTCTGCTCCAGTGCTTCTGTTTTTTCTGATGAAGAGTGTGCAAGGCAAGGTTCAGGCAAACTGGCCTTTGCCCGGGTATATATCTGCAGTGGTGTGTCTGTCCATCTATCTCGTAATCAGATGGCAGACTGCCGGGCGTGTCTTCAGGTCAGCAGCAGTCTCTGCAGCCGCTGTCTCTCTGCTGGTTATTATCGTAGGACTATATCCATCCTCCTTTGGTATCCCTCCTGAGCTTGATCCTTCTGCAAGATTGAGGGGATGGGAGAGCCTTGGAGGACATATGAGTGCCTTGAGAAAGGAGATGAAAAGAGACACCTTCATATTCTCAGATAATTATCAAGCCACAGCAGAGTTGGCATTTTATATGGAGGGGAATCCCCGGGTATATTGTGTAAATCTTGGACGGAGAATGAACCAGTATGACCTCTGGGAAGGTTTTTATAACCTCGTTGGTTATGATGCCCTGTTTGTGGGAATAGGAGATAAGGGAGTGCCTGAGAAGCTTCTGAATTACTTTGATTATTGTGAGGAGGAGATATTCTATGTGTATGAGAATGGTAAAGTTTTCAGGAGTTTCAGTATCGGCAAGTGTAGAGGATTTAAAGGGATGAAGAAGGAACTGCCCAAGAGGTTTTAAAGTTATTATGATATCCATAAGTTTTAGGTCAGCAAGGTCGTTGCTTACAAAATCAGCAATAGAGGGTGTAGATTACTGTATAAACCCTTATGTGGGATGTGCCCATGGGTGTAGATACTGTTATGCCACCTTTATGAAGAGGTTCACAGGCCATAGCCAACCATGGGGACGCTTTGTGGATGTAAAAATTAATGCTCCTGAGGTTCTGAGCAAGGAGATAAAGAGAATAAGAAGAGAAGCCGTAGTACTTATAAGCTCTGTTACAGACCCCTATCAGCCCTTAGAGGCTAAATATATGCTTACCCGGAAGTGTCTCCAGATCCTGAGTGAATCTGAACTTTCTCTGAGGATACTCACCAAGTCTCCTCTTATTTTAAGGGATATTGACTTATTTAAGAAGTTCAAAAGTATTAAGGTGGGCCTCACAATAACAACTGACAATGAAAAGATAAGACGTATATTTGAACCTGGGGCACCACCAATTGAGCTGAGGATAAAGGCCCTGAAGAGACTGTATTCAGAGGGGCTCTCCCCCTATGTTTTTATAGGTCCTCTGCTTCCGATGAATCCAGCACGTCTGGCAGAAAGGCTCATACCCTATGTAGATGAGATTATGATTGATAGAATGAACTATACTTATAAAACAGAGCATATCTACAGAAGACTCGGGTTTCAGAAATGGCTTGATAATGATTTTCTCCAGAAGGTGATCCAGACCTTAAATGGATATTTTCAGAATGTTCAAGATTGCTATTTGACTTGAGTTCAGGGAGAATGAAAGGCAGGTTGGTCTACCTCAGAACAGGATCTATGCGACAGATTTTATTCATAAACATCCAGAAATGTTTTTACCTGCTTGGGTGAAAGTTGTTAGATTTACAGAGGCACTGGAGGTGTCGCTGAAATCCTGATTCTTCGGCAACCAACCTGCCTTCTATTGTGTTTGTACTCAAGTCAATCGGCAAATGGGGGTTAAAGGAGAGGCAAAAAATTGACAAACCAAGAATAAGGTTGCTTAAATTACAGAAGAAAAGACGTATTTTCACATAGAAAATATTCTGGTTTTTAAAACATGCCTTTTGGATATACAAAAAAGCGATGATAATAAGAGTGGTATTGGTGTAATTGGTTTGCTAATAGCCTTTTTAGAACCTTTTATATTCTTCGGTTTGCCGATATTTATGGTAATTATTGGTCTGATTCTTTTAATCATTTCTAAGATTTCACTTTTCAGACGAAGAATCTGGTTTTCCTTTGGTTCAAGGCTGATGACAGAGAAATATGCCAGCCTTTATAAACTTTCCTATCTCTTCATCTCACTTGGAGTAGTGATGATACTGGCCTCAGCAATGGTTAATAAACCGTAACTCCCGAAGCGAGGTATCCCAAAATTACAAACTCCTTGCCAAAACTGACTTTAGTCAGGGATGAAGTCAGAGAATCTTCTCTGGAGAGGCTATCCATCTTCAAATTACTGTACGACGTCCTCAGAACGCAGTATTTTGGGAAGTTCTTCGGTCACAAATTCTGAGGGGCTGAGTATCTTGAATGGGCAGTTCTTTCCTCCCTTCAGATGGTCAAAATCCTTTTTATCACCTGTTACAAGAATATCCACACCTGCAACTATGGCAGAAGCTATTACGGGAGCGTCCTTTGGTGCAATCTCACGGCTCAATTTCCTTACAAGTTTTTTATCCGGTAGAGGAATGATCTGGAGATTCAGAAAAGGAAGATATTTTTGATAGACCTTCAGCGCCTGGGGGAGTTTTTTCTTCAGATTGCGTTCAATCTCAATAAGATTATACTCTCCTGTGAAAAATTGAATATACTCAAGACGAATACAGCAAAGGTCAAGGATTATCCTGGGATATGATTTATCACTGAGCAGACCTGAAAGGATGACATTTGAATCAAGAAAGACCTTAACGCTTCTGGCCGTATGTCTCTTCAAAGAGGTCTTCCCTCTCTTCTTTAAGCCTCTCAAGAATCTCTTCAGGTGAAACTCCTGCAGCCTTCAGAATCCTTCTTATCTGTCTTCTTGCTTCTTCAATTTCAAGTCTGTGGGGAGTAATGATCAGAGAATCGCCAACGGGGATAATGTTTACTACATCTCCCACATCAAGTCCAGTCTGCTCGCGGATTTTCTTGGGGATGGTAAGTTGTCCCCTTGCTTTGATTTCTGCTATGGTTGTTTTCACTTCTGCCATGACATTATCTTTTCAGTATTTCATTTTTCAGAATATCAGAATTTTGAATATTATGTCAAGCTGAATCATAAGGGCCTGCAGATTATAGACTGGTTCTTTTGCCCCTCTAATCTGCACAGCAAATTGACAATTCTCATATAGTTTAGTATGCTGGTATTTGAGGCGTCTACCTTGATTCTACTTGCTAAGATAGAGATTCTGGAGATATTCGTCTCTACTTTTGATGGTGGAGTTATTATTCAAGAAAGGATAAAGAAAGAGACTTGCATAGGCTCAACAGAAGAAATGCCTTTTGTCCTGAATGATGAGCAAAGAAGAAAAGGTTTTGCCTGTAAAGGGAAAAAGACAAGGGTAAAAATTGCTGGAGACTTCATATCCGGGATGATGGACATTCTCAGAGAACAGGCAGTGGAGTCAAAAAGATATGGTAGGTTCACTATTTGACTGAGGTCAAATAACAGAATTGGAGAAATGTAGTATAATTGCCTATATGTGGAAAAAGAAACCCATTATAGTTATTTTTGTCTTTCTGGTAATTGGAGGGATAATTTACTTAAGCTCCTATATGAATAGACAAGAGGAAGGGGTGCTTCTGATAAGTGGACGTGTGGAGGTGGATGAGATTCTGCTTTCCTCAAGGATTCCTGGCAGGCTGAAGGAGGTCTTTATCCAGGATGGGATGCAGATAAAAGAGGGGATGAAGATCGCCACCCTCGATGACAGGGAGTTCAAACTCCGGAAAGAAGAGGTAAAGAAACAGATAGAGGTACTTAAGGCAGAGATTGAGGCTGCCGAGCAGGAACTTTCCTACCTAAAAGAGAAGGTGATGAATGAGATAAAAGAGGCAGAGGCAGTGGTGGCTGTGGCAGAGGCACATAAAAGACAGGCAGAGGCAAAACTACAGCGAGAGAGTCAGAGATACAGCCGTTATCAGAACCTCCTGCAGAAGGAGGTGATTCCCCAGGATAGGTTTGAGACAGTGAAACTCTCCTATGAGCTTGCCGTGGAAGATACAAAGGCGGCCCAGGAAGAACTGAAAAGGGCAGAGCTGCTTCTTAAAAAGGCAAAGGATTCTGAGAAGCTTGTACAGGCAAGACAGAAGGAGGTAGAGTCTCTTTACTACAGACTTGAGACTTTGGAGAATAAACTCAGGCAGGTGGAGGTCCAACACTCCTATACCGAGATTTTTGCCCCCCGGGATGGGATTGTCTTGAGAAGGGTCGCTGAGCCTGGAGAGGTCCTGAATGCCGGTGGAGTGATAGGTGTGATGGTTGTGCCTGAGTCCCTGTATGTGAAGACCTATCTACCAGAGAGCTTTCTCGGAAGGGTCTCCATAGGTGCTGTGGTGGAGGTCTTTACAGATGCCTATCCAGACAGGCCCATAAGAGGTCATATCTGCCACATCTCTGATGAGGCAGAATTCACTCCTAAGGAGGTCCAGTCAAAGGAGGAGAGAGTGAAACAGGTCTTTGCCCTCAAGGTCTGTTTCTCTCCAGAAAACAAGGATGCTTTCAGACTCCTGAGGAAAGGTATGCCTGTGGATGTGAGAATCGCCCTTTCAACAGGGGATATCCAGAAAAGATGAATGAAAGACCTGTATTTTCACTTAAAGAAGTCTCCAAGAGCTTCAGAAAGACTCAGGCACTCAAAGAGATCTCCTTAGACATCAATGCCAGTGAGATTACAGGCATTATTGGGCCAGATGGAGCAGGCAAAAGCACCCTTTTTAAGATCCTTTCAGGAATCCTATCCTATGATGGAATTGCTCTATTTAAGGGAGAGGAGATTAGAAAGAATCCAGAGTTGATCAAAAGGTCTCTGAGCTACATGCCCCAGGGCATAGGCCAGAATCTTTATATGGACCTCACTGTAGAGGAGAATATCCACTTCTTCGCCACTCTTAAGGATGTACCTAAGAGGGTGGTAGAGCAGAGGGCAGAGATGCTTCTTCAGGCAACGGGGCTTCAGCACTTCAGACAGAGGTTTGCCTGGCAGTTGTCAGGGGGTATGAAACAGAAACTGGGCATCTGTTGTGCCCTTATATCAGAGCCAGAGGTGCTTATACTGGATGAGCCTTCAACAGGAATAGACCCCCTCTCAAGAAGACAGCTATGGGAAATACTGAATGAATACCTCAGGGCCTCAGGCACCACAGTGGTCTTTGGCACCTCCTATATGGACGAGGCAGAGAAGTGCCATTCAATAATGTTCTTACACAGAGGGGAGAGCCTCTACAGGGGACACCCTGAGGAGTTAATGCAGAAGAAGAGAGGGCTTGAAGATGCCTTCTTTGAGATACTCCTTGCATCAGGTGAGGAGCTAAAAGAGGCAGAGGTGCCTGTTGATGGAAATATGAGACAGAGGGAGGGAGAGGTTATTGTGGAGGGTGTGGTTAAGCGGTTTGATAGCTTTGTGGCATTAAAGGGTGTCTCCCTCACTGTGAAGCCTGGCGAGGTTTTTGGACTTCTTGGACCGAATGGGGCAGGCAAAACAACCCTTATTAAATGTATGGTGGGGCTCTTGAGACCAGAAGAGGGAAAGATAAGGCTTTCTGGACTTGAGCCAGGCTCAACAGAGCTCCGTTTCAGGATCGGCTACATGTCTCAGATATTCTCTCTCTATGGTGACCTCACCGTAAAAGAGAACATACAACTTTATGGGACCCTTTACGGGATAAAAGGAAGGCTTCTGAAAGAGAGGATGCAGTGGATAATCAATTTCTCAGGCCTTAAAGGCAAGGAGTCCACTGTAGTAAAGTCCCTTCCACTGGGCATGAAGCAGAGGCTTGCCCTGGGCTGTGCCACGATCCACCTGCCCTCTGTTCTGTTTCTTGACGAGCCTACCTCTGGGGTTGACCCTGTAGCAAGAAGACTCTTCTGGGACTTTATAAAGAAGCTATCAAACTCTATGGGTATTACGGTGATAGTAACCACCCACAACCTCGTTGAGGCAGACTTCTGCGACAGGGTGGCAATAATGAACGAGGGCGAGATAATAGCCCTTGGAGAGCCCTGGAGGCTGAAAGAGGCCTTTACAAGCACCAATGGGGAGGTCTATGAACTCTACCCAGAGGCTCCCCTGCCAGCAGAGTGGTTCTCTGAAAGTTCTATATCTCTGGTCCCTTATGGCAGACGGTATCACCTCTGGAGAAAGGGCCTGTCTGTTGAGACAATAAAGGAGATCCTTGAAAACCATGGAGTGGGTTATCATTACATAAAGAGAATCCCTCCCCCAATGGAGGATGTCTTTGTATACTATCTGACAGGACAGAAGGTGTTGTGATGATGAAGTCACTCTACAGGATAAAGGAGATCGCCTTTAAAGAGGTGAAGGAAATATACCGTAACCGGCTCTTTCTGGTGCTCGCCTTTCTGGTCCCCTTTATAATGTTCGTTGTTTTTGGATA
Organism: Nitrospirae bacterium JdFR-85; assembly: GCA_002011745.1. Lineage (GTDB taxonomy): Bacteria > Nitrospirota > Thermodesulfovibrionia > Thermodesulfovibrionales > JdFR-85 > JdFR-85. The sequence goes on from MTOU01000014.1 coordinate 33,778, forward strand.
TGGTATAACCCTTGATATTGAGAATATGCCCTTCTCCTTTATTGACTACGACCATAGCAGACTCAGCAGAGAACTTGTGGAGAGGTTTATTGGAAGGTATTTCAAATTTGAAAGGCCTGTGAAGGATGTGGATGAGGCGGAAGACTTGCTAAGCAGAGGCGCTCTCAGGGCAGTGCTTGTGATACCACCTGATTATTCAAAGAATATCTACAAGGGCCGTACAGCCCAGGTACAACTCCTTGTTGATGGAGGATTCCCCTATACCTCCCTCATTATCAGGGGTTATGCGAATGCCATAGTAGCTGCATTTAACCAGGAATTGTTAAGACAGAGGCAGTACAGATACGGTGTGGCCAGTACAGAGCCTCCAGTAAGGATTGAGACAAGATACCTCTTTAATGAATCACTGAAGACCAGTTATGCCCTTGTGCCAGGCTTGATAGCCATTATCCTGTTGATAAACCCTGCTGTGCTCACAGCAATTGCTATTGCAAGGGAGAAGGAGTTTGGTACCATCTATAACATCTACTCTACCCCTTTACGGAAGATTGAGTTTCTCTTGGGCAAGACCATCCCCTATATGATAATCTCCACAATCAACTTCTTTGTGGTGGTCACGGGAGTAAAGGTTCTTTTTGGTATCCCCATGAAGGGAAGCCTCTTTGTACTTCTTCCAGGGGCGGTGCTCTATGTGCTGATTAATGTGATGATAGGGCTTCTGATATCTACTATGACAAGGACCGTGGTCTCAGCCCAGATCGTCACTCTTATTGTGACCATTATTCCTGCATTCCTGTACTCCGGGCTCCTGATCCCTGTATCAAATCTCGGTGTTGAGGGCAGGATTATGGCACATATATACCCCACAATGTATTTTATGAGGATAATCCATGGGGTCTACCTGAAGAGACTGGGTCTGCAAGCCCTGCTAACAGAGATAGGAATACTCCTTGGGTATGTGATTATGCTTTTTGCCTTGGCAATGGTGATATTTAAAAAAAGAGAGGGATAGGATGTGGTTTCTGGTCAAAAAGGAGATCTTACATATAATCCGTGACAAGGGACTTTTGATCTTTATCATTTACGCCTTCACCTTAGATATAATACTTGCTGCAAAGGGGTTTCGTTTAATCCCTGAGCATGTCTCTATTGCTGTGCTTGATGAGGACAACTCAGTAAAGAGTCGCCTCCTTGTGGACAGGATAAAGCCTCCTGCCTTCAAGAAACCTCTCTTTTTGGAGAACAGGAAGGAGATCGACCCTCTCATGAACAGATCAGATGTGGTGCTTACCGTTGTTATACCATCAGGTTTTGAGAGGTCATTGGAGCGAGATGGTGGAGATATTCAGATCCTTGTGGATGGTACCCAGAGCACCGCTGCCTACCTGAGTTCGTCCTATCTTCAGAGGATAGTCAACAGCTACTCTATGGATCTGCTGAAAGAGAGGGCATGGAGAGAAGGGCTTTATCTTGATGTCCCATTGGAGTTGCGGAGCAGGGTGCTCTTTAATCCCTCTGCCAGGGACGACCTCTACGAGGGGCTAAACGAGTTCTTCATGATAATTACCCTCATAGGGATGATACTTCCTGCAGCACTGCTCATAAGAGAGCGTGAGTATGGAACGATTGAGCAGATAATGATATCACCACTCAGTGTGGGAAGACTTATAGTGGTTAAGATCCTTGGCTCTCAGATATTTCTCCAGTCTGTTATAGCCCTGAGTTTTGTGTTTATACTGAGAATGTGGTTAAAATTTCCTCTGAAGACGGGAGTGTTTGTCTTCATCTTTATAAGCCTGCTTTACAGCATCTCAACCACGGGGCTTGCCTTCATTATCGCCTCTGTGGCAAAGAGGTTCAGTCAGGTAGGGATGCTCACAATTGTGATTTTTGCCCCCATGCTCCTACTTTCAGGAGGCTGGGTTCCTCCTGAAGCATTGCCAAAGTGGCTCAGGGCTGCAACCCACATCTCTCCTCTTAAACAGTTCATGGACTTAGGTATAAGCCTTCTTATCCGGGGTGCCTCTGTTGAGACCTTAAGTTGGGGTATCATAAAGCTTCTCCTTATAGGTGGAGTGCTCCTTACCACAGGAGTACTCCTTTACAGGAGACAGACATTGACAAGATGAGCCTTATATGTCTGTTGCCCATAGGAAGGATTGAAAGTAGGGTGTTAAAGGCGATTTCTTCATCCCTTAAAGAGGTCTTCAGTTGCAGAGTGAAGCAGCTACAGGGTCTTCCTCTGCCAAAAGATGCCTACAATCCCGGCAGAAAACAGTACTACTCTACCTTGATATTGAAGAGATTAATAAGGAGTTCTCCCTGTGACAGAGTACTTGCAATTACAGATGTGGACCTCTATGTGCCTGGACTTAACTTCGTATTTGGTGAGGCAGATGTCTCCAGAGGGGTGGCAATAATATCCCTAACTCGGTTGAGACAGGAATTCTATGGTCTGCCACCAGACAGCAAGCTATTTCTCCTCAGGGCAGCTAAGGAGGCTGTACATGAGATTGGCCACACCTACGGGCTTGGACACTGTCCAGACCCACGGTGTGTGATGCATTTCTCCAACAGTCTCCATGACACGGATGTCAAGAGCTACAGACCTTGTAGGAGATGCCTGCAGAGAATAAAGTGAATCATCCTGTAAGTAGTTCTATCAGCCTATCCAGTTCATCGAGACTGTAGTACTCTATCTCTATCTTACCCTTCTTTCCTCGATGCTTCAGGGTTACCTTTGTCCCCAATGATCGCTTCAGCCTCTCCTCAAGGGCAACTATGTTCGGGTCTTTCTCCTTTCTGGAAGTCCTTGGCGGCTTCGTGGAGAGTGCTTTACAGAGCCTTTCGGTTTGTCTCACACTGAGTCCTTTTCTTATAACCTCTCTTGCTGCCTCAATCTGAGATGCCTTGGTCGGCAGAGAGAGTATAGCCTTTGCATGCCCGAGGCTTATCTGTCCACTGAGGATATGTTCTTTTATATCAGGTGGTAGTTTGAGGATCCTCAAATAGTTTGCTACTGTTGCTCTGTCCTTTCCTATTCTTGTGGCGAGCTGTTCCTGAGTATAGTTAAACTCATTTATAAGCCTCTGGAATGCCTCTGCCATTTCCAGTGGATTGAGATCATCCCTCTGGATGTTCTCAATGAGGGCAATCTCTACTGCCTCTGCCTCAGTGGTATCTTTAACAATGGCAGGTATGCTCGTGAGTCCTGCAAGGCGTGCTGCTCTGAGGCGCCTTTCTCCAGCAACGAGTATATACTTGTCATCTTCTGCCTTCTTCACAATTACTGGCTGGAGAACCCCTTTCTCCCTTATTGAATTTGCAAGTTCTTCAAGTGTTGACTCCTCAAACACCCTCCTCGGCTGTTTGGGATTAGGCATAATCCTATCTAAAGGGATCTCCTGAACCCCCTCTGTGGTATCTGGAATTAAAGCCTTAAGCCCCTTGCCCAGCGCTGTTTTCATTAAGTATCTCCTTAGCCAATTGTAGATAACTCTGTGCCCCTCTTGAACGGGCATCATAGAGTATCACTGGTTTACCGTGGCTTGGTGCCTCACTGAGGGTTACATTCCTTGGTATTACTGTTTCATATACCTCTTCCCTGAAGAAGCTCTTTACCTCCTCTGCAACCTGACGGGAAAGTACAGTTCTTGTGTCATACATAGTAAGAAGGATGCCCTCAATCTTGAGCGAGGGATTAAAAGACCTCTTTACAAGGTTTATCGTATTCATCAGAAGTCCAAGTCCTTCCAAGGCATAGTACTCACACTGTACAGGTATAAGTACAGAGTCTGAGGCAACAAGTGCATTCAGAGTGAGGAGTCCCAACGATGGAGGACAGTCTATGATTATATACTCAAACCTTTCTCTTAAAGGTGACAGTGCTCTTGCAAGCACCCTTTCCCGGTCTTTTATATTCACAAGTTCAAGCTCAACCGCAAGGAGGTCAACCGAAGAAGGGATAATATATAGATTCTCTATATCTGTCTTAAATATCACCTCCTCTGGGGTGGCATCTCCTGTGAAGATGCTGTAGATATTCTTCCCTGAGGAGTTTTTTTCAAAACCGAAACCGCTTGTGGTATTGCATTGAGGGTCAGAGTCCACAACCAGTATCTCTCTACCGCCAAGAGCGAGCGAGGCAGAGAGGTTTATTGCAGTGGTAGTCTTACCTACCCCCCCTTTCTGATTTGCTATTGATACTATCCTACCCACTTAGACCTTTCTGTTCCACGTGGAACACTAATTTCTATTCTGTAAATCCTACGTTAGACTATTTTAAAACAACATCTAAGGAAAATACCAAACCAAGAGAAAATTATTATTCCTGTAGCTCACGATACGTCTTGACAAGAACCACTGAGACAAAGGAAAGGAATCCACCCATCAGGATCGCATTTATGATCCCTCCCAGAAGTGGTACAACCATAAATATCCTGCTCACAATCCAGAGTAGAAGTCCAATACCCGCTATGGACAAAAAGACCCTTAAGGAGTCGGTAAGGTTCGTCTTCACCACTCTGAAGCTTTCTTTTAATGCCTCAATGCTGCCAGCCTCCTCAAGCACTACTATCACAAAGGTGAACATAAAGAAATAGGCTACCAGAAGCCCTGGCAGGATGAAGAGCATCATTCCCACTGTGGAAAGTATACCGAGGATAATGCCTGCTGCCAGTACAGAGGAGACTCTGGACACGGCTATATCTAACCCCCTTTTCAGTGAGCACCTTCCCTCACTGAGTGTCTGTTCAGCCATAGATATGGTTATGGCCTGTGAAACTGAGTGGAATAGAAAACTTATGAAAATGAAAATCATTATCCCAAGAGGTGATATCACCTTTGTCCCTGTTACGGCTCCTGCAATCATACTCCCAACAAGCAGCATGGCAAACACATAAGTAAGAAAAGAGGCAGCTATTGGTGGAACAATAATAGATACATTGTCTTTTACAACTGAAAAGCTCTCTTTAATGGTCCTGCCAATCTCCATAATCTAAGCCCTCCTTTTTGTGAGGTCTTTCTCTATGGGATATAATACCAGAAGTCCACAAATGTTTTCGTGTTTTTGGTCTTAGGGATAAAGTAAGGATAGCTCTAACCTTGGTTGTGATTCAAGTTGTTCTTAATTACTTTTTACAAGTATACTCGAACTCTTTTGCGGTCAGAATACTTTATAAATATGATGGAATCTTCTTGTCGAGGCAAAGTCTCAGAGACTTTCATTTGCTGCTCATCAAACTCAATGCATTCTTGTGGTGTCTATGAGTCTTTCGAGGATGAGGCCGAAGAATCCTTCCTCTGCCCTTTGATAGAACCAGCCAAGCTGCAGAAGGCATTCTGAGCAGTGAGCGTAATTCCACTGGAATCCCTTAAACCATGTATGCTCCATTGTGGGGATACCATGTACAGTGCATCCTTCAGCAGTGCGGAAACAGCCGATCTCGAAGGTGAGACCTTCTGGATTGGTGAAGACATGTCTGTGGTGTCCATTCACTGCAATAATGCTTTCGACAGTGGTGATCCTGTTATTGCAGTTTCTGCAGAGGAAGACTCCTTCTTCTTTGTATAAGAGTTCCTCCTCAGATTCTGTACTCACAGAGGTTTTGGGCAAGGCTGTGGTTGATTTGGAATACACAGCCTCAGGGCTAACTCTCCAGCAGGGCATCAACGAATTCACTGGGTATAAAGTCTCTAAGATCATCAAGGGCTTCCCCTATACCAATCAATCTTACAGGAATATTGAGTTCTTTCTTTATTGCAAAGACTATCCCTCCCTTGGCTGTACCATCCAGTTTAGTAAGGGCTATTCCTGTTATCCCGATAGCATCATTGAACATCTTTGCCTGTCTTAGGGCATTCTGTCCAGTGGTGGCATCCACCACAAGGAGTGTCTCCTGTGGGGCACCTGGCATCGCCTTATTGATAACTCTCTTTATCTTTTTTAACTCCTCCATTAGAGGGAATTTTGTGTGAAGTCTTCCAGCAGTATCCACTATTACCACATCTGTACCTCTTGCCTTTGCAGATGTTATCGCATCATAGGCCACTGCAGCAGGGTCAGAGCCACTCTGGTGTCTTACAATCTGTGCATTTGCCCTTTCAGCCCATATCTCCAGTTGCTCAATTGCTGCTGCTCTGAAGGTATCCGAGGCTGCAAGCACAACAGAGTATCCCTCATTATGAAGCCTCCAGGCGAGTTTTCCTATGGTGGTGGTTTTACCTACCCCATTGACCCCAACAGCAAGGACAACAAAAGGTCTTTCTTCATAAACTGCAAATGGTTGGGGAAGACCGAGTATCTTGAGCATCTCTTTCTTCAGAAATGCCTTTACCCCTTCGTAGTCTTTTACTCTGCCTGCCCTTACCTCTTCTCTCAGATTCTCTATGATCTCCATTGTGGCTTCCATGCCCATATCAGAGGTTATAAGTATCTCTTCAAACTCATCTATGGTGGTATCATCGATCTTTGAGGTCTTAAAGACCTGTTCAATCCTTCCTACAAACCCCTCTCTGGTTTTGCTTAAGCCACTTTTGAGTCTATCCAGAAGTCCCATAAAACCCCCTAAAAGTACTTTTTTGCCTCTTTTAGATTCTCCAGAGGGATAATGTACTCTTCACCCTGGAGTGTACCTGACAGAGGAATAGGATAACAGCTTCCAATACCCGTGTTCAATGTGTCAAGGGGATATCTTACACCGCAGTACTTACATACAAGATAGAAGCCTTCGGATTTGAAGCCCATCTTATGGGGATAACACTTTATACATGCATCAAGATAGGATTCTACCTTGTCTCCTATTTTAAGGACAAAGAAATTCACCCTCTTCTGATTCAATATTATTGAAAAGAATCGGGGTCTTGAATCCTCTAATTGGGACAGGCTTATGACAACCTTATCGCCCTTTATGGGAGGTTTCTCATAAAGGGGTTTGCTGCTGCAGGATAAGATAAGGATACTCAATAGTAAGATTATCTTTTTCATAGTGTAAATTGCTTTTTCGGTTTAATAATTATAACGTATTGGCTCTTAAACTTGACAATATCCTGATGAAAGAATATAATGGAAGAAATTATGTGGCTAAAAATACAGCAAATAGCATTACTGGGTTTAATTATAGTAATAAGTGTGTCCTCTTTGGCAGTAGCAGATGAAAATCTGTTTCAGTTACTGCAAAAGAAGAACAAACAATTCGGAGATATATGTGTCTCTGTAAAGGAGGTGATTAAAGAGGGACTGAATCCTAAGGAGGTTACTGTTGCTGCGATAAAGATGAATTATAGTGTCTGCTTGGTAGTGAAATGTGCAATTGATGCAGGAGCTTCGCCTGAACAGGTGATAATAGGTGCTCTTGAGGCAGGTGCAACAACCGAAGTAGTAACCCGCTGTGCAGTGGAGGCTGGGGTTGAGCCTGAAACTGTAGCACAGGTGATAGAAAGAGAGAAACTCCCCGGTCTCGGATATACTCCTCCTGCAGGTCCTGGCCCTGCTACTATTATGGTGGGCATTCCTGGTGGAGGTAGCGGAGGTGGTTCTATAAGTCCTTCCGGTTTTTAGTCTCTGTCTTTTGGATTTAAATAATAGATGAAAATTCTCCAATATATGATGATAGGTATAATATTTCCCCTTTTGATTGGTCCTTTCTGTTATGGAGCCTCCTCTGAAACTACCTCAAATAATCAAACCGTGACAGAAGTAGAGGGCATTGGTAGTGAAATATTTGAGAGAAGAGGTGGATATATACATCCCTTTGTCTCTTTAACAGGCTATTGGACAGATAATCTCTTTAACTTAAGAGAAGACAAAAAGAGTGATTATATAGGAGTTATCTCTCCTGGAATATGGCTCTCTATCCCAAGACTTAAAGAACAGATCCCTCCTGTGGAGACCTCTACTGTTGTACCAGGAGGGATGGTATTGAGTAAACGTCTAAAGCTGTATCCCAGAAGATTTCAGGCATTTCTGATTTACAGGGCAGATATAGAACGGTTTAAGAGATATCATGCTGAGGACTTTGTCAATCATCTACTAGAGGCGAGATTTCAATATAATATGAGAGGAGGCCTTACCATTGATTTAAATGAACAGTTTATAAGGTCCCATGATATGAGAGGTACTGGTATATCCAGAGGGCTTGACAAATTTCATACCAATCTTTTTAGTATAACTTTCACATATGATACAGGACATCGAGTTGTCTTCAGGGTTGATTATATAAATTACAGAGTAGATTACAGAGAATCCAGGAATGACTTCAGAGACAGAACAGACAATGTTGTCTCTGTTTATACTTTTTATCGTCTTACCCCTAAGACTTCTGTGTTCTTAGAATATGACTTTGTTAACATTGATTATGATAAAAACATTATCCCAGAAAGCAAAGAACACCATTTTTATGGAGGAATCCGATGGAGGATTACAGCTAAATCACTTGGTCAACTAAAGGGAGGATACGGTCTGAAGGATTTTACAGATCCAGCAATTGATACAGCAAGGGAGACATTGATTGAGGCACAACTGGAACATCAATTTACACCAAAGACGAACCTGAAATTGGTTGCAACAAGAAAGACCAACGAGACGAATATATCTGCTACAGAATATATGATTTCTAATACCCTGAAGGCAGAGTATTCCCATAGAATAACTTCAAAAATCACAGTGGCAGTTGGGGCTACTTATGAAACTGCTCATTATAAAGGCACTTTAACCCTTGCGGGTGAGAGCAAAGAGAGGCAGGATAGGATATATAAATTCTCTATTGCCTCTTCCTATGATTTCAGAGAATGGTTGATTGCAGAGGGAGGATATTTCTACACAAAAAGGGAGTCTAATTTTTCTATTTTTGATTATACAAATAACACCATCTTCCTCAGGGTGAAGACTTCTTTGTAAAGAAATGATGAGCGGTTTAAAAGGGATTTTATTAATAGTTCTGATCTTTATCCTTCCGACAGAGGTTGTCTTTTCTCAAGATTACAGGGTAGGAGAAGGGGATGTACTGAAGATTACGGTTTATGAACACAATGACCTTACCACTGTGGCGAGAGTTAGTGGAAAGGGGACAATAATGTTTCCACTTATCGGTGAGGTTAAGGTAGAAGGGCTTACCACTATCGAGATTGCAAAAAGAATCTCAGAGTTACTTGCTGATGGTTATATAGTAGACCCACAGGTGAGTGTGTTTATTCAAGAGTACAGAAGTAAAAAGGCGACTATAATGGGAGAGGTTGAGCGGCCAGGACTCTATGAGTTGCGAGGGGAGACAACCTTTCTTGAGTTGCTGTCTAAGGCAGGTGGGCTTACAAGGGATGCAAGCAGCAAGGCTATTGTGAAAAGGAAGAATGGTGATATAGTCTCTATTGACCTGAAGAGGCTGATTGAAGATGGAGATACATCCCTTAATATAACCATAACAGAAGGGGACAATATCTATATTCCTAAGGCAGGTGTTTTTTATGTTACTGGAGAGGTTAAAAAGCCTGATGCCTACAAGTACGAAAAGGGCACTACGGTTATAAAAGCCATAACCATGGCAGGTGGTTTTACAGATAAGGCAGCCATTGGAAGGGTGAAGATTATAAGAAATATAGATGGCAGGGAGGTTGTGTTAGAGAAGGTGAAAATGGATGAACCGATTCTTCCAGATGATATAATTATTGTTCCGGAGAGTTTCTTTTAATGATGCAGGAAAGAGAGATACATTTAAGGGACTATATAAGGGTATTAAAAAGGAGAAGGTATACTGTTTACACCTTTTTTATTATTGTGCTGAGTGTTGTATTGATAGGAACACTCAGCTCTACTCCACTTTATACTGCATCTACAAAGCTTCTTATTGAAAGGCAGTTTGCTGCTGGTTTGACCACACCCTATTACTATCTACCCTATGATCCGGAGTTTTATGAGACACAGTATCAGCTCATAAAGAGTGCCTCTGTGGCAGAGAGGGTGATCAGGATGCTTTCTCTACCAGAGCGGCATAGATATTATTTTGGTAAAGAAGGTCCCAAAAGGGGAATTATCTCAACTATTAAAGGATGGTTTAATATGGGGTCTTCATCCTCTGAAGCCTCTGGTAGTGCTTCAGAAGAGGAAATGAAGATGATGTACAAGAATATGATAATGGGTGGAATAAAAGTGAGTCCTGTAAAGAAGAGTAAGATAGTAGAGGTAAGTTTCGAGTCTCCCAGCCCTCTGTTTGCAGCGGATGTGGTTAATGCAGTTGCTAAGGCATATATGGAAGAGTTAATGGAGATGAAGATGAAGAGCTCAAAGTACAAGCTCCAGTGGCTTTCGAAAAAGGCTGAGGAAGAGAGGAAAAAGCTTCAGCGTTCTGAAGAGGCCCTGCAGAGGTATATGAAAGAGAATGATATTGTTACTCTTGAAAACAGAATAGCTATTATACCTCAGAGATTAACTGAATTGAGTACAGAGCTGACAAGGGCAGAGGCAAAGAGAAAGTCCCTTGAGTCCCTGTATCAGAGGATAAAGAAGATAGTCTCAGAGGATATAGAAAAGGCGGAGACAATCCCTATTATAGCATCAGACAGCACTATCAAGGCCCTTCGGAAGGAGATACTGGAGGCTGAACAGAATATTATGGAATTGTCTAAGAAGTTTGGCAGAAAACATCCAAAGATGAAGAGGGCACTCAGTGAACTTGAAGTCCTGAAGAAGAAGAAGAGACAGGAGATCAGAAGGGTTATTGAGTCTATCAAGACAGACTATGAACTGGCAAAGGCTAATGAGATGAACCTGAGAAGGCTTCTGCAGAAAACCAAAGAGGAGGCTCTGAGACTGAATGAGAAATTCATACAGTATGGAGTGTTGAGGAGGGAGGTTGAGACAAATAAACAGCTATTTGAAGCACTGATAAAAAAGATAAAAGAGGAGAGTGTTACTGAGAAGATACAGACAGTTAATGTCTGGATAGTAGAAGAGGCAAAGGTTCCCAAGGTTCCTACAAAACCTAAAAAGGGCTTAAATATTCTGCTTGGTATAATAGTTGGGGTATTAGGAGGAATAGGACTCGCTTTTTTTGTTGAATACCTGGACAATACAATAAAGACTCCTGAGGAGGCTGAGGAGAGGTTGGGATTGCCTGTAATCGGGATGGTATCTCTTGTTGAGAGAAGCAATGGGGAGTTAGAGAAGATGACCCTTAAAGAGACAAGCTCTGTTTTTGCAGAGAATCTTAAGGCTCTGAGGACGTCTATCTTTCTGTCTTTTGCAGACAGGCCGCCTAAGAGTATTCTTGTAACAAGCCCTGGTCCTGACGAGGGTAAGACCACTGTAGCCTCTAATCTTGCTATTGTTGTGGCACAGTCAGAGTACTCAGTACTTCTGGTCGATGCAGACCTTAGGAACCCACAATTACACAAGACTTTTGGGCTGGACAACTCTGAAGGACTGAGCACATACCTGGCAGGGACATCGGATATTGAGAATATTATTCAGCAGGGACCTCTGCCAAGGATGAGTATACTTACTGCAGGACCTCTGTCGCCTAATCCATCCGAGTTGCTGAGTTCTAAAAGGCTGGGAGATCTAATAGAGACAATGAAGAAAAGATATGATATGATAATCTTGGACTCTCCTCCTTTGATGACAGTGTCTGATGGAGTAATTTTGAGTAGTGTAGTTGAAGGTACAATACTGGTAACAAAGGCTGCCTTTACAACATATGATATTGCTATGAGGGCGATAAAATCCCTCAGAGATATAAAGGCCAATCTTCTTGGGGTGGTAATAAATAGTATTAATCTTAGAAAAGAGGAGTACTATTACTACAGATACTATGGTTACTATTCTGCAGAGGAAGAAACAGAGGAGAAGGTGATGCCTCAAAGGTTTAAATGGTGGTTTTATCTGCCTATAACAGTGGCAGTAATTGCACTTTTGGGGCTTTTACTACAGAATTATTTTCAGAGAGATATTCCTGAGAGGGATTCAATTTCTGAAGGCATATTCGAGGAAGGCACATCTGGTATATCTTTAAAGAGATATGTGATCACCGCCACGGTGGATATCAGAAAGAATCCCTCTACGGATTCACCTGTTGTTGGTAAATTAAAACCATATATTACTGTAATGGCTGCTGAGACGGAGGGAGGCTGGTATGTTGTATATTCTGAAGAGGGTAGAATTATGGGCTATGTGCCTTCTGAGCATCTAAAGCCCATAGAATGATATGCCGATTAACAATGCTAAAGGGCTCCTCCTTGCCTTAATATAAAACAAAAGGTGTCTGGATGAAAGGCCCATTTTTTATAATTCTACTACTTCTTATATTTACACCATTGGCATTCGGTACTGTAGAGACCTGGTCATATACAGTGATCGAGATACTCTCTATCTGTCTCTTTATCTTAATAATAAAACAGAAGGAAAGGCCTCTTTACAGACCCCCAGGGATGTTTCCTTTGGTTATAATCTGGTGTTATATGGTTTTTCAGATTGTGCCTCTACCTCCGAGTTTAGTAAAGATTCTGTCTCCAGAGACCTATAATCTTTATAGAGAACTCTCTGAAGGTATTGATTCTCTGTCCTGGCCCTCTATCAGTCTTTACAGAAAAGCAACCATTTTGGAGATATTCCGTTTCACTGCCTATCTACTCTTTTACTTCTCAGCCGTACAGGTCCTTTCTCTACATGAGAAGAAAGAAAAGGCAGTGAAGATACTTTTTGTGTTTATTTCATTACTGGGTTTTTTTAGCATTGTTCAGTATCTCCTTTATAATAATAAATTTTACTGGCTTAGAGAGGTACCAGAAGGTGCAAGCCCTTTCGGACCTTTTGTGAACAGAAACCATTATGCCTTTCTGATGACAATGGTCTTTCCTCTGCTGATCGGTCTTCTATTCTATTACAGACCCTATACAGGATATACTTCACTTAAGGCCAGAATTGTTGAGTTTCTAATCCATAGGAGGTTTAATATATACACCCTTGTAGGGTTTGGCAGTATTGTGGTAGCCACCTCTGTATTTCTCAGCCTTTCAAGAGGTGGGATAGTGAGTCTCTCTTTAGCCATGGTCTTCTTTGGAGCACTTTATTATCTTGTAGAGAAGAATAAAACAGGCCGTTTAATTATAGGAATATCCCTCTTGATTATGTTTTCAGTAGGTTGGTTTGGTTGGGAACCGATAATTGATAGATTCGGAAAATTGGGAATACTAAGGGGGGAGATATCAGACCTCAGGCCCCAGATATGGAGAGATTCTTTACAGATAATTGATGATTTTCCTCTAACAGGCACAGGGTTTGGTACATATATGAAGATATATCCCTCCTATAGAACCGTTGGTGGAACAAAGAAGGTTGATCACGCCCATAATGATTATATAGAGCTTTTAGTAGAGGGGGGACTCATAGGTGCAGCAGGATTTCTTATTTTCGTAGGTACTGTTGTGTATTCTGGAATTAAAGGGGTCTTTACAAAGAGGAGTAGATTGTCTCGTTTAGTGTGTATAGGAGCCCTTTCGGGTCTATTAGGGGCTTTACTGCATAGTTTCACCGATTTTAGCCTCCATATAGGGGCTGATGGACTTTATCTTTTTTTTATTCTCTCTCTGATCGCTGTCTCTTCAGATGTCCGTAAGAGGGTTCAGAGAGGCATATTTGTTTCTCCCCTGCTTCTCTTTATGGCAATAGTGATCTTGATCATGAATCTCCTTTTTAATGCAGGAGTGATTATGGCAAAAGCAGAATATTCGATTCTTGCAGGGAAGTCCCTTAGAGACCTTTCGGATAAGGAGCTAAAAGAGGCACGAAGAGTGCTTCTTAGGGCATCCCGCCTTGATCCTTTTGAAGGCCTCTATCCCTTTAAACTGGCAGAAGTAGAGACAGTTGAAGGGAATATCAGAAGGAGTTTTTCGCTTCTGCACCGCACTATAAGTCTGGATCCACTGAATAGTGAGTATTTACAGTTTCTGGGATTTCTCTATGCAGAGCTTGGTCAGACAGACAAGGCAGAAAGGGTCCTTAGACTCTCCATCAGGCTGGACAGAAGGGAGCCCAAGAGATACGAGGCCCTTGCCAAGGTGTTGATTCTTAATAACAGAAGTAGAGAGGCTTTGAGCCAGATAAAAGAGGCAATAAGACTTAGGCCAGAAGATACAGGTAGATATATTACCCTGCTTGTGCTTTATGGTTTTGATGACTACCAGATACTGGAGTCACTTCCTGATATGCCAGGTCCATATCTGGTAATGGGTAGATATCTGGAGGATGTGGGCAGAGCAGAGCTTGCTGCAGTTGCCTATGAAAGGGCGTTAGAGTGTATGGATTCTTCTGTTCGTGTTCAGGACTTTTTACAGATAAGCAGGTTTTACATTGTGGGTGAAAGATATGAGAAGGCCCTTGCAGTGCTGAGACAGGCTGTTAAGAGTTTTCCACAGAATGTGGTTCTCAGGCTGAGACTTGCTTCTGTATATGAGAGGGCTGGTATAGGATACAGGGCCGTAGAAGAGTATAAGAAGGTCCTTATGCTTGAGCCTAATAATAAAAAAGCGATCAGCGGGCTGAGAAGGCTTTCTGTAGAGTAGGTCTAATCTTCAATATATCTGGTTACATAATCAGCGAGGATTTCATGTACCTTTACAGGGGTTGCCCTATCATAATAGGTGTCTATGATTACATGGGCGATCTCATGGGCAAGCACTATGAGTTCAGCATCCTTAAGAGAGAGATAGATGGTCTTGTCCTGTGGTGAATAGAAGGCTATAAAATCTACTCTCTTTCCATATTGATGAAAGTATACCTTTCTCACATCTTCTGGATTGTCAAAGAGTTGGATTCTGAATTTCACTCTGGAAGGATACATCTGGAGGATTGACTCTACCTTCTCCACTATTACATCGATCTTTCTCTTCAGTTCTTCTACTGCTGTCAGGCCTCTTCTGCCTCCCATAAGGTATGAGAGACTTCCAAGTACTATCCGGTTGTTTAGTTTTTCTAACTGTTCATAATGCTGATACTGGATGATTGCATATCGACTCTCTATCTCCGATGACCAGCATACTACAGGAATAAAAAGAACCATTATACTGAGAATGCATTTTTTCATTAGAACAGAAGAAGTTCACTTTTGCTTGGTTTTGAAAAATTCCAGTTTTTCTCTGAGATGTCTATTAACCTCCATCACCTCTTTAAGTAGCTCATCTCTTTGAGGAGTCTTTAAAGCTTCTCCAAGAGCTTTCTCTATTTTATCGGACAGTTCCTTTGTCTCGTTTAATACATCTGCATATGTGGTAATCAGGTTATTAAATTTATCTGCTAATTCCTTCCCTTCATCTTTCTTTCTTATCCTGACCCGAAAGTTTAAATTACCCTCTATAAGGTCATCTACTGTTCTCTCAAACCTGTAAATTGGTCCTGCCACCCTGTGTGTCAAAAACATGGAGAATATCACCACTGCTACCCCTACTGAGATTAAGACCAGCCAGTGTGCCTTTATGAGCTGTTTAAGAAGGGCTACAGGGGTATCATCCACGCGTACTTTACTCTGTTCATACAATATGGTGAGGGCATCTGAGGAGAGGAGGCCAAAAACTATGGCAAAGGTGATTATACCTGCAATTATCACCACAAAAAAAATAAACATGTATCTGCCCTGAAGGTCTTTCTTGATAAAATAGTTTCTTCTTCTCCATTTCTTTTTCATTTATTGCCTCCCATATTTAATCTTATAGATGCCTGGGAACGTAGTTCCTCTATCCATTCTTCAAGTATTATTTCCTGTTTTATTCTCCTCAGACGCTCCCTTATACGGTGTCTCTCTGCCTCTGAGACCTTCTGTGGTGTACCCAGGTTTTTGATGTCCTCCACAAATATCACAGTGTATTTTTTTCCTCTTCTTAATGGCTCTAATTTATGGCCTGTCTTAAGAGACAGTAGCCTTACCTGTATATCCTCTGAGAGTTCTCTGAAGAGTATCTCCTTGGGTTTCAGTTCATCAATCGTTACATTCTCTGCTTCAACCAGGGTGTTGAAGCTACCTATTCTTAAGAGGACTACAGAGTTCATTGCAGAAAGATAGTTATTTAATTCCTTCTCAGAGACCTGAACATTCAGGGAGGCAATTTTTCTATCAAGCAGTGTTTTTATAAGGGCCTGTTCATAGAATTCTCTTACAGAATCCTTAAATCTCTCTTCCTTGTCAATTCCTTGCCGTTTTGCCTCTTGTATCAGGAGCTTCTTTGTTATGAGGGAATTTATAAAATCATAAGGAGAGTCATAGTCTACCTTTTGGGTCTCAAGGAGTCTGTTGAGTTCTTCTCTACTACATCTCCATTCATTCACTATAAGGGCTATGTCTTCAGGAGGAGGTTCTTCTTTCTGAAACTCAATAACCAGATAAGAAGATGTGAAAAAGAAAAGGAGGAGGATTATATAGAAGATATACTTCATATTGTCAGTACTTCTCTAACACCACCTTCACATCCACACGATTAGGTGTTACATTTGTAGGCTCAAGCCTGAATCCCGGAAAGTCTCTATTGGCAAGTTCATCAGCAAGATTGCTGGCTTTGCCTCCATAGTCGATCATCAGCTCTGCAATACCAGAAGTGTAGCTCCTTTGATATACTGCCCTCACTCCCTGTGTCTCCTTTTCAAGGAATCTTTTAATAGCTGACAGATGTCTATAGGACGTAAGTCCACTTATCATCAGGGTTATCTCTTGAGACCTTCCATATACCTCTGAACGCCACTTGTTTATAATATCCTGCATCAGTTGGTCTGCCAGCTTCTCGCTCGCCTCTTTGATTGCAAGGGCTCCACCCTGCAGTTCATCAACATGGACCTTTGTTCCTGTTGCACTCCTTGCTGAAAGTATCTGTGCTGTATCAGTCCTTATAACTCTTGCCTGGACAGTAGCCTGTATGGACTGCATCCTCGTGCCATAGAGTCTTCCTCCAGCATTCTTTGAGAAAGCTTTCCCCATAATCACCACCTGAGCGCCGTATTTCAGGCCTTCTGTAGCTGCTGCCTTTGCATCTCCTTCAAGCATTCTCAGGGCCTTATCCCTCGTTATATTTGCCCTTACAGTCTGGGGGTCAACCACATTAAAGCCTGCTGCAAGAAGTTTCTCTATGATTGTTGACTCTGCCTGTCCTACATTCTCCCAAGCAGTGGTCCCATATAGTCCTCCTACCTTCTCGTCTATCAGGACCATGACCTTGGGTTTTTCTTTTAACACCTGTAGTAGTCCCAGGGCTCGAAGGTCATTCATAAGATTTGCTCTACCTACCTCAGCTTGTACCCTCACCCTAAGAAGATTACCCTCCACTGTCTCTGAAAGAACCTTGTATCTCTCAATATAACCAGCGGTCTGTCCTATAATCCTGTCATGGATAACTTTGTAGTTTTCTGCAAAGGTCTCTGAGGATATAAGGGTGCCCACAGTCTCTTCAACAGCTTTCCTCAAGGCATCATCAATAGCCCTGTCTCTGGCAGCAGCAACATTGCCACCATATATAGCAGCAACTCCCTCAGTAAGTACTATCTCCCCCCCAACTGCATCACAGGGAAGAAGGAGCAGTATTAACAGTACCGTCCAAATGGCTGACCTAATCATAGATACCCTCATAAGCACCCCATTATCGGAATATTCTCCTGAAGTCATATCCCAAGGTTATCTCCATATCTACCTCAACAGAGCCATCTGAGAGGTATCTCTCGTCCACTATTCTTGCACCTCTGATATAGGCCTCTACCCTTGAGCGGATGGTATCACTCTGAAGAACGAAGTCTCTGACAGTGGAGTTTGAGGTTATTGTAACTCCATAGGCCTGTTCCAGCAGATTCCTCTGGGCATCGAGTATGGCTGCCCTTCTTGCCATCAGTCTTGCCTGTGCTGGGTTTATTGCTCTTGCAGGCGGTACACCCGCACCTGTTGCCCTCAGGGTTATGGGTCTCCATTCATACCCAGGTGTAGCCTCCTTTGCTGGCACCACATAGCATCCTGAAAGAGAGATGCTCAAAAAGGTTATCATTAATAAATACAACAGATATTTTTTGTTAGATCTCATGATAAAACCTCCTGAAAACATTAATAACTTATCCCCAGAATTCTCTTAAGGGGTTCAAGCTCTATCTCAACTACTGTTTCATAGGTCCCATCAGGCAGTTTTGTCTCTGATACAACCTTTGCACCTTGGATAAAGGCATTTACCCTTGAGCGGATCTCATCAGACTGGGTAACAAAGTCCCTTACATAGGTATTGCTCTTTATCTCTACTCCATAGACCTGTTCAGTAAGGTTTCTAAGGGCATCCATCTTTGCTGCCCTTTTTGCCATTAAGGCCTTCTCAGCAGGCGACATATAGGGATCGGCAGGCTCTACCCCATGTCCTGTGGCCCTTATTACCTGCCTTTCAGGAGGCTGATAGGTTGTGGAAGGAGTACTTTCTCCAGGTGGTGCTCCATAGCCTGTAGCCCGGAAAGTCTCATAGTTGTAGTAGAGTTTTCTTCCAAGTATGTCCTCTACCTCTCCAACCGTGATTTCCACAGTCACCTCTGCTGTTCCGTCAGGATGTTCAATATAGCTGACCTCCCTTGCTCCCTGTATCAGGGCATTCAGTCTTGATCTTATCACATCAGACTGTGTTACAAAGTCTCTCACTGTGGTCTGCGAGTCAATCCTTACTCCGTAGATCATTTCTGCAAGATTTCTCAAGGCATCAACTCTTGCAGCCCTCTTTGCCATCAATCTCTTCTGTGCCTCTGTATAGGCATCAAGATTCTCAACAGAGATGACAAGGGCAAAGATCGCCAGTAACAGCAGAATATACATTCTCTTTCTTCTACCCAAATCCATGGTTTACCCTCCTTTAATTAAATTTTACATATCTGCTTATTATGTTCTGCCAGTGTTGTATGCTAACCTCATAGGGTTTGTCTTCAACAGAGGCCCTGTTGTTTGAAAGACCTTTCTTCACAGCCACCACATCCTTTAAATCCACATCAATAGTAACCTCCACAGCCCCATCTGAAAGTGGTTTTACCTTTACGATCCTTGCACCTTTTATAAATCCTGCCAGGCCGGTGTAGAACTCAACGTCACCCATCTGGTCATTTTTAAGATTCAGGGCATTTCTGTAAGCATCAAGGATGGCAGCCCTCTTTGCCATTAGATATGCCTGCGCAGGTGTTTCAGCCCTGATAGGTGGATAACCAATCCCTTTTACCATCACAGCCTCTGCCAAGGTTGCAAAAAGAAACAGACCCAGCAGAATAGGAAATCCCCTTTTCATAAAAAGACCTCCTACCTTGCAGGCCCCACTGCCCCTGTCGGTGGTGGCGGTGGTGGAGGAGGTTCAGGAGCTATTATAACCGCAGGTGGCGGTGGTGGCTCTGTTGTGTACACATAACAACCTGTTAATGTACCCAAGGTAATAAGTCCAAGAATTATTAACATTAAAAGCCTCTTCATAAAGACCTCCTTTTATTTGTATCTCAGAATGTCACCCCTTTTCAAAGGGCCGGTACCTGAAACCAAGTAGCCGATAGAGTACTTGTCTTTTACATCTCTTACCTCTACAGTGCCCACCAGTTTCTCCTCTGCACCAAGAACCAATCCTGTATCAGGATCAATCAGTTCTTCTCCCTTAGAGTATGCAAAGAACCTGTCCCCGGGTTTTATATTCATAAGTGCGCCAGCATTTATATACACTTTCCTGCCACTCACTTTTATAACCTTAGCAGTGAAAGGGACATTCTCCATCTCTTTAATTATAAATCTTACGGCATCACGGATCGCCTGTCTTGTTGCCTGTCCAAGAGGAGTCTTCTGGAACCCTGAAGCCATAAAATCAATGTCTCCACTTATAATCCCTACACCTAAGCCTGTGGATTCAGCCTTTCCAACAGCACGATGTGCCTGAACTACCTGCCCTGTGGTGGTGTCAATTAAACGGATATCTATGGCTACATGGGCTGAGGCAGTATTTATCCCTAACCTGAATCCTCCAATGCCTATTCCTCCTGCACCTCCTGATTTTCTCATATCAAACTCAGAGACCACCCCGCGTACAATTAGCTGGGCTCCGAGGACCTGTCCAACCTTGGCTGCTGTTTCCTTTCTGACTAAACCTGTCTGCCCCAGCTCCTGCTCTTTAAGGATATCTTCCAGTGCCTGCCTTTCTACAACTACAAACCTTCCTGTTTTGACAAGCTCTGTGGTGAGCATCTCGGCAAAGGCCTCACCCAGATTCCAGCTTCCGTATTTCCCTTTGACCTTGCTCTCAAACTTTGTAACAGCAATTCTTTTCTTTGGACCATGATAGGGTGGGTATACAGGTTCAGGAGGAGGCGGTGGTGTCTTTTGCTGTTGAGTGGTTGGGGCAGTGCCTTCCTCTTCCTCCATTTCTCCTGAGAGGGGATCAAAGGCATAGAGGGTATGCACACTAAAGAGAACCAACAACAGGACAAGAAAAAGTTTCCATATCCTTTTCATCACTTCTTCCACCTCCTAAAGATTTATTCTTATTGGCATCCCTTTTCAGGAAGGTAGATATAGCCTTCTGGACAAAGTCCCCCTTGGTACCAGTAGAGATAAAAGCCGGGTGTTCTAATACCCAGCCGTAAGTAATATTCTCTTTTTGTTGAAGGACAGTATTCGTATAGTCCCGTATGGGGGTTATAACATATAAAATGGCGATAATAGTAATAATATGTATGTTCTTCCTTTTCCTCTTTCTCTGCAGGAGCAGTATACTCCTCTGGTTGTTTTATCACAGGATAATCTCCCTCTTTTTTATTCTGCCCCCAGGGCATCTGACGCTGAAACTCCTCTGACAGGCTTTCTACATTGTTTAAGTTTTCGATTTCCCCTCCCTCTGTAAGACTACTTAAAAGAAATACTATAAACAGACATAAAAATATCCTTTTCATATCACAATTATACCACAACAAATTGTATTCATCAACTATAAAGGAAGCTTCTTAATTAGGTTTTCAGTATCAAAAGGGGTGTTTCCTGTCCAGATAGGTTAACCCTTCTCCATCTATCTCATTGTTGCATCTGCTACATCTGCCTTCTCTGAGATTCATCTTTGTTATGGTGAAACCGAACCTCTCAATCAGTAGTGCTCCGCAGCGGGGACAGTAGGTGTTCTCCCCTCCCTCTCCAGGCACATTTCCCTCATAAACATACTTAAGTCCCTTCTTAAGCCCAATCTCTCTCGCCTTTCTCAGGATAGACACAGGGGTTCTGGGTCTGTCAGTCATTTTATAGGTAGGATAGAACTGGGTCACATGCCATGGTATTGAAGGGTCTACAGAAAGCAGAAAATCGGCAACCCAGTGAAAAAAATCTTCACTATCATTGTATCCAGGTATCACCAAAGTGGTAACTTCTACCCAGATTCCCTTCTCTTTCATTGTCTTGATTGTATTCAGTACAGGCGCCAGCTTTGCTCCTACAACCTTCTTATAAAAGTCATTATCGCCTTTCAGATCGATATTTATTCCATCCAGATAAGGGGCAATCACATCAATAGCCTCTCTGGTCATGTAACCATTGCTCACAAATACATTCTTTATACCCCTGTCATGTGCCAGTTTTGAGCAGTCATAGGCGAATTCAAAGAAAACAGTGGGTTCAGTATATGTATATGAGATACTTATAGAACCTGACAGTTTTGTCTCTCTCACCACCTCTTCAGGAGTCATATCTTCACCTGCCACCCCGGAGTAGAGCCTTGGATACTGAGATATCTCCCAGTTCTGGCAATGGAGACACCTGAAATTACATCCTACTGTGGCGATGGAGTAGGAACGGGAGCCTGGATAGAAGTGAAAGAAGGGTTTCTTCTCTATGGGGTCTATATGTCTTGCTATGATCTTCCCGTATACAAGAGTGTATAACTGACCCTCTCTGTTTTCCCGTACACCACAGATACCTCTTTTGCCTTCTGAGATGATACATCTGTGGGCACAGAGATGACATCTCACCTTCTGCTCAGGCATCTTCTCATAAAGCATAGCCTCTTTGAGCCCTTTCTGCATGGTATAATTATATCATGCCTTGTCTTTTTTGGGCCTTTTAAGGCTGTGATCTTTCTCGAAGAACCCGGAGGGCGAGCTGGGCATCATTCCATGTAAGAATTTTGTGGGAGGGGTTTCTCAGCAGATAGGAAGGATGAAAAGTAGGTACTACGATTATATTATCGTACTTATAGGTTTTACCCCTTGCCCTTGTTATATTTTTTGTATCAGGCAGAAGCGCCCTTGTGGCAACATCCCCAAGGGTTATAATCACCTTTGGGGATATAATTTCTATCTGTCTTTTCAGAAAGCCTATACAACTCTGTATCTCATCCTCTCTTGGTTTACGATTCCCTGGAGGTCTACATTTCACCACATTGGCTATATAGACCCCTTCACGGGACAGCCCCATCCTGTTAATAAGCCTTGTCAGAAGCTGTCCTGCCTTACCCACAAAGGGTCTGCCCTCCAGGTCTTCTTCCTCTCCAGGTGCCTCGCCTATGAACATCAGGGCTGCTTCAGGATTCCCTTCACCAAAAACAATATTTTTTCTGTTCTTAGAGAGTCTACATCTGCTACAGGGGCCTATTTCATTCATCAGTTCTTTTAAGGCAACCTCTCTCATGATGCAGGCCTCAGATTTATATACCCTTTCTGGTATCTCCAGAGGAAGTCTCTCAAAGCCAAAGGCCTGTAGATATAAAAGTACATTTCTTACATCCTCCAAAACCCTCCTTTTCATCACCTGCCCCAGCTGAGTTTCTCTCTGAGTATTTGATAATAGTCTCTTTCACAAGGCACAAGGAGTTTTGTCTTATGAGGGGATTTCTTTACCTGGACAATATCGCCCTTTCTCAGAGACATCCCCACTTGTCCATCCAGTGTCAGGAATACATCTTCACTCTCAGATATAAGAGATACTTCCACCATGCTCTCACCAGGGATGACCAGAGGACGATTGGTTAAGGTATGGGGGCATATGGGTGTCATAATGATACAGTCAAGAGAGGGGTGCAGAATAGGGCCTCCTGCTGACAGGTTATAGGCAGTGGAGCCTGTAGGGGTTGAAAGAATGAGGCCATCTGCCTTGTAAGTGGTCACATAGTTGTGGTCAATATATGTCTCAAGGTCTATTATCCTTGCCAGTGCTCCTTTTGTTATGACCACATCATTAAGGATCGTGTGTTCGGCAATCCTGTCCCCATGACGAAGCACCTCAGAGTGTAGCATCATCCTCTCTTCAATAGAACACTCTCCTTTGAGCATCTTTTCAAGGGCTGAATAAACCTCGGAGACATTGACCTCTGTTATAAAACCCAGACCACCGAGATTGATCCCCAAAATAGGGACATTCCTTGGTGCCACTACCCTGGCAGCAGAGAGCATGGTTCCATCACCACCAAGCACTACAAGAACATCCACCTCCTTTGCAAGGGTTGCACGCTGGACCCCCTCAAGCCCTATTTCTTCAGCAGTCTGCTGCTCAAGTACTATTTCATAGCCCCTGTCATTAAACCATGGAAGAAGGTCTTTTATTAGTTTCAAGGCCTCTGGCTTGCCAGGTTTGGATATTATTCCTATCTTTCTGATCTCCATGACCTCTCCAGTTTATGTATTTTTTCTTTGGCTGCCTTTATAGTAATGCCTCTTCTGTTTTCATCAATATATTCAAATTTTACCTCCACAGTCCCAAGTTTTTCATTCAGCCTGTCTGCCCATTCAATCACCACAATTCCATCGCTGTCTATGTACTCCTCAAGGCCGAGATCCAGTATCTCAAGGGGTTTCTCAATCCTATACAAATCAACATGATAAAGTGGGAGTCTGCCCATGTGTTCAGATATGATAATAAAACTTGCACTTGTGATCTCCCTTCTGTCAATACCCACTGCATTGGCTATTCCCTTAACAAAAGTGGTCTTGCCTGTACCAAGGTCTCCAAAAAGCAGTACTGTATCTCCTTTGTCAAGTATCCTCCCCAGAATGGCACCAAGTCTGAGGGTCTCTTCTTCATTGGATGTTTCTGTCCTAAATTCTTCCATTCTATTCTGAGGTTATGGCCCTTATCACATCCTTTTTCCCCACAATCCCTACAATTCTGCCCCCTTTCAGCACAGGTAGAAGGTGTACCCTCTTTTCACTCATAATTGTGGCAATCTCACTGAGAGGGGTGTCCTCCTCTATAGTGATAACCTCTCTGGTACATATCTCCTTTACCTCTGTAGCAGTCATCCTCTTTATCTCTTCTTCGACTTTGGATTCACTTTCTAAGGGAAGAATTGCGTCAAAAATCCTTATAATTGTAGGAATATTAAACTTCTTCTCTCGTCGGATAAGGTCATTCTCAGTAACAATTCCGTATAATCTACCTTCGCTGTCTACCACTGGCGCACCAGAGATATTCTTTTCAATAAACAGTCTGCCCAGTTCTTCTACAGATGTGTCTGGTGATACAGTAATAACCTCCCTCGTCATTATATCCCTTGCCTTTTTCATCTCACCTCCTGATTCCTATAAATCCTCCTTGGCGACGGATGCTCCTGTCCCGTCTGTAGGAGTTAAATTTCTCATGGCTGCAGAATGTACACTCCTCAGAGATCCAGAAATTTCTCTTAGGGATCCCCTCTTTTAAGGCCTGTCTCATATTTGCATATGCAAGATCAAGACATATTTTCCCGTCTCTGGACCTGTAGTATTCTCCCTCACCAGTGGCAGTCGCTACTGCATTGAGCACATCAGAGCCCACTTCATAGCAGCACCATCTAATAGAGGGGCCGAAGGCAAGGAGAATATCTCTTGTATCAGCACCAAAATATCTCTTCATCGCCTTAAGGGCTCTTCTGAGAATACCTTTTGATGTGCCTCTCCAGCCTGCATGTACAACGCCCCACACTTTTCTGTTTCTTTCATATATCAGTATAGGCACACAGTCTGCTACCTTAACACCCACCATAATACCTGCCTTGTCTGTTAAGACCCCATCTGCTATGATCTCCTCAGAGACAGAGGTGTTTGCTGAAAGTATAACATCTATATCCTCTGGCTTGAGGGTCTTTTCTGTGAGGATCAGTATCTTTCCTGTATGTTTCTGCCTCGGTGTGAATATCTCCTCGAAAGAGGAAGCCTCTGTTGTCCTCTCCACTTCAATTCCTTCAGTTTTGTCAGTGAAGAAGGCTACTACACCCTCATCCTTCATGTTTGGAGGCACTATCACTGTTTCTACCCCTTTTGAGTCCTAATTGGAAGCCAGTATACCTTATAGCCACATCAAAAATAAATGGTATTATATACAAAAATTCCTTCTCCTTTATCAAATACCTCATTCCTTCTCTCAGGTATCTAATTCCTTCTGAGGAATAATGTATCTCTTTATAGATTCCTGTTATGCCGAGAGACTGTCCAATTCTGTAATATCTCATAAACTGCCTGTAAGGAGATAGATTATGAGAGTGGTAAACCTTTGCATCTGGCTCATAGGAGACTTTATAGCCTCTTTTAAGTAGCCGATATGCAAGTAGCATATCTTCATTGAGTGGCACATTCTCTGGGAACCCTCCCACCTCTTTAAAGACATCAGTAACTACAGCAGAGCAGACATTCGAGAAGAAATAGGTCTTTATACCCAGTTGTTGTACAAGTCCTTGATGCTTCAGTATCCTCTCAGGTGGATAATTAAACCTTCTTAGAAATCTCTCAATGGGAGAGGCATCCTCTCTCGGGAGTTGTCTTGCAAAGGATGCTACTGCAGAGGCATTCCTTAATGGTTTCAATAGATTCTCAATAAGATGTCTATCATAGGGTAGGGCATCCTGCGTCATGAAAACAAGCACTTCACCCTTTGCAAGGAAGGCCCCGAGATTGCGGGTTCTCCCATGGTGGAAGTCTTCTTTTTTGATAGATATTGGCTCTATTCCTTTTGATTTTATAATCTCTAAGGTATGGTCTTTAGAGCCAGAATCAATTACAATAAACTCTTCAGGACAGAGACTCTGCTCTCTCAATGCATCTATTATTTCTCCAATGGTCTTTTCAGCATTAAGAGTCGGAATGATAACAGAGATGCTGATATCTGAGAAGGTAGTCACCTCAGTAATCAGGCTCGTGTATGAATTTTACGTAGTTCTCCCAGTATTTAAACAGCTCTCCTGTGGCAATAATGTCTCTTAGGCAGTATTTTGCTATCTCTATGTATCTGCCCTCTTGGAAGAGTTTTTTTACATCCTTCCCAGCAACCCCATCATCCTTTGGGCTTTTTATACCAAAGGCCTTGCACCACATATCGAGACTGAAACGTCTTGTTACTCCAAAGAAGCTGAGCTGGTCAAGCAGATCTATATGGGCATTGGAGTAACGATTCGGCATGAGATCTCTACTGGGTTTCAGCTTATGGATTGCAGACCTGATCATTATGAAGGGGCAGTCAAAGCCTCTGCCGTTGAAGGTTATAAACTGGTCATAACTCTTTACAGCATCCCAGAATTTCTCCAGGATCTCTCTTTCTGTACCTGTCTCAAATCTTATTCCATTTTCTTCAAAGGGTTCGATATCTGCTCCAGGGGCCTGGAAGAATACCCTTCCTCTCTGGGTGTCTGGATTCAACATGCCAATCGCTACTATCTCGCCTGTCAAGGGATACAGTCCCAGCTTGCTCTTCTCCCTTTCTGCTTCCTCCTCTGTAGTGGCATACCTGAGGATATACTGCTGCTGGCTTTCATCAAGACTCTCGAAGTCTACTCCTATGGTTTCGATATCAAATATAACCCTTGACATCTCTTAAGTGTTTTCTTTAAAGACCCTCCAGCTTTTTAGAAGGTCTATGGCCCTCTGAAGTTGAGTATCATCCTCCTCTGAGATTTTCAGGGGAACAAGCTCCCTTTCTTTTTTTGTCTTGTCTTTCTCCTGACCTTCTCCGAAATGCCGCATCAGGTCTTCTTCTCTTATTGCAGGATGCCCTTCACCCTCTTTTACCTTGAGTTTTACCACAATATCAGGCTCTATCCCTTTGTTCTGGATGGATATGCCTCTTGGGGTGTAATATTTAGCCGTGGTGAGCCTCAATCCAGAACCATCACTTAATGGTATCACACTCTGGACAGAGCCCTTACCAAAGGTCCTTACTCCAATAATCACAGCCCTGTTCCAGTCTTTTAAGGCACCTGCCACTATCTCTGATGCAGAAGCACTTCCTGTGTTCACAAGTACAACCATCGGCCATTCATAGTGGGGCCTCTTTCCTCGGGTATAGTATTCCTGTTTCTTTCCATTTCTATCCTTTATATATACAACAAGCTTGTCAGTGGGTAAAAACTGCTCTGCCACATCTACTGCACTCCTCAGTAATCCACCAGGATTATTTCTTAAATCTAAAATTAGGGAGTCGATACCCTCTGATTCAAGCTTCTTTAAAGCCTTTTCAAGCTCAACAGCTGTTCTCTCCTGGAACTGGGTTATTTTTACATATCCGATATTCTCATCAATAACCTTATATTTTACACTCTTGATCTTTATAATATCTCTGGTGATTGTGAAGTCCTTTGGTTTTTTCCAGCCCTCACGCATTATTGTGATCGTAACTTTTGTTCCTTTAGGGCCTCTCATCTTATTTACTGCCTCAAGCAGTGTCATATCAGCAGTAGGTTCTCCATTGACTTTTATGATCTTGTCTCCTGCCTTTATGCCTGCCTTCCATGCAGGGGTATCCTCAAGGGGCGCGATTACTGTGAGTACGCCGTCTCTTATGCCGATCTGGATACCAAGCCCACCGAATTCTCCTTTTGTATCTATCTTCATCTCCTTGTATGCCTCAGGAGGCATAAATCCTGAGTGGGGATCAAGAGTTCTTAACATCCCCCTGATTGCACCATAGATAAGCTTCTTAGGTTCTACTTCCTCAACATAGTTTTTCCTGACAATTTCATAGACCTCAGTGAAAAGCTTGAGTTTCTCATACTCTTCAGAATTTGCCCCTGCAGGATTTATGGGTAGCTGTGAAATGAGAAGACCTCCTACAGAGATGCAGGCAAAGACTGTCCATACAATTAAAAGGATTCTTAGCTTCCGTCTCACTTCTACCTCCAAAAATTAGGTCTTTATCATCCTCTCCGTCTCAGCCAGTGAAGAGGATTCAAAGGTTTCCCTTTGTATCTCACTTCAAAATAAAGTCCTGGGGCATTTAAGGTGCCGGATTCTCCAACTCTTCCCACAGGTGTTCCTTTTTTTATTATATCCCCTTTTGATAAAAAAATCTCACTCAGGTTTGCATATACTGTGTAGTATCCCTCTCCATGGTTTATTATAACAACTCTTCCGTAGCCCTTGAACCAGTCTGCAAAAACCACCTTGCCTGCATAGACTGCCCTGACAGTTTCACCTTCTCTTGCTTTAATATGAATGCCATTTCTGAATACAGGAGTTTTAAATTTAGGATCCACATAACTGCCGTAAGGCAGGGCCAGCCTTCCTTTAACAGGCCAAGGAAGCCTTCTTTTCATCTTTGAGAATCCTTTGAGTGCAAATTTTTTCTTTTCCGATTCAATGATGATCCTTCTTAGCTTTCTGGAGGATTCCTTCAATTCTGCCAGCATCTTTTTGTAGAGTTCTCTTTCTTTTCTTATAGATGCAAGCAATTGTCTCTTTTTTCTCTTTTGGTGTCTTAACTCTGCCTCTTTTTTTAATAACTTCTTCTGTTCTTTTTTAAAGGACCTTAGAAGCTCAGAGTAGCGTTGCTTCTGGCTCTTAAGTGTTGTGAGGTTGTTCTCGTATTCATTCATAAGAGTATATTCATACTCAGCAATGCTTTTAAGATAGTGCCATCTTCTTATAAACTGTGGTATATCCTCTGAGGTGACGAGGAGCATAAAAGGATTTATTTCTTTAGCCTCTCGGGTTATAAATCTTCCTGCAGAGGTGTACCCATATCTCTGCATTGCTACAATCTTTCTCTTAAGCCATCTTTGCTGCATCTGTAGTCTATCTGATAAAGACCTGATTTCTTTATTCAGAGAATAGAGTTCCCTTTCGATTTTGTATATCTTTTTTTTCTGCTTCTTTATCTGAGACTTGAGTTTTTCAAGTTCAATATTTAGGGTTTCTATTTCCTGAAGTATGGATCTTTCACGCTTTAATGTCTTCTTAAGGGCTTCTCTTTTTTTCTTAATCTCCCTTTGTATCCTCTCATACTCCTTCTTGAGGTTTTTTTCTGCAGATGCGGGCCCGACAAAGAAACAGACGAGAGTGAGTATAATTGTAAGCAGATGTAATCCCTTTTTAAAGTATCTCTTCTTCATTTTAGTATTTTATTTTGCCAAGAGCGATTGTTGAGCCTACAAGACCAAGCAACAGGCCTGCCAGGGGTAGAGAAAGGATAAGCTCCTCTGGTAATATCACACCTTTCAACAAAGGCACTGAGGGATTGCTCATTCCTTTGAGAAGGTTGAATAACACAAGGTTACCAGCACTGGCAAGGATTCCTCCCAGCATTCCAACCAGAATGCCTTCGAATATAAAGGGCGAGCGGATAAAACCCTTTGTGGCTCCCAGAAGCTTATATACCTCTATCTCTTCTTTCTTTCTATAAAATAGGATTTTTACAGTACTGTAACATACAAAGGCAATTGCCGTACAGAACAGCAGTCCTACTATAATGGTGAGTATCTTTACACTCTTATATATCTCATGGATTGTTCCAAGTAGTTGTTGACCATAGATGACCTCATCTACTCTCTTGTCCTTTTTGAGAGAGGCTATAAATTTTTCAATAGTATCTTTGTCAAAGGACTTCTCCTTTAACTTAATCTCTATAGAGGGGAAAAGGGGATTCTCATCAATACCTTCCAGTATATATGCAGCATCCTTGAGAGACTGTTTCAGCTCTTCAAATGCCTCTGTCTTTGAAATGTATTTCACACTTTTCACTATCTCATTCTTTTTGATCTTTCTCAGGAGTCCTTTGGCCTTAGAATCGGTAACATCTTTTTTGAGAAAAAGGGTTACAGTGAATTTTTCAGGGGCCCCTCTGGTCAGAGTCTCTACATTGTAAAGTACAAGTATCACAAAGCCAAGAATGAACAGGCCTACAGCTATGGAAAGGATCGACAGAAGATTGATCCATCTCTCGTGCCAGAGGCTTTTGATTGCTATTTTGAAAGAATAATTCATCTTTTACCCAATCTCATCAGCAACAAGATTTCCGCTATCAAGTCTTAATACCCTCATGCCTGTGTGTCTAAAAAGGTTTCTGTTGTGGGTTGCAAACAGTACTGTTGTACCCTTTGCATGGATCTCTTTAAAAATTTTCATTATTCCTGCCGTATTGTCTGCATCGAGATTTCCTGTAGGTTCATCAGCAATCAGTATAGTGGGTTCACCCACTATGGCTCTTGCAATAGTTGCCCTCTGTTGTTCTCCCCCTGACAGAGTAGGAGGATAGTTATCTGATTTATGCCTAAGGTTAACAAGTTTCAATGCATCATAGACCCTCTCTTTGATCTCCTTATCTTTGAAGCCTCTTATTCTCAATGCTATGGCAATATTCTCATATACTGTCTTGTTGTTGAGGAGCTTGAAGTCCTGAAATACCACACCGATGTTTCTTCTTAAATAAGGAACAGCCTTCTCTTTAAGTGCATTAAAATCCCATCCTGCAATTGATATATCCCCACTGTCAGGCTTTTCTGCGAGATAAATGAGTTTCAGCAGGGTGGTTTTACCAGCACCACTGGGTCCTGTAATATATACAAACTCTCCCTTCTCAATACTGAAAGATACGTTTCTTAGTGCGGTTATATTTTCATATATTTTTGTGACATTATTAAATTTAATCATCTCATTACATTGAGGTTTAATATTTAAACTCTACTATTATACCCAATCAGTAGATATTGGAACAAACAAAATTTTGTTTTTGTTGACCTCTTTTGGTGGAGGTTTTATAATCCTTAAAGTATGAAGAAGATGAGAGTTGTTTTTCTTGTTGTGACAATTGTGGCTCTACTGTCTGGTCTTATTTTAAATCGACCAGAGAGGGTGGATGAGAAGAGGTATCTTAAGGAGATCGCTCCCGAACTGGTATTTTCAGAGAAAAAGGGTGTGCCTCCCCATTACAGGTCTGACAGAGGTATCATAGCCTTCAACTCCTATGACATAGCACCTGATATCCGTGGATATGCAGGTCCTATAAAAGTCCTTATATTGCTTACACCCGAAGGTAGAATATATAGATTAAAGATAATACACCACCAGGAGACTGAAAACTATGTACACTATATGCTTACATCTTCATATCTGAGGCAGTTTATTGGAAAACATGTAAATGAGCCTTTTGAGGTGGACAATGATATAGATGGAATAAGCCGTGCCACAGTGAGTGTAAAGGCACTTGCAGAGACGATCAGGGTATCTTCAAGAACAGTGGCATCAGAGGTTTTAGGGATAGAGGTGAAGAGAGGAGGAACTGGAAGGGTCTTTCCCTTAGACTGGCTGATCTACCTCTGCTGGTTCAGTATAACTTTCGGTTTTTATCTCCTTACAAAGAGAAATAAAAGATTTCTCAAATACAGAGACCTGTTGCTCATTGGTTCAATCCTTATTTTGGGAGTCTATCTCTCAGCCTTCTTTTCTATTATCCACCTTTACAATCTGTTACTTTTGCAGGTGTCTTCATCAGGACTATGGTTTGTTGTACTTCTTACAACAGTGGTCTCTATGCTCATCGCAGGAAGATTCTACTGTGGCTGGCTCTGTCCCTTTGGTGCAATAACAGAGTTTTTCCACAAGGTGCCTGTTAGGAAGTGGAGAATATCTTTTGAGGTTGATTACAGATACAGGTGGGTTAAGTACCTGCTGCTTCTTTTATTCACATTGTCTGTACTTATAGGTAGAAAGCCCCATTATGGTAATTACGAGGCCTACATAACTCTCTTTTCTCTTCACGGAAGTTCCCTTTCTTGGAGTGTGGTGATACTTGTATTTGTATTCTCTACAAAGGTGAAGAGGTTCTGGTGTAGGTATCTATGTCCTGTTGGGGCGATCGGCGGGATGCTGTCCTCTTCAGACAGCAGATACAAAGGTTCAAAAGACTGTCCCATGGAGAATAAACCTTCTCCACCTACACATGAATGTATCAGATGTAATAGATGCTATGAGCATCTGATTTAAATTCAAAGTTTGCAATATTATTCTCTTGAAGCTTGCTCTAAAATGTGATATAATATTTATACAATTCAACAGAGTGCTTTCCTCTCTTTTCAATCCTTAAATTTTCCATTGTTCATTTAGATATTAATAAGGAGGTGAGGGAGTTATGAGGATAGCTCAAGTGTCTCCTTTATATGAGAGCGTGCCTCCGAAACTCTATGGAGGCACTGAGAGGGTTGTCTATTATTTAACAGAGGAACTTGTAAAGATGGGGCATGATGTGACACTTTTTGCAACAAAGGATTCAGATACAAATGCCCGTCTTGTGAATATCTGTCCTACTGGTCTCAGGCTTTCGAAGAATGTGATTGATCCTTTTGTACATCATATATTGATGCTTGAGAAGGTTTTTAAAGAGGCGGATAGATTTGATATAATTCATTTCCATATTGACTATATCCACTTTCCTCTGGTCAGAAGGATGAAGACTCCTACAATCACAACACTACACGGGAGGCTTGATATCCCAGATATCTATCCCCTGTATAGAGAGTTTTCTGATATTCCTCTGGTCTCTATATCAAATGATCAGAGAAGGCCACTGCCTTTTGCGAACTGGCAAGGCACTGTGTATCATGGGCTACCGAGAGAGCTTTTTACGCCTGTATACAGAAAAGGAGAGTATCTTGCCTTTCTTGGCAGGATATCTCCAGAGAAGAGACCAGACTTGGCAATAGAGATAGCCATCAAGACAGGTATGCCATTGAAGATTGCTGCAAAAGTTGACAAAAAGGACAAGGAGTACTATGAGCAGAGGGTAAAACCTCTTTTGAGGCATCCTCTTGTGGAGTTCATAGGAGAGATTGGAGAGGCAGAGAAGAATAAGTTTCTCGGAGAAGCATATGCACTACTGTTTCCCATTGATTGGCCAGAGCCCTTCGGTCTTGTAATGATAGAGGCTATGGCCTGTGGTACACCTGTGATTGCAAGAAGGTGTGGTTCTGTTCCTGAGGTTATGGTGGATGGTGTTACAGGTTTTGTGGTGGATACAGTGGATGAGGCTGTAGAGGCACTGAAGAGAATTGAATCCCTTGACAGGAGAGGAGTGAGAAGGGTCTTTGAGGAGAAGTTTACCTCAGAAAGAATGGCACAGGAGTACGTGAGAATCTACTACAAACAACTGAAGAGGGTAAAACTGGCAGCATAGTTTATGTCCACTGTTGGCAGAATAGGCATAAAGGAAGGGGAACTCTTTGTGATAATGGACCCTGTGGGGGATATATCTCCCACAGAGGTCTCACCAGAGCAGGGTGTTTACAAGGATGACACCAGATTCCTTAGCCGACTGGAACTCAGGATTGAAGGGATGCTGCCGAGGCTGCTCAGTTCCACTGTAAAAAAGGACAATGTGATATTCAGTGCAGACCTTACAAACCCTCCTATTTACAGGCCTGAGGGAAAGATTCCGAGAGATACGGTGCATATACTGAGGGAACGGTTCATATGGCATGATACCTGTTATGAAAGGTTGAGCATAAAAAACTACAATCAGAGTGATATAAGACTCTGTCTCAGTCTACATTTTGGAGCAGACTTTAAGGATATATTTGAGATGCGAGGGG
Organism: Nitrospirae bacterium JdFR-85; assembly: GCA_002011745.1. Taxonomy (GTDB): domain Bacteria; phylum Nitrospirota; class Thermodesulfovibrionia; order Thermodesulfovibrionales; family JdFR-85; genus JdFR-85. Next base: position 67,528 of record MTOU01000014.1, read on the forward strand.
TCAGCAGGCTTCAGAGGGGAAAGATGCTTCCTGCTGAGGTGACAGATGATACAGTGGTGTTTGGGTATCTTGGTAGAGACGGAGTAAAGAGATACACAGATCTGAGATTCAACCCCAGACCTCAAAGGATAACCCCTGAATCTGTAGAGTATGAACTGGAGCTTCATCCCAATCTGAATGTTGAGGTGATTCTCTCCATAACAGCAGGTTATGAGAGACAGGCGGAAGTGCCCGATTTTCAGAACGCCCTTCATTTAGCAACCACCAAGGCAGAATCCCTTAGGGCTACAACTGTTGATATATTCACCTCTAATGAGCATTTTAATGAGTTTGTTGAGAGGTCCAAGGCAGACATATGTACCCTAGTAACAGAGACTCCCTATGGACTCTATCCCTTTGCAGGTATCCCATGGTATTGTACTGCCTTTGGCAGAGACGGAATAATAACAGCCCTTCAGTGTCTATGGATAGCTCCAGAGATTGCTAAAGGGGTTTTGAGGTTTCTCTCAGTCCATCAGGCAGAAGACTTTGATGATGAGAATGATGCAGAACCTGGTAAGATCCCCCATGAGATCAGAAAGGGGGAGATGGCAAACACCAGAGAGATACCCTTTGCGAGATATTACGGTTCTGTGGATGCCACTCCTCTTTATATTGTCCTTGCAGGGGAGTATCTGAAAAGGACGGGAGATTTAGAGACAATAAGGGAGATATGGCCAAACATTAAGGCCGCACTCAGATGGATAACAGAGTATGGGGACATTGATGGTGATGGTTTTATAGAGTATCATAGACGTTCCTCGAAGGGTCTTATAAACCAGAGCTGGAAGGACTCCTCAGATTCGGTGTTTTATGCTGATGGCTCTCTGGTTAAAGGGCCTGTAGCGGCTGTGGAGGTCCAGGGATATGTCTATCTCGCCTACGCACATGCACAGAAACTCTCAAGAGTCTTGGGTGAGAATACCCTTGTCCTGGATATCCAGAAGAGGATGAAGACACTGAAGGCAGAGTTTCAGAAGGCCTTCTGGTCAAGGTCATTGGGTATGTATATACTTGCCCTTGATGGTGAAAAGAGACCCTGTGAGGTAAGGGCATCTAATGCAGCCCATACCCTCTTTACAGGTATAGCCAATAAACCATATGCACGGAAAATGGCACGAGTGCTTCTGTCTGAAGAGTTTTTCTCTGGATGGGGGATAAGAACCCTTGCCAAGGGAGAGAGCAAATACAATCCTATGAGTTATCACAATGGCTCGGTATGGCCTCATGACAATGCTCTTATAGCATGGGGACTCTCAAAGTATGGATTCAGAAGAGAGGTTCTGAGGATACTCACAGGGATGTTTGATGTTAGTCAGTTTGTTGAGTTGAGAAGACTACCAGAGCTGTTCTGCGGGTTTGACCGGAGAGCAGGTGAAGGACCTACACTCTATCCTGTTGCTTGTCAACCTCAGGCATGGGCATCTGGAGCAGTGTTTATGCTTCTTCAGTCTGCTTTAGGACTCGGCTTTGAGAGTGAGACCAATTCCATTATATTCAAAAACCCTATGCTCCCAGAGTATCTTGAGGTGGTTGTGATAAACAATCTTACACTTATGCACTCAAGGGTGAATTTATATCTTGAAAGATATAAGGACGATGTAGTGGTGAAGGTCATTGACAAGGAAGGGGATGTGAATATTGTGATATATAAATAATTCAGACAGAAAGCCTCTTGCCAGTGTCTGGGTCAAAGAGATGGACCCTCTGCTGGTTGAATCGGATGTATACTTTCTCGCCAGGTTTTACATGTTCGTTAGAGAAGGTCCTCAGCTTTATCTCATTCAGGATTATATCCAGAGAGAATCTCGAGCCTTCTGGTTCTACTATATCAACCTCTGCAGTCATAAGACCTTGCTCTTTTGTTACAAATATATCCTCTGGTCTGATTCCAACTAAGACCTTATCTTTTTTATAATCCCTGATGGCAGGATATTCAAGTACTGCGTCGCCGAATTTGACTTTCAAAGGCTCCTTTGATAGCACCTCTGTCTCAAATATATTCATGGCAGGAGAGCCAATAAATTCTGCTACAAAGGTGTTCTGGGGCCTGAGGTAGACCTCCTCAGGGGTGCCACACTGCTGTATCACTCCTCCTTCAAGAATAGCTATCCTGTCTGAAAGCCCCATTGCCTCGGACTGATCATGGGTGACATAGACCACTGTGGTACCAAGCTGTCTATGAAGCCTCTTCAATTCTGTCCTCATCTGCACCCTTAGTCTTGCATCGAGGTTTGACAGAGGCTCATCCATGAGAAAGACCTTCGGCCTTCTCACAATAGCCCTTCCAAGGGCTACCCTCTGACGCTGGCCACCTGAGAGTTCCTTCGGCTTTCTATGAAGCAATCCCTGAAGTCCCAATATCTCTGCTACCTTTTCCACCTCTTCGTTGATCTTCTTTTTATCGAACTTTCTCATCTTCAGGGGGAAGGCGATGTTTTCGTAGACTGTCATATGGGGATAAAGGGCATAACTCTGAAATACCATTGCCACATCCCTGTCCTTGGGGCTAAGATCATTAACAACCCTGTCATCAAAGTAGACTTTTCCCTCTGTTGGCGTCTCAAGCCCTGCAATTATGTTCAGTAGGGTGGACTTTCCACACCCACTCGGCCCCAGTATTGTAAAAAACTCACCATCCTGGATTGTAAGGTCCAGATTGCTGAAGACCTCAATTTTTCCAAACCTCTTTGTTATGCCCTCAAGCCTGATCGAAGCCAGATGCTTACCTTTCTTATTTTGTCAATTCTTTCAGGAGATTCAGTATTGCCTTCCTGAGTCTTTGATTTTTAATTTTTCTGAACAATTTTACAATCTTCTCTTCTGCTTTTTCCACTTCGTAGTTGTGCTTCTCCTCTTCTAAGCTAAAAAGCCTTTCTCTGTCAGGCAACAGAGCAGCAGGTGATACCCTGAGGGCTTCAGCAATCTGATAAAGCCTCTCTATGGTAATATTGCTTTTGCCTTTTTCGTATTTCTGGACCTGTTGATAGGTGATACCCAGTTTCTCTGCAAGTTGCATCTGTGTAAGTCCCGCCCTCTGTCTATATTTTCTTATAGTCTTCCCTATTGTCTTTTTAATAGCTATCATTGGTATAATAGTTTCCTCAAAAGTAATAGCAACTGTCTACCAACCCAGAGTTTATGTGTTTGAAAAATGCAACTGATATGATATATACTCTATTAACCTACAATTGGGAAAAGAGGCTCTAAGGGGGCGACGATATAAAATTTTTATAGATTTTACAAGAGGTTATAATTCTCAAGATATCTACTTTAATCATATTTGTAGGATGGGAGGGATAGATGAAAGAGGAAACAGTGGGTATAAATGTACTTATTGTAGAAGACGAGATAGTGATGCAGGAATTTTTAAAAGCCCTTCTCGCCCCTAAGGGATTTAATTTATATACAGCCTTTACAGTATCTGAGGCCCAGGTTCTCATTAATTCCTTAGCCTTTGCTCTTGCCATTGTGGACTACAACATTGGTGATGGTTTTGGAACAGAAATTGTCTCTCTCATAAAAAGTAAAACCCCTTCCACTAAAGTCCTTGGCATAAGTGCCAAAGATTCTGCTGAAAAGTTTTATTCAGCAGGTGCAGACTATTTTCTACAAAAACCCTTTAATGTTTCAACCTTTCTCCAGACTTTGGATGATATTCTAAAGTAAGTTATTTGCAGGAGGTCTTCACCAGGCTGCTAAGCCAGTTATACAGCTGATGCTCACCTTTCTTGGAGTCCTGAATTGGAGAAAGTTCCTGTAAAGTAGTGATATTTCCATCCCTATAGAGTCCAATATATCCTTTGAGTTTCTGTTCTCTAAGCACTGCATACAGACAATATATTCTTTCTGGAAAGAGTCTGTTTCTTCTCAGAACAACGAAGGCTACTGTCTCGGAAAGGTTGCTGTCACCATCTATCTCTTCTGGAGGGGTATTGAGATATCTAAGGCCAAAACCGAATCTCCTCTCAAACCTTTCAACTTCAGGCCCTATCCTGCTCAGAAATTCAATAAAGCCAGAGTTTTCTAACCATCGCTGTTTTTCAGTATCTTGGCTTTTTAGAAAGTACGATGCAGTTTTCATTAAGGCCTCCTTTACTTTATCTGATGGCTAAACTGTTTGTCATAGAGTTGTTTGTAAAGTCCTTCGGTATTATAGAGTTCTTGATGTCTTCCACTTTCTATTATCCTTCCCCTGTCCATAACTATTATACGGTCTGCATTCATGATTGTTGAGAGTCTATGGGCAATAATTATTGTGGTTCTCCCTGGCATTATCCTTTCCAGTGCCATCTGGACCTTTGCCTCAGACTCTGCATCAAGAGAGGAGGTGGCCTCATCCAGAATTAGTACCTTGGGGTCTCTCAAGACTGCCCTTGCAATAGCAATCCTCTGCTTCTGCCCTCCAGACAGTTTAAGTCCTCTCTCTCCAATAAAGGTATCATATCCCCTTGGCATCTTTATAATAAACTCATGAGCATAGGCTGTTTCTGCTGCCTTGATAATCTCATCCTCTGTGGCATCTATTCTCCCAAAGAGTATGTTATTTCTCACAGTATCATCGAAGAGGATTATATCCTGGGATACTATAGCCATATTGGCTCTAAGGGAGCGTATATCGTAATCCCTCAGTTCTGTTCCGTCAATCTCTATTGAGCCTTCGTAGTTATGCCAAAAGCCAAGTATGAGGTCAGCGAGAGTGCTTTTGCCAGCTCCACTGTAGCCTACAATCGCCACCTTTTCTCCTGGCATTATCTCCAGATTTATATCCTGAAGCACTGGATAGGATATGCCAGGATATCTGAATGTTAGTCCTCTTATAACTATATGTCCTCTTATCTTATCCTTAACCACATTTCCACTCTTTTCATCCTCTATCTTGTAAACTTCTCTGATCCTCTGAAGGGCGGTCCTTACTGTTTGAAAGTGGTTATTCACTCTACTCAGCCTCTTAAGGGGTGTATAGATCATGAGGATGGCTGTAACAAAGGAGAAAAAGGAACCGATGGTGAGTTCTCCCTTGAGTATAAGGAAACTGCCATAATAGAGAATGATGGCTATTCCTGCTCCACCGATTATCTCCATAAATACAGTGGTAAACTCGTTGATCCGTACCTCCCTCATAACATTCCTGTAGTGTTCTGTCACGGCTTTCAGATTTCTCCTCTGCATCTCTTTCTCCATCAGAAAGGCCTTTATCACCTTTATGCCTGTTAGTGTCTCATGGATAACCTTGGTAACATCAGAGATGAGTTTTCTTGTTCTGAGACTCGTCTTCTTCATCCTTCTTCCGAACCTATCTGAAACCACCACAACAAGGGGTATAACAATAAAGGACAACAGAGCGAGGTCCCATCTTCTATAAAGGGCAACACCTGCCAAAAATACCACTGTCAGTAGCTGCACAAAGAAGTTTTTAGCGGTGTAGGCTATGGAGTTCTCAAGGCTTCCTATATCATTCAGGAGTCTTGAGATTATAGAGCCAGAAGACCTGTCCTGATAAAAGGATACTGGCAGCCTCAGGAGTTTCTCATAGAGCCCCTGCCGAAGGGTTTTGACTATCTTGGCCCCTACTGAATTCATCAAAAAGTTATTACAGAAGGTGAAGAGTCCCCTGAATACAAAAAGAATAAACACTCCTATGGGGAGCAGATAAAGGGCAGTTCTATTTTTCTCTACAAAGAGGCTATCAAGGGAAGGTTTTACAAGGTATGCTATAGCTCCATTTATGGCAGAAAGGACAATGCCAGATAATATAGCAAGAAGGAGTCTCAGTAGATGTGGTCTTGTTAATGACCATACAGTATAGAGGTCATTCTTCCACTCCTTATCAGAGACCTCTCTAAAGTACTCATCCATTCTGTTTTTATATTACCAAATTGTTCTGTTGTTAGTATACTATTAGTATGTTTTCTTTGTTGAAGAAGTATTCTGAGAAGCTCTACAGTCAGGGACTCGCCCATCCTGAAAAGACAGCATTTCTGGCACTTGATGATAGAGTTTATAGTCTTACAGGTGTAGTTCCTTCAGGCACTGTTAAAGAGCTTACAAAGGTGTTTGACAGAATGGATATTAATTCTCTACTGTATGCCACCCCTGAAGAGCCTTACAGGCGTATTCTTAAAGAGGTGATTAAAGAGTTAGTCTATCTGAAGGACAGACCAGTAATTGTGCCTGAGGACTGTGAGACCAGGACATTTTTCCATGATATTCCTGTGATTGAGAGATTATCTGCTGATGCCGTGGTCTCAGCACTGTCAGAAAGAAAGGCTGCCATAGTAGTGGAGCCCATCAGTATTGTCTCCCGCGGTAGTGTATCACCTGAGGAGACCTTTGTCTCTTTCAGTTCAACCTGTTTTTCCACTTTTGTTAAATATTTCTATGATCATTTATGTTATGTCTCAGAATGTAAAAATAAGGGGTTCAGACCCTCAGGGCAGAGATTAAAGGCATTCAGAGAGATATCGGCATTTGTAGATTTGACAATACCTAAGGCCAGAGATATGAGGCTCCTTAAGGGCCCGCCTCGTGATGAGACCACAGCAATTGATATGATAAAGGAGGCAGGTAGCAAAGTAGTCTCTTGTAGACTTGTTGACTCCTTCTTTGGAAATATATCCCTGTTGTTTGACAACAGAATATACATAAGCCAGACTGCTGCATCACTTGATGAACTGTCAGAGGCGATAGATATTATCCCCCTGGATTGTTCATCTACTGCAGGTATAACCTCCTCTTCTGAGCTTCCCACCCATGTGGCTGTTTACAGAAGCTCAGATGTGAGGTTCATTCTCCATGGACATCCAAGGTTTGCAGTGATTATGTCAATGTACTGTGATAGAGAGTGTGAATTCAAAGGTGACTGTTATGCTCGATGTCCTGAGCAGAGAAGCATCTGTGCAGTACCTGTGGTACCAGGAGAGATAGGAGCAGGACCTACAGGTATAGTAAAGACTGTACCAAAACTACTAAAAGAGTCTGATGCTGTGGTAGTGATTGGGCATGGTGTATTCACAACAGGCAGAAAGGATTTTAATCATCCCTTCATGAGAATGGTTGAGATTGAGGAGTGTTGTAGGTTAAGATATTACAAACTTGTGGATATTTAATAAATTTTTGAGGTTTTTTGATGAAGACCCTGAGAATAGCTCTTGCCCAGATCAACACCACAGTGGGGGATATTGGAGGTAATGCCAGGAAGATCATCTCTTATATCAAAGAGGCTGAGGCCCATAATGTGGATGTGGTGGTATTCCCTGAACTCTCAGTAACAGGCTATCCACCTGAGGATCTACTCCTTAAACCACAGTTTATAGAGGACAATCTAAGTGCACTTAAAGAGATAATGGAAGAGGTGGGTGATCTGGTTGCAATAGTGGGGTTTGTGGACAGGGATGCAGATATATACAATGCTGCTGCAGTTATCCATAATAGAACTCTCGTGGATGTCTATCATAAGGTGTTTCTGCCCAACTACGGGGTTTTTGATGAGGTGAGATACTTTCAGGCAGGCAGAAGGGCTCCTGTTTATAGAATACCTGTGTCAAAGGATAAAGAGGCGGTGATTGGTGTAAATATCTGCGAGGATATATGGTTTCCTGATGGCCCTCATAGACAGCAGGCCCTCTCAGGTGCAGAGGTGGTGATTAATATAAATGCCTCTCCCTATCATATTGGTAAACCTCTGTTCAGGGAGAGGATGCTCTCCACAAGGGCGTCAGATTCTTCTGTAATAGTAGTCTATCTAAACATGGTGGGAGGACAGGATGAACTCGTATTTGACGGATGTAGTCTCATATTCGATGAAAAAGGAGAGCTTCTTTACAGAGGCAAACAGTTTGAGGAGGAATTCATCATAGCAGACTTGAATCTTGATGCTGTATTTATGAGAAGACTACATGATCCGAGAAGAAGACAGGAGGCACTGAGAGGAGAGACCGCTTCAGAGGAGGTGGTTATACAGGAGAGAAAGACACAGAAGAAGGATATTAAGCCTCTGAGTTCCGACAGGGCCAAGATCCGTGAACTTATGGGGCAAGAAGAAGAGGTCTACTCTGCACTGGTTCTCGGCACAAGGGATTATGTAAAAAAGAATGGTTTTGACTCTGTGGTTATAGGACTGAGTGGAGGGATAGACTCCTCGCTTGTAGCAACAGTGGCTGTTGATGCCCTTGGAAAGGAAAAAGTGAAGGGGGTCTTTATGCCTTCTCCTTACACTTCTGTTGAGAGCAGAGAGGATGTAGAGGCCCTTGTATCTAATCTGGGGATCAGGTCTTTTACTATCCCGATTAATGGTATATTTGAGAGCTATCTCCAGTCTCTCAGAGATGTTTTTAGAGACAGAGAGGCTGATGTAACAGAGGAGAATATCCAGGCAAGGATAAGGGGTAATCTGCTGATGGCACTATCAAATAAGTTTGGCTGGCTTGTTCTCACTACAGGCAATAAATCAGAGATGTCTGTTGGTTATGCAACCCTTTATGGAGATATGGCAGGCGGATTTGCTGTCATCAAGGATGTACCAAAGACAATGGTTTACAGGCTTGCAAAGTGGAGAAATGGGGTGGCCAAGAGACCGATTATTCCAGAGAGGGTTATCTGGAAAGAGCCCTCTGCAGAACTTAAACCTGACCAGAAAGACACAGATACTCTACCTCCCTACGAGATCCTTGATCCGATTCTTAAGGCATATATTGAAGAGGACAGGAGTTTTCACGAGATACTGGGGCTTGGATGTGAGCTGGAATGTACTCAGAAGGTTATCAGAATGATTGACAGGAGTGAATACAAGAGACGACAGGCTCCACCTGGAATCAAGATTACAGAAAGGGCCTTTGGTAGAGACCGCAGATTCCCCATCACAAACAGATACCAGAGCTTTTAAATATGGACCCTATCACCCATGGATTTACGGGTGCTCTGCTGTCAAGGGCATTCAGTCCAAGGCATAAGAATATACTCCTGATTCTGATAATAGCCTCTCTGCTGCCTGACATCGATTATATAACACGTTTTTTAGGAGCTGATATATTCCTCCGTTATCATAGAGGGATTACCCATGGCATAGGTGCAATGGTCCTTACACCTTTGGTTATAGGTACAGTTGCTCGTAGCCTTACAGGAGAAGGATTCCTCTACTATACTGGGGCAGGCTTTCTGGGATACTCTCTACACCTTCTCATGGACCTTACGACCCAGTATCCTATCAGGATCCTCTCTCCCCTTGATTGGTATGGTTATTCTCTCGATCTTGCATTTATTGTTGATCCCTATGTGAGCGGGGCTGTGTTGCTCGGGCTTTTATTGAGTATGAGAAAGAAGGCAAAAAGGAGGCTTATTGTAGCAGTAGTGCTTCTGTTTCTTATAGTATACATGGGGGTAAGGTTTTATCTGAAGAATCAGGCAGAGGCATATCTCAGGACCCAGCTTGATGAGTATCACTACAGACTCTGCCCCCTGCCGAATGACTTTCTGAGGTGGTGGTTCGTTGTAAAATCTGGTAATACCTATAAGGTGGGGTTTGTGGACCTCTTTACAAGGTCAGTATGCATTAAAAAGGAGTTCACTTACTCTGAAGCACGGCCTGAGATCAAGGAGACAAAGACATTAAGGACAGTGAGAAACTTTCTATACTTTGCAAAGGCACCCTATGCAGAGTTTGTAAAAAAAGGTGGAGGCGCTCTGGTTAAGTGGTATGAACTCTCTTATTACTTTCTTCCTGGAGAGCACTTTGTGGCTATAATAGAGTTTGACAGACTCGGTAGAGTTACACGGGAGGAGTTCAGATTCTGATGGATATACTGGAGAAGGTAAAGAGGACGATTGATAGATACGGGATGCTTTTTGGCGGAGAGAGGATTATGGTGGGTCTGTCAGGTGGACCAGACTCGGTGTGTCTGCTGCATATTCTTAAGGAACTGAGTCCTTCTTTCAGACTTGGCCTTATGGCCCTTTATGTGGATCATGGATTGAGACCAGAAGAGACAGCCAAGGAGATAGAATTCTGCAAAGAGGTATGCAAGGGGTTAGGAGTAGAGTTTTTTATAAAATCTGTGGATACCAGAGGGTATGCAGAGGAACATTCTCTGAGCATACAGGAGGCAGCAAGAAGGCTCAGGTACTGGATGTTTGAACAGACCGCCCTTGAAGCAGAGGCAGACAGGATTGCCACAGGCCATAATGCGGATGATCAGGCCGAGACAGTGGTAATGAGACTCCTAAGAGGCTCTGGTATGAAGGGTCTTGGAGCAATACCACCTGTAAGGGGTAAGGTGATACGTCCTCTATTAGAAGTGCAGAGACAGGAGATAGAACAGTACCTAACAGCCAGGGGGATTCAATGGTTGACCGATTCCTCTAACCTGAGTGACAAATATCTCAGGAACAGGATAAGAAAGGAATTGATGCCTGTACTTAAGAGGTTTAACCCCAAGATAGTTGAGACCCTATGCAGAACAGCAGCCCTCCTTCGCGAAGAGAATGAGTATATCGAGGCAAGAGTTAATAGCGCCCTTATGAAGCTTATCAGCAGAAGAACTGATAAAAAAGTGGAACTCTTTCTTGCCCCACTGGAGAACATGGAAAGGGTGATATTGAGGAGGGCCCTAAGAAGGGCGATTGATGAGACAAAGGGGCTCAGAGGCATCGGATTTGAGCATATTGAGGAGATTATAGACATGATACAGAGTGCACCTACAGGGGCGAGGCTGTACCTCCCCAGAGGTATAAGGGTGATTAAAGGATACTCAACCCTCATTATAACTGCAGAGAGGCCACAAAAGCTGAGCGAGTATGTGCTTCAGGTGCCTGGTGAGACGGTTCTGAAAGAGGCTGGCCTTGTGTTAATTAGCAGCATATCAGAGAAGGTAGAAGGATATGGTGATGGAAAGACAGAGGCGGTGTTTGATTTAGATACACTCAGCTTTCCACTGAAGATAAGACCCCGCAAGGAGGGAGACTTTTTCTATCCTTTTGGTTTTGGGAAGAGAAAGAAACTTCAGGACTTCTTTGTGGACGAGAAGGTACCGAAAGAGGAGCGTGATACAGTGCCTATACTCACCTCTGAGGACAAGATTGTATGGGTTGTTGGATACAGGACAGATGAGAGATTTAAGGTTACATCCTCAACGAGGAGAGTGCTACGCATAGTGGTGAGGCTGTCAAGATTTGAGACTGCTTAGGATTGATAGGAATATTTGAACATCTTTTTGTTAAAATCTAATACCATGAATCCCTTAGAAAAGCTCGGTGCCAAGGCGGTTGGTCTTCTCAGGTCTATGGGAGATATGTTCATTTTTCTTATAACAGCCCTCTTTTATATTTTTGTACCTCCTTTTAAATTCAGAGTTCTGTTAAAACAGATCAGATTTTTTGGGAATAAATCTCTTGTGGTGATTGTACTTACAGGAGCATTTACAGGTATGGTGCTGGGGTTACAGGTCTTTTATACATTAAGGAAGTTTGGCTCAGAGGCATTACTGGGGCCTGCAGTGGCACTCAGTCTTGTAAGAGAACTGGGACCGGTGCTGTCAGCCCTTATGGTTACTGGAAGGGCTGGTTCTGCTCTTACAGCAGAGATCGGTATAATGAAAATAACGGAACAGATTGACGCAATCCTTGCCATGGCACTAAATCCGATACGTTATCTGATTGTGCCGAATATTGTGGCAGCCATTGTTGTGTTTCCTCTGCTGGGTGCGGTTTTTAATCTTGTAGGCATCTACAGTGGCTATATAGTGGGTGTGAAGATTTTGGGTCTGAGTAAAGGGACATATTTTTCTCAGATAGAAAACTTCCTTGGTATGGAGGATATAAAAATAGGATTTATAAAGTCAGTATTCTTTGGTCTGATTGTGTCCTGGGTATGTTGTTGGAAGGGATACACTGCCGAGTATGGAGCAGAAGGTGTGAGTAAGGCTACAACTCAGGCCGTTGTCCTGTCCTCAGTACTCATACTGGTATCGGATTATATAATCGGAACCTTCTATCTATAAAAAGATGATCGAGATTATAGAATTAAAGAAGAGACTGAATGGGCAGCTGGTCCTTAAAGGTGTAAACCTAAGGATCGAGGATAGAGAGCTTGTTGCAATAATTGGCAGAAGCGGCACTGGTAAGAGTGTGCTCATAAAACACCTGATAGGGCTTTTTAAACCGGACAGTGGAAGTATAATAATTGATGGGATGGATATAGTGAGATTTTCTACAAGACAGCTCTGCAAGATAAGAGAGAGGTTTGGAGTGGTCTTTCAGGGTGGAGCTCTCTTTGACTCAATGAGTATTTATGACAATATTGCCTTTCCCCTGAGGGAGAGACTAAGGCTGTCTGAGAAGGAGATAGAGGATAGGGTTAGCAGGGCACTGGATGATGTAGGCCTTCTGGGGCATGAACATAAATTTCCTGCAGAACTGAGCGGTGGTATGAAGAAGAGGGCTGCGCTGGCGAGGGCACTTGTAACAGAGCCCTCCATAGTGCTTTTTGATGAGCCCACCACAGGGCTTGACCCAATTACTCTTAATGCAATATTCAGGCTGATAAAGAAGACCCATAGGAAATATAATTTTACAGGAATCATTGTAAGTCATGATATTCCGGAGATCTTCTATATTGTGGATAAAGTGGCTATGCTTGAAGATGGTAAAATAGTAGAATATGGAACTGCAGAACAGATACAGCACTCGTCCCATCCAGTGGTTAGGCAGTTTATAACAGGAGCAACAGAAGGCCCTATAGAGGCAACAGCATTATAGAGGGAGGAGCAATGAAAAGATTAAATCTTGAGCTGGTCGTAGGAGTCTTTGTTCTGATTGGCCTTGTATCTCTTGGATACCTCTCTGTGAGGTTTGCAAAGATGGAGATGTTTGGCAGAGGAGGATATACAGTTTATGCCGAATTTGATAATATAGGTGGACTTAAGCCAGGTGCATCAGTGGAGATTGCGGGTGTGCAGGTCGGAAGAGTCAAAAGCATAACCCTGACAGAGGATTATCTCGCCAGGGTGGAGATGGTAATAGACAGAAATGTAAAGCTCCAGGAGGATGCAATAGTCTCTATAAAGACAAAGGGACTTATAGGTGAAAAATATGTAGAGATAACTCCTGGAGGCTCAGAAGAGATCGTGGCAGAGGGAGAAAAACTCTCAGAGACAGAATCTGCCATAGATATTGAAGATATAATCTCCAGATTTGTCTTTGGAAAGCTTGAATAGGAGGGAGTGTAATGAAAAAAAGGATTAAAAAAATATGTCTGTTCTTGGTGCCCTTATCCCTTGGTATATATGTCTTTGTTTCCTCATCAGACTCAAAGAGCATCACCCCTTATGAAGTGGAAAGAGACTTAACAGAAGAACAGGTGCTGCAGGAGGAGATATTCCAAGATAAGGCTATACCAGATGTGATAAAACAACTGGATGATGTCCCTGTGCATGAGGGTGTTGAGAAGGGCTCTTCTGTGGATCCCAGAGTGCTCTATCTGGTAAAGAGGGTGGTTTATATAGAGGAGACAAAGAACCTCTTCTATAAATGGACAGATGCTGAAGGACAGGTTCATATAACTGACTATCCCCCTTCAGAAGAGAATGGGATAATACCCCAATATGTGAAGAAGGACAGAATTGGTAGTGTTACAGTATATGTGATAAGAGATGCCACTGCAAAGAAGAGAAAAGATTCTGTACAAAGGAGTTCAGATATATTATCTTCACAGAAGATTATAAAAATAGCACGTACTGAACCCTTAGAAGAGGAGGACATTATTGAGGATGAAGAATTTGAAGACTATGAAGAAGGAGAGGTTATCTCAGATCCTCTTGAACCTTTCAACAGAGCGGTGTTTGTATTTAACGATAGGTTATATTTCCTGGTGATCAAACCCCTTGCTCAGGGATATGCCAACTTAGTGCCCGAGGATTTCAGAGTGGTAATAAAGAACTTCTTTCACAATATTACAGCGCCTGTGAGGGTGATTAATTGTCTGCTTCAGGGTAAGGTAAAGGATGCTGCCAATGAGGTGCTAAGATTTAGTATAAACACCACTGTGGGAGTTTTTGGCCTTGCTCCTGTGGCAGAGAGCTTTGGGATCAAGGGCAAAGAGGAGGATTTTGGTCAGACCTTGGCAGTATATGGAGTGGGCCAGGGCCCCTATCTGGTACTTCCTATTATTGGCCCTTCCAGTCTGAGAGATTTGGTAGGAACAGCTACTGATGCATTCCTTGATCCCTTGAATCATATCTCCAGATTGGAGACAGTGGCTGCCATCCAGTCATACAAGTATATTAACAAGACCTCACTGCATCTGGGAGAGTATGAAGAGTTGAAGGCGTCTGCCCTTGACCCTTATACTGCCCTTAAGGATGCATATGTGCAGTACAGAGATGAGGAGGTCAAAAAGTGAGTATGAGCAGAGTGTTTGTGGCAATTCTGGTTTTCCTGTGCTTTGGGGTCTCTACAGTTCTCTCATCTGAGCCACCCACAGAGACCTTGAAGACAACTGTAGATAAGATAATAGAGATCTTAAAGGACCAGAAGCTGAAAAGACCCGAGATGAGAGACACCCGAAGAAGGCTTTTAAGGAGTACCATTGAGGAGGTATTTGATTTTGAGGAGATGTCAAAAAGGACCCTCGGTGTGTACTGGAGAAAGAGGACCGAGGAAGAAAAGAGAGAGTTTGTGGAGCTCTTTTCCAAACTCCTTGAAAGGACATATATAAACAAGATCGAATCTTATACAGACGAGGAAGTGGTCTTTACAGAGGAGAGGGTAAAAGGGAAGTATGCAATAGTGAAGAGTGTTGTTAAGGCTCCTCAGTCCAATGAGATCTCTATAGACTACAGGATGTTGAGAAAGGATGGCAGATGGATGGTATATGATGTGATTATTGAAGGGGTAAGCCTTGTCAAAAACTACAGGACACAGTTCAGGGAGATCATAAGAAAGGATTCCTATCAGACCCTTGTCCAGAAGATAAAAGAGAAGCTTGAGAAGAAAGATGGGTGAACCAAAGAGACGGTATATTCTGGCTATTACTGGAGCTACAGGAGTACAGATAGGTCTCAGGGTCTTTGAGGTGCTGTTGCAGGAGGCAGAGGTGCATCTCATCGTCTCACGGAATGCTATCCCTATAATACGCCAAGAGGTAGGGCTTGACCTGGGTAAAGAGCCAGAGGAGAATCTACGAAAGAGGTTTGGTAAAGAAGTGTATTTCTATATGGAAGACAATCTATGGGCTCCTATGGCCAGTGGTTCTTTCAAGACAGAGGGGATGTTGATTGTCCCCTGCAGTATGAAGACACTATCTGCTGTGGCCAATGGTTATGCCAATGGTTTGATAGAAAGGGCTGCTGATGTTACTATTAAAGAGAAGAGGCTTCTTCTTCTTTCTCCAAGAGAGACCCCTCTGAGTGTGATACATCTGGAGAATATGTTGAAGCTTGCAAGAATAGGTGTGAGGATTGTTCCACCTGTGGTAGGGTTTTATCATAGGCCCTCTACTGTGGATGATATGATAGATTTTATTGCTGGAAAGATTCTTGATCAGATAGGGATAAATCATGATCTCTATAGGAGATGGAGTTGACTTATTTTTCCTTTTTGTGTATATTTAGTCAGTTTCTGTTTTGGGAAGAGGGGTTCTCAATTGGGAAAAAGGAGACCAAAGAAAGCTGGATTTTCCTCTCCAGAAAGGAGAGTTTTTGATAATTTCTATCTGGCACACTTTTTGTTAGGATAATCTATGTATTAGTGGGACAGGCTGCCGGGCAGCCTTATAGAATTATCTAATGAAAGGAGGTGAACAGAGGTGAGGAAAGGACTTATTCTGGTGATTGTTCTTGCTGTGGCACTTGTTTTCATGGGTGTTGCAATGGCTGTGCCTCCGGGCAAGACCGTGGAGTACAAAGATGGTGCAATAGGTAAGGTGATATTTGATGGTAAGACACACTCTGCTGCTGGTAACAAGTGTAGTGACTGTCATCCAAAGCTCTTCCAGATGAAAAAGGGCGCTGCAAAGATAACCATGAAGGATATCAATGCCGGCAAATCCTGTGGAGCCTGTCACAATGGTGAGAAGGCATTTGCAGCAAAAGAATGCATGAAGTGCCACAAAAAGTAAAAGATTTTGGACTTATTAAAAAACTGAAGGGGATGCTTTAAGCATCCCCTTATTATTTCTATGTTCTATATTCCAAAGGGGATTAGATATAAGTAAGCCAATTTTCGTAACGGGCCTCTTCTCCTTTGACAATATTGAAGAATATCTCTTGAAGTTTTCTTGTTATTGGGCCAGGACGACCTTCACCAATTTTTCTTCCATCGAGTTCTCTAATGGGTGTTATCTCTGCTGCTGTACCTGTAAGAAAGGCCTCATCTGAGATATACACCTCATCCCTGGTGAATCGTTCTTCCAGCACAGGGATACCATTGTCTTTTGCTATGGTGATTATACTGTTTCTTGTTATCCCCTCCAAGATCGAGGTCAAGGGAGTGGTCTTAATAGAGTTGTTTCTTACAATGAATATATTCTCTCCACTACACTCAGAAACATACCCCTCTGTATCAAGCAGAAGTGCCTCATCATATCCACATGAGATCGCCTCTTTTTTAGCAAGCTGAGAGGTTACATAGTAACCACAGACCTTTCCTCTTGACATGTTTGAGTTTACATGGTTCCTTATAAAAGAAGATGTCTTAAGGCGGATACCATTTCTGATACCCTCATCTCCAAGATAGGCTCCCCAGGACCATACAGCAATCGCCACACCGATTGGATTGCCCTTTGGGTAAAGCCCCATGGCACCGTAGCCTATATACACCAGGGGTCTGATATAACAGGCCTTCATATTGTTAATCTTAACAGTCTCTATTATTGCAGAGGTTATCTCTTCCTTGCTAAAGGGAATATCTATCAGAAATATCTTTGCAGAATCAAACAGTCTATCCACATGTTCTTTCAGACGGAAGATGGCCGGTCCCTTAGAGGTCTCATAACACCTTATTCCTTCAAATACCCCCAGTCCGTAGTGAAGAGTATGAGTAAGGATGTGGACCTTTGCATCATCCCAGTTTACAAATTCACCATTCATCCAGATCTTTTCAGTCTTCTCAATCATGGCATTATATTAAAACACTTGTTGAGTAAATCTGTCAATAAGTTGAAGGGGCTGGGTGAAAAGGAGTAAAATAGAGCTATGAGTGAAAAAGAAAAGAACGGTGTTTCTACTGAAAGTGCTGACAATAGGGTCTGCGAGTTGAAGCCTTCTTCTGGAGACAGAGATATAAACAAATGCCCATACTGTGGATTGCGTTTTGAGAACCCTCCTGCAGTGATTCTTCATGTCTTCAGACAGCATTCCTCCTGAGGAGACTGATCTCTGGCAGTTTGCCAGACAGAAGTAATACAAGAGCCTACCTGAAGAGACTTTAGCGTATATAACCTTAATATCTTTTATGGTATAATGTAAACTCTGCTATCATTATCACGACAGAAGGTGTCATGAACAGGATTGAACAGAGATTTTTAAAACTCAGACAAGAAGGTAAAAAGGCCTTTATTCCCTATGTTATGGCTGGAGATCCTGATCTGAAGAAGACTGAAGAGGTTGTAAGGCTTTTTGAGGAGTGTGGCGCAGACATAGTTGAGCTTGGTGTGCCCTTTACCGATCCCCTTGCAGACGGTCCTGTAATTCAGGCAGCCTCAGAGAGGGCACTAAGAGAGGGAGTGACCCTTAAAAAGGTACTTGCTCTGGTGAGAAGAGTGAGAAGGTCTGTCTCTCTGCCAGTAGTGCTTATGACCTATTTTAATCCCGTTTTTAAGCTTGGGGTGGAGGCATTTGTAACAGAGGCAGCAGAGGCAGGTGTTGATGGCGTAATTATTCCTGATCTGCCACCTGATGAGGCTGATGAGGTGATCACTGTTTCAAAAAGGCACTCGGTAGCAACAGTCTTTCTGCTTGCCCCTACATCAACAGATGACAGAATAGCCCTTGTAGCAGAAAAATCAGAAGGGTTTATATACTATGTATCAATCACTGGGATCACAGGTTCTGAACTGAAAGGCCTGCGTCAGATGAGGAGTATGATAAAAAGGATAAGAAACTTTACGGATAAACCTATTGCTGTGGGGTTTGGTGTGAAGAGACCAGAGGAGGCAAGAGGTGTGGCTGAGATAGCAGACGGTGTCATAGTGGGTAGTGCTATTGTGAAGAAGCTACAGGAGGAAGACAACACATTAAGAGAGTATCTCTACTCTTTGAGGAAGGCAATAGATGGCGTGGTTTAAAAAGACAAAATCCGAGAACTCTGGCAAGAAGGTTAAGATCCCTGAGGGTCTATGGGTTAAGTGTGACAGTTGTAAGGAGATCATCTACAGGAAGGAAGTGGAAAGGAATCTACAGGTATGTCCCAAATGTAATTACCATTTCCGTATAAGTGCACGCCAGAGACTGAGATATCTGATAGACAGCGGGACTTTTGAAGAGATGGATACAGAGCTTCTTCCTGATGACCCTCTCTCTTTTAGAGATTCCAAATCCTACCCAGAGAGGGTAAAAGAGAACCAGGAGAAGACAGGTCTGAAAGAGGCTGTTATTACTGGTAGAGCAAAGATAAAGGGTCTGCCGATTGTGGTTGCTGTGATGGATTTTAGTTTTATGGGTGGTAGTATGGGTTCTGTAGTTGGTGAGAAGATCACAAGGGCTGCAGAGACTGCCTTAACAGAGAGACTTCCTCTTGTGACAGTCTCATCCTCAGGTGGAGCGAGGATGCAGGAGGGGATGTTCTCCCTAATGCAGATGGCAAAAGTGGCAGCAGCAGTGGGCAGACTTAAACAACAAGGTGTTCCCTTTGTCTCTATACTTGCTGATCCTACCTTTGGGGGTGTGAGTGCGAGCTTTGCAATGCTTGGAGATATTATAATTGCTGAGCCAAAGAGTCTTATAGGGTTTGCAGGCCCGAGGGTGATTGAACAGACAATAAAGCAGACCCTTCCTGAGGACTTCCAGAGGGCGGAGTTTCTCCTACAGCATGGGATGGTGGATATGGTTGTAGATAGAAAGTCTCTCAAGGATGTGGTTTACAGATTACTGAAGATGTTACTAAGTGACAGAGGATCTTCTGAGCAGCCCCAAGAGCAGGTCTAAATGTCCAGAGAGAAAGAGCACCCTGAGGCTGTTTCTGAAAGATACGCCACTGCCATAGACTATCTATACAATCTCACAAAAATAGGGATAAAATTAGGGCTTGAGAATCCGAGGAGACTTCTAAGACTTCTGGGAAATCCCGAGACTCACTTCAGGTCAATCCATATTGCAGGAACAAATGGGAAGGGTTCGACATCGTTTTTTATAGCCTCTATCCTGAAACAGAAAGATTTTAAAACAGGCCTTTTCACCTCACCGCATATGGTGAGGTTTACAGAGAGAATCACTATAGATCTGGAAGAGATAACCGAAGAAGAGGTTGTTGACCTCACAGAAGAGATAAGGAGACTGCTTTCAGAGAGCCCTGATTTTACACCCACCTACTTTGAAGTGGTTACAGCAATCGCCTTTGAGTGTTTCCGCAGAAGAGGTGTACAATGGGCGGTTGTGGAGACAGGGATGGGAGGTAGGTTTGATGCCACCAATGTTCTTCAACCAGAGATCTCTGTAATAACGAGGGTGGGGATTGATCATGCCGAATTCCTGGGCAACACCATACCTGAGATCGCCTATGAGAAGGCCGGGATCATTAAGGAGGCTGTGCCTGTGGTGGTGGGGTCTCAGCCTCCTGAGGCAGTTGCTGTAATCAGGGCAGTCGCAAAAGAGAAAGAAGCCCCTTTTTATCTGTTTGGGGAGGACTTCTATTCAGAAATAAAGCATACAGATATTAATGGTACCATATTTGATTTCTACTCTCATACCCTGAAAACCCCTTTAAAAGAACTCTATATTCCCCTTGTAGGGGCTCATCAGACAATGAATGCTGCAGTGGCAATACAGGCAACTGTGCTGGCATTGAAAAAGAGATATCCAGAGTATTCAGAAGAGAATATCCTACAGGGATTTCATGAAGCCCTCAAAGGGTCTTCTCTTAAGGGGAGGACAGAACTCTGTCAGTATGAAGGACGATGGGTCCTTCTTGATGGTGCTCACAATCCTGAAGCCTCTGAGGCACTTGCAGACACACTCTCACAACTGTACAGACCAAAATACAGGAGGCTGATACTCATTATTGGGGTGATGTCTGATAAGGATATAAAGGGTATTGTATCCCCTTTAGTAGAGATATCTGATATAGTAGTATTCACAAGGCCTTCCTATGAGAGGTCAACAGAGCCGGACAGGCTTTGTGATGTTGCCCTTTCGGTGTCTGATAAGAAGGACTATCTCATAACAGCCACTGTTAAAGAGGCCCTGGACAGGGCTGTCCAGATGGCTTCCTCAGATGACCTTATAGTTGTTACAGGCTCCTTTTATACTGTGGGAGAAGCAAAAGAGGCGCTTGGTGAAAGACCGCTTCTGTCAGAGTTGAGGGAAAAGAGATGAGGAGATTTTTCCTCTGTGTGGTTATATTACTTTCTCTTCTTCAGTCTCCAGTTTCTGGGGGTGAGAAGACAGAGATTGAGGCTCCTTGGCTTGAATGGGTACCTGAAGGAAGATACTATCTTCTGGAAGGAGGGGTAAGACTTAAGAGGGCAGATGCTATTCTTAGTGCTTCAGATATCAAGTACTGGCCTGATGAAGAGGTGGCAGAGGCTGAGGGAGATGTGAAATATGAGGATGCCTCTGTGATTATAGAGGCAGAGAGGGCCCGGTTTGACCTTAAGACAGAAGAAGGTATCATCTTTAATGCCAGAATATTTTTCAAAAGGGACAGTTATCGGATAACAGCAGAACGGCTTGAAAAGACAGGTAAAAAGACCTATCTGCTTGAGAATCTCACTTTCACAACCTGCGATACCCCATTTTCTGCTTGGTGTTTTTTCGGCAGAGAGGCATTCCTTAAAGAGGGAGACAGTATAAGGGCAAAATCGGTCTCTTTCAGGATAAAGGGAGTTCCTGTTCTATACAGTCCCTACATATGGAGCCCCATTCTGAATGAGAGGAAGACAGGATTTCTCATGCCAGAGATAGGGCTCAACAGTGACAAGGGATTTCAATGGAGACAGCCATTCTATCTTGTTATATCAAAAAACAGGGACATGACTTTTTATCTGGACCTTTATAGCAGAAGAGGCATCGGAAGTGCCTTTGAGTATAGATATATTGAGAGGGGTTTTGGTAGAGGTAAATGGTGGTTTTATTATTTAAGGGACTGGTATCTGGGGAAGAACTTTGTGGAGGTGAAGGCTGAGCATAGACTTGTAAAAGAGAGAGGGGTATCGGGGTTTGTTGATCTGAATCTCGTAAACAGAGAGGAGTTTCACAGACTCTACAGCCACAGGATTGAGATAAGAACAAACAGGTTTCTTGAGTCCACAGCAGAGGTCTCCTATGGTACTGACAGATTTCGTCTCTATCTGAATGCAAGATTCTGGCAGGATATCACAGAGGATGGCGAGACAGGACAGGTGCTCCAGAGACTGCCAGAGGTTGGATTCAGCCTTAACCCCTTAAGATACAGAGACCTCTATTTTACCTTTAATACCAGAGCAACCTATTTTTATTCTGAAGACCTTTACAAGACCCTGAGGTTTGATATAATACCAAGGATATACTACTCCACTGGAGACCTGGTCCGTTTTACTCAACAACTCGGGTTTATAGGAAGTTTTTATTCCATCACAAACACGGATGAATATCCTGACTCAATCCAGCGAATGGCTCCTGTATTAAAGACACGTCTTCATCTTATGTTAACAAAGAGATACGGCGAGGTGCTTAATATCCTTGAGCCAGAGATACTATACAGGTTTATTCCTGACACAGGCAAGACCCCTCCCCTGCTTGACAGTACAGAACTTCTTGAAAGGCTATCCCTGGTCCAGGCAGGAATAAAGAGTTCTTTTTATGACAGAAAAGGTTTTATAGGTTCTTTCAGAATAACAAGTGCCTACGATTTTCATGAAAGCAACAAGCCTTTCAGTGATATAAGGCTTGAGGGAGGTCTCGGAAGACCTTTCAGCCTCTCAATTGATATCTCCTATTCCATACATGAGGGTTATTTCAGTCACATTAATTACCGTATTGGCAGGTATTTCAATAGATTTTCCTTCTATGTAGGACAGAGATACTCCAAAGATGATAGTATTCTCTTTTATACAGGAGGTTTGAAGGTAGAGGCGACCAGCAGACTCGAATTGGGCAGTTCAGTATGGTATGATGCAAAAGGTGAGGGACTCAGAGATCTGAAGCTCTCAGTCTCTTACGATGGAGGATGCTGGTTCGGAAAGGTGCTTTTCAGTAGAAGACCCGATGAATACTCTTTTAAATTTCTTATCAGATTAAAGGGACTTGGTGAACTCAGCCTGGGAGACTTTATCTAAGCATTCTCTCCATCCTTTCCACTGCCTCTTCTATTGATGTTTCCTCTGTATCTATTATGAGCTCAGGTGTTAATGGTTCCTCATAAGGTACATTTACTCCGGGCACGGGCCAGCCACGGGTGCCTTTGAGGTATATATCCTTAGGCGCGGCCTTCGTGTCTGCTCTCTCTCTTTCTCTTCTTTGGCATTCTTCCAGGGAACACCTGAGATATACTTCAAAAAAATCTGGTATCAACTCTCTTGCAAGGTCTCTCCATTTTCTCAGATTCCCTGTGGCATCAATCAATACATTATGGCCATTTTTATAAAGCACAAGGGCGGTATAGACGATACATCTGTAGAGAATCTCCCTTTCTTCATCAGAGTAAGTGGGCTCAGGGGTGGCAATTCTTCTTAACTCATCCATTCTGAGGACTACCCATTCAGGATTCCTTCTCTTGAGTTCCTCTGCAATTGTGCTCTTACCACTTCCAGGAAGACCTGTTATCCACACCACTGTAGGCATTCGGGATCTGTTCTAACCTACTTTAACCTGTTTTGTAGTGTTGATACCCAGAATCCTTCCTATGGGGGTTGTATATACAAGAGACAGAAGCAGTTCACTATGCCAGTCAAATCTGATTCTTTTTCCTATCATCTCCAAGATTCCATTTTTCTTTACTATATTGAATAATTGTTCGATTTGCCAGTCTGGAAGCCTTGAGTAGATCTTACGCATATAATACCCTACTTTGATCTCCTTTCCTATCTCTCTTTGCCAGAGTCTTTCGTATTCTGAAAGTGTATTCTCATCGAAAGAGTTTTTGGAGAATGCCTGAGATATAACATGGGCTGCTATTTCAGAGCATAAAAGACCGTAATATATCCCTCCACCTGTGGTGGTTTTTATCTGACCCGCTGCCTCTCCTAAGGCAATAACCCTGTTGCTGTAGGTTTTTGAGACCAGTCCTTGGGCTATGGGTTTGTATCCAACGGATATCATTTTAAAAGAGCCATTTCTTCGAGAGAGAAGTATTCTACAGAATCTATGGAAATAGGACTTTGGATGTTCCTTTGTCATTAATCCAATTCTTACCCATCCACTATTAACAGGCACTGCCCAGGCAAATGCACCTGGTGCTAAGGAATTGCCTATGTAGACCATGGTGGAGTCCAGCCCTTCTATCTTTACATGGGCATTGACACCATAAAGGAAATCCTTGGGCAGGCCCAGCCCCAGAGTCTTATGGAGTCCCAAATTTATTCCTGTGGCCAGAATACCTATCCTGGCAGAGTAAGTGATAAGAGAATCCTCGTTGTTTTTTGCTGTTACTGATATCCCTTTTTCATCGGTGGTTATATTTATAACTCTGGTGTTTAACTTTATAGAGGCACCTTCGGAACGTGCCAGATTAGCGATATGGGCATCAAATCTTTCTCTATCTACTACATAGGCTAAAGTAGAGGGGTGTCTGTATTCTATATATGAACCACGGGGAGAGACAATGGTGACACGGTCAATAGCACTTAGAACAGACTCTTGAGAGAGATCGAATCTTTTGAATGCTTCGGTGCCTAAGATCCCAGTACATATCCTGTCTTTTCCTATCTGGGGTCTGTTATCCAGGACAATTACATTCAGTCCTACCTGCGAGAGCCTGTAGGCACAATTTAGACCACTGGGTCCTCCTCCGATTACTATTACATCATACAAAACAGTGCCTCCCTTCTTCCCTCTCCCTCGGCACTCAATTTTAGAATATAATATTATATCACATTACCACTTTTTAAAAACGGTTCCGCATTAGATCATAATAACTGTCCGTGAAATGGCTTGAAAACTCCTTAATGGGTATTAAAGTATAAGAGGAAAGGCCCAGAGCTGAGGCTCATAAATGGCACCTATTATTTGTATGAGGTCACCAGCAGATGGAATCCTGAGAAGAAGAGGGCACAGAAGATAACCGGAAGGCTTCTTGGGAAAGTCACACCGGAGGGGTTCATAGAATCACCAAAATATGTCCTTTCAAAGAAGGCAGAGATAAAGAAGACAGTAGTGAAGGAGTATGGAGCGACAAAGTTTCTCTTTGAACTAATACCTGAGATGAATGAGAGGTTGAAGGAGGTCTTTCCTGGAGAATATTTACATATTCTGACAATATCGGCCTTGAGAGTACTGTATCAGTCACCGATAAAGAATATGGGATTTTACTTTGAGGAGAGTTATTTATCAGAGACTCTGAAGGGGGTTTCGGTAGGACCGAAGAAGGTCAGCTCAGTACTAAAAGAGGTTGGCAGGCAAGAGATGATATGCCCCCAAAAGTGAGACAGGAGTTATGAGAGACTTTGCAGTTCCGCACCCCATTTTTGAGACACCTGTTATGTCAGAAGTTGTAGTACTCATTCCAGACATCCATGGGAGTTCTGTATCCAAGGGCAGAATGGGGCCTTTGTTATTATACAATCTTACCCACTCTGTTATCTTCTGTTGAGCCTCATGCAGTGTTTCAAACTCCTCTCTGTCAAGCAATTCCTCTCTCATAGTTCCTTGATAACTCTCAATATAGCCATTGTTGAAAGGCTGTCCAGGTGGTATCACCTCCTCTTTGGGGAGCACTTCAAGGCAGGGTAGGCCAACAGAAGGGCTGAGGCAACTGGATTTTTTCAAAAATTCATAAAAAGATACCCCGTGGTTTGCCACGGGGTAGTTCATGATGTTGTCTTTAATATGCAATTAGAATTGAGTTATATTAAAAGTAGCCCTGAATAAAGAAAAAATTCGAAAAGGCGAGATAGGAGATTTCTACAGTGTAATTGGATGTGTTATATTATGTGTATAAGGAGGTGTATAAATGAGAACTAATATTGTTCTTGATGATGATCTTGTTAGAGAGGCATTTAAATACTCAAAGGCCAAAACCAAGAAAGAACTTATACATGAAGCCCTTAGAGAACTTATTGCCTCAAGAAAAAAACTTGATCTGAGGGACCTCAGAGGAAAGATTCACTTTCGGGAAGATTATGATTACAAAAAATTACGCCGGACCTGATAAATGGTTCTTGTTGACACATCTGTGCTTATAGATTATTTTAGAGGTGCAGACAATCCAGCTGTAAAAAGGTTTCAGTTCATCTTAGACAATGGTATTCCTTTTGGGATCAATTCCTTTATTTATCAGGAACTGCTTCAGGGGGTAAAAACAGAGAAAGACTTTCGGAGACTGAAACAATATCTTGATACCCAGACTTTTTATAGTCTAAAAGATGCCAGAGAATCCTTTGCTCAAGCAGCCAGGATTTATTTTTTGTGTAAAAAGAAGGGAATAACCGTATCAAGCACAATTGACTGTTTAATTGTACAGACAGTCCTTGAGCACGACCTTTATCTTCTACACAATGACAAAGACTTTGAGAGGATCAGGAAGGTGGTAAAATTTAAGGTATTTGAACTCTGAAGGAGACGAATGAGACAACCCCATCCTACTGTCTGAATTGAATTTCGCCTGTTTAATCTATATAAGATTTATAGGAAGTTGAGGAGGGTGGTTGATGAGTGGGATTGAGAATGTGGGATGTGTATGGGGGCGGCGACCTCGTATTGACTCAGAATGGTATGAGTTTGAAAATGACAAGAAGCAAGATTTGATCCCGTGACATGAGGCTTATACCTAAATCTGGAGACAGCATGATATAATTATGTTAAATCCCAAAGAGGAGGAGAGAAGATGCAGGCAGTAAAGAAAATTGTATCGGTAGAGAAAAATAAAAGTATAACCATTAAATCCTTACCTTTTAAGCCAGGCAGCAAAGTAGAGGTGATAATTCTGCCTGCCGAAGAAAAGGATATTTTCAGTTTTACAGACGAGTTAGTAAAAAAGAAGGGGATTAAGCCTATGAGCCTGAAAGAGATTGAAAAGATAGTGCACGAGGTCAGAGGAGTTGAGTGAGCCCCAGATTAGTCCTTGACACTAATATCTTGATTTCTGGTTATTTATGGAAGGGAAAAGCCCGTCAACTATTAAGATATTTGAAATCATCCGGATACAAACTTCTGATTTGCAGAGAATCCCTTGAAGAATTTGTGCGAGTGTTATCCCTTAAATTTGCCTTAGATGCTGAAGATATATACAGAATTATTTTAGATTTGAAAAGCATGGCAGAAGAAATAGACATAACTTCTAACCATGCGCCAATAAAGGAAGACCCTTCAGATAATCTTTTTATAAATATGGCAATAGATGGCGGAGCAAAAATTATTGTCAGTGGAGATTCTCATCTTATAAAACTTAAGGAATACAAAGGCATAAAAATATTAACTCTGAACAAGTTTCTTAAAGACTATTTTAAAGAGTGATCAATAGTTCGTACATTTTTATAGAGAACCCTCTGGAGGCGGTGGGGTGTGGGGAGCGAGTGGCGTTAATATAAAGTATCTGACTTTGTGAAGCATATTGAACTTGTTCATTCCCTGTGGCTTGTCACAGGGTAACCTTATTTAGTAGTTTTGTTATGTGGGTAATAAAGAAGGAAAAGTAAGAAAGGGTTACCATTGTGCATGGGAAATTCACTATCACATAGTATTT
>MTOU01000020.1 GCA_002011745.1 Nitrospirae bacterium JdFR-85
TATTCCTCCTTCCTTAAAGTTTTAAAACCTATAAATTATATGGAGGATACACCCTCTTTTCTTTGAATTTCAATTTTACACAGAAGATTTTACATTACCGTCTGGTTGCGTATTATTGACATGAAATTCTCATTTAGATATAATTTTTTACTCTAAAATAAAATTCAGTAAAGAATCTTTATGTTGTTGTGATAATCCAGAGTCAATTTATAAATAAGGAGGGGGTTAATAATGAATGCCTTTAAAATAGGAATATCAGGAGCATTAGGTGGTATTTTATGTATATTAGCCGATTTAGCTCAAAAGGCCGAGGCTTCTGCTGTACTTACCATAGGTCATAATTTAGGAATGTTTTTAAAAATCCCTTATGCAAATATTTTGGCTTCTGTTACTATTGTAGCTATTGCTACAGGTCTTTGTTTTATCTTTGATGTAAAGACGAAGCAAAGGGCATTCTACCTGGGTGCCAGTATTTTGGCTATTATGATGACTCTGGTTCCCTATAATCCTCCTTCAAGTTTGAGTTCTATTCCACATTCTGTAAAGGTTGAGGTGATCTTAGAGACTGAAGATAATAGACCTATTAAAGAGGTGACAGTGACGTTGCTCGATAGTAATAATAGAGAAATCATGGGAAGATCAAAATTTCAAGACAGAAGTTTTTATTTTTATCAGCCTGAGGGAGACTATATAATGCGTATAGAAGTTCCTGGCTACCGCACAGTAGAGCGGGAGCTTAAGTTAGTTGAGGGTGAAGAGATAGAACCTATAAGAATCAAATTAAACCGTAGTAAACTTCCTATATTTATTCAGAGGCTTTTGTTAAGATAAAGATCAGTTCAGAACATTCCTGCTCTTTTGTTGCTTTTTAAGTCTTCTTCGTCTTGTTTGCTTCAAAAGATTCAGGAGTTTATTGTAATAACCCCTCCAGGAGTGTTAAAATTACTGAACTCAGAAGCTTTTGAAAGGAGGCAGTATGGTAATAGGTAAGCCCCTTTTGAGTGCAGAGGAGATTCAACATAAGGTGAAAGAGTTGGCTGACAGAATAACAATGGACTATAAGAACAAAAATCTACTTGCAGTAGGAATCCTTAAAGGTGCTTTTATGTTCTTCTCGGACCTTGTGAGACATATAAGGGTGCCCATGAGTATAGATTTTATTATTGCCTCCAGTTATGTAAAGACAGATACAACTGGTGAGGTAAAGGTATACTATGACCTGCGGGCAGATGTGAGAGACAGGGATGTGCTTCTTGTTGAGGATATAGTGGATACAGGGATTACCCTGAATTTTATAAGAGAAAGGGTACTTGCCAAAGGTCCTGCATCTTTAAAGGTATGTGCCTTGTTGGATAAAAAAGACAGACGGGTAGTTGATATTCCTATAGATTACAGGGGATTTATAATACCAAACGAGTATGTAGTAGGATATGGTCTTGATTATGATGACCAATATAGAAATCTACCTTATATCTCAATATTCAAGAAGTCGGTCTGACCTGCCTCAGTCTGTAAAGATTATCAAAGCTGTGAAGGATAGAAAATTTTTGTACAGAGAAAGATGAAGGTTTTTAAAATATTTTCCTGTAGGAGGTAAGAAATGTATGAACTAATGATAGAGACTACCTTCTCTGCAGCACATCAACTCAGAGGCTACAAGGGTAAGTGTGAGATGCTTCATGGACATAACTGGAAAGTGCAGGTACATGTGGTTGCAGAGAGGTTAAATGAGATAGATATTGCAATGGATTTCCATGAACTGAAGAGATACACCAATGAGGTAATCAGTCAGCTTGATCATACCTTTTTGAACGAGGTCTTCCCCTTTACAGAGAGGAATCCCTCATCTGAGAATATTGCAAGATGGATATTTGAGTCTCTTAAGAAGAAGATTAATAATGAAAATGTGAGGGTATCTGCTGTTACAGTCTGGGAGTCAGATACAGCTTCTGCTACATACTATGAAGATTGATCTTAATGTTGCAGAGGATATGATCAAAAAGGCCAAGGTCTTGGGCGCTGACCTTGTAGAGGTATATATGGTTTCACAATCCTCTCTATCTGTAGATATTAAAGATCAGGATGTTGAAGCCCTTGAGAGTGCTACAGAGTCAGGCTATAGTGTCCGAGTTATAAAAGGTGATCGTATGGGATTTTCTTACTCCACTGAGATAAATAATTGGAAGGAGGTTGTTGAAAACGCTGTTGAGGCATCGAGATTTACAGAAGAAGACCCTTATTTAGATATCGCAGAACAGGAGCCTCTGCCTAAGGTGAATATATTTGATCCTGCAGTCTCCACAGTGAAAGAAGAGGATGCTATAGGGATGGCTATGTTAATAGAAAAGGAAGCAATGGGTGTAGATAAAAGGATAAGACGGATCAGGAAGGCATCAGCAGAATTCAGCACTCATGAGCTGGTGATTGTCAATTCCAAAGGACTGAGACAGTCTTTTAAAGGAACTCATGTTTCTGCCGAAGTCTCCCTTGCCGCAGAGGAGGGTTCAGAGGCACAGATGGGATGGGGCTTTTCAAGTAGCAGAAGACTGTCTGATATTGATTTTGGAGAAGTTGGCAGAGAAGCAGCAGAACGAGCCTTGAGGTTGCTTGGAGCTACAAGGACATTTACAACCAGAGGAGAGGTGTTGCTGGAGAATTCCGTGGTTGCAGAAATGCTGAGCGTGCTTGCACCTACACTGTCTTCAGAAAATGTGCAGAAGGGCAAATCACTACTTGTCAATAAAATAGATCAGAAAGTATTTTCAGATAAAATGAATCTTATTGATAGTGGACTTTTAGACTGGAAGACAGGGAGCCGTCCCTTTGATGCAGAAGGTGTACCAAGCAGAAAGAATGTTCTCGTTCAGGAGGGTATATTAAGGGGATATCTCTATAATCTATATACAGGCAAAAAGGAAAAAGTATCTTCCACTTCCAACGCCATCAGAGGAGGTATACACACTCCTCCCATGGTGGGTATATCCAATCTCTTTATTGAACCTTCTTCAAAAGAGTATATCAAGGGATATAATGAGCTGATTAGACAAATAAAAAAGGGTATGATTGTGACAGAGGCGATGGGTGTTCATACAGCAAATCCTATAACTGGAGAGTTCTCTATAGGAGCCACAGGATTATGGGTAGAGGATGGAGAGATAAAGCATCCTGTAAAAGAGGCCGCTATCTCAGGTACAATTCTTGAGCTCCTCAGCAGAGTTGTCTTCTACAGTGATAGATTACGATTTTATGGTAAAATAGGTGCTCCAGATATACTGTTCGAGGGTATAGATATAAGTGGCTAAGTACTCCCCATAAAAGTGGGAACTTACCATTTTAAAGGTTTTGTGAAGGAGGATACCGATGGATTACTTTTTTACTGAAGAACAGAAGATGATTAGAGACCTTGCGAGACAGATAGCAGAAGAGAAGATTGTACCTGTAAGGGCTGAACTGGATGAGAAGGAAGAATTCCCGAGGGAGATCATGGAGGTGTTGGCACAATCAGATATGTTTGGAATATTTGTGCCTGAGGAGTATGGTGGACTGGGTATGGGAGCTTTAGAGCTATGTATAGCTGTTGAAGAACTGAGCAGGGCCTGTCTTGGTATCTCTACCAGTTATGCAGCAAATGCCCTTGGTACATATCCAATACTGCTTTTTGGTACAGAAGAGCAGAAGAAGAAATATCTGCCAGACATTGCTGCTGGCAGAAAACTTGTGGCCTTTGCACTGACAGAGCCTAATGCAGGCAGTGATGCTGCAGGGATTCAGACTACTGCTAAGAAAGAAGGGGATTACTATATTCTTAATGGACTCAAGCAATGGATTACCAATGCTGGAGAGGCTGATATATATACGGTTATCGCCATCACAGACAGGGCCAAGGGTGCAAGAGGTGCAAGTGCCTTTATAGTGGAGAAGGGTATGGAGGGTTTCTCTTTTGGTAAAAAGGAGAAGAAGATGGGTATAAGGGCCTCTGTTACAAGGGAGTTAATATTTGAGAATTGCAAAGTACCGAAAGAGAATATTCTGGGTAGAGAAGGTATGGGTTTTATTGTGGCTATGAGGACACTTGATCAGTCAAGGATAGGCGTGGGAGCCCAAGGTGTAGGAGTTGCCCAAGGTGCCTTTGAGGAGGCACTCAAGTTTGCGAAGCAGAGGGTCCAGTTTGGTAAACCCATAATCAGCTTCCAGGCGGTTCAGCATATACTTGCTGATATGGCAATCCAGATAGAGGCTGCAAGAAGTCTTGTTTATTCAGTGGCAAGGTATATAGACAGTGGTGCCAAGGATATATCCAAGGTCTCAGCAATGGCAAAGGTCTTTGCCACAGATGTGGCGATGAAGGTTACCACTGATGCAGTACAGGTGATGGGAGGTGCAGGGTATATGAGGGAGTATCCAGTGGAGAAGATGATGAGGGATGCGAAGATACTGCAGATCTATGAGGGAACAAACCAAATACAAAGGAATATAATAGGTCAGGCACTAATAAAAGAGGCCACAAAGCTTACTGGATAGTTTTTCTGGAGGAGGCTAATGAGGATAATTGTATGTGTTAAACAGGTTCCGGATACTGCTGAAGTAAAAATCAATCCTGAAACCAATACACTAATAAGAGAGGGTGTTTCCAGTATTATTAATCCCTATGACATGCATGCAATAGAGGCGGGCTTACAGTTAAAGGAAAAAAAAGGAGGAACCGTAACCGTTATAACAATGGGACCACCTCAGGCTGAGGAGGCCCTAAGAGAGGCGATATCCATGGGAGTGGATGAGGCGGTGCTTTTGACTGACAGGGCCTTCGCAGGTGCAGACACCCTTGCCACATCTCGTACCCTTGCAGGAGCAATCAGGAAACTCGGTTTTGATATTGTCATATGCGGAAAACAGGCTATCGATGGTGATACAGCCCAGGTGGGGCCAGAGGTGGCAGAGTTTCTGGGAATCCCTCATGTGGCCTATGTAAAGAAGATCGAAGAGATAACAGAAGAGAAGATTGTACTTTATAGGATGATGGAGGAGGGCTATGATGTGGTTGAGGCTCCTCTACCACTGCTTATCACAGTGGTGAAGGAATTGAATGTCCCAAGGCTTCCTTCATTAAAGGGAAAGATGAGGGCAAAGAAGGCAGAGATAAAGAGGTTTACCCATAAGGATATAGGTATTGAAGAGGACAGGGTTGGGCTTAGAGGCTCTCCCACACAGGTGAAGAATATCTTTGCACCTGAGAGAAAGAAAGAGAGAAAGATACTACAGGGAAGCCCTGAGGAACAGGTTGAGTGGCTTATTGAGGAACTTAAGAAACTGAAGTGTATCTGAGGAGGTTATAAAGATGCGCATTGTGGTGGATAAACAATTATGTACAGGATGTGAGAGTTGTATTGAGTCCTGTCCTTATGATGCTATTGTTATGGAGGATGATAAGGCTTTTATCAACGAGTACTGTCAGCTGTGTAGAAACTGTCTTAGTGTATGTCCGGAGGGTGCAATAAAGGAGATAGAAGATATATATGATAGGGAGCCTCCAGATGTGGGTGAGTTCAGAGGAGTCTGGGTGTTTGCGGAGCAGAGAGAGGGCAGACTGGCAGATGTGTCACTGGAGCTGCTTGGTGTTGGCAGACGTCTTGCCGAAACCAGAAGTACAGATCTGACAGCAGTACTTTTTGGTGCTACAGACAGAGAGGCTCAAGAACTGATAAAGTGGGGTGCAGACAGGGTGCTCCATGCAGAAGACCCTTTATTTGAGTATTTCAATGATGATCCCTATGTGCATCTGCTTTCAAGACTTATACAAGAGCAGAAACCAGAGATAGTCCTTGCAGGTGCCACAGCCATAGGCAGGTCTTTTTTTCCACGAGTTGCTGCAAGGTTAAGGACAGGTCTTACTGCTGACTGCACTGGACTTGAGATTGATCCTGAGACAGGAAATCTCCTGCAGATAAGACCTGCCTTTGGAGGAAATATAATGGCCACTATCGTCTGTCCAAGACACAGACCCCAGATGGCCACAGTAAGGCCAAGGGTGATGAAAAAAGGCAGGTATGATGAGACGAGAAAGGGAGAGATACTGAAGGTACCCACGGATGGATTGAGTTCGAGGACCAGAGTAATTCAGACAGTAAAAGAGGAGACCGGAGTTTCTGTGAATCTCCAGGAGGTTGATGTGATAGTATCGGGTGGCAGAGGGGTTGGTGGCCCAGAGGGATTTAAGATGCTCCAGGAGCTGGCATCTCTACTTGGTGGTGCTGTTGGTGCCTCCAGAGCTGCTGTTGATGAGGGCTGGATCCCTTACAGTCATCAGGTAGGTCAGACAGGCAAAACAGTCTGTCCAAAGCTCTATATCGCCTGTGGTATATCAGGGGCTGTTCAGCACCTTGTGGGAATGCAGTCATCAGACACAATTGTGGCAATAAATAAGAATCCTGATGCACCTATTTTTAATGTGGCTGATTTCGGTATTATAGGAGACCTGAAGGAGATCGTACCTCTTCTTATCAAGAAGCTGAAGGAGTTAAAGGGTCAATGAGTATTGCATTTGTTTTTCCAGGACAGGGTGCCCAATATGTGGGAATGGGCAAAGCGGTTTATGAGAATTTTTCCGAGGCGAGAGAGGTCTTTGAGGAGGCTGCGGAGGTACTGGGCTACAGTGTAGCAGACCTCTGTTTCAATGGTCCGAAGGAGGAACTGAACCGTACATACAGAACCCAGCCTTGTATATTAACTGTGAGTATTGCTACCTTGAGGGTTATTCAGCAGAGGGGAATAGAGCCTGAAGTGGTTGCAGGGCATAGTCTTGGTGAGTATTCTGCACTTGTTGCTGCAGGGGTTATTGATTTCAGAGATGCGCTTCTGCTTACTGAAAAGAGGGGAAGGTTTATGCAGGATACGGTGCCCGAGGGGAGAGGGCTCATGGCTGCAATACTTGGTCTTGGAAGGGAGCAGGTGGATGAGATATGTCTTTCTGTATCTTCAGGCTATGTAGCACCTGCAAATTATAACTGTCCTGGACAAATTGTGATTGCAGGAGAGAAAGAGGCTGTAGAGGAGGCTATCTCTCTTGCAAAGGAGATGGGGGCAAAAAGGGCAGTGCCTCTTGCAGTTAGTGCGCCTTCTCACTGTGCCTTAATGATTGATGCATCTAAACGTCTGGCAGAGGAGCTAAAGAAGATTCCCTTCAGACCACCAAAAGTGCCTGTTGTAAACAATGCTGATGCCATGTTTCTGAATACAGTAGAAAGCATAAAGGCATCTCTTATAAAACAGCTCGATAGCCCTCTGCTCTGGGAGGATTCAATAAGGGTGATAATAGATGCAGGAATAAAGACCTTCTTCGAGATAGGCCCTGGCAAGGTGCTTACTGGGTTGATTAGAAGGATTGATCCCTCTGTAACAGTAAAGAATACTGATTCAGATCTCAATGATATACTGAAATAATCATTACCCCTTCGATTATGCCGTGTCTTAGAATAACCTTCCGTGACAAATGCTGTAGTATAAAACTGAGTATCTCCTCAGGTTCTACATAAAAGAGTTCTACATCTCTGGCAGATGCCTTTGTAGAGAGAAGGTCAAAGTGAAGGGCTTCCTTTGAAAGGGAGAACAGACTCTTTAAACAGTTTTTAAAGGATTCTTTTATGCCTGGTACCTTGAGATTGAAGACTCCTATTGCGAAGGTCATATCAAACTCTTCTTTGAAATGAGATTCTTCGATATCAATTGTTAAGAATCTCGCTTCAGGGTGTTTTTCTCTTGCCATATTTATAAAGTTTTTATTGATATCCACTCCTGTGTACTTGAGAGACAACCCCTTTTTCTTTAGAAATCCGTAAAAATCTCCCTTGCCACAGCCGAAGTCCAGGATACTCTTTCCACTGAGATTGCCTGCTACAGACAGAAAGGTCTCATATCTCAGCCTCTGACCCTCAGGCGTCCAGCGGAGTGACAGAGGAGAGTCACCAAATTCCTTCAGGTGCTTGTTGTAGAACTGAATCAGTTCTTTTTTCCCTAAATCATCCATTCTTAGAATCGGATGTAATATTAGATTATATCAAGGTTTCGATATTATAACACTTGATTAAAGCTGTGTTAGCTCAAAAATGAATCCTTAAAAACTTGTGGAGTTGTCTTTTGAGCTTTGTAAATATAAATCTATTTCATGAGGAAATCTTTTCTTCAAACGGACTTTTACTTTTTCTGGCCATGAGGCCTTCTTCTTTTTCTCCATCGTCCACCTCTTGTGTTTTGGTAGTTTATCAATTTACACACTTAGGTGGACTGCTCCAATATTTTATCATAACAATATCCTCATCTACTCTCTGTCTGAATAATTCAAGACGTTGATTAAGTTCTAAATCTTTGTAAGTAATCATTCCTATATCAAAAGGGAAAAGAGATGGATTCTGAGTGACAGCAGAAACTAACTGTTGCTTAAAATTTCCAGATATAAGCACCGCCTCAATTAACCATGCAGCGAGTTTTTTATCCTTAATAGACCAAGCAGCCGGTTGTTGGTAAATGCCTTTCTTTTCAGTATCACTTAGTACACCCCAATCTACAAAACAACGCAGAATGCGTCTGGTTGCCCTTGTTACTGTTTCACGGTCTCCAAACTGTTCTTTAATCCGTCGCAGTACCTGTGCTGGTGTAAAGGAACCCTGCAGTTTTAAAAGACGGCCTGCTGTTTCTGCTACAAGTCCAAAAAAGGGATATACTGTCATTGTCATTCCCCAGTGAACAGAGATACGCTCATCTATTGAAAGCCTCTTAAGATGCTTAAGTGCATCATCACGAAAAGGCCTCAAGTGTTTTGGTGGTGTTACCCAAATCTTTAGAAGAATTGATATAGCCTTCTCACGTGCCCCACGTTTTGTGTTGTGCCCAATTGATAACTGATTTTTGAGTAGCTCATCCAATAAAGATTTTATTTCCTTTTCTGTTTTACCTGAAAGAAACTGCTCTGCTGTATATTCAAGCCATTCGAGCCGAATACGCTGGCTAAAACCTACAGTTTTTTTACTCCTCACCCTGTCCTCCTTTCAAACTGAACGAAAGGAACTATCAATTCTTCTACAGTAATTCCACCATGTACTACAACTGTTTCACCTTCACTGACAAAGGCTGATCGTCCAGCAGCTAAAAGCGGAAGATAATTATCAGGCAGCCCAATATTAGGCCAATCAATTGCATCAGGAAACCTCTCCTTGGTCTGTCTTCTTAGAAGAACATCTGAATAGATTCTAACTCTCTCTCCTCTGAGATCAGCAACTGAGCCTTCAGAGGGGCAGCCACATCCTTTTGCTTCAATATTGCCATGGTCTGATGTCAAAAAGACACTGAACTCATGTTCAATAAGAAGATTGAGTAGGTCAATCATAAAACCCTGTTCAAGCCACTGCCTAACCTGATTGTACATTCCAGCAGTGCCAAGCTCCATTCCGTGCATGATTTTGTCTATCTTATCAACTATTATACCAACAACCCGTATCTTGGGATGTGAAATAATCTCTTCAACCAACTCCAGTTTGCCATCTCTGATTCCCTTCACATAACCCACTTCCACCTTTGACAACCCTTGATCAATCCAGAAACTACTCCAGTGCTCCATTTCCCGGTTTGTTGTATGAATACTTTCAGGGAAATAAATGGGTGGTTTTCCAGCAAATATTGACTGTCTGGAAACTGGGGTAATCGTAGGAATCCATGCAAAAACCGCCCTTTCACGAACTTGCAGTTCAGGAAGTTGCTGTGCAACTTTATTCCGCAATATTATCCACTGGTCAAAGGCCATACCGTCAATCAGAACTAAAGCGACTTTCCCTTTATCTGTGTGTTCAAGATTTCTTGCCATAACCTTTGGCACATGGTGTAACATAACCGGAGGTATGGGTGGTTGATTGTGAAGTCCAGTGTATCGTTTCTTAACCCAAGACTGAAAATCTCCATCTATTCTTTCCTGTAAAAATAGAAACCTCTCCTTCAGATTGTCTGATGGTCCTATTTCATAAAAAAGTGTGATCAATTCTGTCCAGCGAGGAGCAAATGAGAGCCAGTCATGGTATCTGGAATGGATAGAAGGAATTGTGGTTTCAATGCTCTTTAACAGTCTTTCCATCCGGCGTTGAGCATCTCTGGCAGGATCTATCATTAATCCTACTGAAACCCATTTATCTGAGAGTCTCTCTGCATTAGGATGTTGAACAGGACGTAATATTCCCTCTAAAAAGAGGTTGTCAATATAAACACGGATATCGTCGTGATCAAAGGGAATATCTTTTGGGCCTGAAAACCTCAGATAAGGTTCTTGCAATTCGCTTAATTTATCTACCTCACCTGCAACCATCTTATCAAGAAATATTGGCCACCGTTCCTGAAGAAAAGAGAAGAATGCCTCACGATCTGGAATGATTTGCTCAAGGGGCCAGTCATTAAATCTTTTGTTTTGGCGAATAATCTGAATAAACCTTTCATCTATAATGGAAGGAATACGCTGGCCCTTATAGTGTCGCCTAAGTAGAACTCTGAGCAGGTCAGATGGTTGATTAATCAACTCAGGAGCAATCCCAAATACATGCCTTAAAACAAAATCCTTTGTAGCATTATCACCAAGATTGTCTGGTTTATACTGTATCTGGGCTCTGTAAAGTGCATCAAGATCACTGCGGTCCAGCGATTCTACCACAGGATAACTCAGATTCGGAAAAATCTCTCCAAGATTAAATGAGAGAATTCTGCCTGCCTGTAAGAGGTCATATGGAAGGGTAGTCAGATCATTGGTTGGCACTCTAACAGCTACCACAAGCTCTGTCAGTTCACCTCTGTCCCATTTTGACCGGTATTTTGACTCATAGGAGTATCTAAAGGCTATTGGATCTTCAAATTCAAGTAGTTCAAACCCTCTTTCTCGCAATGCAGCGATAATTCCCTCCTCAGCCATTAATCCATCTGGATCAGAAACAAGTGTTAACCTTGCAACACCAGGTATAAACTCCTTCAGAATATATTCACGCCAGCTATTCATATTTTTAGACACCTTCTATACGAATTAGAAGTATAGGTACCATCTCAGGACTAATTTCAGCCATTTTCCTGATCTTTTCTTGCCAGGCTTTTTCCTGCTCTGATAGTTGTGTGAGACGGTATTGCCTGACCTGTGGTAGACCTATCCGCTCTATATTCCGCTGACGGGCCCGAAAGGCATATTCTCCTTTCTCTCGCTCTCGGGCAATCCATTCCTGATGCATCCTGAGGAGTTTTTCGTATATAGGTCTTCCATGCACTTCTGCAGCATTTACCATCCGATTAAAGATATCTGCTGATTCCTCGCCGCTCAGGTGGCTGTGTATCTTTTCCATGCCTGAAAGTATTCTTTCCCAGATATGCCGCGCTGTTGGTAAAAGAACCCTGCCATCATCGTGTAGGAAAAACGGCATTATCCTTTGTTTTTTCCAATCAATAGCCTGAATTGTTATTCTCCACAAAGACCAGAAACCATGAACATCCTCTGGAAGTCCTGTAAGTTTAACACAGGGAATTGGCTGTCCTGGTGCAAACCGAGGAAGGCTCATCACCAACCCTCTTATCCGACTATCTTCCAGTGTTAATTTCTGTGCTGAAGTAGCAACTTCGGCATCCCAGTTTGTAAATACAACCTCTTGCATTGTGTCTCCATCTGGCCAGGTAAGATTCCATACATTTCCCTGCTTCTCTGCCTTACCTCCATGAGATCTAAGATAGCTTACTGTCATATTTTCAACCCAATATGGTAGAGGATGTTCTATTAATCGTTTTGCCTCGGCAGGATCAGGATTATCTTCTGTTCCAAGACTAGCTGCACTTTCACGAATAATCTTCACCTGTTCTTTTACCTGATTTATCTTAGATTCAACTATATCTTCAACTCTTTCAGGTTGGAGAATAGATTCAATGTATAAGTCACCAAATATCCTCTCTGCCTGGGCTGAGTCAAGAACATCACCAGTTTTGTCTACTCCAAACTCCTCAAAAATTTTAGTGAGTTTTTCTTCAAGCACCTCTCTTACTCTATGCTCAACAGTTTCCTGAAGGACAAAATTTATAGCACGAACTGTATGAGTCTGTCCAATACGGTCAACACGGCCTATGCGTTGCTCAAGTCGCATTGGATTCCAGGGGATATCATAGTTAATTACCACATGACAGAACTGTAAATTCAGTCCTTCACCTCCTGCATCTGTTGAGATTAATATGCGAGCATCTCTGGAGAACGCCTCCTGAACCTTCTGACGCTCCTCCATTGTCATTGACCCATTAAGACAGACAACAGAGAAGCCTCTTTCAGTAAGAAACTCATACAACATCTCCTGTGTAGGAACAAATTCAGTAAAGACTATAATCTTAAGCTCGGGATCACCTTCTTCTTGTTGAAGTTTATAGATCCAATCAAGGAGCGTCTCAGCCTTTGCATCTGGGCCACTAAGTTCTGTCCGTTTTGCTGCTTCAAGCAATAGTTTTACCTCTTCCCTCTCGTTTTTTAAGGCTTTCAGACGTGCATTAATGAATGTATCTACCAATTGTTGGCCGTCAAGATCTGCCCACTCTTCCTCAGAAAGCATAGGAAATAAGCTGAGTTGCTCATCCGGAGCCTGAAGGATCTCAAGCCTTCTCTCAAGAGTGATGCGAATTGCCCGTGTTGAAGAAGTAACAAGTCGTTGAAAGAGGATCATTAAAAAACCGATATAGGTCTTTTTCTCCTTTAATGCCTGGTTATAGCCCTCACGAACATACTCTGTTACGGCATTGTATAGAAGTTGTTGCTCTCTGTGTCGTTCTGTCCATGAGATAGGTTCCAGCCGTATCTGTCGTGGTTTAAAAAGTGGATTTCCCTTTGCATCTATAGCCTGCCGTTTTTCTGTTCTTATAACATAGGGCTTTACTCTTTCTCTTTTTATACTCTCTGGATCAGGAAAAGTAGAAGAATCCAGCAGAGATATCAGACGGTAAAAGGACTCTGTTTTCCCTTGGTGTGGTGTAGCTGTAAGCAGTAAAAGATATGGCGCTGCTTTGGATAATGCCCTGCCAAGTTTATATCGTGCAACCTGGTCAGAGCTTCCTCCCAAACGGTGTGCTTCATCCACAATAATTAGATCCCATCCTGCGGAAATCAGGTCTTCAAATCGCTCACGATTATATTCAGCAATCTGTTCCTTTGACCATCCCCGACGCCCATCAGTTGGCTTTACAGAATCTATAGGGCATACTATCTGGTCGTATGCCTGCCATATATTTCTCTCAGGTAAAATTCTCTTGTAAACAGAAAAATCACCAGGGATGATAAGCTGAAACTCCTCATTAAAATGAGTCTTCATTTCTGCCACCCATTGAGTAACCAGACCCTTTGGAGCTACAACAAGCGTTCTCTTTACAAGCCCACGGAGTTTAAGTTCCTTCATAATGAGTCCTGCTTCTATGGTCTTACCAAGCCCTACCTCATCAGCAAGGAGATATCTAACTCTGTCTCCTGAAATTGCACGCGATAGAGTTCGAATCTGATGGGGTAGTGGAATTACCGAAGACTCTAAGGGAGCAAGCAGAATATCCTGAGTTAATGCATCAGCTATACGGGCAGCAGAGGCTATATAAACAATATAATCTCTATTGGTTATATCTAATTCTTCGAGAGGCTTTAACCTGTCGGCTCGGAGTCGTACAACAGAATCTTTCCCTGGAAGCCATACAAGGTAGAATGTATCTCCCCAGAGTGTTTGGGAGTCAATGATTTTACAAGTCTGATTATGTTCAGTACTCCAGACCCATTCGCCTGTGTTCATAGTATTTTAAATTTAAAATACTGTAAGAAAAGAATAGGATAACACCAAAGAATCATAATTGCCTTATTCTTATCTTTTTTGTGGTTACTACAGTAAACTTGTTATACAATTTAGCTCCATATTTACTAATCAGCCTTATTAAAGAAGAAGAAATTTTCTCTAATTCTTCAGCATTATAACGCAAATAAATGACACCCGTTGCACTCTCTTTATGTGCAAAAATCCATTCTCCAAAATCTCTGTCTTCAGTAATTAGTATCGCATTATGTTTTATTGCAGTATTTAGTACATCTCTATCATTTATACCAGGACAATCCTCTAATATAGATTTAATTTCAAAACCTTTCTTTCGTAGACTTTGAACAATTCTAAAATCAAGACACTCATCGGCAAGAAGTTTAAGATGCAATCACTTCCTCCTGGGATATGACATCTGCGGAATAGGAGATAGCTGCCATTATGTCTTCTTTTGTTAAGTGAGGATACGCATTAAGTAATTCATCATATGACATCCCTTCTGCAAGCTTCTTTAAGATTAGTTCTACGGTTATACGAGTGCCTTTGATTATTGGCTTACCAAGCATTATGTTGGGATCTGAAATTATCCTTTCTTTATAATGTTTTTCCATAACTATATCCACCTCCAAATTGTCGTCTAAAATAATTATACCAGTTTCCTAAATTAAAGATTTCTTCAAAGTAACACTCCTTCTTTTTCTCCAGTCATTGCCAGCAATGAAGACCTTTCAAGGGAATTTTCTATATTAACAATCACATCCCTTGTTTATTATATCATGAAGTAAGCATTAACATGTTTTAGATATTCAATCAGATTTTTTAAAATCCATGTTTTTAAGTACTGCAATTATATCACAAAAAAGTCTTCCAACTTTTGAAGATGAAAACTCATAAAATCTGATATTTCTGCATATCCTTCTGGAGGAGTATATTCAATTGAGTAATCAATAAGTTTTTGACTCCCATCTGGATATTGCACTATACTTACTCTTTTCTTGCGATTAAGATACTTAGTATCACTATCAAACATTCTACAACGACGAGTATCTGGAAAATATGACGGTGTTGTTTTTGGAGCTACCACAAGATAAGGAGTTTTCTGTATCGATTTACCAAGCTTATGTGCTTCAAAACCTTCTGATGTTGTAATAACCATTCTGTGAACTAAATGGTGTCTATACTCTCGAATGTCCTTTAACCATGAAAGATGTTTATTTATT
Organism: Nitrospirae bacterium JdFR-85; assembly: GCA_002011745.1. GTDB lineage: Bacteria > Nitrospirota > Thermodesulfovibrionia > Thermodesulfovibrionales > JdFR-85 > JdFR-85. Next base: position 15,047 of record MTOU01000020.1, read on the forward strand.
ACATTAAAAAAGTGACTATTTTTATTATTTTTCTCGACAAGTTTTATGAAAGTTCTTATTGATTCAGTGTTTACCCCTTTCAGATAATGACTACAAGCTGTAGCAATAAAGTCCACTGAACTTTTCATTGCCTCAAAAAAAGCAGCAAGTTCGTATATAAAATGATCTGCTGTTTTAAGGACTGTAATCTTAGCCTTTTCGGGAAGTTGATCATTATTTTGTATATCTGAAGATTCAACCTCATTATTGAAGTCATCTATTAACTGTTTAACTCTTTCGAGATGATAGCACACAGCTCTGTACTTTCTAAAAGCGTACATCAATATTGATTCATATCTTTCTTTCTCTTTTTCATCTAAAAAAACTGAATTTTGGCCTATGCAGGCTTGGTCCATTTTAGAAAAATAGTCTTCTAATGAATCAAATACTTTTGAGTGATTCTTCATTTTTGTTTTCATTTAGTATTTAATTCCTCAATTCTGCCATTGGTTATATCAAAGAGAAAGACCCTATCAAAATTTGAAGTATATCTAAAATTTAAAGTTTCTTCTGTTATTTTGGCTGCCGATGAAAGTTCACACACTGACACAATAAGAAGCCAAAGAGAGCTAAAACTACCTCTATAATTAGACACTTTAGTATTCTTTTTATTAATAATTTGTTGAATTCTTTCTGGAGTACAATCACATATAAAATCACCATAGGAATTGTGCCAATCGTTTTCCGTAAATTCTTCTATGCGATAAATACGAATTGCAGCAATTTCATCTGATAAAGAACCATACTCTTCGAGCTCTACAGATTCTCCAATCTCTGGGATTTTATTAAATATAAGTGATTTTAAGTTATCAGAAATTCTATCAACTAATCCTTTATTTATCTCAACACCTGCTGACCAAATAATAGATACAATGAGGGGTGGATTCTCCTCTTCCTCATACTTTCTTTTAGATTTTAAAATAATCATTTCTTTTAAACTTTCTTGAGCCTGTAAAGCTGAAGATGAAAAACCTTCTTCTTGATAGAATCTTGTGATTTCGATACCAATATCACCATGATCATTAGTGATCACTATATCAGGTTCTATTTGGGGAATGCCGATTCTTAATTTTCCGTCTGGAAAATTCGAATAATGTCTTTTAAAATAATTTGAGATGTATTCATTAAACTGTTTATGCCCAGGATTTTCTTTCATTATAACTATTCAAACCAATTTGTTCTTTTTAAATTTCTCTTTAGCTTAGCCCATTTAATAAACAAATATATCAGACATAAAAGTATTGAAACTATGACAATCGTCACAATTATATTAGTAGGTAAATATATAAATGGGTAATTCAACATCAATAATATAGTAATAGATATTATGGTAAAAAATAACAAAGTAAAGCGAAAGAAAATTTTAGAAAGTTTACCCGAAGTTTTTACCATTTCTAAATATTCCATTGCTTTAACGTACTCATCCTCTCCATTTTCTGGATTATTTGTACTAATAGATTTCTTCATACAATACTTATAAAGCTTTCTTTTGAGATTCCAAGAGTAAAAATTAATTAGACATAACAATGCAGTTGCAATAGGAATAAAATAGAGAAATGATAAGCTTCTTGTTTTTTCTAATTGGAATAAAGCGTAAAATACACCAGATGATAAAACAATAATTGTTGTCATTAAGCCAAAATACATTTTTATAGAATCATAGATCGATTCTTTTATCTTTTCGAATTCTTTTTTGTTTTGTTCTTTGTTCATTATAATTTTTTCATTAAATTTATTTTCTTCATTTCTCACTCCTTACTTCTTCTATTTAACATGTCCTTCTCTTCAAGAAATCCATCAAGCACTTTTTTCTCCTTAATCTCGTAAACTTGTACAATACAGTACAGGGGCCAGGCTATGACTGCACCAGCCTCAATGATGGCCCGTACTATGTGTTTACTGGTAAAGCAATTAATTTATCGACTACATTCATTTCTTTGTATTTTATAATCTTATTCAAAGCACAAAACATATTTAGTGACAATTGTTACTAAATCAACATATGTCTGTCGATGGCTTCAATTCTAAAGAGTTCATTAGTTTATCCTTACTTTTAAGAATGTTAAATAAAATTATGGATTCCAATATGAACTATAACGATGAATGTGTTTATAGTTAGACCACAAATCGCGAAGGCTTTCTAACAATGTAAAATCTGTCCGGTGCTTAAAATTGCGTTCTCCCCAAAGAAGCCACACTAAGGTTTGACGAGAGTTTAAATAGCGTCTCATCAAATCAGCACGAAGATAAAATAAATAAGAGCGGAATGTATCCTCATCGCTTTTAAATTCTCGATATATTGTAGCAATGCGTCCCTCAAGATCGTAGAGATCCCATTCACCTCGACGATTACATAAACTTAATTGCTCGCAAAGTGCAGGGGCAGGAACAATTATCCCACTTACTTGGTTGAGTGCGCTGTGGTATCTCTCCCAAGCAAATCTATACACAGGCACCTCTACAGGAATTCCTCCAGACAGCCCCTGTTTACCAGCATGCCGTGCAAAGGCTTCTCTAATGTCACGCCTTGCCTTGCCATTCGATTCTCGAATGGTTTTCCCGAAATGTAGTGACCATGGAATTTCACCTGCATAAGTATAATATTCTTCTAATGGTTCTGGAATTTCCATGTTGCCTGGATACTCAACCGCTTTGAAAGTTGCTAACAGATTCTCTACTTGGTCGTGTTCCACGAGCAAGCCTCGTAGAAACGTAAATATCATCCTATCGTCATTTTTGGAAGACTGTTCGATGTAACCATCCAAAAGCACCCATGGACCAGGTTGGTCGTCTACCTCTTCAGGGTATAACAAATGTTTGTAATTTGGTGTGGGGCCATCCGTGATCCACGACCGAGGTTCGGCAGGAGCTTCAGTGAATAAATCAGGTAGCGTAGGTTGCCATATGCGTGGACGTCCTGGGAAACTGGGATCAATATCAACTTCGGGTGGGCGTCTGTCAACTCGCCACTCTGGCAAAGCACCTTTATTGAGTCTAATTCCATACATCTCGAAATAAGCAATCCAAGAATATTTCTTACCATACCGGTCTGTTTTCGGATTCCCCCGTCTTTCAGCCTCCCATGAGGCAGTACCAATCTCCCTATCTATCTCAGCAAACTGACTTGACTTATACCCCAATTGCACAATTCTATATTCAATCTGGCGCCGAACCTCGCGGTATATGGGATTATCAAAGTCATAGTTATGTCTGTCGGGAATTAGCCCGCCTATGGTATAATTTCCAAAATCCATGCGTATGGTACCTTCAGCCTCAGTTAGGTCATTATCATCTATTTCGCTTGGTGTTGGAAATGGCGAAGGAATATGATTGAATGGTGGTTTTAGGTAATCCTGCTTTTCATCTGATATACATCCCGGCACGACGCGATTGGCTAAATCTATCACACCAAGAGCATAGTCCCTCATTAAGACATGGTGCGTGGAATGCGGAGCTCCAGGGACAAACATCTCGTCTATTAGTATGTTTGCAAAGCCAGGTAGTTCTTTACGTAACTGATCACCTCGAGGATCTGCCCAGAGCGTCATCGCCACCCCATAGCATGCTGCAAGCATGCGTTCAGGAACATAGGGATCGTTTATATCAAGCGAGTTGAGTGTCATTTCAAACAGAGCTTTAGGATCACGGCAGCCAAACCAATATAAGGCACGCGTGGCGTGATCACGTAGCAGACGGACTGTGCTTGTGAGGATCCACATCACCCACCATGCCCGAAGCTGATCTCGTTGATTTAGTGACTGATCCGACTGCCAGTGCTTCTCCAACCGTTTTATATCTTTAAGTACTTCTTCTTGCCTGCGGCGGATCCATTCTGTCCATCGGAGATCTCGCTCTGCCATCGACATTGAACGAAGAACTTCATCCAAGAATTCCATATTGAGGGGATGTGATTGGGCTGCACGGGTACTCCAGAGCCGATCAAAAAGATCACGACGATCCATTGGTGCAGCTGCCACAAGATTAGCCAACTGTCTCACTGTCTCACTATCAAGATACTCTTTATCCAGCCAAGCTGCCTCATAAAGAGCCTTAGTTCGCAGCGGCTCATCCAATAAAGGCCAAAGTTGTCGTCTGTACATCCGACGAGGTGCAAGTCCTACCAGTGCACGGAATATGTCACTTGCAAGAGGATGACGTTGATCAAAGTCCCCTGTTAATGCTGAAATTGTGTCTGGGTTACGTATCCAAGATTCGAAATTGGTTCTTCCGTAAGTATCAAGCAGTGCATCTGCTATGAGGTGTCCTGCTAATGCATCATACATTATGGAAATGTGATTACCACTAAGCCGGTGGTCAGATACTTTGATAAGTACGCCTTCCTGCTCTAAAGCCCGTACAATACTTTTATCCCAGGAACGTTGGTTGTCTTCAAGGACTCGTCGAAGTTCCTCGATATTAAGGCTCCGGGATCTTGCATCCCACAAACATTGTCCGATCTTGCTAAGCGCAGTGCGAACATCCGATTCATAGTAACGCCAAGCACGGGATGATAATTCTGCTATGCGCTCCGCGACCAGATCGAGGTATCTCTCAAACAGGGAGGTAAGCGATCCTGGCATGGCTTCGACACCTACGGTCCGATTGCGTTTGGGATTTGTCACTTCACAAAACATCCGCAGTTTTAAAGGATGTTGTAGCAGTCTCCATGGCAACTTTGCATCTCTTGAATCGATCCGATAATATTGGAAATACCGCCGCACAGCATCAACGGTGTTTTGCTCAAAACCAGGAATCTCCAGTCGTTCAACTTCATCGGGTAGTGCCTCTTTAACAAAATCTGGACGTAGAGTGCATACAACCAACACATATTGATATTGATCCAATAATGTACTCAACGAGGCAAGCTGACCCTTCCAGTCACGAGGATCTTCTGCTTCGTTCAAGCCATCAATAACGATAGGTAATCGCCGACCGGCACGCTGACCGGCAGCATCAACAGCTTCAACTAATGCCTCAAAGCTTTGCAACGGCCTTCCATGAATGACAATTCTCTTAGCAAGTTCATTAAGGGTTCCTCCAGATGCCAAATTGCTTCCATGTAGTAGAATGCCAGCAGGCCGTTTATCAGTAGGAGCAGTGAGTTGAGCAGCTAAATGTGTTTTGCCGCATCCCCAATCCGCGACGACTGCAATCAGTCGTTTATTCAGAGAATTAAGAAGATCATCTATGAGTCGATATGCATCGTAAATATAGGCCACCATATTGGTAACTGACAGAACAACTGGATAACGTCCAGATCTCAATCGACGGAGTAAGACTTTCCACGTTGGATTAGGGCTACTTCTGTTGGTAAGTGCTTGCCGGACAACCTCATAATCTCCTCTCGCCAGAGTAGTATATATCTGGGTCAAAAAGTTTGCGATGCTATCAGCAGCTTTGGCTAATTTATTAACCTCTTCGCCAAGATTTGCTGGTAAATCTGACAGCTCATTCCTGATAGCTGTTGCACCAGCCTGAAGCCGACTTGCAACCTCGGTCAGTTCGGACCAAGCTTCCTCCTCCCCCAATATACGCCGAAGCGAGCGTTCAGCATCCACAACTTGGTGTACCTCGGGAAGCCATCTTCGCCTGATGGGGGCAACCGATTCATTATGCTTTTCGCTGAGCAATTCCGGCGTTAGAACAAGTTCTCCGAAATATGTGCCGCGAAGGATTTCTGCAGGTCCACTTAGATATTCTTCAATCTCTGTGAGTGTCCAGAGGTGTAACCTCATGTCTGTTTCTATGTTGTAAAACCATTCTTGAACACTTTTTGTTAGTGGATATTTTGTCCAAAGTACCCAATCGGTCAACCCTGGAAGAAATTTTTCCGTTTTCCGGATAGCATCCTCAATATCTTTTCGCCTGCTTGTTCCGATAGGCCGTCCACTCGGTAGGTCGTACCATTTACATTGCCAGCCATACCACCGTCCTGGTTCACCGAGAGGACACGATGAATGTAACTTCAAATGAAACTCAACACCTGGTTGATTGGCTAAAGCACGAAAATCACCGAATTGTCCATAATGGCGGCGAATGATCGCTCGACACAACAATTCAAAGTTCCTTGCTTTATCACCAGGTAATTCTACAAACTTTTCCCAATTCACTTCCGGCATGATTCCATCCCTCCTGCGATAAGAAGATCATCGTCCGTATCCAGTATCTGGATAGTCATGAGCCGAATATACTTTTACTCGAGCACCTTTATCAAGCAAAACCTTCAGAAATGCTGACACATCTATTTCATCAGTGGTTATAACAACTTTGTTGCTTTCAACACTAACGCGAACATCGTAAAGAAACTGCTCCAGTTCTGCCGGAGCAAGACTATATACATTTACTGATCTTAAAAGTTCCGATATCGCATCTGTAAAGCGGTCCTGTGGAACTGTGTTTTCTTGATCCATGTCTGCATCGTTAGCCACCTGTTCAATAAGTTTGTCAATCACCCTTTTGGCTTCTTCAGCATCACGGACTTCCTTGAATTCTCCAATCATTACAAGGTTCATGGAATGCTCTGAGCCATACCCTTTCCAAATTTTCATGAGATTACCTCCTATAAATGTTCAAGCATGTTCAAAGCATGCAATACCCCTTCTGGACCAATAGTTACACCATTTTCATCAAATGACGAGCGTTTGATGACACCTGTAGAATCAATATGTGCATACGCCCGAAGTCCAGTTTCATGCCTGAATGCCGTGCATACAGTAAAGCCCTCGCTCGCCACTTCACTTATGCTTATTGGAATTCCTCCTTGATACGAATTTACCCATTCACGTAATTTTTGCATAGTTTGCCTATCAATCCCCCTTCGGCCCCGTACAGGTTGTTCAGGTATTAGCAAAAGTTCTGATGCACCATATTCAGTTGCGACTGTAACTGCCGCATCCAAATCAGGCAGGGTAAGTTTGTTGACAAGGTAGTTGATACCAAATGGAGCAATATCTCGGATCAGCTCAAATCGATTCAGTAACGAGGCGAAACGCCTTTTGCGAATTTTCTCATATGTAGCCCCTACACCATCCATGCTCACGCGAATGAAGTGGACATTCCCCTTTAAAGCAGCAACGAGCCGATTATCTATATAGTGTCCGTGTGTTGTGAATGTCACGGCTAAGTCAGTGTTCTGGGCAGCGTATCTGCACACATTTGGCAACTCATGGTACAGCGTTGGCTCACCTCCTCCAAAGCCAATACCAATACAACCACTTGCATCAAGCTCATTTAACCAAGTGAGCAAACGCTTAACATCAAGCTTGGCTGGATATTTTGGAGCAAAACAATGTGGACAGTCGAGGTCACATGCGTTCGTTAGCGCGATCGAGACATGGCGTGGCGCTGTAGCCCATAACTTTTGGGGTATTTTGATCTCATCGATAAGAATGTTTATCCCTGTATCACGATTGAAAAGAAGAATGCCGTCTGGCCCCATTCGTATTTTGAACTGACGTTGCATTCTTTATAAATTAACTTCATTTAGTTTTTTGCGACTCAATTGTGTGGTTACTCTCCCCCCATTCTTGTTACTGCCTGATCATACCACATCAGCAACTTTGGGTCTTCCTGTAATACTGATTCTGGAATTTTGCGGGCTACGGAGATGATAGTGGCGTAGTCACGCTCCTGCCAGGCTTTTTTGAAGCCAGCGCGGACGGCTTCAAGGCGGAAGACCTTCAGTCGCTTTTGTTTAGACTGTTTATACTCTTCAAACTCCCGCAGTAATGCCTTCTCACGCAGTTTTTCTAAGTCTGATGCCTTATTAGGGTCAGGCACATACCAGCGGTCTTTTGCACGGGTTATGAGTTTCTGGTTTTGGGTTCTGAGTTGGCCGTTTTCTTCAGTGGCACGGCCTGTGGCTAATTCTTCCTCTATGGTTTTTCTGAGTTCAGCACTCTGGTGCATCCAGGAGACAATTTGTTGTGGAATGGGGCCTTTGCCATCGTACCGGAGAAAGTTCTGTTCTAAAAGTTCCAAAAGTTCCAGAGGTTTTTCATGCTTTTGCCAGCCGCTGATTTCTTTTAAGAACTGTGGATGTAGTTCCTGAAATGTCTGTGGTTTCTTTGTGAGTTGCTGCTTAAGCCACTGGATAGCAGATGATTCGTCTTTTATCCAGATTTCTAACTGTAGAACCTCTTTAGTTTTCAATCGTCTCTTATCATATTCTGCCACCTGTTCAGGCAGAAAATACATACCATCTCGTTCCGGAAATCGCTGAGCAAGCCCTGCATAGAACTCAGCCGCAGACATTGGCACAGTCACACCACGCTGAACATGGAAGGCAACCATGCGGTCGTAGAGGAGATAGTTTTGCCTTTCGGCAACTATCTCCAGTTTTGAGTTCAGTGTTCCTGGTTCTTGATTAGATTTTGAACCTGAAACTCCGAACCCTGAACCCCGAACCACAACAGTAGGCAGTTGCCTCAAATGAGTACGGATAAAGTCCCATACCCCTTCTTCAGTACCAGCACTCAGTTTGAATCTCTCCTCAAGTCCGCCATTGGGTTTGTAGGCGGAGATAATGAGGTCCTGTTTAACAGCACCTCCACTTGTTACTTGCTTAAAGGTTCCCAAACCTTTATCTAAAGTCCTTACGTCTGCTACTACAAATCCTGCATGTTGTAATGCTTCTTGAATCGCATTCCAAATAATGTTCTTAGAATTGTGAAATTCAACAGTCATCCATCGTCCGGGTTTAAGAATACGAAAATATTCCTTGAAACATAGAGTCATTAATTCTTTATATTCAAATAACCCTTTACCTTGAACTTTGTTTTCTATTGCCTCGCTTTTATTGTTAGTATATACCTTTAGCCATGCCTCCCAAAGAAAATTAAGTTCCGAGTACATCAGGTTCCCCCCGAAAGGAGGATCGGTAAAGATATAATCAATAGAATTGTCTTTCATATCAACAATATCAGTTGAATTTGTAAAAATAAATGACCTACCAACCACTTCAGAATAGGCTTTAACCATACGGCTTATCTTATTTGTGTAAGCATTAAAAATATTGGCTTCAGAAATTTGTGAACCAACATACAGCGTGCCACTTAGAGGGTTGTATGGAAAGGAAACTCCAGGTCTATAGCGATTTAATCTGGATATATTAATAAGTTGACTATTGAACATAAGAAGGATTTGTGGAATCTTACAATGTTTTCGAATTGCTCCCAACACCCACAAATTCCTCTTTGTATAAAAATGGTGTACATGAGTTAGGCCGATGTCATCGTTGCGTCGGGATTCTTCGCCTTCCGGCATCCTGTCAGTCGGAAACCAATAAGGGATGTCCATTTGTTCTATCTTTTCAATCAACGCAAGGTCAAAGGCATCGGGTGTCTTTTCAAAGCGCTTTTTCTCAACACTGTAATTAATAAGCACAGGTACCTGCTTTGCCTGACGAATAGTCTTGCCTATGGCTTTATCGTATTTTGTTACCCATGCTCGTTCCATTCTCTGTTTAGTAAGCACTGCATCACAATGTGGGCATGGAAATTCCTTATGAACCTTGCCTGCTGCTTTATCCACAGCTACATCCCAGAAGATAATCTCATTGGTGCATTCAGGGCAGACAAACACATCAGACCAGACAGTGTAGTTGATTTTGCCCAATGTAACGGTAGGGGTTTTGAGTTCTGGGTTGTGGGTTTTGAGTTCTGGGTTCTGGGTTTTGAGTTGGTTTATGAAATTTCTGCATTCTTCAGGGCTTTTACATCTCATAAGATCTTTTGCCAATTGTTCAACCTCTTCATCCTTTAACCCCTGAACCCTGAACCCCGAACCCTGAACTTCCCTTGCCAGCGTGGCATACATCCATCCGCACTCCTCTTCCACCTCCTTGAGAATCCTCTTTGCCTCACGCTCAAATTCCTCTACATCAACAGGTGTGTTGTAGTTGTAGGCAATAAAGGTAGCCGCAGGTGAAAGGTCATTAAGTATTGCATACCGTGCACCAAGTCTGGAAAAGGGCTTCCAAACTGTTTTGCCATTTTCGTCGGTTTCCTGCTGGTAGATGATTCCTTTGTCATCAACCCTGTAGCCAAGTGACTCTACAGCCTTACGGTCACCACAGAGTTGTGCAGCAACACCAGTCATCCCTGTCCCACAAAAGCCATCAAACACCAAATCTCCTGGCTCGGTATAATGCAGTATGTACCGCATGATCGCCTTATGAGGAACCTTGGTGTGGTAGGAATGGGCATTATAGATTGGATCGTTCTTTCCCTCGCTAACATCTGCAGCAAAGGGCTCACGCTGATAGGGTTCCTGGTTCTGGGTTGTGGGTTCCTGGTTGGAAGAATCCCGAATCCTGAATTCTGAACCCTGAACTTTAAACTCTGAACCCTGAACTACCGATTTTTGCTCCTGCAAATGACAGATAAAATCAACAATGAATGGGTTTGGACAGGCAGTGTAGTAAGGTGGGTCGGAGAGTCTCAGGATGTCTTCAATTTCACCATGAGGAAAACCAACCTGATCTTTCCAGAGCTGGAGCAGGTCTTTGTCCCGCTCCTGACGATGCTCTGCCCACATACGCTCAGCCAGTTCACGCAGGCGTTTTTCATCTCCCATGGGCCACTTTTTAATTGACTTCATCTTCTCAACAGCATCTTCTACTGTAGTAAAGGGCACGCCACCAAGTTTCTCATGAAGTTCCTCCAGCCCTTCACGCAGTTTTGTAAGAAAATACTCCCGCCTCGCCTCATCATTCTCGAAGGTCATACCAAGGCAGTAAATAAATTCTTTGTGTTCAGGGTTCTGAGTTTTGAGTTTTGAGTGGAATAGGAGGTCTTGTTTCATTTGTATTTTGCTCCTTTATATTCGGATGTTGATAGATAGCGAATAAAACCACCGATTAAATTACCGGTTAGTTCTGCAAGACTGTAAAGTTGTTGAAATTGTTCTTTTGTGATGTGACCTGCATCCAAAGCTATGTAGAGTTGGGACTGTAGTTCTGACACAGAACCTTTAGCCACTGAAAGAAACTGTATGAATTCTCTATTACCTCCACGACCAAATCCTTCAGCTATATTCGACATAACTGACATTGCAGCACGGCGTATTTGATCGCGAAGGCTAAAATCTCTGACAAAAGATTCTTGATTTGTGACACGGTATATTTCTCTCGTCAGATCACGAGCCTTTTGCCAAGCTTCAATATCCTCAAACTTCTCTATTTTTGACATGATATTTCCAGAACAAAGAACCCCGAACTATGAACCCAGAACCCTCTATGAGTCTTTTCAAAAAGATGATCCTGACCTGATGGGTCCCTGAACAAGCGTTTCATTTTTATAGTTAACCCCTTTCCTGTTTAATCTATCTAACTAATAGAATGACCAAGTTGCCTATCCCTCTCAAGAACTTGGTCAGTGATCAAGCTAAAATTATTCATATATAGATTTTTGCCATTTATTGTGTCGCTATTTTGTATAAATGACATAACGACCAACCTCACCTACCGCTATGTAGTGCCAGCAGAATAGCAGTCAGGTGTTGCGTCTTGTTATGTGTTGTCTTTGTTCATATTCATAACTGGGATATATCTAACTCATCAACAAATGTATTTAGTAGATATTTTTGATATTCATTTTGGGGCTTGTTGATTTCTTTAATAACATTTGCCCATGAACTTTTGAGACTTACCTTTTTGTAAAAATTTATCACCTCTTTCTTTGCTGGAAAAGCCCAATTGTCCGAGGATTGCATCATAACCTCAAATAATGTTAACCAAATAAGCCAATATTTATCATCTTCAAATTCAGAAATTATGCGTTCAAGTAGTGGGTTACTGTTTGGTGTCAGAAATTTACAATAACTAAGTAGCCCTATTCTTAAAGTGTGAATATGATGTTCTATTACAAATTTATTATTTGAATTTGATTTTGCGAGTTTTATTGCAATCTCTATTAATTCAGTCACCTCGTTTTTTTGCTCCTCATATTCCTTATTTAAATCCAAAAACCAGAGAGCATCAAAGTATCTGTAATTTGACCAAAAAGTAAATGTTGAATTTTCATAAAGAATACTCTTAATCTCTGCGTTCCAATTGAACACTTGCTCATTCTTATTTTGGGGATCCGCAATCAATAGCCGCGCTCCTTTAATCTTGCTTTCCATTTTCGCAGAATGTACAAGAGCCGGGCTAATAATAAAATTTTTAGAAAGATTAGGTGCTTCCACTCGATTTTGTATGTCAACCATTCCGTATGAAATGCCGCCACGCGGTAAAAGGAAATATTTTGATAAGTCAAAGTCATACGCATTATTTTTCTTCAAACACTCCCTATATATTTCAGTAATCACATTTACCAATAGAGCAGGATTATTTGAATAAGCTAAAAGGCTATCTGAAAATAAAATACCTTTTACTTCTTTGTTTTTTTTAATGATTCTATAGGTAATATTGTAAAAATCATTTAATATTTCTTTTGAACGAGTTGGATTATTAGCCACCATCTGACTAAAACCCAACAAATCAATAAACGCTAAAGCCTGCATGCTTTGTCTCCTATTTATTCACCATAACATTCTATATTACATTTACCCCTCACTCCAAAACTATCCTGACCTTTTGAGGTTCTTTGCCTCTTATCTGTTCGTTTAGATATTCCTCAAAACGTCGTTTCATCTCCTCTGGAGCCACTGGAGACCCTCCAGAAAGCAGGGCAGACTTGAGATCGTCTATCTTAATAGTTACTTTTATAAGCCCTGAAAGCACTTCTTTTAAAGCCTGGATAAAGTTTTGAGAAAGATTATCAGGAAGTTGACGACTATTTATAAAGGATTCAATTAGTTTTCTCTGTTTTGGTTTAAGGAGCTCAAGATTTTGACGAACTGTTGGATCATCAAGATTTAGCAGTAATGTTTTGATCCAGCTATCAAGTAGTTTATCCAATTCGGAATCAAGGCCATTAAGGACAATGGCTGCAGGAACAGAGATATCCTCTGCATTAGGCATAAATTGACAGTGTGGACAAACTGGTGAATCATCAAGATCCTTATCAGTAAGTGCAAAGCAACTCTTCAAGCCAGCAAGTTTTTCTTGAAAGTCTTTGAGGTGTTGAACAGGCATCAGTTCAATTGTAGAAAGCTTGTTGAGAATGTTGAGCCTTTCGTCTTTCAACAATTCACTTTTACGCCTGTCTTCATTCACTCCAAGGCGTGCCTTTTTATGCAGGTTAAGATATACCTGTTTGTATCTCTTTTTGAGATCTGTAAGATCATTTATAATCTTTTGATAGAAGGAACTGGATATCCGTTTCGTTTGTTTTGAAATTTTTTCCAGCATCTTCTCCCGTGTTGTTTTTATCCGATCTGTCAGGACATGTTCTGGAGGCAAGATCGCCTCTGCACTGGAAAGATATGATGATAGAGGCCCCAGGTGGTCAACTATCTCTTGCAGAGATTTAATTTCACCAAGGGCTTTCAGGCCATCTTTGTGTCTGTTAATCTCCTGAACAGTATAACGAAAATTCTTGAGTTTACCGGGTGTATTATAGACCTGAAGAGACTCCAAAAAAGTCTTGGTTTTTTTAAGTTGTTCAAGAAGTTTTTGAGATTCTTGATCTGATAATAAATCCTTCCCCCAGAGCTTCAATTCCTGTTGCAATGTCTGCTGCGCATGAAGAACATCCTCTACCAGTTTTGATATTATTGTCTGTAGTTGTTGTATAGGTTCATCCTTACCCTGAGTGATGAGTTGTGCCATGCCTGGTGTGAGACCAAGCAGTTCGAAGAGTGCCTTTAGTGCTGGCAGATTCCAGTCGCGTGGTTGTTCTATGTGTTTGAAGTTGACAAGTTCATCGAGAGATATTTTATAGAGTTCCTGGATAGTTGAGGCATCAATCTTTTTGCTTGTAACTGAAAGGACTATATCACCTGAATATACCAGCGCGCCAAGCACAACAACAATCAGTTCTGGCTCAAGACGATAGTTGGTGGGTGCCATATACTCAACACCAGATTCATCCTGGATAATTTCAGACCTGTTTACAACCTGTCCGTGTCCTTTATGTTTAAGGATTTCAAGTATATATTGGGCATACCTGGATTTATAGGGATCAATTTTTTCTCCATCTAATAGTTCTAATGCATCAAGAATGGCTGTTGCCTGTCTGGTTCTTATTCCATTGGCAAGTGTTTTTAGGGCATCCTGAACTGCCTGTGACAGGTTCTGAGAGGTAATGGGTATTGAAAAATATGGATATTCAGGTGCCTTTTCTGCAAAGTATTCTTTAAGACAAATTCCTGCTATTGTATTTATCAGGTCTCTGAAATTAATGCGTTCATTAGGGGATAAGCCAGAAAGTTCTCTAATTGAATGACCTTTAGCCCATTCAATCAATGTTTTCTTTCGTCCCTGATAGGTAACTTCAAATACCGAAGTCATATGTTCACGGAGCCAGGTAACTAATTGACGAAGGAAGTGGTTTGCCTTTGCCTCGTAAGTGGATTTGGAATGACCAGAGGATGTTGAGGCCAGATCAAGGGCTGCTGCATAGTTTTTAAGGGTAGTGTGAAAGGCTTCATCGGCTCCTTTCAGGTAAAAGAAGACCTCATCGGCTCTTTTTTCATCTTTAAAATGTGGTGGGTCATAGGGCTGGATAAAATACAGATAGAACTCACGAGGTGGAACAGCGGTAGATCGCTCATTAGGTGAGCCGAAGAACAGATAACCAAGGCGAAATGCTTTACGCTCTGGCCACTGAAGTTCGTGTTGCCAGATGCGATAACCAGTAACATAGGTCTGGTCTGTACACTCCATCACACGTTTAAGAGCCTCATAATAGTAGCGATCAAGTTGTGAAGGATCAAGGGTCTCAGCACGTTTTTCAATGAGTGCGTCGTAATCCTCTGTCTTTTTCAGGTCAAGATAATACTGCTGATTGTCAGGATTAAAGGAAATAAATTGACCGCTTACTGTCTTATGTATCTCACGGAGAACTGTTTCTACCAGTGTTAGAAGATCATCAGCAGGTTCTCCCCCAAGGTCCTCTATGCCTGGTTGATAAAGACATAGTGTGTCTCTTAGTTCTTCTGCGGTGGCGCCAATATTAGAATAAATGTCCCCTGTTGTTAGACGATGTACGGATAGGGCGTGTATAATTCTCAGTGCCATAGGTTTATAAGCAGGTCTGGTGAATGCCTGTTCAATGCGGGATTCAAGCACCTGGCTACAGTCTATAACTGCCTTTATATCAGGCACAGCACGAAAGGAGGGATTTCCCTTTAGCGTGTTCCAGTATGTATCGTAGGCAATGAGGCCAGGGTATTCTTCCGGCACATTCTGGTCTAACAATTTTTTCATTTCATTGGATAGTGTTTTAAGAACCTCGCGTTTTTCAATAACTGTTACCCTTTCAAAGGTATCTATATAATCAGGATGTACAGGAAAGAGATTTACAAATTCATCCATACGTTCGTTCATGTTGCCATAGAATTTTGCAAAGGGTGTGAGATACTCTCTTATCTTTGCCTGTTGCTCTCTATTCTTTTTAAGCAAACGCTCTGAGACAACAAACTTTACATCCTTGCGGGCAATAAGGATCTGTTCAAATCTGTCTTTTACACGCCTAATACTGTCAGATACAAAAGAGAACCTGGGACTGTCAAAAATAGCCTCCTGAACACCGGCGATGAAACGGAAACGGAGGTCTTTACATACCTCCCCAATCTCTCTTAGGAAATTCAGATCAAGTATGAGCTCCTGATCTTTCCTTGTTCGGAGATAATCCAGAAGTTCATCCACCACAAGTAAAAGCCCGTGGTCAGGATACTTATCATGAAAAGCAGCCATCATGTCTTCAAATGCAGGCTTATTGCTGGGGATTTTACTGATTGGAGGGAAATTATATTCTACTCCCATAAGGCTCAGGCGTTCCTCAAGCACTCCTGTCAGAATTTCTCGCAGAGACATTGTGGTAGCACCAATTTCTGTGCGGATTACCTTAAATTTACCTGCTATTGTTGCTGCAGCTTCTGCAACAGTGGAGTTGGTAAGATCATCAACAAGTTCTGCATGTTCTGCAATAGAAGATATTACTGACATAAGATGAGATTTACCTGTGCCATAGTTTCCAACTACTAAGAGCGCTTTATTGTCTGTTGGTTGTTCAAACTGAAGTTGAGGAAATACTATTGCAGTGAGTCTTTCTGCCATCTCCTCAGAGATTACATAGGTGCGGACGAGCTCCTTTGCCCTCGCCTTTTCATCAGCATGACGAAGTTCTATTACTGTCTCAATAGGCTCAAATTGTATTAGGTCTTTATATTTCATCTCTATCTGTTAAAGAATCAGGACTTACAACCAGAAAATCTGTCACAGGATATCGCTTATATTCTACATGACCTGGCTCTGCATAAATCAAATGATTTTTCTCTATCTTTCCATTCCACATTGCCACAATAGTTTTATTCCGTGAAAGGCCCTGAAGCAGACGTAGTGGATCCTGTTTTAGTGATACATCAAAGAGTATTTCTATATTATCAAGGAGAACAATATCGTTATCAATCTCGCTAATCATATCTTTCAGTATATAGGGAACGCGTAGTGCACGTTGCTGCTTTGCAAGATCAAGAAGTCGTTCTGAAAGATGTAGATTAATATTTATTATTGGCAGATTGAGCTGTTTACTAACATCCTGTAGAGCTTCGGTTTTACCTGCACCTGATGGGGCCACAACTAAAACTAGACGATAGTATAGAGCACATGCTTGCTTGATTGCGTTTATTATCTGTTGAGATAGAGGCTCTATCAGAACTTTGTCCTCTCTCCTAATATGAGTTTATCTTCCAACAGAGTTAATCCTATCAAATACACCCTCAACATAATTAAAATTACACAACAAGGATTTCTCTGTCAACATTACCCTCTTCCTCATTATGGAAGGTTTGCTCAGGAAGTCTTTTTGTCGTTGCTCTTAGTTTGTTCTTTCTGAGGGTAAAATTCTTCCATTGCCTGTCATCTAGTAATGTTTGGTGTAGTCTTAACCCTCTAAGAGAACTTCTATACTATAGATGCTATAAACCCTCGGCTATGTACTTCGATATGCACACCTTACACCATCCCACAAAAAACACGCCGTTGTAGTTCTCAGTTAGGCTATAAATTTAGACTCCAGTCAAGTTCACACAAACCTCACAATAAGAACAACGGTGAGGACACGAATGATATGTTAAATGAAAATTATGAAGCCACCTAATGGAGTCGAACCTCCAACACGTTGATTACGAATCAAAAAAGAAATTTATATTTCCTACAATTTACTGAATTATGTAATTTGTTGAAATTATAAGATTTCTTGCCTATATTTTTAACAAATTTTACTTTTTATTTTTAGAGACTTAAGCCACAGATCTAATGCGGAGGCTTGACACTCAAGGCATACAGTAAGGTATGATAGATAAATGGCCTGATAAAGACAGGTGTTTATCCAATCTGTATCTATTTTTGTAAGATTCTTCCGGGAAGTAACAGAAAATTCTTTTTAGATAGAGGGACAAGAGGAGGACAAATGGCCGGCCACAGTAAATGGGCCCAGATAAAGCATAAAAAGGCTGTAGTTGATGCGAGGAGGGGGAAGCTCTTTTCCAAACTTGCAAGGGAGATATCAGTCGCAGCAAAGCTTGGTGGTGGTGACCCTTCTATGAATCCAAGACTGAGGGTTGCGATAGAGAAGGCAAAGAGTGCGAATATGCCACAGGAGAATATAAAGAGGGCAATACAGAAGGGTACAGGTGAGTTACCAGGCACCTCTTATGAAGAGGTTTTTTATGAGGGTTATGGGCCTGGAGGGGTGGCCCTTATGATACATGCCCTTACTGATAACAAAAACAGGACTGTTGCTGAACTGAGACATCTTTTAAGTAAACACGGTGGTAGCCTTGGTGAAGCAGGCTGTGTTTCCTGGATTTTTGAAAAGAAGGGTTATATTCTGGTAAATAAGACAGATATTGATGAAGACACACTGATGGGTATTGTGATTGATGCAGGTGCAGAGGACCTCCGGAATGATCCCAAAGAGGACAATTACGAAGTGATTACTTCTTTGGAGGACTTTCAGAAAGTAAAGGATGCGATTGTGGCCGCTGGGATTACACCCCAGGCTGCAGAGATAACAATGTTACCAAAGAGCTATATAAAGATAGAAGGGGAGACAGCAGAGAAGATGATAAAACTAATGGAAGTCCTTGAAGACCATGATGATGTCCAGAATGTGTATGCAAATTTTGATATGCCAGAAGAAATCATGGCTAAGGCAGAAGTATGAACAGTCCTGCTAAGGAAGGCTTGTTTAAAGGGGGACTGGGGGTTTTAATTATATTCTGTTATTGCCTTTTTTATCCTGCTATTGTCTCTGCCTTAACTCCAGAAGAAAAGATAAATATAAAGGTATACAGAGAAGCAAGCCCTTCAGTAGTTAATATAACCACCACAACACTGATCAGAGATTTCTTCTCTATATATCCTCAACGAGGGGCAGGTTCTGGTTCTATAATTGATCCAAGGGGTTATATCCTGACTAATTACCATGTGGTTGAAGGGGCACAGCAGATAACAGTTACAATGTTTGATGGAAGGAAATATCCTGCCGTCTTTGTTGGTGCAGACCCTGATAATGATATTGCCATAATAAAGATTAAACCTGACAGACCTCTCAAGCCCTTAAAACTTGGTGATTCAGATACACTGCAGGTCGGTCAGAAGGTGTTTGCGATCGGAAATCCCTTTGGCCTGAACTCTACCCTTACCACAGGTATAATCAGTGCTTTAGGAAGACCCCTTACCACGGAGGAGGGTAGAGTTATAGAGAATGTGATACAGACAGATGCCCCTATCAATCCTGGCAACTCTGGTGGTCCACTGCTTAATACCTCAGGTGAGATGATAGGAATAAATACTGCCATCTTTACTCCTTCTGGTGGTAATATTGGGATCGGGTTTGCCATTCCAGTGAATACTGCAAAGGAGCTTATTCCTGATCTGATAAAGTACGGGAAAGTCCGCAGACCATGGCTTGGAATAGTGGGTGTGCCTCTCTGGCCTGATCTGGCAAGGGCATTAAGGATTCCTGTAGAGGAGGGGATTCTTGTTTCAGAGGTGATCAGGGGCAGTCCTGCAGATAAGGCAGGTATAAGAGGAGGCAGTATACCAGTAGAGATCAGTGGTACCATTGTGTATCTTGGAGGGGATATTATTGTTGAAATAAATAATAGAAAGGTAACATCTATGGAGGAAATAAAAAAGGCTATAAAGGGACTCAGGGAAGGTAGTCGGGTAAAAGTGGTTGTTATGAGGGGGGACAGATTACTGAAGCTCTCTGTGGAGGTAATGTTGAGATGAAGAGACCTCTCTGGATTGTGGTGCTTGCAGCAGGACTGGGCACGAGGATGCGTTCAGGTATTCCAAAGGTTCTTCACAGGTTAAATGGCCGTCCAATGCTTCAATGGGTTCTTGATGCTGCAGAGAAGTTACACCCTGAGAAGGTTGTTGTGGTCTGTAACAGATCAAATATTGGACCTATCCAGAATGCTATGTCTCAGAATAGAGTAGAATTTGTTATCCAGTCAAGACCTCTTGGTACAGCCCATGCCCTTCTTTCAGCCAAAAGACTTATTGATGAATTCAGTGGGGATATCCTTGTGCTCAATGGGGATACACCCCTGATAAGCCCTGATACCTTAAAAAGGTTTTTGCAGAGACACAGGAGGGCAAAAAACTCTTTAAGTATTCTCTCCTTTGAGATAGATAATCCCTCTGGTTATGGCAGGATTATCAGGGATAGTGCTGGAAATCCTATAATGATAAAGGAAGAGACAGACCTTACTGAAGAGGAGTCTCAGATTAGAGAGGTTAACAGTGGGATTTATCTAATGGGCCAATCAGCCTTTAAGCTTTTGAGAAGAATTAAAAAGAACAGCAGAAAGGGAGAGTACTATCTTACAGATATACTTGCCCTTGCCACTAAGAAAGGACTCAGATGTGGTGTATACAAGATGGGTGATGAAGTGGAGTTTATAGGGATCAATACAAAGGAGGAACTCCAGAAGGCACAGAGGCTTATGAGGCAGAAGATAGTAAGGGTATGGTTACAGAAGGATGTGGAAATGATGGATGAGCAGAGGGTCTATATAGGACCTGATGTAACTATTGGTGAGGGAACATATATCTATCCTGATGTCTATATTGAAGGTAAGACCTCCATAGGTAGAAACTGTATTATATATCCCAATGTAAGAATCGTGGATTGTAAGATTAATGATAATGTAACCATAAGAGAGTGCTCATCACTTGAGGAATCAGTAGTTGAGTCAAAAGCCACAGTTGGTCCTTTTGCCAGATTGAGGCCAGGTACATTCTTGAAAAAGGGGGCGAAGATTGGTAACTTTGTTGAAGTGAAGAACTCTCTTGTGGGAGAAGGTACAAAGGCTTTGCATCTTAGCTATATTGGGGATGCGGAGATAGGAAGGAATGTAAACATTGGTGCAGGAACAATAACATGTAACTATGATGGTATAAGAAAGAACAGAACAATTATTGAAGATAATGTTTTCATAGGGAGTGATACACAGCTTATTGCTCCTGTAAAGGTGAAGAGGGGTGCCTATGTGGGAGCAGGTTCCACAATAACCAAGGAAGTACCAGAAGGTGCTTTGGCCCTTAGCCGGACAGAACAGTGTAATATAGAAGGTTGGGTCAAAAAGAGGTTTAAAAAGAAGAGGAAGAGTTAAATGTGTGGCATCATTGGTTATACAGGCAAGGATGACGCCTTAGAAATTGTTATAGAAGGCTTAAGACACTTAGAGTATCGGGGCTATGACTCTGCAGGTGTGGCCTTCTTTAATGGTACAGGATTTGATATTATGAGGTGTAAGGGCAAGATAAGAGACCTTGAGGTACATCTGTCTGATATTAAAACAACCTCGTCCATAGCAATTGGCCACACCCGGTGGGCCACTCATGGTATTCCCTCAGATCATAATGCACATCCCCATAGTTCTGATACAGTAGTGCTTGTTCATAATGGAATTATTGAGAATTATATGGACCTGAAGGGAGAACTTATCTCCCTGGGATATCAATTTACTTCAGAGACAGATACTGAGGTTATTGCTCATCTTATTGATCTATATCATAAGGAGAAGGATTTTGAGGAGTCTGTGAGACTGGCTCTGAAAAGACTTAGGGGGGCTTTTGCCTTAGTTATGTTATCAAAGAGGTATCCCCATATGATGATAGGTGTTAGAAAGGACAGCCCTCTTGTGTTTGGTATTGGTGATGATGGTTATTATCTTGCATCTGATGTGCCGGCCTTTATGCAGAGAACCCGAAGAGTGATATTCCTCGAGGATGGTGAAATGGTGATAGTCACATCTGAAGGTTACAGGATAACCAATTTTGATGGTGTGCCTTTAGAGAAAGAGGTTCAGCAGATCAACTGGTCTCCAACAATGGCTGACAAGGGCGGGTATAAACATTTTATGCTGAAAGAGATACATGAGCAGCCGAGGGCTATAGCCGATACCATTATGGGAAGGATTAACTACAATACAATGAGTGTAAAGACTGAGGAGTTCATGTTGGCTACGGATACTTTAAGAAGTATTAAAAGGATCTTTATAGTAGCCTGCGGTACATCCTGGCATGCAGCCCTTGCAGGTAAGTATATGATAGAGCAGCTTGCAAGAGTTCCTGTTGAGGTAGATCTTGCCTCAGAGTTCCGGTATAGATTACCAATAATAGAGGAAGGAGATCTATTTATAGCCATAACCCAGTCAGGTGAGACAGCAGATACTCTTGCTGCTCAGAGAGAGGCAAAAAGACTTGGAGCCAAAACGCTTAGTATATGTAATGTACTTGGAGCAACCTCTGCAAGAGAGGCTGATGCTGTGTTCTATACACACTCTGGGCCTGAGATAGGAGTGGCCTCTACAAAGGCCTTCACCTCACAACTTGTGTCCCTCTATCTTTTCAGTATAGCACTGGCAGAGGCAAGAGAGAAACTGGGTAGAGACAGATGCAGAACCCTGATTGATGACCTCCTTAAGATACCAGAGAAGGTGGAGTGGATCCTGAAAAGAGAAGAAGAGATAGAACGCTTAGCAAAGATATACAGTAATGTTAAGAACTTTCTCTACCTGGGTAGAGGAATACTTTATCCAATAGCACTGGAGGGTGCCCTCAAGTTGAAAGAGATATCCTATATTCATGCAGAAGGGTACGCTGCGGGAGAGATGAAGCATGGACCTATTGCACTTGTGGATGAATACTTACCTTCGGTTTTTCTGGTACAGGCAGGTGAGTTAAGGAAGAAAGTTCTCTCAAATATAGAAGAAATAAAAACGAGAGGTGGAAAGATTATTGTTCTTAAGAGTTCGGCAGTAGTTGACCCTCTGCCAGAAGTGGACAATATCATTGAGGTGCCTGAGACGAATGAGTACTTAGAGCCAGTATTGATGGTGGTGCCACTACAACTGTTGGCTTATTATATAGGGGTTAGGAGGGGGTATGACGTGGATCAGCCGAGAAATCTTGCTAAAAGCGTGACTGTGGAGTAAAGAGGTTGGTATGGCTTTGAAAAAACAATAACAATTATCGTAAAATAATAAGGAGAGGGCGATGAGTAAAGATGACCTAATTGAATGCCTCAATCCTCAACAGAAAGAGGCTATCCTTTACACACAAGGTCCACTTCTCGTACTTGCAGGTGCTGGAAGTGGAAAGACAAGAGTTATAGCTCACAAATATGCCTATCTAACAAAAGAAGAGAAACTCTCCCCTGATTCTATCCTGACTGTAACCTTCACCAATAAGGCAGCAAATGAGATGAAAGAGAGAATTTCGGCACTGTTGGAGAAAAGCCTCAACAGTTGCTGGATAGGTACTTTTCATTCTCAATGTTGTAGGATTCTACGTAGAGAGATTAAGGCACTTGGGTATAAACCAGACTTTATTATTTATGATGAAGATGACAGAGAATCCCTCATAAGGCATATCTTGAGAGAGCTTAATATCTATGAGGCCCTCTACAAAGGTGTTGCATCCCGTATAAGTAACCTTAAAGCAGCACTGGTAACTCCAGAGGAGTTTCTGTCCACTGGAGATGGATTCAGTTTTGATGAAAAGCTTGCCAAGGTATATATAAGATATCAGGATGAACTGAAAAGGTGTAATGCCCTTGATTATGATGACCTTATAATGCTTACTGTCCGATTATTCAGAGAGTTTCCAGAGGTACTTGAGAGATACCAAAGGGAGTTTAGATATATACTGATAGATGAGTTTCAAGATACCAATACAGCCCAGTATGAGCTTATAAAGTTGCTCGCCGCTGCTCATAGGATGATTTCTGCAGTAGGGGATGATGACCAGAGTATATATAAATTCAGAGGGGCAGAGGTAAAGAATATTCATAAGTTTGAGAAGGATTTTCCTGATGTGAAAGTGGTCAAGCTAGAGCAGAACTACAGGAGTACCCAGAACATACTTAATGTTTCTGGTTCAGTGATTGCGAAGAATCCCTTGAGAAAGGAGAAAAGGCTTTGGACAGAGAGAGACAAGGGGGAAAAGGTATTCTTTTACTGGTTGCAGACTGAAGAGGATGAGGCAAAATATGTAGCAAAGAATATAAGGGATGTATATCTAAAGGGGGATTACTCCTATGGCGATATCGCAATTCTCTTCAGGATAAACCTCCAGTCAAGGGCTTTAGAAGAGGCCCTTAGAAAGGAACGTATACCTTACAGGATTGTAGGTGGTACAAGCTTTTATGAGAGAAAAGAGATTAAAGACCTCATCGCCTATCTCAGACTTATCCAGAATCCTCATGACAATGTGAGTCTGAGGAGGATTATAAATGTTCCTTCCAGAGGAATTGGGGTATCCACACTCACAAAGATTGAACAGGAATCCAAGAAAAAGGGTATAAGTCTCTATGAGGCTATAAAGAATATATGTGCCAAAAAGAGTTCATCTCAGTCTGTGGTAGAAAGGCTAAAGTCTCTTCTTGGCTTGATAGATGAGTTGAAAAAGAGGAAAAAAAGTTCTGTCTCCGAAATTCTCAAGGCTGTTCTGGATTTGACAGGATATGCAGACTCTCTTGAAGAGGACAGAATCCAGAATATAGCAGAACTTCTCGCCTCTACAGAGAATGTAAGATTAGAGGAATTCTTAGAGAATGTATCCCTTATCACGAAACTCGATGATGAATGTTCTCCAGACAGTGTATCTCTCATGACTATACATATGGCAAAGGGGCTTGAGTTTCCTGTAGTATTTATTGTAGGACTGGAAGAAGGGTTGATGCCTTATTTTAAGGCACTGAAGAACGAGGAAGACCTTTCAGAGGAGAGGAGACTTTTTTATGTGGGTATGACCCGTGCAAAAGATCTCCTGTTTCTTACAGGTGTAAAAAAGAGGCGGGTGTTCTCAAAACTCCAAGAACAGGAACCCTCAAGATTCCTGAGAGATATCCCAAGACAGTATTGTTGCTGGATAGAGAAGACTCCTTGTAGGATCACAACCACTGATAATGGACATAAGAGACTGAAGACCTTTAAGGTTACCACACCCTATAAAACAGGTTGCAGAGTAAGACATCCAAAATGGGGGGTAGGGGTTATAAGGGAGTGTTATGGTGAGGGGGATGACATGAAGGTATGTGTAAACTTTCCGAAGGTAGGTCTTAAGAGGCTTGCACTGAAATATGCACAACTTGAGAGGTTGTAGCTTATGAAGATCACCCTTAAAGAGGTAGAGCATATAGCAAGGCTTGCAAGGCTTAAACTAACAGAAGAGGAAAAGATACTCTATTCAGAACAACTTAGTAAGATTTTGGACTATATAGAGAAACTGAATGAGCTTGATACAACTGATGTAGAACCTACCAGTCATGTTCTGCCTATAAAGAATGTTTTTCGTGAAGATACCCCAGAGCCTTCCCTTTCAACAGACGAGGCGCTTAAGAACGCCCCACAAAGGGCAGGTCCATATTATAGGGTACCCCGGATTATTGAGTAGAAATGTTCAGGTGCGTTCTTTGCTCCAAAATACACATGGCAAAGGTGACAGAGTGTCAGCCTCATTATGAGGGCAGTATTACAGTGGATGAGGAACTTATTGAGGCTGCTGGTATGCATCCCTATGAACAGGTTCATGTGAGCAACTTTAGTAATGGTGAACGTTTTATAACCTATCTCATTCCTGGCAAGAGGGGGAGCAGAGAGATTATTCTGAATGGCCCTACTGCAAGGCTGGCACTGCCTGGTGACAGAATAATAATCTTCTCATACGGATGGATAGAGGAGGAGAGATTGAAAGGTCATAAGACCAGGATACTTATAATGGATGAAGAAAACAATATTCAGTCAATCAGAGAGGTCTAAGTGGAACTCAAGAGTGAGAGGGTATTGATGAGGGGGAATGAAGTTATTGCAGAGGCAGCCATACAGGCAGGTTGCCGTTTTTATGCAGGATACCCCATTACTCCCCAGAATGAGATTCCTGAGTATATGGCTAAAAGAATGCCAGAAGTAGGGGGGGTATTTATTCAGGCAGAGAGTGAGCTTGCAGCAATAAACATGGTTTATGGTGCTTCAGCAGCAGGAGCACGTGCCATGACTTCATCCTCTTCACCGGGTATTAGTCTCAAGCAGGAAGGTATATCCTTTTTGGTTGGAGCAGAGCTTCCTGCTGTTATTGTTAATATGCAACGTGGAGGCCCTGGACTGGGAAATATCTCAGGTAGTCAGCAGGACTATTTTCAGGCAGTAAAGGGCGGAGGACATGGAGACTACCGTATGCTGGTCTATGCACCTTTCAGTCACCAAGAGCTGTGGGATCTAACTATGAAGGCCTTTGATAAGGCAGATCTTTACAGAAATCCTGTAATGATTCTAAGTGACGGTATCCTTGGGCAGATGATGGAGCCCTTTGTGCCTACAGCCTATGAACCAGGTACACTTCCCCCAAAGGACTGGATTCTGGATGGATGTGAGGGGCGGGAACCAAGAGTGATTAAATCTCTCTATATGGGTGAGGGTGAGCTTGAACAGAAGAACTTGGGATTCAAGCAGAAGTATGATAGGATGAAGGCATCTGAGGTGCTTTATGAGGAACACTTTATGGAAGATGCAGATGTGGTACTTGTTGCCTTTGGGATTGCTGCAAGGGTTTGTCTCAGTTCATGCAGGCTATTAAGACAGAAGGGTATTAAAGCAGGTCTATTCAGGCCTATAACACTCTTTCCCTTTCCAGATGAGGCATTAAGAGAACTTACAGATAGGGTATCTGTTCTTGTTGTGGTGGAGTTGAACCTTGGCCAGATGGTTGAAGATG
This sequence comes from Nitrospirae bacterium JdFR-85, assembly GCA_002011745.1. GTDB lineage: Bacteria > Nitrospirota > Thermodesulfovibrionia > Thermodesulfovibrionales > JdFR-85 > JdFR-85. Next base: position 41,427 of record MTOU01000020.1, read on the forward strand.
TGAGGCTGGCTGTGGAAGGCAGAACAAAGGTCTTCTTTTATGGAAGGACAGGTGGGGCAGTGATGTTTCCTGAAGAGGTAGCCCTGAAAATTGAAGAGTTTTATTCTTCAAGAACCACAAGATTGTCGCGATGAATTACTTCATCAGAATAGTTATATCCTAAGGCCTTTTCTATTTCTGAAGTCCGGAGACCTTTTATCTTCTCAATCTCTTCTGAGGAATAATTGGTAAGTCCTTTGGCAAGACGCTTTCCAGAGGAGTCAACACAGTAGACAGCATCTCCTGCATCAAAATTTCCCTCCACAGAGATGATCCCAGAAGGTAGCAGACTCTTCCCCTTCTTGAGAATAGCCTCCTTGGCACCATTGTCAATCACTATAGAGCCCTTTGCCCTTGCTCCAAAGGCTATCCATCCCTTTCGGGCTGTTACTCTCTTTCCAGAAGGAATAAATTCTGTACCAACCTCTTCTCCTTTTATAACTCTCTGTATAAGCCCTTTTTTTCTTCCACTTATTATGTTTACAGGTATCCCATACTGGAGTGTCCTTTTTGCAGCGAGCACTTTTGAGTACATTCCACCAGTGCCATGGACTCCTGTGGTAGGTCTTGCAAGATTGATTATATCATCTGTCAACTCCTCAACCTTAGATATAAGTTTCGCATTTTTATCTTTAGAGGGATCAGCAGTATACAGGCCCTCTACATCAGACAGAATTATGAGCCTGTCTGCATTAATCAGGCCTGCAACCATTGATGCCAACTGGTCATTGTCTCCAAACCTTATTTCATCCACAGCAACAGTGTCATTCTCATTTATTATAGGTATAACATTATAGTCGAGCAGAGTAAGAAGGGTGTTCTTTGCATTTATATACCTCTTTCTATCCCCGAAGGCATCCCTTGTGAGCAGTACCTGTGCTACCTTTTTATCATACTTTGAGAAACTCTTCTCATATGCCCACATGAGAGAGCTCTGTCCTACTGCTGCAGCTGCCTGTTTGTGCCTTATATCCTGAGGTCTCTTTTTCAAACCCAGTTTTTTCATACCTGCGGCGATTGCTCCAGAGGATACTACAAGTACACTATGTCCCATGGAATGCACCTCGGATATATCAGCAACTAATCGGCTGAGGCTTCGTCCGTCCAGACCTTCCTCAGAGGCAAGAAGATTGCTTCCTATTTTTATAACAAGTTTCATACCATATACATTAGGAAGAGATTAAACTATACTCTCATCCACTGTCAATCTCTACTCTTCTGCTTTGTACCGCTTTAAAGAGATGTCCTACCAGCTCATTAATACCTTCACCGGTCACCGCAGATATACTGAAGAAAGGGAGACCCCTATCTTCACAGTATTTTTTCAACCTCTTCAACTTATCCTTATTGGCAATATCAGTCTTTGTTGCTGCTACAATCATCGGTTTATCCAAGAGTTCTTTGCTGTATTGCTCCAGTTCTCTGTTGATTTTGTTGAAGTTGTCCACCGGATCACCATCAGTCATATCAGATACGTCCACCATATGAAGGAGTACCACGGTTCTTTCTATATGTCTCAGAAACTGATGACCAAGCCCTGCCCCTCTGTGTGCTCCTTCTATTAATCCAGGGATATCAGCCACCACAAAACTCCTGTATTCATCCACTCTTACTACTCCCAAGTTAGGTGTTAATGTTGTGAAAGGATAATCAGCAATCTTGGGTCTTGCTGCAGAGATTCGGGATATGAGGGTTGATTTGCCTGCATTGGGCAGTCCCACAAGTCCTACATCAGCTATCAGTTTCAGCTCAAGTATTATGTCTCTCTCCTCACCGGGCTCTCCTGGCTGGGCATACCTTGGTGCCTGTTCTGTGGGTGTGGCAAAATGGGCATTGCCCAGGCCACCTCTGCCACCCTTTGCTACAACTACCTCCTTGCCAGGGGTATCAAGGTCTGCAATTGTCTCTCCTGTTTCTGCATCCTTTACTATTGTGCCTACAGGCACCCTTATAATGAGGTCTTCTCCATCACGACCATGCATCTTCTTTCCCTTTCCATGCTCACCCTTTTGAGCCTTGTAAGTCTTTTGATACCTATGGTCAAGAAGGGTATAAAGATGGGGGTCTGCCCTTAGAATCACATCTCCACCCTTGCCTCCGTCTCCACCATCAGGTCCTCCTTTTGGTACATACTTCTCCCTTCGGAAGCTTACACAGCCTCTTCCTCCATCTCCAGCCTTCACATGTATTTTTACATAGTCAACAAATTTCATAACTTACTTAATTATAAAAGATTTGGAGATCCTTGAGGAGAGAGTCAGGATACAGGTAAATCAGAATACATATGCATAAGAATAGATTCTCTCCTGATGGGGGGCAACAATCTGCCAGGATTCTTTCGAGTTTATAAGGGTTTTGAGAAACTTTATATGGGATGAATGTCCCGCCTTCTCTGCAATTATATGCCCCTCTATGGGGTAACCGATGAGGCTCATATCGCCTATAAGATCGAGTATCTTGTGTCTCACAAATTCGTTCTCGAAACGTAATCCTGATTCATTGAGGATTCCATTGTCATCAATAACAATGGCATTGTCAAGAGAGCCTCCCAGTGCAAGACCATTCGCTCTTAAGGTCTCTACATTCTTCAGGAAACCAAAGGTCCTTGCGGGTGCTATCTCCTTTATAAAGGACTCTTCAGTTAGTTCTATCGTAAGGGTTTGGCTACTGAAGAGGGTATGTTTAAAATGTATTGTATAGGTTATTTTTCGTCCATTGTAAGGAAGGGCCATGATTGTAGAATGACCGTCCTCTATGTATATAGGTCTTGTTATCTTTATATAACTCTTTGGAGGTGACAGTTGGGATATTCCAGCATTGAGGATGATCTCAACCAACTCTGTAGAACTTCCATCCAGAATCGGTATCTCTGGACCCTCAACCTCTACAATCACATTGTCTATCCCAAGACCTCCAAAGGCAGAAAGTAGATGCTCTACTGTCTTTATCCTTGTGCCATTGTATCCAATAGTGGTTGCAAAGGCTGTATCAACAACACTTTTGATGGTTGCCTTGATTACTGTATCCCTGTCTGTTCTTACAAATACAATTCCAGTATCACGTGGAGCAGGCCTTAGGGTTACCTTTGTCTTTCTCCCTGTATGAAGTCCTATCCCTTTGAATGTTATCGCCTTCTTTAGGGTCCTTTGATATCTCATAATCAGAATTATAAGGTAAGCAAGATTAGTGCCAGTCAGAATATGGTTGAAAATTAACAACCCCTTTTGAAGGATATTGACATCATAGCAACAATTATGTGGTATATTTTACACAATTTTTATATTATTATTTTATCTCACCACCAACCACCATGTCAGGAATCAGCAGTGTAGGCAGTGCATCAGCTACAGGCACACCCTGTCCATCCTTCCCACAGGTACCGATACCAAATCCAAGGTCTGTCCCCACCATCTCTATTGACCGTAATACCTCAGGTCCATTGCCGGTAAGTATTGCTCCCCGTACTGGAGTATCAATCCCTCCATTTTTGATGAGATAGCCCTCTTGGACCTCAAAGACAAAGTCTCCGTTTATAGTATTCACCTGCCCTCCTCCCATCTTTTTTACAAAGAGTCCTTTCTGAACACTGTTTATAATCTTCTCAGGAGAATGTGGTCCAGGAGCAACCATTGTATTGGTCATTCTCGGGATGGGCCGATGTTTGTAAGACTGGCGTCTTCCATTGCCTGTGGATGTTTTGTTGTCTTTAATTGCGTAAAGCCTGTCATACATGTAGTTGATAAGAATGCCCTTTTCTACCAGAATGGTTTTCTGGGCAGGGGTTCCCTCATCATCAAAACTGAAGGAACCTCTCTTGTTAAGAATGGTGGCGTCATCTATTACTGTTACTACAGGTGATGCCACTTGTTGACCGATCCTCCCAGAGTATACAGACAAACCCTGTAATGCCAGATCAGCCTCCAGACCATGTCCTATTGCCTCATGGATCATTGTGCCTCCTGCCTCAGAAGATATAACGACGGGCATCCTTCCAGCAGGGGCCCTTGGTGCCTTGAGCATCATAACAGCCCTTGAGGCTGCCTTTGATGCGATCTCCTCTGGTGGGTTTTTCTCGAATATCTCAAATCCTATAAGCCCACCTACAGGCTCATATCCTGTCTGTATCACTCCATCCTCAGCAGCAACCACCTGTACAAGTGCAAGTGTATAAACCCTATGGTCATCAGCAATCTGTTCCTCGCTGTTTGCAATCCTTACGTTCTGAATACTTTCTCTGTAGATGACGAGAACCTGTTTTATACTGGAGGAGTATTCCCTTGCTACACGGTCCATTATCCTGATAAGGTTTATTTTTCTCTCTGTAGATACACCTGTGGGATGTATCCTGTAGGGATGGGTAATATCTGCTGAAGCTTTCTGCAGGGAAATATCCTCTTCTAAAAGGTCTTCTTTTGCAGCCTTTCTCACAAGCGAGGCGAGCTCAAGAAGGTCTTTGTGAAAGAAAGAGTTTGTGTAACCATAAAAGGTTTTACCCTTGAAGATGAGCCTGAGACCTACACCTGAATCAGTTCCCTTTATTAACTTTTCTATCTTCTGGTCTTCTAACTGGGCTGAGAAACTATCCTTTTTTTCTACAAATACCTCTGCATACTCACCTCCATTCTTCATTAACTCCTTCAACACCTTCTGCAATAGTTCTTCAGAAATCATCCATCCTCCCTTTTGTATATCCTATTTTTGGTATAATTATTTTACTCCCTTCAGGGCAAGGGAATCAAAGGCTGGAAGGAGGGGTTAGAATGGGGAAGAGGTTTTGTTTTATTATTATATGGTTTATAATATTGGGTTTTAATTCCTATGGAAAGGAGGTAAGAAAGATGGTTGAAAATATTCATTGGCTCGGTCATGATACCTTTAAGATTGTTGGAAAGGATGTGGTGGTGTTTACAGATCCTTTTCAATTAAAGAGCCCTGACAGAGCGGATATTATACTCATTACCCATGAACACTATGATCATTGCTCTCCCGAGGATGTACAGAAACTGCAGGGGCCTGATACAGTGATAGTTGCTACTGCTGACTGTGCAGCAAAGCTGTCTGGTCAGGTTAAGACGGTTAAACCTGGAGACAGACTTACTGTCAAGGGTGTTGAGATTGAAGCAGTGCCAGCCTACAATACCAATAAACAGTTTCATACAAAGGACAAAGGATGGGTGGGTTATATATTTACAGTAGACGGCAAAAGGATCTACATTGCTGGTGATACAGACTATATACCAGAGATGAAGACCTTTAAGGATATTGATATAGCCCTTCTGCCAGTAAGTGGCACATATGTTATGACTGCTGATGAGGCGGTGCAGGCAGCTCTTGATATAAACCCGAAGGTTGCCATCCCTATGCATTATGGTGCTATTGTGGGAGACCTCAGGGATGCAGAACACTTTGCAGAGGCGCTCAAGGGCAAGGTTGAGGTGGTTATTCTGAAGAAGGAATAATGGGAGATCCAAAGAAGATTATAGAATTACTTCTGGAAAAGTATCCTAAGCCAAAGATTGAGCTGAATTTCAGTAATCCCCTTCAGCTGCTTGTGGCAACCATTCTTTCGGCACAGTGTACAGACAGAAAGGTGAATGAAGTAACAAAGAGTCTCTTCAAAAAATACAGAAGAACGGAAGACTATGCAGAGGCAGACCCAGCAACGCTTGAGAAAGACCTAAAAGGGATAACCTTTGCCAATCGTAAGGCAGAGCAGATAGTAAAGGCATGTAGAATTCTCGTGGAGAAACATAGGGGTCAGGTGCCTGACAGTATGGAGGCACTTACGGAGTTGCCCGGAGTTGGCAGAAAAACGGCCAACGTGGTGCTCGGAAGTGCTTTTGGTCGTCCTGCAATAGCAGTGGATACTCATGTACTTAGGGTGAGTAACCGTCTGGGACTTGTAGAATCGAAGGACCCTGAGAGGGTAGAGGAGGTCTTAATGAGAGAGATACCCAGAGAGAAATGGACTCCTGTAAATCTTGCAATGATTCTTCATGGCAGATACACCTGTAAGGCAAAGAATCCCCTCTGTGAGGAGTGTATACTCTATGAAGAGTGTGAGTGGGATGAGAAGGAGAGATATAGACAGAGGAGGAAGGGATAGTTATGAAAATCGTTCTTGCATACTCTGGTGGGCTTGATACATCTGTGGCAATAGCATGGCTTAAAGAGACATATAAAGCTGAGATAATAGCCTTCTGTGCAGACCTTGGTCAGGGTGAAGACCTTGAGGCTATAAAAGATAAGGCCCTACGTACAGGTGCATCAAAGGTCTATATGGACGATCTGAGAGAGGAGTTTGTCCGTGATTATATATTCCCTATGCTCAGGGCCAATGCAGTCTATGAGGGGTTCTATCTCATGGGCACCTCCATTGCCAGACCCCTTATTGCGAAACGTCAGATAGAAATAGCAGAAGCAGAAGGAGCGGATGCTGTTGCCCATGGTGCTACTGGTAAGGGTAATGATCAGGTGAGGTTTGAACTTACATACTATGCCCTGAAGCCTGGTATAAAGGTTATAGCACCCTGGCGACAGTGGCCTTTTAAGTCAAGGGCTTCGCTTATTGATTATGCCAGATCAAAAGGGATTGAGGTGCCTGTTACAAAGGAGAAACCCTACAGTATGGACAGAAATATATTCCATATAAGTTATGAAGGAGGGATACTTGAAGATCCTTGGCAGGAACCCCCTGAAGATATGTTTACAATGATGGTTCCTCCTGAGAAGGCTCCAGACAGTCCAACCTATATTGAGATTGAGTATGAGGAAGGCAATCCTGTGGCACTAAACGGTGAGAGAATATCTCCTTATGAACTTCTATCAAGGCTGAACAGGATTGCAGGTGACAATGGAGTAGGAAGAGTTGATATTGTTGAGAACCGTTATGTGGGAATAAAATCCAGAGGAGTCTATGAGACTCCTGGAGGCACTGTGCTTCATATTGCTCATAGGGCAATTGAATCCATAACCCTTGACAGGGAGGTTCTACATTTAAGGGATTCTCTTATACCCAGGTATGCAGAGTGTATCTACTATGGGTATTGGTTTTCTCCAGAAAGGCAGGCACTTCAGAGTCTTATAGATGAGATACAGAAGAATGTTACAGGAACAGTGAGGTTGAAGCTCTACAAAGGGAATTGTCTTGTAGTAGGAAGAAAGTCTCCTGTTAGTCTGTACAGTATGGAGCTTGCCACTTTTGAAGAAGAAGAGGTTTATAATCAGAAGGATGCTGAAGGTTTTATCAAATTGAATGCGTTAAGGCTGATTGCGGGAAAGAAGAAACACTGACCCTTGAAAAATCTCAATGAGTGAGACCCGATACCTTGTGGCCCTCTCTCTGATAAGGGAGATCGGGCCAAAAACCCAGAAGAGACTGCTGAAGAGATTTAAGGCTGCAGAGGCTGTATTCAGTAGCAGCAGGGATGATCTGTTGTCTGTTGAAGGTGTTGGGCCCACAAGGGCAGAGGCGATTCAGAGTTTTAAGGATTGGAAGAGAGTAGATAAGATTCTGGAAGATGCCGAGAAGGGAGAGATTGAAATTATTAGCATCAATGATGAAGAATATCCTGTACCATTAAGAGATATGGAGGATGCACCGATAATAATTTACAAAAGAGGAAGCCTCAGGGAGGATGACCGATTTGCCATTGCAGTGGTGGGATCAAGAAGACCTACAGAGTATGGACTTAGGGTTACAGATATTATAGCAGGTGAGCTTGCTGAGGCGGGGTTTACAATTGTTAGTGGCCTTGCAAGAGGTATTGATACTCAGGCACACAAAGCCGCGCTGCTGCGAAAAGGACGGACAATAGCAGTGCTCGGCTCTGGTATTGATATCCCCTATCCACCAGAGAACCTCGGTCTGATGAGAAGGATTGAACAGTCAGGAGCTGTTATTACAGAGTTTCCACCTGGCACAAAGCCAGAGAAGGGAAATTTTCCTATAAGAAATCGGATCATCAGTGCACTGGCAATGGGTGTACTTGTAGTAGAGGCTCCTTCTGACAGTGGTGCCCTTATTACAGCCCGGTTTGCTATGGAGCAGGGAAAAGAGGTCTTTGCTGTACCTGGTATGATAACTACCGGTAGCTTTCAAGGAGTCCATAGTCTTCTGAAACAGGGAGCCATACTTGTAGAGAGTGGTTCTGATATTATCAGGGAGCTTGCCCCTCAGTTGAAGGGTTTTATAAAAGAGAGCCGAAAAAGGAAGATAGAGTTGACAGAAGAGGAGAAGATATTGGTGAAATACCTCTCTAAGGAGCCTATACATGTGGATATATTGACAAGACAGAGCAGATTGCCTCTTAATAAAGTATTGAGTATAATCACAACCTTAGAGCTAAAAGGGGTTGTAAGACAGGCAGAAGGAAAGAGATTTTATCTTGTATAGGAGGTCGAGTTGATAAAGAAGTTTCTTGATTTTATCAAAACGCTCACTGATGAAGTATTAAGAGAGGGTAAAGAAGTGGATGAACTGATTGCCCAGATTGATACCTCTGAGATTAATCTATTCAGAGTGAACGAAGAACTGGAAGAGCTTCTCAGAAAGGGATTGATAGATGAGGAGGAGGCAGATACTGTAAAGTCAATATTGGTTTATATATTTATGAAGAATACAGATATAGATCCGGAAGACATTTATGCTCTTGTCTTTGGAGAAGGTAAGAGATTGAGTTGGCATTGAGGAGGAAGGATGAAGACCCTTATTATTGTAGAATCTCCTGCAAAGGCGAAGACAATAAATAAGATCCTGGGGAAGAGTTTTGCTGTTAGGGCCTCTATAGGTCATGTAAGAGACTTACCAGAGAAGGAGCTTGGTGTTGATATAGATAATAACTTCAAGCCCAAATATATTATCATTCCTGGCAAGGAGAAGATTATAAAAGAACTGAAAGAAGCAGCAACAAAGGCAGATGTTATATACCTTGCTCCTGACCCTGATCGTGAGGGTGAGGCGATTGCATGGCATATATCAGAGCTTTTGAAGAATGGAAAGAAGGACTCGGTTAGTGGAGACAGAATATTCAGGATAACATTTAATGAGATCACAGAGAAGGCTGTTAAGGAGGCTATAAAGAAGCCCGGGAAAATTGATATGAACAAGGTAGATGCCCAGCAGGCAAGGAGGATCCTTGATAGACTGGTTGGTTACAAATTGAGCCCCCTTTTGTGGAAGAAGATCAAAAAGGGTCTTAGTGCAGGTAGGGTGCAGTCTGTTGCAGTAAGACTGGTTGTTGAGAGAGAAAGAGAGATTGAGGCATTTGTGCCAAAAGAGTACTGGAGCATTACAGGTGTCTTTGAAGGTTCTACTCCTCCTTCATTCAAGGCGAGGTTGTTTAAGTATAAAGGTAAATATGTTATAAACAGAGAGAAAGAGGAATTCCTGATACAGAATGAGGCTGAAGCCGAGAAGTTGATAAAAGAGTTGGAAGGTTACAGGTATACCCTCTCAAAGGTTGATAAAAGGCTGAGAAAGAGAAATCCCCCACAACCATTTATTACCAGTACATTACAACAAGAGGCATCAAAGACTCTGAGGTTTTCTCCCAAAAAGACGATGATGATTGCCCAACAACTTTATGAAGGTGTAGAGATAGGAGACGAAGGTTCTGTTGGACTTATTACATATATGAGGACAGACTCCACAAGGGTTGCTGAAGAGGCACAGGAGGCTGCAAGGGAACTTATCAAAAACCTCTACGGAGAGAAATATGTTCCCAAAGATGCTGTCAAGAAGACAAAAAAGGCCACAAAGGCAAAGGTACAGGATGCCCATGAGGCGATAAGGCCAACCTATCTGACACGTCCTCCTGAGAGTGTAAAGAAGTTTCTGAGCAGGGATCAGTATCTCCTTTACAGACTTATCTGGATAAGATTTCTGGCATCCCAGATGGCTCCTGCAGAGATTGAACAGACCACCTTTGTAATCTCTGATACTGATAGTAAGGTGGAGTTCAGAGTGACAGGCGATGTATTAAGATTTGATGGTTTTCTTAAACTCTACAGTTATTCAGAAGAGGGCGATAGAGAGGCTCAAGAAGAAGGTCAACTACCACCCCTTAGGGAAGGTGAGCTGTTGAATCTCTCTGAGCTTATCCCAAAACAACACTTTACTCAGCCACCACCGAGATATACTGAGGCTACTCTGATAAAGGCACTTGAAGAGAAAGGGGTGGGCAGACCAAGTACCTATGCCACGATACTGTCTACAATCCAGGAGAGGAGATACGTGAAGAAAAGAGAGGGTAAGTTGGTTCCTACGGAGCTTGGTAGGCTGGTAAATGACTATCTCGTTGAGAGATTTCCAGAGCTGATAGATGTAGGCTTTACTGCCAAGATGGAGGATGAGCTTGACAAGGTAGAAGAAGGCAATCTCAACTGGCTCAAGGTAGTGAAGAGTTTTTATAGACCTTTCAGTAAAGATCTTCAGAAGGCCTTTGAGACCTCGGATAAGGCAATAGAGGATCAACCTACAGAGCTTACCTGTGAGCTCTGTGGTCGTCAGATGGTAAAGAGATGGGGTAGACACGGATGGTTTTATGCATGTACAGGTTTTCCTGAATGTAAGAATACAAAACCTATAAATAACACAGAAGACAAAGAGCATGAGGAAGTCGCTGATCAGAGATGTCCAGAGTGTGGTTCTGAGATGATTATAAAACAGAGTAGATTTGGAAGATTCATTGCATGTTCAAGATATCCTGAATGTAGAACTACATTGCCCCTTTCCACGGGAGTAAAATGTCCTTTAGATGGAGGAGATATTATTGAAAGAAGAAGCAAGAAGGGAAAATTGTTTTGGAGTTGTAGTAACTGGCCTAAATGTAAATTTACCTTATGGTCAAGACCAATAAATGAGGCCTGTCCAAAATGTGGCTCACCCTATTTATTGGAGAAGACTCAGAATTCTAAGAGACAGATTGTGTGTCCTGAGAAGGGGTGTGATTATAAGAGAATAGAAAGAGAGGAGAAGACTGAAGAGGCTGTGGTATCAAAGGAGTAATTACTGAGATTTATTTTTGCCACCCCTGAAAACAAGCGTATGTTATTAATAAAAGAAGGTAAGATAATACTCTATAAGCTTTTTGATGTAGCAGCAGAGATAGATCTGGCACTGATAGAGAAGAAGGCAAAAAGAGGTGTGAAAAGATTAAGGCTTTCCCGGCATCCCTATATGAAGGCCTTAGAATTCAAGAATCCCCCTTTAAGCTTTGAACTGAAAGGATTTGACAAGAAGATCCTTGATGAGGATTTTCACTTTAATGTAATTGCAAAGGCCTTTGACTTTGGAGTTGTTTCTATTGCTTATGAAATAAAGCTTTCAGACTTTTCATTTAAAAAATTGGAAAGGATTGCTATTGCCCTTGACAAAGATACCTCTTTTGATTCAATTGCGGTAGAGTATATAAAGCAACTACTCTCTACATTCCAGGAGGCTATAGAAGAGCCCTACATTAAAGAAGAGTTTATAGAAGAGTATACTGTTTTTTTTATAAAATCCCTCAACAAAAATATAAATGCAGATGAATTTCTTAAAGAGTATGATCCTTCAAAGCTTCTCCTTTATGAGACACGCCAGATAAGCACCTACACCAGGGAAGAGACGTTGAAAAACAGATTCAGTTACTATCCTGAAGATCTGGTGATTCTGCATCTGGACAATGCCTTTATACTTGAGCCATCAGGTAGTAATGATATAGCTGACATACTGGAGTTTGCCAATGCACAGTTACTGGAACTAAGGTACTATGACAGTCTGCTTGACAGGGAACTGCAGTGGATTTACGGAGAGTTAACCAGAAGAGGAGGTGTTTCGGTATTCAGGTTGAGGGAGTATGAGAGGCTTGCAAGAAAGATTACTGAGACGGTTACAGATCTGACTGAGGTGACAGAGAGAGTGAATAATGCACTGAAGGTCACAGAGGATGTATACTATGCAAGGATTTACAGGACAGCCATGATGTTGCTGAGGAGTAAGGACTGGGAGGAGAGTATAAATGATAAACTCCGTATTGTTACAAACACCTACAAGATGATTTATGATGAGATTTCTACAAAGAGGGAACAGTTGATAGAGCTTGGTATCTTTTTACTAATAGTTATTGAGATATTTCTTGCAATTCTGTTTGGTTGATTTTATTACAATGTCTCTTGCCAAAAGCCTCGAAGTCAATAATTTCTTCTCTTTGTCGGAAGTTCGCCTTTGAGATAGATTGGTTGAGAGACTCCACTTCTTCTGAGTTTAGAATCCCTTTATTAATTTCACTTGATAGGTTATAATTTAGAAAACAAAATTTAATAGGATTACATAATATGGTAAGGCTCAGATTAGTATTCAAGTTACTGATAATATATGTAGTCTTTACCTTTGCACTTCTGGTCCCTATCTTCCTCAATATTTACAAGCTCTTAAAACAAGAAGGAATACTCAATGAAGAGGTTCTCGAAAAATTTTATTCTGATATTGCAGGTATTGTATTTTATGCATTTTTCATAGCCTTTATTATCTCTCTTGTTTTTGCAAGAAAGATTCTGCTTCCTGTGAAGATGTTAAAAGATGCAGCTGTGAAGGTTAAAGAAGGAGACCTTAATGTCCAGGTAGAAAGAATCTCTGATGACGAGATAGGAGAGGTTACAGAAGTTTTTAATCAAATGGTTAGAAACCTTCGAGAAAAGACTGAAGAGTTAAGTAAAAAAGACCTATATGTAAATACCATGATGGATGCGCTCTGGGTTATTGATGAGAATAACAGAATTATGGACATTAATCCTGCCTTTACAAAAATATTTGGATACTCCAAGGAAGAGGTAATAGGTATATCAATATATGAGTTTTTTGATGAACAGGGGCAGAGGGCTGTAGCCAGAGAGTTAGAGACAAAGTGGGCCAGAGGCGAACACTCCACATACAAGGTACAGATGTTTACAAAAGATGGCAGAAGAGTACCTGTGATGATAACAGGTGCTCCTATAATGAAAGATGATGTGGTTATAGGGAAGATAGGAGTTATAAAAGATATAAGTGAAGTAGAGAGACTCATGAAGGAGATTGAGTCTTCAAAGGAGCACTTAGAGACGATTATAAATAGTATAGAGGAGTCATTTATAGTAATAGACAGAGATTACAGAATTCTTAGAACAAATATTGAAGCTCGGAGAAGATATGGTGAGGATATAGTGGGGAGGAAGTGTTTTGAAGTACTGCATTTTGAGTCAAGGCCCTGTTGGATGGAAGGAGAGTACTGTCCTGTACATGCTATATTCTCAGACAGAATGGCCTTCAGAGGTATACATCAACATTATGATACAGAAGGACATCTGCATTTTGAAGAATTTGTCTGCTCACCTGTTAGAGACGAACTTGGTAATGTGGTTGAGGTTATTCAGTTGTTGAGAGATGTAACAGAGAGAATAAAGAAAGAGGAGGAACTAAAGAAGAGAAATGCAGAACTTGAACTTCTAAATAGACTTTCTTCCATACTTGCGAGTTCTCTGAAGGCAGACGATGTGTTTTCAAAGGTTCTTGACCATCTTATAGAGACTTTTGATATGGATGGAGGAGGATTTTTCTTGCTTGATGAGAAGACAAAGATATTAACCTGTGAGTATCACCGAGGGATATCAGAAGAGTTTGTGAGAGAGGCTGGGAGAGTAAGACTTGGTGAGGATATACCTGGTAGAGTTGCCCTGACAGGTCAGCCTGTTGTGTCTTATGATGTAAGTACAGATGAAAGAGTCATCCATAGCCTGCTCAAATATTCTGGTATAAAGGGTTACTGTTGTATGCCTGTAAAGGGGAAGGAGAGGATTCTGGGGGTCTTCTGTCTATTCAAATTCAGAGAGCGTCATTTCACCTCGGATGAGGAGAGAATTCTTGCTTCAATAGGTGAGATAACAGGACTCGCCCTTGACAATATTAAGCTCTATGATCAGATGAGATCACTATTTGAAGTACAACGACAGCGGAGGATAACTCAGCAGTCTGTGCTTTTAAAGCTGTCCTCTTCTCTTTCTGCTGCAGTTGATATAAATGAGGTGATTGAGTCTACAGTCTCAATAATGAGCGAGTATCTCATGGGAGACGCAATTGTTTTCTGGGAATTAAAAACCCCTGAAGTTCTTCAGGTGAGATACTCTAAGGGTATCTCTATGGGTGAGATTCAACAGAATATGGATATTCTCTCACCCGAAACCAATGCAATTAAAAATAAGAAGGTATATTTTATTTATGATATAAATGAGGAGGGTCTTCTGTATTACATAAACAATGAAGTAAAGCAGAAGGGCTTTAAGTCTCTTCTCTGTTGTCCTGTAATGATTGGTGACAGAGCATTAGGAGTTCTTACTATTCTTAACAGAATGAGTAAGAGCTATCAAGAAGAGGAAATACATTTCATAAGAACCATTGTCAGCCTCTTTGCGGTGGCCTATGAGAGGAGTCTCTTTTATGAAAAGAGCATTATAGAGAAGAGTCTTGCTGAGTCCATCCTCAATTCTATTTCGGATGGTGTCTGTACAATCGATACCAAGGGCAAGATACTCAGTGCTAACAGGGCAGTTGCTCATATTTTAGAGAAACCTCTTACCACTATTGTTGGAAAAAATTATAAAGAGGTGTTGGGGGAATTTGTTGATAACTGTCCTGTAGAGGAGGCTCTTAAGGGAAACAATGCCTCTGGTGAAATGGTTTTTGATAAAGACGGAAAAAGGAGGATTATCCAAGTAAATGCCATTCCTCTTGTTGACTCAAATGAAAGGGTTTATGCAACAGTACAGGTTTTAAGGGATGTGACACGTGAGAAGGAGCTGGACAGGGTTAAGACCGAGATTATACGATTGGTATCTCACGAGTTTAGAACTCCTCTTTCTGCTATTGTAGGATTGACAGAGATGCTAATTGATGGAGAGGTGTCTGACAGCAGGGCCATCAACTATTTAAGAATAATTTATGAAGAAGGCCTGAGGTTGTCAGAAATGGTTTCCCAGTTACTTGATATATCTAAGCTGGAAAGTGGTGTGATTGTACCAACTCTAACACCTATAGACTTTAGAGAAATAGTAGAGATAATCAAAAAGAGATTTGCCGAAAGATTTGAGAAGAAGAAAGCAAGGTTTGAGTATCTACTTCCAGATGAGGCCGAATTTCTTAAAGCTGATAAGGAAATGATACTACAACTGCTATCGAATTTAATAGATAATTCATTGAAGTACTCAGATGAGGGCTGCCATATTACTTTGAAAGTGGGAAATTATGAGGATTATGTTATAATAGAGGTGACTGATACAGGATGGGGAATAGACGAAAAGGATTTAAAGAATCTTGGAGAGAAGTTTTATAGGGGCAAACATGGAGAGAAAACTAAGGGTACAGGACTTGGACTTGCCCTTTGTAGAGAGATTATTAAACATCTCAGTGGAAAGATGGACATTGAGAGTGCTGTTGGTATAGGAACCACAGTAAGACTCTATATCCCAAAGGAACCCTATAAGATATTTCAGCATTCTACAGAAGATTTAGATTGAGGATAGCGGAATGTCAAAGAAGATAATGGTTATAGATGATGAGCCCTTCATTTTGATGATGATAGAGGATAAATTCAAAAGGGCAGGCCTTGAGGTGATTACCCTCAGAGAGAGTAAAGATGCATTAGATATTATAAGAAGAGAGAAGCCTGACTTAATAATACTTGATTGGATGATGCCTGAGGTCAGTGGTATAGAGTTATGTAAACTTATCAAGGAAGACCCCGATATCTCTTCAATTCCTGTGTTTATGCTTACTGCAAAGGGGCAGGAGGATGACGAGAAGTTAGGCCTTAGGTGTGGGGTTGACAGATACATAACAAAGCCATTCAGCCCCCGAATGTTACTGGAGGTAGTGCTTGAAAGACTCGGAGATTGAAAGATTAAAAGGAGACCTCCAGGCAACCATAAGAGAGTTAAGTAGTACCTACGAGGAGCTTTCCCTCCTTTATAAGTTATCAGAGGAGTTTGCAGGATTAAGTGTGGAAGAGATATGTGATGTTATGTTATCTGAGATCACCTCTCTGATAAATGTAGAACTTGCTGTGATTCTGTTCTGGGATGAAGAGAGTGAGTCTTTTCTTCTGAAAAAATCGAAAGGTATTTTGGATGACTCATTTATTAAAGGAAAGCTTAATAGTCTATTTTACGAAAGTATGAAAAAACCGCGTCCTACAGTTATATGTCATATAAAAGAAAAAATAGAACCTTTTGATTTTCCTGTAAGATCTCTGCTTCTTATTCCTTTCAAGGGTAAGAAGAGGCTTATAGGACTTCTATTGGTGGCGAACAAAAGGGATGCGGATGAGTTCTTCTCAGGTGAGATAAAACTCCTTCAGAGTATAACCTCTTTGGCAGGAGTTTTTATTGAGAATGCCCTTCTTAGTGAGCAGATGCAGGAGTTTCTGCTTGGAGCTATAAAGGCCTTTGTGAAGGCCTTAGAGTCTACATCAGCATGGACAGCAGGACATACAGAAAGGGTAACAGAGTATTCACTGGCAATTGGAAGATTAATGAATCTCTCTATGGATGATTTAGAGAAATTGAGGATATGTGCCCTTCTGCATGATATAGGAAAGATAGCAACCCCTAATGAGATTCTTAATAAGATTGGGAAATTAGAAGAGCATGAATGGAGAGAGATAAGGAGACATCCTATTATTGGCTCTGATATCCTTTCAGAGATGACCCAGTATATAGATGTGATCCAGTGTATAAGGTATCACCATGAACGCTATGATGGTACAGGACTTTTGGGGCTGAAAGGTGAGCAGATACCCCTTTTTGCAAGAATTCTTGCTGTTGCTGATGCCTTTGATGCGATGACATCGGACAGACCCTATAGAAAGAGATTTCCTGTAGAGAAAGCAGTTAGTGAGATAGCCAGAAATGCCGGAAAACAGTTTGACCCAGAAGTGGTAAAGGCATTTCTTAAGTGGGTTAAGTCAGCCTACAATATTGAACTTCCTCAATCTGAAGTTCACTCCTAACTCTGAGGCAATTCTCTTACAGCTCTCTATATCTACTCCTTCCACATCCACTACGGTAACGGTCACCTCAGGAATATAGATTTTTGCCTCTTTAATGAAATCTATTACAGCCTTAAATGCATTTTTTACAAGAGGTTTACATATACTGTTATAGGTCTTTTCATCATGGGCATCCATGCTTATAGATATGGAATCTACTATACCCCTTAGCTCTGGAAGGATATTTCTTTCATGAATCAGATTGCCGTGTCCATTAGTATTAATCCTAACCCTGCCCCCTTTGTCTTTTATCCACTTAGCAAGTGTCTTCACCAGTTCAAGCCTAAGAAGAGGTTCTCCATAGCCGCAGAATACCACCTCTTTGAACTCTGTAGGGTTTCCTATCGCCTCTTTTAATTCCTCAATATCAGGTTCTTTTTTGAGACGAAGGTTATGTCCTTTCACATAATCCGTATGGAATCTCACACAGAATGTACAAGCATTAGTACACCTGTTAGTGATATTCAGATATAAGGAATCTCTTATCTTGTAGGCTATGGTACCTTCCTCGGGTAGACTTCCTATCCCAAATAGTCTTTTTGCATTAACCGTAGTTATTCTTGCAATATCTTCAAGTTTTACCCCTCTAAGGGTGGCCACCTGTTTTGCTGTATGAAGAAGATAGGAGGGTTCATTTCTTTTGCCCCTATAGGGTGCTGGGGTAAGATAAGGGGCATCTGTTTCTATCAGGATATACTCATCAGGTATTGTCTTAGCGATCTCTTGCAGTCTCTTTGCATTTTTAAATGTTACTGGTCCGGCAAAGGAGATATAAAATCCCATTGCCATAGCCTGCTCAGCCATGTCTATATCACCAGAGAAACAGTGCATCACTCCTCTGGTGATGCCACTGTCTTTAATAAGTTTAAGCGTGTCAGCCTTTGCCTCCCGACTGTGTATTATTACAGGAAGGTCTAATTCCTTTGCCAGTGACAGCAATCTGGAGAAGACCTTTTGCTGAGTTTTCTTAGGTGAATGGTTATAATGATAATCAAGGCCAATTTCTCCAATAGCCACTACTTTTTCTTCTTTTGCAAGCCTTTTAAGGAGGTCCTCTGTGTTTTTGTTAAACTCTTTTGCATCGTGTGGATGTAATCCTACAGATGCATAGATGCTTTCATGAGTTTTTGCCAGTTCAACAGCCTTTTCTGAAGATTCCTCATCGGCACCTACGGTGATTATGGTCTTCACCCCAGCGCTATCTGCCCGTACAATCACATCGAGAAGGTCATCCTTAAACTGGGGCATATCAAGATGACAGTGGGTGTCTATAAGCTCTATCATGCTCCGTATTTTTTTAGTCTTCCAGAATTGGCCAAGGCAAGAGGTAGTATATATTTTGCTGGAAAGATTCCAAGTTCTCCTTTAAGACACTCTCTCTCGGTGAATGATGAAGATGTGCCACCAAGCACATATGGGGCATGAAGTATTACAGGTACAGGATGCCAGCTGTGACTCTTCAGCAGACAGGGTGTACTATGGTCACCTGTAATGATCAGCACATTAGGCTTGAGTTCGAGGATTCTCGGCAAGTATTTATCAAACTCTTCTATCTTCTTTACTTTTCCATCAAAATTGCCATCCTCTCCAAAAGAGTCAATCTTTTTAATATGTACAAAGAAGAAGTCATAATCATTGAACTTCTGGACAAGAAAATCAATCTCCTCTTTTATATCTCCTTCGACTGCTGGAGTATCCATACCTACAAGGCTTGCGAGTCCTCTGTACATGGGATATATTGCGATAGCCAATGCCCTGAGACCGAAATTCTCTTCAAAGGATGGTATATGAGGTACCTGTGAGAAACCTCTGAGGAGCACATAGTTTGCCCTCTGTTGGTTTCTCAAAACCTCACTTGCCCTGTTAATAAGTTTCTCAGCTACTTTGGCTACTCTTTCAGAGTTTTCGTTCATTGGCTGAGGCTTCAATGGAGGTTTTCCTATCTTCTGCGGGTCTGTATCATTGACCATGGCCGAATCTTCTTTTAAGGGTTCAGGGAATCTCATGACCACGGCAAATCGGTACTCCATACCCTGTCTGAAGATTATCTCCACACCATCTATAGACCTTATCTCATTCTGAAGCATTTCTGTAAGCATTTGGGCCTCTTCTGTTGGGATTCTGCCTGCCCTTCTGTCCTGTATAATACCGTCTTTAACAGTGGCATAGTTTCCTCGCATTGCAACATCTGTATTTTTTAATTCTATACCAAGACCCAATGCCTCCAGAACCCCTCTTCCAATCTGGTATTCCAACGGGTCATATCCAAAGATGCCGAGATGTCCAGGGCCACTGCCTGGTGTTATCCCATAGCTTACAGGGATATGCAGTCCTGTGGCAGAGATCCTTGCAAGGGCATCAAGATTAGGGGTGGAGGCTGCTTCCAGTTCTGTCTTTCCATTTATAGGAAGCCCGCCCAGTCCATCAAGGACCACCATCACAATCTTCGTTTCATTTCTCTGTACAAGCTCTTCAAACCACTGCTTCATATGGTTATATTCTATCAAAAATCCTTTTTAATATGCTATATAGAGTTGATTCATCAGAGATTGATAAGTTAGTATTTTATTTATCTATGGAAATCCTTAAAAGAAATAAGGCCCTTGAAGAGGCTGATCTCCGGTATATCTGGCATCCTTTTACCCAGATGAAACAGTGGATTGAGGAGAAACCACTTGTGATAGAAGAGGGTAGGGGATGTTATCTTAGAGATATATATGGTAGATGGTATCTGGATGGAGTATCCTCTTTATGGGTGAATATCCACGGACACAGGTGTAGAGAGATCGATGAGGCTATAAAGGAGCAGATAGATAGACTCTCACACAGTACTCTTCTTGGACTTGCAAATGTACCTTCTATCAAGCTGGCAGAAAGGCTCGTCCAGATAACGCCTGAGCCACTTAGCAAGGTCTTTTACTCTGATAATGGCTCCACCTCTGTGGAGGTTGCCCTCAAGATGGCCTTTCAGTACTGGATACATAGAGGTGAGAAGAACAGATACGCCTTTGTCTGTCTTGAAAACGCCTATCATGGAGATACCATAGGCGCAGTTAGTGTGGGAGGTATAGATATCTTTCATGAGACCTTCAGACCCCTTTTATTT
This sequence comes from Nitrospirae bacterium JdFR-85, assembly GCA_002011745.1. GTDB lineage: Bacteria > Nitrospirota > Thermodesulfovibrionia > Thermodesulfovibrionales > JdFR-85 > JdFR-85. The sequence goes on from MTOU01000020.1 coordinate 61,629, forward strand.
AAGACCTACAGGGTACCTTCGCCCTATTGTTACAGATGTTCACTGGGACTAAAGCATCCTGGATGTGGATTTGCCTGTCTTGAGAGATTAGAAGAGTTACTGGAGACAAAGGCGGATGAGATTGCCGCACTGATTGTAGAGCCGATGCTCCAGGGCGCAGGCGGGATGATTGTCTTCCCAGAGGGGTATATGAGAGGGCTGTACGAGATAACAAGGAAGCATAGAGTTCTGCTTATTGCAGATGAGGTGGCAGTGGGTTTTGGAAGAACAGGAAGGATGTTTGCCTGTGAACATGAGGATATAAGGCCAGACTTCCTCTGCCTATCAAAAGGCTTAACAGGTGGATATCTTCCTCTCGCAGCTACCCTTACTACAGAGGAGATATTTGATGCCTTTCTCGGAGAGATACAGGAACTCAAAACCTTCTTCCATGGTCATTCTTATACGGGTAATCCATTGGGATGTGCTGCTGCCTTGGCTTCTCTTGAGCTCTTTGAAAAAGAGGGTCTTCTTGAGAAGGTGAGAGATAAGGAGAGCATTCTAAAGAATTGGCTACAAGAGATAAAAGAGCTTAAACACGTGGGTGATGCACGAGGTATAGGTCTTATAGGTGGTGTAGAACTCGTAAAAGACAAAGAGACAAAGGAACCCTACCCCTATGAGGAACAGATGGGTTATAGGGTCTGCTGGAGGGCAAGAGACAAAGGTCTTCTTATACGCCCTCTAGGTAATGTTATAGTGATAATGCCTCCACTTGTTATAAACGACTCTGAGTTTGAGAAGATGTTAGAGATAATAAAGGAATCCATTGTAGAGGTTACGGAAAAGGACATGTCCACTTAAATCATAGAAACTCTACCTTAACATATGGAGTTTTTTCACAATTTTTGTTTTTTAAAGGTAAAGTATTAAAATATTAAACCAGTGCAAGTGAAAGAATTTTTTGCTTCTGAAAGGGAGGTCTTATAGATGATGGAGCCAGAAAGACAATTGGAGTTGATAAAAAGAGGTGCTGTGGAGATTATCTCTGAAGAGGAACTGATCGAGAGACTCAGAGAGGGCAGGCCCTTAAGAGTGAAGGCAGGATTTGATCCTACTGCTCCGGATCTACATCTTGGACACACTGTGTTAATTGAGAAGATGAGACAGTTTCAGCAGCTGGGTCATGAGGTTATATTTCTTATAGGGGATTTTACAGGTATGATTGGTGATCCCTCGGGAAAGAGTGAAACACGGAAACCGCTTACAAAAGAAGAAGTTCTGGAGAATGCAAAGACTTATAAAGAACAGATATTTAAAATCCTTGATCCTGAGAAGACGCGTATAGAGTTCAACTCTCGCTGGATGTCATCAATGAGTGCTGAGGAGTTAATAAAACTTGCTGCTCAGTATACTGTTGCAAGAATGCTTGAACGGGATGACTTTAAACAGAGATGGCAAAAGCAGAACCCTATTGGTATCCATGAGTTTATATATCCTTTGATTCAGGGATATGACTCTGTGATGTTACAGGCAGATATAGAACTGGGAGGAACTGATCAGAGGTTTAATCTCCTGGTAGGTAGAGAAATACAGAAGGCCTATGGTCAGAAGCCCCAGGTGGTTCTAATGATGCCTCTGCTTGAGGGAACAGATGGAGTCAAAAAGATGAGCAAGAGTCTTGGTAATTATATAGGTATTACAGAACCACCTAATGAGATGTTCGGGAAGCTGATGTCCATCTCTGATGAGCTGATGTTGAGATACTATGAGCTTCTGAGTCATATAGGCAATGAAGAGCTGCAGGAGTTAAAAGAGGGAATAAAGACAGGAAAGATTCATCCAAAGGATGCCAAAATAAGGCTTGCCTTTGAGATAGTGGGGAGATACTGGGGTAGTGAGAAGGCAGAAGCAGCAAAGAGAGAGTTTGAGAGGGTCTTTTCTCAGAAGGCCCTTCCAGAAGATATACCCGAATGTGTTGTGGAATGGGATGGCGATGATCTCTGGTTACCTCAGATATTGAGAGACACCGGGCTCTGTAAGAGTACAAGTGAAGCAACAAGGTTGATAAAACAGGGTGGTATCAGTGTTGATGGTAGAAAAGTGACGGATACAAATGTGAGACTCTCTCCCGGTGAATATTTAATAAAAGTGGGGAAGAGAAGGTTTCTTAGGGTAAGACCCAAATAAGTATATGATAAGTCCCTATGAAGCTATAATAAGGCTTCTGCTTGGAGCTGTCTTTGGTGGTATAATAGGTTTTGAAAGGCAGAGCCACGGTAGACCGGCTGGATTCAGAACCCATCTGCTGGTTTGTGTTGCCTCGGTATTGATAATGATGGTCTCAGTTGATTACTACAGGCTCTCTTCAATAGACAATACCTTTATAAGGATCGATCCAGCAAGAATTGCGGCAGGTGCTATAACAGGTGTGGGTTTTCTTGGGGCTGGGGTTATCATAAAATCAGGTTTTACAATACAGGGGCTTACGACAGCTGCCTGCCTCTGGATTGTATCGGCAATCGGACTTGCCGTAGGCAGCGGTCTCTATATACAGAGTCTCATATCCTTTCTCATTACCTTCTTTTCTCTATGGATACTGAGAAAGTTGGAGTCAAGGGTCTCAAGACTTAAACATAGGCTTGTAACAATTGTGGCAGAGACAGAAGAACTGATTGACCCTTATAGTATTTTTAAGCCTCTTGGTATAGATGTCTCAGAGGTAGATTATGAGATAGACAGAGTGAAAGCAGAGGTAATATACCATGTGCATATCGCTTATAAGAGAAAGGAGCTGGTTTTACAGCTTATCGATAAACTCAGAAGTCTTAAAGAGATAAAAAGAATCAGTATAAGGGGGTAGATTTGAATCTGGACAGATTGAAAGAGACACTATGGTCAGAGGTGAAATATGTTATGCTCGATATGGATGGGACCCTTCTTGATAAATATTTTGATGATTATTTTTGGGAACATTTAGTGCCAGAGAAATACGCAGAAAAGCATAATATCACCTTTGGTAAAGCAAAAGAAGAATTGATGAAAAAGTACAAATCCCAAGAGGGGACCCTTAATTGGACTGATATTGACTACTGGTCAAGGGAGTTGGATCTGGATATTGCTGCCCTGAAGGAACAGATTCGGCATCTAATAGAGGTGCATCCCCATGTGGAGGAGTTTTTACAGGCACTTAAGAAGGCTAATAAAAAGGTATATCTTGTAACGAATGCCCATTATAAGACCTTAAAGATAAAAATGAGAAAGACACAACTGGGAGGCTACTTTGATAGGGTATTTACATCCTTTGATATGGGAATACCCAAAGAGGAGATAGCATTTTGGAAGAGACTACAGAAAATAACAGGCTTTGATAAGGAGCTAACTCTCTTTGTAGATGATTCTCCAGATATTCTTAAAACCGCAAAAGAGTTTGGTATAAAGTATCTTCTACTGAAACTGAGGGCAAACTCAAGAGAGAAAAAGAGGCCCAGAGTTAATGAATTTATTGCTATAGAGGACTTCAGACAGATAATGTATAGTCAATAGTTGATTTTTTGTAATAATTTCTGGTATTTTTTGATAAAATATTAATATGCAACTTTAAAGAAAGGAGATGGGCCATGAAGAAGTATATTTTATTAGTTACAACAGTATTTTTTCTGGTGTTTTCTATTAATTCTTTTGCAGAAGAGGAGTATATTGAGTACACTATCAAGAAAGGGGATACCCTATGGGATATATCGGGGCTTAAACTTAAAGACTCTTTTCTATGGCCAAAGATTTGGAAGGCAAACCCAGAGATCAAAAATCCTGATCTCATATATCCAGGCCAAAAGATACGTATTCCATTGAAGTTTATACAGAGGCAGATTGAGGTTCCTGCAGAGAAGATTGTAAAGGTGCCTGAGAAGAAAGAAAAACCTGTAAGAATCCTGCCAAGGTATCCCTTTGTGGTAGAGCCAGAGTTGATTGCATCAAGTGGTTACATTGACACAGAAATACCCAATATAGGAAGGGTTGTTTCGTCACCTACAGGTAAAAGCATATTGGGAAGGGATGATTATGCTTATGTGGAGGTATACTCTGGCAAACCTGACAAAGGTGAGAGATTTTATACCTTAAAATCTCTCGGGAAGATCTCACATCCTGTCACTGGGAAGTTTATTGGATATCTTATAGAACTAACAGGTATGGTAGAGGTGGTAGGAGAGGAGGCAGGATATACAAAGGTAAAGATACTAAGGTCTTTCTCTGAGATTGATATAGGTTCTCCTCTGGATGAGTATTATCCGATTGAGGCTTATCCATTGGTGAAGGTGGAAGCTCCTGAGGTACATGGTACAATTGTAGCTGCAAAGGATTTAAGGCTTGTTAATGGTGTGTTGGATGTGGTTTATATTGATAGGGGTCTGGTGGATGGAATCAAACCTGGTAATGTATTTACAGTAATATCAGCACAGAAGCCTAACAGACCTATAGGGAGGATTCAAGTAATAGCTACTAAGCAGAATACTGCTGTTGCCATGATTATAAAAGGAGAACAAGAGATCACAAGGGGCGATTATTTTTAACCAAACTCTTCGATAAAAAAGTTCTCCCTTTTTTCTATACCAATAGTACTTTTTGGGCCATGTCCAGGAAGTACTTCTGTGTCCTCAGGCAGGGTGAGAAGTCTCTTGAAGGATTCCTTTAGTTTGTTCAGATCGCCTCCGTGGAAATCTGTCCTTCCTACGGAGCCTGCAAAAAGGGTGTCTCCTGTAATAACAATACCATTGCCATAGAGACAGATGCCCCCGGGGCTATGTCCTGGTGTATGCAATACTTTAAAGTTTAATTTTCCAACCTCTACAGTGTCTCCTTCCTTCACAAACACATCAGGCTCAGGCAGAGGAGGGATATCGTATCCCCAGAATGCTGCCATGTCCCTGGCTGCCTCATATATCTCTTTTTCATCTCTATGGAGGAGGATCTTTGCACCTGTGTCTTCTTTTAGCTCAGGCACCGCGCCTACATGGTCAAAGTGTGCGTGGGTACAGAAGATGTAAACTGGAGTTAGGTTGTCTTCTTTTATTAAATCAATTATCCTGTCTGGTTCATCGCCAGGATCAACAATCATGGCCTTCTTGGTTTCTTCATCTCCTATTATGTAACAGTTAACCTCAAGAGGGCCTACAACAAGACTTTTAATTATCATTCCGTTCCTCCTTCAGTTCTCAGAGAAAGCTATGCTCCTCTTTGGGGAATTCTCCCTTTTCTACTTCTTTTATAAAACTCTTGATAGCGCCAAGTGCCTCCTCCTTCAGGTTTGCGTATCTCTTCACGAACTTTGGTATAAACCTCTCAAAGAGCCCTAAAAGGTCGTGTATCACAAGGACCTGTCCATCACAGTGGGGGCCTGCACCTATGCCAATGGTCGGAATAGAGAGCTCTTCTGTAATTCTTTTTGCCAGTGACATGGGTATTGCCTCAAGCACAATGCTGAATGCCCCTGCATCCTGAAGCATCTTCGCATCCTCTATTAGTCTCTTCTGTGCCTCCTCTGTACGCCCCTGAACCTTAAAACCTCCCATTCTATGGATTGCCTGAGGAGTAAGCCCTATGTGTGCCATAACAGGGATATCCGCCTTGACCATAGCCTCTACTTTCTCCACCACTTCCCTTCCTCCTTCCATCTTTACTGCCTCTGCCCCCGCTTCTTTCAGGAATCTTCCTCCGTTTCTGACAGCCTCCTCAACAGAGGACTGATAGGACATAAAGGGCATGTCTCCCACAACCATTGCCCTTTCTGCTGCCCTTGAAACCATCTTGGTGTGGTATATCATCTCATCCATTGTTACAGGCAGGGTGTTATTAAGCCCCTGAACAACCATTGCCAGTGAGTCTCCAACGAGTATGATGTCCACCCCTGCCTCATCCACGATCTTTGCAAAGGGGTAGTCGTAGGCCGTAAGCATAGTAATCTTCCGTCCCTCAGCCTTCTTCTTCCAGAGCTCGTTTATCGTTACCTTTCCCATAGAGACTCCCTAAATGTGTTCTTTTATCTCAAGAATGAAACTTCTGAAATCCTCAATATTATAAAGAAATTCAAAGAGCCTTTTTCTGTCAACAGAGACATACTCATGTACCAGAATGTTTCTCAGCCCAACCATCCCAGCCAGTCTCTCAGCAAGTCCTGAGGTAATGTAACCGTTTTTTCTTAAAAGTTCAATACACTCTGCATAGGTTTCCGGGCTTCCGAGATTGTATTTACTCACCAGATGACAAGCGATGTCTATAACGATCTGAATGGTTTCAAAGAGCCCGTATCTCAACCCCCACTCTTTTGTTTTGTCATCAGCAATGTCTTCAATAGTAAACCTATTTCTAAATACATCAAGCTCCTTTATATTCTCTTCAAGAAGTTTTAACTTTTCCAGCATATTCTCTTATACCAAACATTCTGTTTTTAATACGCTCTTGCAGGGCACTGTTAAATTTTTCTATAAGATAAAGGGTGTCAAGATAGTATAAAAATGTGTTCTTCTTAAACTCCACAAATTTCTCCATATCTCTGCAAAGGAGTAACTCTCCTTCGGTGATTATTCTATATGCCAGTGCTGGGTGTTTTTTATAGAGTGTGTTAAGTACAACCAAGTCAACACTTCTTCCAGTCTCTATTTCTAACCTAAAACAGACCCTTCCTAACTCTATTAATGAGGTCTCTCTTTCAGTGTAAACACCGATATCAAGATCACTCATGGGATTCAGCTCAGCCCTGGCAGAGGAGCCGAACAGCAGAGCAAATACCACAAACTCCGTATTCTGTAGTATACTACAAAGATTGTCTTTCAGTTCTTTTTTATTATGGAGTTTCATGGGATTTTAAAGTAATCCTGCCTTCTCAAGTATTATTGGTACCTTGTCCTCCATTCCGATCGCCATTATGTGCACTCCGTCACAGATGCCTTCTTCTTTTAACTGCCTTATGTGTCTTGCTGTTATATTGAGGCCTGTTTCGAGGGCCTTTTCTTTTCCCGCGGCCTTGAGTTCGTCTATTAACTCTTGGGGTACTTTAATCCCTGGTACAAATTTATTAAGGAAGTTAGCCATCCCTGCACTCTTCAAGACCACAAGACCCGCTATAATTTTTACAGGAAACTTTCTTGCATGTTTCATAAACTCTTTGAATTTCTCAATATCATAGATCGCCTGTGTCTGGAAGAATTTTGCTCCTGCGCGGACTTTCTTTTCAAACTTTATGAGCTGAGGCTCCAAGGGATCGGCCTCTGGTGTGACCACTGCACCCTGGAAGAAGTCTGTTTTACCGTGGAGTTCGTTACCTGCCATGTCTTTGCCATTGTTGAGGGAGTCAACTATCTGCAGAAGCTGTACCGATTCCACATCATATACAGGCTTTGCCTCTTTATGGTCGCCTGCTGATACATGGTCTCCAGTCATGCAGAGGACATTTCTCACTCCAAGGGCATAGGCACCCAGCAGATCAGACTGAAGCCCTATACGATTGCGGTCACGGCAGGTCATCTGGAGTATGGGTTCCACCCCGTGCTCTAAGGCGACCTTACAACCTGCAAGGGAACACATCCTCACAACCGCAGACTGGTTGTCAGTAAAGTTAACCGCATCTACCTTGCCTTTCAGGAGCTCAATATGATGGATCATTTCTTCAATATTAGTCCCCTTTGGTGGACCAACCTCTGCAGTTACCACAAACTTACCTGACTCAAGAGCCTCCCTGAATGTCATACTCAACCTCCTTTAATAAGAATTATACTAATTCAATACCTTCTCTCTCAGCCTTTTCTAAAAACCTGTTTCTCTTTATCTCTTCCTCGGTAAAAGGGAAGATATCCACCGGTACCCCTGCGTTAGAGAACTTTATTAGATACTCAGGTATTCTGTCCATAGGTCGTCTACTGTCCTTTTTGAGTATTATTAGTATATCTGCATCACTTGCTGCTGTGAAATTATTATCCACGAGTGAGCCAAAGAGAATCACTTTTTTTACATTTGGGTCAGAGGTTTTTATATCTTTAGCAATCTCTTTCAGTGTTCCTATAACCTTATTTTTTTCAAGTAATCTTACTCCGAACATACTCCACTATCCTTTCAGCATCTTTAATAGCCTTTTCTGCATCTTCTTTATCAAAATACTCTCCTGGTATTCCCATATCAAATCCATTGGGATATCTTGTGGGAATATAAAGTTTGTCAAGTTCAGCAGCTGATTTTAATATATCCATATTGGGTCTGTGTTCATCAGGCAGTCCCTTCAGGATCATAAGCACCGAGTGCCCCCACGCTTCTCCACCTATATACTGCACAAGGGCCTTTGCAGCCTTTTCTGCTGCCTGTTGTGCTGCAAAGCAGGCCCATTCATAGTCTTCATCCAAGGTTGCATTTCTTGCATGTCTCAGGTCTCGTTCGGCCTGTCTCAACCAATCATAATGGCGTCTCATTTTTGTTTTTTCTCTCTTGCATACAGAGTCCTTGGCTTCTGTGCCTGAGACCAGTCTTTGGCCTCAATTGTGGTCTCACAGAACTCCTGTAATCTGTCAATCCTCTTCATCCTTTCATATATCCTCACCCATGCACAGGGTATCTCCTCGCTCACCTCGCAATGGCCGTCCTTCATGCCTCCACATGGACCGTTGAGTAGGCCCTTAGGACATGTGGTGATAGGACAGATACCGCCTGTCTTATCCAGAATACACTTTCCACAGAGTGAGCACCTCTCGTCAAACATCTGAAATCGGGTCATGTTGCCGAGAAACATGCTGTCATTCGTTGGATAGACAGGCTTGTCTTCAAAGAGTTCCACTGCTGTCTGGGTACCTGCACCACAGGACAGAACGAGTATACACTCTGCCCTGTCTATGGCATCTTTATGTGCCTTCAGTTCCTTCTTTGTACCAAGCACCTGACAGCCTGTCTTAACGACTACACCTCCTGTCACCTCTTTACCTTCAGCCTTAAGTGTCTCAGACAGCTCCTTTACCTGTTCCTCTCCGCCTGTACCACAGAGGGTTGCACATTCAGAGCAGCCTATAAGAAAAAAGCTTTTGTAGTTTTTGATGTTCTCCATCAGCTCCTGAGAGTTCTTCTTTTTCGTGATTATCATATAAGACCTCCTTTTCTACCAGATGTCTCTAAAGATCAAAGACACAAGAAACTTTATCCAAATCATAACCCAATTGCGTACTTTGCAGCCCTTACAGTGTTTTTCATCAACATCGTTATGGTCATGGGTCCCACGCCTCCAGGCACTGGAGTGATGGCGCCAGCTATCTCCTTTGCAGTGTCAAAGTCCACATCACCTTTAAGGATCGGTATCATTCTGCCTGTCTTCTCACTCTTCTTCTCACCAACTCTGTTTACTCCCACATCTATTACGCAGGCACCGGGTTTGATCCATTCTGACTTCACAAGCCCTGGGACACCTGCTGCAACAATCAGGATATCCGCCCTTTTGCAGTGTTCTGAAAGATTCTTAGTACCTGTGTGTACTACTGTGACAGTAGCATTAGCACCTTTACCCTTCTGCATAAGCATGATTGCTATAGGTTTTCCCACTATGTTTGATCTGCCAACCACCACCACCTCTGCACCTGAGGTCTCGATTCCTGAGCGGACCAGAAGCTCCTGTATGCCTGCAGGGGTACATGGCAGAAACCTCACTTCGTCTCCACCTATTACCAGTCTTCCCAGATTAACGGGATGGAAACAGTCCACATCTTTGTCAGGATCAATTGCATTAATTATTTTCTTCTCATTTATATGTTTTGGCAGAGGTAACTGTACAAGGATTCCGTGGATTTTGGAGTCATTGTTATACTTGTCCACGAATTTGAGGAGTTCTTCCTCAGAGACATCTTCTGGTAGGTCTTCCTGTACAGAATAGAAGCCTAGGTCGTGAGCTGTCTTCTGCTTTGCCGTTACATAACTTACAGACGCAGGATTTTTGCCTACAAGGATGGTTACCAGTCCAGGGACAACCCCGTGCTTTTCTTTCATCTCCTGGACATCTTTTTTCAGCTCTTCTCTGATTTCTGCTGCAATCGCCTTTCCATCAATAATCTTTGCTCCCATAACAACCTCCTCCTTTGTTCTTTTAATAGATTCTCAAGTCTTTTATCCGCAAAAGATACAGGTTTAAATATCGTCTGTCTTGCATTTATTTTTATTATTTCTTCTCAGAAGTCGACTCTCTGTTCAAAGAGTTTTCATTTAATCACCTCTCCTTAACAACTCCAGCATCTCTTCTCTTGTGGACTGTTTCGTTCTGAATATTCCTCTGACTGCAGAGGTTACAGTTCTTGATCCTGGTTTTTTGATGCCTCTCATACTCAGGCATAGGTGTTCTGCATCTATTATTACCATGGCACCTTTTGGTCTTAACCTGTTCATAATCATATCAGCCAGTTGTGATGTAAGGCGTTCCTGTACCTGGGGTCTTTTGGCAAGTATCTCAAGGGCCTTAGCAAGTTCTCCTATACCAACAATCCTTCCCCCTTCCGGTATATAGGCTATATGGGCACGACCAAAAAAGGGTAGCAGATGGTGTTCACAGATGGAATAAAAGGGTATGTCTTTTAACATCACCATCTCATCGTGTCTTTCGCCTTCTATAGGGGTCAAAAGGTCTTCTGCAGATGCAGAAAGACCAGAAAAGAGTTCTTCATACATCCGTGCAACTCTCTCAGGAGTTCTTCTTAGTCCTGGTCTGGTAGGGTCCTCACCAATACCTTCAAGTATGAGTTCTACGCCCTTCTTAATCTTCTCCAGGTTCAATATCTTCCTCCCTTTTTCTGAAACATTATTTGTTGATTTCTATTATCCTTTGATCTGTTACAATCTTCGGGATCCTGATATCATGGTTACTTACAGGTACTTTCTCTAAAATCTGCTCTTCAAAGGCGACAGCCACTAAATGTGGCTTTCGGTTTAAGCCACCGAGAAGTTTATCATAATAGCCTCCTCCATAGCCAAGCCTCCCACCATTTTCATCAAAAGCTACACCAGGAACCAGTATAAAATCGATCTCTTCAAGAGATACTTCTCTTTCAGGTAGTGAATCCGGTTCAGGTATACCCTTAAATCCCGGCTTCAGCTCAGTTCGGGTTTTTATGCTGTACAAAGCGAGCCTCTTTTCTTCAGTGTCTACCTTTGGCAAAACCACTCTTTTACCTCTCTGAAGGGCATCGTCTATTATACCTGATGTATCCACCTCAGAGTCGAAAGAAGCAAAAAGTAATACTGTCTTGGCTTCTCTGTACTCTTTCAGTACTGTCAACCTTTTTTGGATCAATCTGCTTTTGTCTCTCCTTAATTCAGGTTTAATAGAATCTCTTTTTTTTATTATTTCTTTTCTTAAAAGAGATTTATTCATGAAGAGAGTGAGTCTCCCTTTAAAAGAGTGTTTCTATAGACTCTCTTTTTCTATAAACTGTTCCCTGAAACAGTGCTACCTTCTGACCATCCTGGTCTGTAATATCAACAGTATAAGTAGCAAGGCGAGGATTGATAGAGACCTCTTTGGCCTCAGCATAAAGAATCCCTTCTCTGACAGCACGAAAATAGGCGATGCTGACATTGATTGCCATTGCTACAGTACCATGTGAGTTTGAGGCTACCGCAAATACTGCATCAGCAAGGGAGAATACTACTCCTCCATGTACAGTTCCAGCACTGTTCAAATGGTGTCTCTTTAATTCAAGTCTTGCCTTTGCGCTTCCCTTTGAGACTTCTAAGATTTCTATACCAAGATACCTTGCAAAGGCATCTGCATCAATAAACTTTTCAATAACTCTGTTTCTCATCTAACTCAGACTCCTCAGGCCTGAACATACTTTAAGGATTCTTCCAAACGAGTTTTAATCTCCAGTACATCTTTAACGGCTTCTGAGCTTTTAACAAATGGCGCAATCCCTTTCATATCAGCCTCCATGATTTCTGGTCTAAAATTGATTCTACCAAGAAGGTCCATTCCTTCAAGATGTTTTTCAATATAAGAGAGGTCTTCTTCTCCTCTTATCTTATTTGCAACTACATAAACCTTCTTTACCCCGAGCCCTTGAGCCATCTCCTTTATAGTAATGGCAGTCTGGAGAGACCTCTGTCCAGGTTCTACCACCACTACAAAGGCATCTACTGCCTCAGCAGTACCTCTGCTGAGGTGTTCAATACCCGCCTCCATGTCAACTATTACTACCTCGTCTCTCTCTACCACGAGATGTCTGAGAAGCCTTCTTAAGAAGACATTCTCAGGGCAGTAACAGCCCGTGGCAGCTTCCTTCGTCTTACCCATCACAAGAAGGGTTATACCATTTATCTTTTTGCCATACTCCTCAGGAATGTCGTCCACCTTTGGGTTTAGTCTGAAAACTCCTCCCATGCTTCCCGGTTTTGCTCCTGTTCTCTCTTCTATAAGTTCAGTCAGTTCAGAAATCGCCTTCAATTGGGAAATTTCAGACTGACTGAGACCAAATGCCTGCGCAAGGTTTGCATCTGGGTCTGCGTCAACTGCGACCACTTTCTTACCTTCCTTAGCGTAAAGGTGGCTCAGTATAGCAGAAAGGGTGGTTTTACCCACCCCTCCCTTACCAGTAATAGCTATCTTCATAGAAAATATTAACATTTAAAGGAAAAAAGAGTCAAAAAACAGACTTGTTGTTCCACTTTGAATATGATTACAATAATAACCATGCTTATTTATAGGGTTATTTTCAGAGAGTTAATCCTTACTTTTTTGCTCATCATTATAGGGTTGAACCTCCTTCTTATGATGGAAAGGATTCTTAAATTGAGCAGGACATTGACAGGACTGGGCTTGACATTTAAGAATCTTCTTATGATTATTCTCCTTGTGCAGCCCCAGATCCTTGTCTTCTCTTTACCTCTTGGTCTGATGTTAGCTGTCTTGAGTGTTTATGGTAGAATGACCTTTGAGAACGAAACAATGGTTCTTAGAAGTTCAGGACTCAGTCTGCATCGTCTATTCAGACCAGTGTTATATCTGTCTCTACTTTCTCTTATTGTGTCTTTTTCTGTATCCCTTTTTGTCGCTCCTGCAGCACTGAAGAGGTTAAGGATAGAGGTAAATTCTCTTCTTTCAAGAAATGCTGTACAGGCTATTGAACCGGGGGTGTTTTTCACAGCCTTCAGAGGATTTACCCTACTTGTTGATGGAAAAAAGAAGGGAGGCATTGTTCAGAATATCTTTATACTTCGAGAAAAGAACGGTGGTTCTGAGGCAATTACTGCAAAGCAGGCAAGGATTGGCCAAGATCAGGATGGTAATCCAGTGATGATGCTTTACAATGGACTCATACATCTGCCTTCTCAGCATTCCATAGAGGTTCGTTTTAAAGAATATGTAATGAAATTGCCGTCTTCCGAGCAACTTCTCAGTAGAAGAAGAGGGGAGATGGGAATAAGAGAACTGTATAAAAGGGCTGATACTGATGCAAAGGGGAGAGAAAAATACGTAATAGAACTCTTCAGGAGGTTCAGTTTCCCTCTGCTTATAATACCTGTTGCTCTAATAAGCTGTGCTCTGTCTCTTGTGTCAGGCAGAAGTGGAAGATTGAGAGGGGTGTTTGTTGGTTTTATAATTTATGCACTTTATTATACAGTGCTCGTATATTCTGAAAATCTCTATAGAACAGGAGCTGTTTCTGCTGTGTCCTGCTGGATACCGATTGGTATTTTTACATTAATCTCTTTTTACTTATACAGGAGAGTAAGCAGTGAATAGGATCCAGAAAAGGTATCTGAAGGATTTCGTTCTTCTGCTGTTAGGCTTTTCCATCTCTCTATCCATAGTCTTTTCAATAATCTTTGTAGTTGGTGAAATGGACACTATAATTAAAAAGACCTCCTCTGTAGAAGCTCTTGTTAAGGTAGGATTACTCAAAATACCAGAGTTCATGAAGTATATTCTTCCTCTTGCCTGTCTTGTGAGTGTACTTCTTGTTTTTGGTATAGCTGCAAGAAAGAACGAGATAATAATTATTAGAAGCTGTGGAGTTGATATGAGGAGGTTCCTTCTGCCTATTATAGGAGTTTCTCTGGTGGTTGTGGTTATTAATTTTGTTATATCTGAGATGGTAACTCCTATTACTACTGAACGAATTAACAGAATGCTACATAAACCTATGAAACATGTGGTATATAGTGCTGGAGGGGTATGGATAAGAAAGAGGGGAGGGTTAATTGTGAGGGCAGGGGTATTTGATCCATATACAGGTAGTCTGAAAAGGGTTTCTCTTTTCTGGATTAAAGATGGTGTATTAATCAAAAGAATGGAGGCAGAATCAGGATTATGGAGAGGACATGACTGGGCTTTAAGGAATCTGTATATCTATGATTTGAATAAAAAGAGAGTTATAAGGAAAGAAAAAAGTGTTATAAAAGGAGTGGGAGGAATAGAGATACTTAAGAGGGCAAGGAAGCGGATTGACGAGATGTCTGTTTTTAGCCTTATAAAGTATCATAATAAATTGAAGGCCTTGGGAGTGAAGAATATAAAGGTGAGTGTGGATGTACACTCTCGACTTTCTTACCCTTTTACCAATCTTTTCATGGTTCTAATAGGGTTGTGTCTCTCTTTCAGTCTCAGGCTTTTGGGAGGATTACTTACTATGGGGCTTGGCATCGGGATTGCCCTGTTGTACTGGTTCTCCTTTACAATGGCCCTTTCTTTCGGATATGCGGGGGTGGTGCCTCCATGGCTGGCTGGTTGGTCAATACCAGGGCTTTTCGGCATAATAGGGCTTTATTTATATAGAAGAATTCCTGTCTGAAACACCTTCTTTTATAATCAACTCTCTCAATTCCTTTAACAGTAGAGAGGTTATTCTCCCAGGGCTGTACTTCCATTCATTCACTCTCTTTACAGGCATGACTTCAATAAGGGTATTTGTAATAAAGACCTCTTCAGATTCTCTTAAATCATCCAGTGTATATAGGGACTCCCTCACCTCAATTCCTTCTTTTTTTGCCAGACCAATCACAACCTGTCTTGTTATTCCATCCAGAATACCAGAAGCCCTTGAGGGGGTACAGAGTATACCCTCTCTAACAAAGAATATATTGCTTACTGAACACTCTGTAACATACCCATCCCTGTTTAGCATTATGCAGTCAAAGTATTTATCTCCACACTCCATCCTTGCAAGTATATTTGGTAGAAAACTCAGGCTCTTAAGGTCTGCATCCTCTTCTGAACGGCAGTTTCTCCTTTTTGCAACTGAGAGTTCAACACCACTGTGGTATACCTCTTCAGAGAACCCCTCATAAGGAGCCACTTCAATAAATACTGTAGGAGTTTCACACCCAACTGGCCTCGGCCCCCTTTTACACCTTCCCCTGCTTACTGTGATCCTTAGATAAGCATCTGAAAGACTGTTTAACTTTAGTAATCTGTAGAGGTTTTCTTTGTACTCCTGTATGCTGATTCTGTTTTCAATGCCGAGGATCTGTAACCCCTTTATGAGTCTTTCCAGATGTCTGTTTAACTTGAAGATATATCCATCATATGCCCTCAGTGTCTCAAATACTCCATCACCATAGAGAAACCCTCTGTCTGCCACAGAGACCTTAGCCTCTTCTTTATCAATAAACTCTCCGTTCAGAAAGACGATCACGGTGTAAGGTTAAAAGATATTCATACTTAAGTATCTGTCACCCCTGTCAGGCAGAACCACTACAACCCTTTTATCTCTACCCACTTTTTTTGCCACCTTAAGGGCAGCCCACATGGCAGCACCTGAAGAGACCCCTACAAAAAGTCCCTCTTTAATACTAAGTTCCTTTGCCATCTCTGCTGCATCCTCATCACTCACGGGTATGATCTCGTCGTATATTGAAGTGTTCAGCACACCAGGGAAAAATCCTGCTCCAATACCTGGTATTTTATGGGGACCTGGCTCTCCTCCTGACAGTACTGCTGACGAGGCAGGCTCTACTGCCACCACATAGCAGTCCCTTCTTTTCTCCTTAAAGACCTCACCGACACCGGTTATTGTTCCCCCTGTGCCTACCCCAGCCACAAAGACATCAGGCACTTCCCCGAGATCATCTATTATTTCAATTGCCGTGGTTTTTCTGTGTATTTCAGGGTTTGCAGGGTTTTCAAATTGTTGGGGCATAAAATAGTCTTTATGCTCAAGACAGAGTCTTTCTGCCTCTTCAACTGCTCCCATCATTCCCTTCTCGGCGGGTGTCAGTATCAGTTCTGCTCCATATGCCTTCAGTACCTGACGTCTCTCAATCGTCATTGTTTCTGGCATTGTGAGTATTAGCCTGTAGCCCTTAACAGCCGCCACAAGAGCAAGCCCTATGCCTGTGTTTCCACTGGTTGGTTCCACTATTGTTCCTCCTGGACGGAGTTTACCCTCTCTTTCAGCAGCCTCTATCATACTGAGGGCAATTCTGTCCTTTACAGATCCACCTGGGTTAAAACCCTCCAGCTTTGCAAACACAGTAGCATCCCCTTCCTCTGTAAGCCTTCTTATCCTTACAAGAGGAGTATTACCAATCAGTTCAAGAATATCTCTCTTTACGCCCTTAGACATTTAACCTCCCCTTTATTTTATAGTTATGATCTCAGCCTTCATCTCTGTAGTATCAACTATTCCTATCGTGGCCTTCCCGTAAAGCCAGTGGCCTGCCTCACCGGGATTTACTATAAGTGTATTGTTGATGTTTTTTACCACTGCCTTATGCGTATGACCGTATATTATCAGGTCAAAGTGACCGCTGGCAGCCAGGTCATCCACCAGGTCAGGTTCATGCATTACGATAATTCTCTTGTCAGCATACTCAAATTTATAGGGTTGACGGTGTATCTTTCCCTTGGACCTCTCTGAAAGGAGCAGCTTGTCACCATCGTTGTTTCCGAAGATGCCTACAAACTCTGCCTTTAGGTCTTCAAAGGGGATAAGGGAGAAAGGAGATGTAAAGTCTCCGGCATGTATTACAAGAGATACCTCTGAACTGTTGAATATCTCAATCGCCTGTTTAATCCTGTCAATGTTATCATGAGTATCTGAAATAAGACCGATCTTCATATAGCCTCCTTTTCATAGGGTTTTACGATTTCAAGTTTTTAATTATATACCATTTTATACAAATATATCTTTAAATTAAGCCCACATTAAAATGCAGTTTTTAAAGAGTCCTATCCCTACTTAACTCAGATCAATCGTAAGTTTTCAGAAGAAACCCCTTTCAGTTGCAAAAATCTTTTAATATCTGTTATTTTTTAAATCTAAATTTAATTCTCTTAAAGGGTTAAGATTGAGATGAACAAGCTAAAAAAACTGAGAGCAGAGATAGACAGGATTGATGAGAAGATTCTTGAGCTTCTCAACAAAAGGGCAGAGGTGGTTCTGGAGATTGCGAAGGTTAAGAGTGCTGAGAAGGTAGGGTTTTACTCACCAGAAAGAGAGAGAGAAATACTGGAGAGGCTTCAGCAGTTAAACAAAGGCCCTTTTCCTAACGATGCCCTCAAGGTAATATTTCGGGAGATATTGTCTGCATCTCTGTCATTGGAGGAACCTCTTAAGGTGGCCTGTCTTGGTCCTCTTGCCACATTCACCCATCTGGCTGCAATAAGGCATTTTGGCTCTTCTGCCGAGTTCATACCAGTGAAGACAATAAAGGATGTCTTTGAGGCGGTGCTTGAAGGAAAGGCTGATTTCGGAGTGGTGCCCATAGAGAACTCCAATGAGGGTGTTATAAGTTATACCCTTGACATGTTTATGGATTATGACCTAAAGGTGTCAGCAGAGATCATGCTTGAAATCAATCATAATCTTCTGTCACGCTCTGGTGATATAAAAAAAATAAAAAAGATATACTCCCATCCGCAGGCAGTAGCTCAGTGCAGGGGCTGGCTTGAAAGGAATCTGCCTAATATACCGATTGTGGACTCTCCGAGCACAGCAAAGGCAGCAGAACAGGCTGCAAAGGATGAGGAAGGAGCAGCCATTGCGAGTGACCTTGCAGCAAAGATATATGATTTAAGAATTATTGAGAGAAGAATTGAGGATAACAAGAACAACTACACACGTTTTCTGGTGATCTCTGAAGATTTTCCCAAGCCTTCAGGTAAAGACAAGACATCCATTATGCTCTCAATAAAAGACAAGCCAGGAGCCCTCTATGAGGTGCTTGCTCCGTTTAAGAAACACAATATAAACCTTACAAAGATAGAATCCCGTCCTTCAAGGAGAAAGGCATGGGAGTATATTTTCTTTATTGACCTTGAAGGACATATTGAAGACAAGAAAGTGAATAAGGCATTAGGTGATGTGGAGAAACATTGCCTATTTTTAAAGGTTCTCGGTTCCTATCCGAGGACTGATGAGATCTCAAAAAGGAGAAAATATCTATGATATCTGTACCAGAGTATGTGAGGTCAATTAAGCCCTATGTTCCTGGAAAGCCTATTGAGGAACTGGAGAGAGAGTTGGGGATAAGGGAGGCTGTAAAGCTTGCGTCAAATGAGAATCCCCTTGGTCCCTCCAGAAAGGCGGTTGAGGCTATGAAGGAGGTACTGGAAGGGGTAAACAGGTATCCTGACGGAGGTGGATACTACCTGAAACAGGCCCTTTCAGAAAGGTTGGGCGTAGATATGGATGAAATCATCCTGGGTAATGGTTCAAATGAGCTTCTTGATATAGCTGTCAGGACATTCATGACCCCACAGGATGAGGCGGTAATGGGTAAACCATCTTTTGTAGTGTATCCACTTGCTGTGCAGGCGCTTGGTGCAAGGGGAATAGAGGTACCGCTGAAACAGTGGCGGCATGACCTTCCCTCAATGGCTGAGAGCATCACAGACAGAACGAAGATCGTGTTTATCGCAAATCCGAATAATCCGACAGGCACTATAAACCTCAGTGATGAATTTGATGAGTTTATGTCTAAGGTGCCTGAAGGGGTGCTTGTTGTGGTGGATGAGGCATATTATGAGTATGTACAGGATGCTCGTTACCCAGACACAATGAAATACTTTCGGGAAGGAAGAGACATCCTTATACTGAGGACCTTCTCAAAAATTTACGGGCTGGCAGGTCTCAGGATCGGATACGGTATAGCAAAGAAGGAGCTGGTTACAGAAATGAACAAAATCCGTGAACCCTTCAATATAAATACCCTTGCACAGGTAGCAGCCAGAGCAGCCCTTGAGGATGAGGAGCATGTGAAGGAGTCAGTAAGAGTGAACGAGGAGGGGAAGAGTTATTTGTACAAGGAGTTTGATAGGCTTGGTATGGAGTACCTGCCAACAGAGGCGAATTTTATATTTGTAATACTTAAGCAGGACAATGCAGTGGAGGTATATGAGAGGCTACTTAAAGAGGGAGTAATTGTAAGGCCTATGGGACAGAGATATTTGCGGATAACCATCGGTCTTCCTGAGGAGAACAGGAGGCTGATAGAAGCCCTTGAGAAGGTGATATAAATTTATGTGGAATACAGGAGGTTAAAGAATGGATATTATAGTACTCAAACCCGAAGCAACAGATACAGATATTGAACACATAATTGGGAAGCTGAAGAAGAAGGGGCTTGAGGCCCATGTCTCAAGAGGCACAGAGAGGACAATAATCGGGGTTATAGGTGATACCTCAAGGGTATCTGAGGATGAGGAGAATGCTATAAGGGCGATTGAGGCTGTTGAGAGCGTGATGCGGATAATAAAGCCCTACAAACTCGCCAGCAGGGAATTCAAAAAAGAGACCACAGTAATCAACATCAGAGGTAACAGGATAGGTTCAGAAAGGATACATGTTATTGCAGGTCCCTGTGCAGTGGAAAGCAGAAAAGTTGTGCTTGAAGTTGCAGAGAGGGTCAAAAGTGCCGGTGCCACATTCCTGAGGGGCGGGGCTTTCAAACCGAGGACATCTCCCTATTCATTTCAGGGACTGGGTGAAGAGGGGCTCAAGATCCTTGCAGAGGCGAGGGAACTCACGGGGTTGCCAGTAGTCACAGAGCTTATGGACCCAAGGGATATTGACCTTGTTTTACAGTATGCAGATGTGATCCAGATCGGGGCAAGGAATATGCAGAACTTCAGATTACTGTTGGAGGTTGGTGAGGCAGACAAGCCAGTGTTGCTGAAGAGAGGTCTTTCTGCTACTATAAAGGAGTGGCTCATGGCAGCAGAGTATATAATGTCCAAAGGCAATCATCAGGTGATACTCTGCGAAAGAGGGATAAGGACATTTGAGACAGCCACCCGTAATACCCTTGACCTTAGTGCTGTACCACTGTTGAAACAACTCACTCATCTGCCTGTGGTGGTAGACCCGAGCCACGGAGTAGGAAAGTGGGATCTTGTTATACCAATGGCAAGAGCTGCGGTTGCAGCAGGTGCTGATGGATTACTTGTGGAGGTCCATCCAAACCCAGAAGAGGCCCTTTCTGATGGTGAGCAATCACTTAAGCCTGATGCCTTTAGACAGATGATGGAGGAGATAAAACCTATAGCAAAGGCAGTAGGCAGAAGTGTCTGAACCTGATTTTAAGAACATTGCAATTATTGGAGTGGGGCTTATAGGGGGTTCATTTGCCGGTGCCTTGAAGAGTCGCTATGGTAGCAGTATCTCTATCATTGGATTTGGCAGAAGAGAGGAGAACCTCAAGGAAGCACTAAGAAGAGGACTGATCGACACATATACCTTTTCACCAGAGGAGGCGGTTAAAGAGAGAGACCTCATTGTGCTTGCCACTCCTGTGGGTAGATTCAGAGAACTCCTGAGAAGATTTGCATCTCATCTGAAGAAAGACTCTGTTATCATAGATGTAGGTAGTGTTAAGGGGATTGTGAGGGAACTTGAGTCTTTGGTGCCAGAGGGGGTTGATTTTGTAGGATGTCATCCTATTGCAGGTTCAGAGAAGGCAGGTGCAGAGAATGCCAGCCCAGAGCTCTTCAATGAAGCCCTCTGTATAGTTACTCCTACTGAAAGAACTAACAGTACTGTGTTAAATAGAGTAATAAACATATGGCAGTCTGTGGGATGTAGGGTTGTCCAGATGAGTCCTGAGCAACATGACAGAGTATTCGGTCTTATAAGTCATCTTCCCCATCTGGTGTCTTTTGCCCTTGTTAATACAGTGGCCAAGCTCGACTCTGAGGCAATAGAATACTCAGGAGGTGGATTTAAGGACACCACAAGGATAGCAATGAGTCCTTCCCAGCTATGGGTTGATATCTCTCTTGAGAATAGAGAAAACCTTATTGAGCTTATTGAGACAATGAAAACCGAACTTGACAGCCTCAAGGATGCCCTTATAAGCTCTGATAAACAAAGGCTCCTTAAAACATTCCAGAAAGCGAATAACTTAAGGAGAAGGCTTAAGAATGACTGTTGAACTCTCCTTTAAAGGACCTCTTAAGGGTGAGACATTGGTTCCTTCAGACAAGTCCATATCTCACAGAGCGGCAATCTTCTCCTCCATTGCAAAGGGTAAGAGCATAATCAGAAACTATCTCATGGCCCGTGATCCTCTCTCCACACTCAATGCCCTCAGACTCCTTGATGTGGATATATCTGTGGAAGGCTCAACCTTAGTAATATCAGGCAAAGGATTACAGGGACTTAGAGAACCCGATGATGTGATTGATTGTGAGAACTCAGGCACCACCATGAGACTCCTGAGTGGTCTTCTTGCAGGCCAGCCCTTCTTCTCTGTACTTACAGGAGACTCCTCCCTGAGACAGAGACCCATGGGAAGGGTGATTCTACCCCTCAGGATGATGGGCGCCCATTTGGTGGCCAGAAAGGATGATTCGCTACCACCAGTAGCAATCAAAGGAGGTGGTCTAAAGGGTATTGAATACATATCACCTCATGCCTCAGCACAGGTCAAGTCAGCAGTGCTTCTGGCAGGTCTTTATGCAGAAGGGAAGACATCGGTTATTGAGCCTCACAAGTCAAGGGACCATACTGAGAGGATGCTGAGTTCAATGGGGGTGGAGATAAAGGTTGAAGGGCTTAAGGTTACCCTTACGCCTCCAGAAGAGCTGGCTCCTGTAGATATAACAGTTCCTGGAGATTTCTCTTCAGCAGCCTTCTTCATCGTGGCAGCCTTAATCATACCCGGCTCTGAGGTGCTTGTAAGAAATGTGGGAGTAAACCCCACTAGGACAGGGCTGCTTGATGTCCTTATGAGAATGGGTGCAGAGGTGGAGATTCTTAATCAGAGGGAGGTTTCTGGAGAGCCCGTTGCAGACATTCTTTCAAAGTATACACCTGATCTGAGGGCTACTGAGGTTAAGGAGGAGGAGATTCCAAAAGCAATAGACGAGTTTCCCGTGTTGACTGTTGCTGCAACACAGGCTGAAGGGATCACCATCATTCGTGGGGCCTCTGAGCTGAGGGTGAAAGAGTCAGACAGGATAGCGGCAATGGTATCTGAACTCAGAAAGATGGGGGCAGAGATTGAGGAATATCCCGATGGGGTGAGCATAAAAGGGCCTGTTGAACTGAAAGGTGCTCAGTTGAGTTCCTATGGTGACCACAGAATTGCCATGGCTCTTTCTGTGGCAGCACTCCTTTCTGATGTTCCTTCCACAATAGATGATAGCTCTTCAGTAGAGATATCATTCCCTGGTTTCTATGAGATCCTCTCCAGACTGGGCCAGTAATTTCCTTGGTTTGTTCAGAAACTGATGTTTTGTCTTTCAAGCAAAAGTTCGCCAAGGAAACTACCTGGTTTAATCTCAGCATTTTTGATTAACTCCACACCTTCAAGACCATAAGGCTTAACACATGATGCACACACATAGAATTTGACATCAAACTCCTCAGTTAGTGTCTTAAGGAGTTCCGCAACTGGGGAGAAGCCATCCTTCTTCTGCCAGGTAATGGTTTCTGCGAATCCCTTCTTTGCAAGCATAACTCCTTCATTGATCAGAAAGAAATCCAGCTCTATGTCGAAGGCTTTCATATTTGTGGCAAGCTGAAGAGCACCTGCTGCCACATCAGGCTTATCAAAGGAATGGTTAAGTATAAAAACAAATTTTTTCTCTATCATAGAGACCTCCTTAGGTAAACAATTAATAAATTTATAAACTTTTAATATTATACTGACCAGTCAGTTCAATTGTCAAATTGGTAATCTTGGAGATACAGATTTGTTTATTCAAAAAATACCTCTAGAATCTTAATTGCTTTCTTAATCTCTGACTCTTCTCTTCCCTCAAAGAGTTTTTCTACTCTCTTTAGATATTGATTTTCTCCAGGATTACATTCTTCAATCAAAAAGATTTCGGCTAAGGATATACCGAGGGCATCTGAGATTTTATAAATACAACATATGGTAGGATTCTTCTCTCCTCTTTCAATCTCACCTATGTATTTATAACTGAGGTCTGCCTCTTCTCCCAATCTCTGTTGAGTAAATCCTTTTGCTATTCTTAAGTCTTTCAGTCTCTTACCAAAGGCCTTGAGTACGAAGGCTCTATCCATTACCCCCTCTTTATAATACACCAATTTCCTTGCTCTTATGAGAATAAATGTTGTTTATTATAGGTCTAAAAGGCTTTCCTGTCTACTCCCTATAGGTGTAATTAATACCTCTGTTTTATTCCCTATAGTTACCATATTCTTAAAGTTTTTTACATCCTTTCCCCTTTTGTAGTGATAGTGGTAAAATTTTTTATGTCCAAAGACAGTTCCTGTAAAGAAACTCCTTTATGTCCGAGGTGCGGCTGGAAAGCCATTAAAAATGGCAGTGTCAGAGGCAGAAAGAGATTTAGATGCCTAAAGTGTGGCAAAACCTTTGGATTCAGTAGTCTTTACTGTTTCAGTCCTTTGAGGACACCTCTTGCTGAAATTGTTAATTCTTTACTGATACTTTGGCATAGAGGGAGTTTCAGTGCTGCTGAGAAGGTTACAGGACATAAGGCAGAGACTCTTTGTCGGTGGGTTAGGTACCTGTACAGACAGAGAGAAAACCTCTGCCCAGATAAAAGGGACTTCCAGATAGCTTACAACATTAGAAGAGATGAATTTATTGAAGTACTGGAGACCCTTTATAAAAAGATAGAGAATAAAGACCACTATAAGAAAGGGTGGGCAAATATTGAACTTTCCAGTAGTTCTTCAGAACAACTATTAGAAACAATAAAATCAATTATTACTAATCCGGAATTAATTGATCCCAATATCACAGGTGTAGATAGAGTTGTGAACATCCTTTATCAGAGCCTCTGGAAGGATGTTCTTTTTGGTACGAAAGGGGATGCTCTGATAGTATTTGAAAGCTTTGACAGAGAACTCACATATGAATTCGTAAAAACCCTTCCTACAACTGTAGTTGCCTTAGAGTTGTCTGCAAACTGGTCAGAGGCTATGAAACTGGTAAAGGCAATACATACAATGGTAAGTATCTCTGAAGACAGGTTGAAGGAGTGGCAAAGACTTCTCAGACAGAGGCTTTTTGATGTCCAAGAACAAAGGGCACTGGTTGACTGGTGCTACATGAAAAGGGCTCAGTTTTACCATAAAGTAAATCCTAACCTATCCATAAAGATTACCCATGAAAGAAAAGAATACCAGCAAGATTCCAAACTCGGGGCAAACAAACCACATCTTGAGATAAATGCTACAGCTTGGCTTGTTTTATTTCTTATGCAGGTAGGTAGAGTTGAAGAGAAACAAACGGAACAGAAGCTTGAAAGGGTTTTAAAAGAGTACTCATTAGAAAGTAGATTTCCCAGAAGACTACTCGCAACTTACTATAGCTTAAGGGCAACAAATGCATGTAGACACGAGAGATTGGGGTTACTGATGAAACTTGAAAGAGTGGCTGATGAACTTCTCAGTTCAATAGATGGGGCAAAGGACTCTTCAAGGGAAATCTCAAGCACATATATTGATATAGCTCAATGGTTTAAAAAACTGAGAAGACCTTCTCTGGCAGAGGAAGAAAGGCTCCAGAAAGCGGCAAAAATATCCATAAGATATGGTCTCAGAGGACAGGCAAGACAACTTCTTCAGCTTGCCCGAGCAAAGAGATTCTCCCCCGAGCCATTGATATATAACTCTTTGCTCCAGATTGCAGAGCCCGTCAAGTACGATAAACTCTACAGGCAGGAATAACCCTTCTACAACCTCAGTCCTTTGTTGACCTCCTTTGCAAAGGCGTTGCCCGAGGAGAGCATCCTTGAGAATTCCTCAAATGTGTACACCACAAGATTGACATCAAGAGGGATATCAACAAAGTAATCTATAAGATCGTCAGAACGCTCTGTAAATCTCTTCTCCGTATCTTCAACAATTACAGCCACATCCACATCACTGAATGGAGTAAACTCTCCACTGCTGAAGGAACCAAAGAGTATTACCTCTTTAACCTCTGGATGGTTGTCTTTTATTTTTTGGGTAATTTTTTTAAGGGTTTCTATAAGTTCCTCAAATGCTATTGAGAATATCTCTACACCACTGAAGCACCTCTTCTGCAGCACTTACTGCCTCCTCAGCCATTTTTTATCAAAATAATCCATTGGTGCCCCTTCAGGAAAACCATTGGGATATCTTGTTTCTATGTAATATCTGCTCAGAATCCTTGCGTAATGAAAAAAGTGTTCTGGGACGGTATAGGATGTAGATAGGCCCTTTATTAATCCCAGAATTGAATCACCTCTCGCAACACTGTGCATCTTATCGTAAACTGCCTTTAGTGCCTTCTCTGCAGATTGTTGAGAGGCGAAACAGGCCCATTCAAAGTCTCCATCCTTTAAGGCATTTTTTGCATGTGAAAGGTCTTTCTCTGCCTGTCTCATTCCAGTCTCTTTCTCTGGTGGGCATAAGGTGATTATTCCTTTATCTGTTCAGGTTTTCTTGCCTGCTCAAGGGCAATCTCTTTCACTGTGGCAAAGGCCCTTGCCCCTGAAGCACCCTCAACAACCTTCTCTGTAAGCTCTCTTAACTGATTAAGGACATTAGAGAGTTCTTTCCTTAAGTCTTCAATCTTCTGCTCCTGTGCCTTAACGGTCTCCTCCAGAAACTTGATGTTCTGCTCGTACATTCTCTTCTCCCACTGCCTTTCTGTCTGAAGCAATCTCTCCTTCTCCTGCATCTCTCTTTTCAGCTGTCTGGCCGTCTCCTCTTTTGCCTTTTCTACCTCGGCCTTAAGGATTTCAGGGAATCTCTCTGCCTCTTCTTTCAATCTTTTGAGCTCCTCTTCCTGAGCCTCTATAGCCTTTATCCTTTCCTGAAGTTCTTTCTCAAGAGCAGCTCTCTTTTCATTGTACTCATCTTCTTCAATTTTTCTCTTTCTGTCCCGTTCATAGATATACTCTTCCTGTTCCCTCTCCCACTGTAATTTTAAAGCCTTTTTCTCCTGCTCAATCTCGTTTCTCATCCGCTGGAGCTCTTCTTCAAGGCGTGTCTTTTCTTTCTTGTAATTTTCCTGCAGTTGTGTAAGCTTTTCACTGTACTCCTTTTCTGCCTCTTTTATCTTTTCCTGGTAGTGTTCCATAAGTCTGTAAAATGTCTCGGTTGAGGCTTCTATATCATAGAGTTCCTTGAGCCTCTGCTGCTGTAGCTGTACAGCCCTGTTTAGATGTTCCAGTTGTCTTGACTGGTTTGTCATCTTCTCTGCGAGAAGGGTAAGGGTGTTGTTTATCTCAATCTGTAGCTGTGTGATGCTTTCTGTTACTTTCTGAACGGTGGCATCCTTTGCAAATAATAAAGCCTCTTCATCAGCTTTCTTTTCCGCTTCTTTACGCCACTTTTTCACCTCCTCTGCCTCCTTTGCCTTTTGATGGTACTGCTCAAGTAGCTGCTTGTATTTTTCTATTAGTTCCTTCTTCGTCATTTGAGGAGAGACCTTAAATTCATCCTTCATGAAACCCTCCCTTCAGATGTTTTTTCAGTTCTATCTCAGTATATTATCTGGTTATCTAAAAAATCAATGTATTATGTTATAATTTCACTATGATAGATACCCTTCAGATTTATGAACAACTAAAGGATGAGATAACCCCTACTGCTGCCAAAAAGATAGCGGAAGCGATAGGAAGGGTGTATAGTGAACTCCTGAATACAGTAACAAAGGAGGAGTTCAGAGAACTCAAGGACACTGTAGCAGAACTTGCTGAAGCCCAGAAAAGAACAGAGCAGAGACTAACAAGACTTGAGGCTGTGGTAGAAGAACTTGCTGAGGCACAGAAGCGAACTGAGCAGAGACTAACAAGGCTTGAGGCTGTAGTAGAGGAGCTTGCTGAAGCCCAAAAGAGGACCGAGCAAGAGTTGAGGAAACTCATTGGAGAGCATCGGAAGACAAGAGAACAGCTTGGAGGAGTCAGCCATACTGT